>CALWXF010000001.1 GCA_944385445.1 uncultured Oscillospiraceae bacterium
CTCCATAAAGCACACCCCCACATCTGATACCATTTTACCAGATGCGGGGGCGTTTTGGAAGTTTTTCGACAGTCTGATCAAGCCCGGGCAGCGTATATGCTGCCCGGGCTTGTCTTCTCTATGTTCGAGGGAAAATGGCTTAGCTTCTCTTCCGCTGCCGCACCACCACCACGGCGGCCAGTCCGCCGGAGAGGGCCAGGGCCAACATCCACATGGTCAGATTGCTGAAATCTCCCGTCTGAGGAGGCTGGCTAGGCTTCTGGGTGGGGGCAGGTGTCGGTGCGGGGGTGGGAGTAGGAGTAGGAGTGGGCTTGGGATCATTGGGGTCAGCGGCTCCGCAGGCGGTGCACACGCCGTTGACATAGTGGTGTGCCAGCTTGGGGATGGCTCTGCCATGCTCCAGCACGGTGCCACAATCCTTGCACACCTTGTCCCCGGTGTACCCTTCGGCGGTACAGGTGGCCTCTTTGGCGTTCTTCAGCTCGGTTTCACCGTGGCCCTTGGGGGCAAGGACGGTGTCTTCCAGGGTGATCTCCTGGGTCAAGGCTTCGTCGTCGAAGTAGAGGCCGCAGACCGGACAGTGCCAGTACTCCTTGTTGCCAGGTTCGGTACAAGTGGGGGCCTTGGCCTCCACCTTGGTGGCGGTGTGGCCCAGGGCGCTGTCCGCCTTCTCCCGGGTGTCGGTGGCGTCGCAGCGGTCGCACTGGGCGGTTTCGGTGCCGTTCTGGGTGCAGGTGGCGTCGTGATTGTACTCGTAGTGGGTGAAGCTGTGGCCCAGAGCGGGTACTTCCTGGGTGTCGGTGGTGGCGTCACAGAACTGGCAGTGGATGGACTGGCTGCCCGCCTGGGTGCAGGTGGGGGCCACGTCTACGGTGTAGGTGTCCTCCCAGACGTGGTTGTTGGGGTTCAGTTCGCCATAGGCCCGGCCACAGTCGTCACACACGGCTAGGTCATGGCAGGTGGCGGTGCCGCCGGCATGGACGTGGGTACCCACCCGGATGGTGATAGCGTCGGCCAGAAGCTGGAGGGCCTGGGCGTCCAGCTCCACGGTGGCGTCATAGGGAGAACCGGGGAGGTGGGCGTCATTCGCCTTCACCTCCAGCAAGGTCCCGCTGGCGTGGGTGAAGCTCAGGGAGGCCCCATCTGCCAGGCGCACACCGCCCTGGGCGGTGAGATTGCCTGCCTGGGTGCCTTGGATGATGAGGGAGGAGGCGGAATCCACGGCAAGGCCGATGGAGGAGATGGTGTTGGTGCCCTCCAGACGGATGGTGAGAGCCTGATCGAACTGGCCCACGGAAATGGCGCTGTCTTCTTGGGTCTGGTTCAGCGTGGCACCGTTCAGGGTCAGGGTGTGGGTGGCGGGGTCATAGGTGACGGTACCATCCCCCAACACATCCGAGGCGTTGTCACTGGTGACCTGGGTGCCGCAAATCCACACGTTGTAGGGGTCTGCCAGGGAGATGGGGACCAGAGCGCTGGCGTAGTCGGTGAGCTTGGTGTCGTCGTTGGCCCCGCCGTTGTATTGCTCGTTGAAGACATAGAGGGTCTTCCCGGACAGGTCCAGGCCGGAGAGGTCCAGATTCACCGTCCCGCTGGCGCCGTTGGTGGTGCCGTCCAGGTGGAGCATGCGGCCATAGTGGGTGTAGCTGCCGTCTGCGTCGGCAATCATCACCGAGAGATACTCGTTGGCTCCGGTGACGGCGTTTTCATAGGAGATGGTGATGGTGTCCCCCTGTTTGGCGGTGGCCTTGGCGGTGAAGCTGCTGCGGGTATCGTCCAGCAGGGTCAGCTTCCACTCGCTGCCCGTATAGGCGGCGATGGGGGAGATGGTGCCCTGGGACACCTTGCCGCCCACGGCGGCGGAGGTGAAGAGCACGGAGTCGGTGTCCAGGTTGAAGGCGGGACGTGCCATGTTATCAGAGCCCACCCACTGATAGTAGGTGAAGCCGCCGCCGTTGATGTACCCGACGCTGTCGGAGGAATTGGCTCTGGGGGAGCGCAGCCACCACAGACCGTTGCCGTTGGAGTATTTGGCCACCCGGGAGGCGTCGTCGATAAAGCCATAGGCGGGGGTCTCCGCCTCCTTGGCGGAGAGGAAGAACACCTTGTCCCCGTTCAGGATGTGTTCCACCGCATCAAAGGAGGGCTTGAATGTTGTGGAGACGCTGTCATAGGCATCGTCGCTCTTGGTGGTAGCCAGCACAGCCCCCTGCTCTCCGGCGGTGAAGTGGTCGGTGTAGAGGGTGGTACACCAGGCCTGGGCGTTGCTGCCCTGCCAGTCCTTGGTCAGGGGGCGGGTGGTGTCAAAATCAATGCCGCCCCAGTTGCCCGTGCCCAGACAGCCCTCGGAGAGGACAAACAGGCCCTCTTCTCCGGTGTTGGTCTGGTCATCCAGGACCCGCCACTGAATGGGGGCGTCCTCCCACTGGCCGTAGTAGAGGTAGTCGTAGCTGTTCTGGCTGTCGTAGCCGGAAATGCCACTGGTGCCGGGTAGGATGGCTTTGTCGGTTTCTGCGGCAAATGCCCCCATGGGAAGCAGGGTTGCCGCCATGCATAGGGATAGGAATGATACCGCGAGTTGTTTTTTCATGGGTTCTTCTCCTCCTCTGCTTGTTAGACGTGGACGACCTTCTGTTTCGTCATTATATATAAAGTAGATGGAGGTGTCAAACCGGGGAATGGCAATAGTGCCGACGCGTTGCAGGTCAAGCCGGCCGGGGATCGGGGGCGCCCAGCCCCTGGGGTCTGCCCAGCACCAGGCCCAGCAGCAGGGTGAACAGCTCGGCGGCGGGGAAGGCCAGCCACACCCCGGTGATGCCAAACAGGTGGGAGAGGAGGAAGGCGAAGGCCACAATGGCCACCACGCCCCGGCACAGGGCCAGGATGGAGGACTCTCTGCCCCGGCCTGTGGCGCTGTAGAAGCCGGATTTGACAATGTTGGCCCCGGCAAAGAGGAAGCCCAGGAAGTACAGGCGCAGGCCGGGGATGGCGTAGTCGGCCAGCTGGGCGGAGTGCTGGCTGTTGAACACCGCCACCAGGGTCCCGGCGAAGGTCACCACCACCGCCACCACCACCGCGGACACACACAGGCCGATGAACATGGAGTGGCGGTAGATGCGGCTCTGGCCCTGGGTGTCGCCGGAGCCGTGGCAGGCGCTGGCCAGGGGCTGGAGCCCCTGGGAGATGCCGTTGAAGAGGGCGACCCCCACCAGGGCGATGTTGGCCACAATGCCGTAGGCGGCTACCGCCGCATTGCCCGCCAGGTGTAGGAGGATGAAGTTGAAGACCATGGTGGTCACGCCGCTGGACATCTCCCCCACAAAGGCCACCACCCCCAGCTGGCAGGCGGAGAGCAGGCGGCGCAGAGAGGGCAGGGTGGGGGTGAGGCGGATGGTGTTGCGGGGGGAGAGGTAGTGGAGCAGGCAGATGGACATGCTCACCACCGGGGAGAAGCCGGTGGCCAGGGCGGCCCCGGTCATGCCCAGCCCTAAGGGGAACATGAGCAGGTAGTCAAAGAGGATGTTGAACAGGCCGCTGAGGAGGGTGGCGGCCATGGCAATGCGGGGGGCGCCGTCGTTGCGCACAAAGGCGGTACAGGTGAAGTTGAGCATGAACAGAGGGGCAAAACACAGCACAATGCGGATGTAATTGTGGCCCACCTGTAAGATGGTCTCGTCCGCCCCCATCAGCCGCAGCACTCCGTCGGGCACGGCCACACCCAGAGCCACAAACACCGCCCCCACCAACAGAGTCCAGATGATGGAGTTGGAGAAGTAGAGGTGGTAATCGGGGGCGTTGCTCCCCTTGCCTAAGGCGTAGCGGGTGGCGGAGCCGATGCCGATCATGGAGCCCAGGGCGAAGATGAGCCCGTAGAGGGGGAGCACCAGGTTCAGAGCGGTGATGCCGTTGGGGCCCTGGGACAGGGAGATAAAAAAGGTGTCGGCCAGGATGTAGCAGGAGGTGCCGATCATGGCCAGAATGTTGGGAAGCAGATAGCGTCTGAGCTGTTTTTCCATGTTTCTTTCATCCTTTCGCACGTTCGCAAAAAAATGCACCCTTGTCTACGGCTTCTAAGACCTAACGCCGCAAACCAAGAATGCATGCTACATTCCACTACCCGGTGGCAGTTGATATCCAAGAAAGTATACCCCAGAATGGTGGAGAAGGCAAGGGGGAGTTTGCCGGAGGGGCAAGGTGTGGTATAATGAACGTATTCCAACGACAAGGAGAGACTGTCATGAAACGACTGCTTGACTGTACCGCCTCGGACTTTCGCACCATGAACAAGGAGGAGCTGCTGGCCTCCATTGCCGGCTCGGAGGGCCGGGTGCTGGCCTGCGAGTCCATCGGCTATATCCAGCCTATGCTGGGCAACGTCACCAACGCCGAGTTTACCGCCGCCATGGGGGCGGATATTCTGCTGTTGAACATGTTTGACGTACAAAAACCCGTCATCCAGGGCCTGCCCAAGTGCGAGCCCAGGTCGGTGGTGGCCAAACTCAAGGCCCTCACCGGCCGCCCCATCGGCATCAACCTGGAGCCGGTGGACCAGCCCCTGGAGCAGGAGGAGGGGGACCTGTGGGCCATGACCGACGGGCGGAAGGCCACCCTGGAAAATGCCCGCCGGGCCGCAGACATGGGGGTGAACTTCATCCTCCTCACCGGAAATCCCGGGGTGGGTGTGACCAATGAGGCCATTGTGCGCACCTTGAAGGAGTACAAGGCGGAGCTGGGGGACCGGCTCATTCTGGCCGCTGGCAAGATGCACGCCTCCGGCATCCTCACCGAGGGGGCCGAGCACATCATCACCACCGCCGACATTGACGCCTTCGCCCAGGCCGGGGCGGACATCATCCTTCTGCCCGCCCCCGGCACCGTCCCCGGCATCACCATGGAGTATGTCAGAGGCCTGGTCACCCACGCCCACTCCCTGGGCTGCCTGACCATCACCGCCATCGGCACCTCTCAGGAGGGGGCGGACGTGGACACCATTCGCCAGCTTGCCCTGATGTGCAAGATGACCGGCACCGATATTCACCATTTGGGGGATGCGGGCTACGCAGGTATGTCCCTGCCGGAGAACATCCAGGCCTATTCTGTGGCCATCCGTGGCATCCGCCACACCTATCACCGCATGGCCTGTTCCGTGAACCGCTGACCCCTCGCCGCCGTTTCCGTCCCCCATGGTGGGGGCGGGAACGGCGGTATTTTTTTGTGGCATCTGTGGAATGCAACCCCAACGCCACCGTGGAGATTGCCAAGAAGGCCTACTCCGGCTTCCGTCTGGAGTCCACCATCAAGGAGGGCGGCCTGAACCAGGCTGACCTGACCAGCAAGGACATGTACTACACCAAGGATCAGATGCGCTCCCTCATCCAGGAGTGCCGGGCTCTGGGCATTGACATCGTGCCCGAGTTCGACACCCCCGCCCACTCTCTGGCCCTGACCAAGGTGCGCCCCGACCTGATCTATGAGGAGACCCTGGCCGGTGTGGACCACCTGAACCTCCACACCAAGTATGACGAGACCATTTCCTTCGTCCAGTCCATTTTCAACGAGTACATGACCGGCGAGGACCCCGTGTTTGACCAGGACACCATCATCCATGTGGGCACCGACGAGTACGACGAGAAGTACAAAGAGGACTTCCGCAAGTACACCGACGATATGCTGAAGTTTATCCAGGACTCTGGCCGCACTGTGCGTCTGTGGGGCAGCCTGTCCATGCGGCCCGGCACCACCCCCGTGCGCAGCGAGGGCGTGCAGATGAACGTGTGGAACGTGGGCTGGGCCAATCCCAACGCCATCATCCAGGCGGGCTATGACATCATCAACACCGACGACACCATGCTCTATATTGTCCCCGGTGTGACCCGTCCCGGCCTGGTGGGTCCCTACTACCACGACTATCTGGACACCCAGTGGCTGTACAACAACAGCCTCACCGAGGACGATCAGGCCAAGGTGGATGCCGCTGTGGCTCGCAAGCGCAGAGGCTAAGCCTACGGCCCATTCCGCACAGGTGAAATGTTCGACCCCGAGACCGGGAAAACCCGGTCTCGGGGGTTTTACGTTACCTCTTAGGTACAACATTTTCTTTTATGAGGGGTAAAAAAGTTTTGTAAAAACGTGCAAGAATTCGTGTATTATATACGAATAACGGGATTTTATTTTTAGTAAAAAGCGAATTGAAGGGGACAGGGGGATGTGGTAGAATTGCATAAAGTATCGGTTGTAGTTTGGGAGAAGAAGGAAGGGGACGGAGAATCACTCCCACCGCACCGAAAGATATGGATACAAGGAAAGGAGAACAGACATGCGACGCTTTGCAAAACGATTCCTGGCACTGGCCCTCACTGCGGTGATGCTCTTGGGGATGCTCCCCGCCGTCACCACCGCTTCGGCCCAGAGTGGTGCCGCCGCCCAGAGCGGCACCAGCCAGGGCGGGAGAACCGTTCTCAGCTTCAACAACGACTGGCGATTCTACGATGGAGACTGGACGGGTGCTGACCAGGTGGACGCCGACGACAGCCAGTGGCTGTACGTCAACGCTCCCCACAGCACCATCCAGTATACCCCGGAAAACTACCTCCAGAAGGACCTTGGTATTTTCTGGTATCGCCGTCACTTCACCATGGACCCCGCCATGGAGGGCCAGCAGATCATCCTCACCTTTGAGGGTGCCATGCAGGAGGCCACCGTGTGGCTCAACGGCGAAGAGCTGGGCGTCCACCAGGGCGGCTACACCGAATTCGCCTTTGACATCTCCGACAAGGTGAAGTTTGACGGGGAGAACGTGCTGGCGGTGAAGCTGGACACCCGTCCCAACACCTCCTTTGCCCCCGGCAAGACCAACCCCGACTTCCAGTATTTTGGCGGCCTGTACCGGGACGTGTATGTCACCGTCACCGGGGATGTGCACATCACCGACGCCATCGAGTCCGACACCGTGGCCGGTGGCGGCGTGTTCCTCACCTCTCCCAGCGTGGCCAAAGATTCCGCCACCGTCAACGCCAAGACCCAGGTGGAGAACAGCGGCTCTGAGGACGCTTCTGTGACCATGGTCACCGAGATCGTGGACGGGGACAGCGTGGTGGCCTCCAAGGAGGACACCCAGACCGTGGCCGGCGGTGAGAAGTACACCTTCAACCAGGACCTCACCGTGTCCAACCCCCGCCTGTGGTCTGTGGACACCCCCGAGCTGTACACCGTGCGCTCTGTCCTGAAGATGGACGGCGCTGTCATCGACACCGTGGAGACCACCTACGGCATCCGCAAGGTGGAGTGGAAGCGGGACGGCTGCTACATCAACGACGAGCGTGTGGAGCTGGTGGGTACCAACCTCCACTCCGAGACCTACATGCTGGGCAACGCCCAGAGCAACGACTCCATTTTTGAAGATGTGAAGCGGCTCCGTGAGTACGGCTTCAACTTCATCCGCATGAGCCACTACCCCCACGACCCCGCCTTCTACGAGGCCTGCGACCGCTACGGCGTGGCGGTGCTGGACTGCCTGGCGGGCTGGCAGTACTACAACGACTCTGACGCATTCAAAAACAACACCTACGATCAGATGCGGGACCAGATGCGGGTCAACCGCAACCACTGCTCCGTGGTGGCTTGGGAGCCCAGCCTCAATGAGAGTGGCTTCACCGCCGCCTGGGCCCAGAGCATGCACAACCTGGTGAAGGAAGAGTACCCCGAGGTGGGCGACTCCAAGGCCTACACCAGCGGCTGGACCAACTGGAACATCTTTGACGTCGGCGTGGGCACTCCCCAGGCCAACGTGGTGGGCGACGCTTCCCGATATCCCAACAAGGCTGTCATCGTCAGCGAGTACGGCGACTGGAACTTCGGCGGCTTTGACTCCACCACCCGTGTCACCCGGGAGCCCAAGCATTACCCGGACGCCGAGGGCGGCGACAAGGGAATGCTCACCCAGTGTGACAACATCCAGTCCTCCTTTGCCTTTAACCGTGGCCAGTCCTGGTACGGCGCTACTGCCTACTGGGATTACGCCGACTACGCCGGCTTTGACGTGGACAAGCTCACCTTCTGCGGCGTGGTAGACGTGGCCCGCATTGCCAAGCACGGCGCCTACTTCTTCCAGTCCCAGACTGACCCCAACCTGGACATGTCCAAGTACGGTCTGGACACCGGCGCCATGGTGTACATCGCCAACACTTGGGCCAGCGATTCCCCCGACCAGGTGCGGGTGTACTCCAACTGTGACGAGGTGGAGCTGTATCTGGACGACCAGCTCATCGCCCGTCAGACCCCCGACACCGAGATGTGGGCGCCCCACGGTGACACCGACAACCCCACCGGCTATCCCACGGCCGACTCCGGTGCCTATGTGTCCACCGAGAATCTGGAGCATCCCCCCTTCACCTTCGATCTCAGCGGCTACACCCCCGGCAAGGGCACCCTGAAAGCGGTGGCCTACCTCAACGGTGAGGCTGTGGAGACCTACATCCGCCAGGCCCCCGGCACCGCCTCCCAGATCACCCTCACCGCCGAGAACGACGAGGCCCTGAAGCTGGACGGCAGCACCGCCAAGCTGGTGTGGGTGGACGTGCGGGATGAAAACGGCACCGTGGTCAACACCGCCAACCACACCATCAACTTCACCACCGAGGGCCCCGGCTTCGTCATCGGCGAGAAGGCCGTCCAGGTGCGGGGCGGTCAGTGGGCCGTGTGGGTGCGCTCCACCCGTGGCGAGGGTGACATCACCCTGAAGGCCACCTGTGACGGGCTCACCGCCGCCACCATCACCATCCCCACCCAGACCGTGGAGGGCCTGCCCGAAGTGCCCGAGGGCGGCGACGCCGACGAGACCGGCTTTGTGCATCCCGAGCCCCCCGCCGCTCCCGTGAACATCTTCCTGAACAAGACCGCCTCTGCCAGCTCCATCAACATCAACGCCCAGGGCGAGGAGAAGGCGGAGTGGGCCAACGACGGCGACACCTCCACCAAGTGGTGCGCCAAGAACCCCAGCCCCAGCGACCCCTTCGGCACCCACTGGTGGCAGGTGGACCTGGGCCGCGACTACACCGTGGAAGAGATGGAGATCATCTTTGACGCCGCTGGTGACTGGAAGTTCCATGTGGCCGTGTCCGATGACCCCAACTTTGAGGGCTACACCATCCCCGACGACGGCATTCTCACCACCAGCGCCGACCGTGCCACTGTGACCGTGGGTCAGCAGGGCCGCTATGTGCGCATCTACCTCAACTGCCCCAAGAGCAACCTGTGGCCCTGCCTGCGTGAGGTCAGCGGCACCGGCTACACCGACAACGTGGCCCTGGGCAAGACCGCCAAGGCTTCCACCACCAATGCCGGGTCCGATCCCGCTCTGGCCGTGGACGGCAACGTGGAGACCTTCTGGAACTCCGGCGCCATGAGCCCCGCCTGGTATCAGGTGGACCTGGGCCAGGCCTACCAGCTCACTGGGGCCTCCCTCACCTTCGCCTGGGCCAATCCCGGCGACACCGGCGGAATCCCCATTCGCCACTCCTTCACCATCCAGGGCTCTCTGGACGGTACCACCTGGTATGACATGGCCACTTGGTCCGACATGGACCAGGGGGACAACAACCCCAACGTCACCGCCACCGTGGAGCTCAGCGGCGCTGCCCGCTACGTGAAGGTCAACAACCTGAAGGCCTACAAGGGCGGCACCTCCAACCAGTGGGCGGAGATCGCCGAGCTGGAAGTGTACGGCAAGGTTCTGGGCGAGGCCATCCGTCTGGACTACGGCGCTCCCACCTCTGCCACCTCTTCTGCTGAGGGCTCTGACCCCGCCTACGGCAACGACGGCGATCCCGCCAAGTACTGGATTCCCGCTGCGGACGACCAGGCTCCTGCCTGGCAGTTCGACGCCGAAGGCCTGTACAACATCGCCGCTGTGTCCCTGACCTGGAACAACGACGGCACCCACAAGTACGCCATCGACCTGTCCACCGACGGCCAGAACTGGACCACCGCTGTGGACCATCTGACCAATGGCGTGGCAGGCACCACCACCAACGACGCTCTCAGCGGCCTGACCCGCTATGTGCGCATCCGCCTCACCGCCGGCACCACCGACGGTCTGTGGATCAACTCCACCGGCTTTGCCCTGGGCACCGCCCTGGAGGCTGTCTCTGTGGCCGACCAGCAGGGCGTGACCGCCGCCGTGGGCACCGCCTTTGACCAGCTGGGTCTGCCCGGCACCGTCCTGGTCACTCTGGACGGCGAGGTCAAGACTCCTCTGGCTGTGACTTGGAATGAGGAGGGCTATGACCCCGCCTCCACCCAGGCTCAGACCATCACCGGCACTCTCACCGCCATCCCCGGCGTCACCGTGCCCGAGACCCTCACCGCCTCCGTCACCGTGACCCTGGAGGGCAGCGCTCAGGAGGCCAACAAGGTTCTGCTGCAAAAGACCTATGACTACGCCGTGAAGCTGGACACCACCGGTGTGGTGCAGGCCGCTGTGGACGCCTTCCAGAAGGCCCTGGATGAGGCCAAGGCCGTGCTGGACAACCCCAACGCCACCCAGGAGCAGGTGAACACCGCTTGGGACAACCTGCTGGAGGGCATCTGGGCTCTGGGCCTGAAGCAGGGCGACAAGACCATGCTGGAGCTGCTCATCGCCCGTGCTGACCACATGGTGGCCAACGCCGACAAGTACGTCCAGGCCAACTGGCAGCAGCTGGTGGACGCTCTGGAGGCGGCTAAGGCTGTGATGGCCGACGGCGACGCCCTTCAGAACGATGTGGACCAGGCCGCCGATGCTCTGCTGAACGCCATCCTGGCCCAGCGCTTCAAGGCGGACAAGTCCATCCTGGAAGAGCTGGTCAACCAGGCTGAGAGCATGGACCTGTCCGGCTACACCGCCCAGTCCGTGGCCACCTTCCGTGTGGCTCTGGCCAACGCCCAGGCTGTGATGGCTGACAACAGCCTCACCGAGGACGATCAGGCCAAGGTCAATGACGCCGTGGCTGCTCTCACCGCCGCCATGGACGGGCTCACCGCCGGTGGCGCTCCCGAGACCACCGACAAGCCCGAGACCTCTCAGAAGCCTGAGACTACCGACAAGCCTCAGACCACTGAGAAGCCCGAGAACGTGCCTCAGACCGGGGACAGCGCCCAGCTGATGGTTTATGTGGCCGCTCTGGCCGCCGCTGCACTGCTGATGGGTACCACCGTGGTGGTGCGCCGTCGCCGCAGCTAATTCCCAACTGCATACCCAAAAGTACGGTCAGTTTCGGCTGACCGTACTTTTTTGCTGTTTTGAGAGATGTTTTCTTCTCCAATTTCCTGGGCAGAAACCAGCGCCCCCGGTGGGGACGCTCCGCTGGGGCCCATTTTGACTGGCCAAAATGGGCAAAAAGCCACTTAGGGCGTTCCCCCCTAAGGACCCCCCTTGGGGTACGAGGCTGGAACTGCGTCAAGGCTATGGTCGGCCCGTCACCCTTGCTGTGGCTCCTGTTTGTGCCACCACACCAAGCTATCTTGGGCAGCTGGCCCTATGGCTGGGTGGTTTCCATGTCCGGGCCTACCTTGGAGAAGCGGCGTTCCCGCCGCCGGGAGCCAGGCTTCCGGCAACTTGGAACAGTTGCACACCGGGGTAAGGACCCGGCAATAGAAGGACAGCCACACAGAGGAGTAGGTACTTTCGGTAGAATTTCCACGCCATCTATGTGACGCCACCAGGCCAGGGGCCGAACAGAGGAAGGTGCACGCTCCGACCAGTACCGGCGGGGTGGATTCCACAAGGCGGGGGAAGGCCCCGCCTTTGGCGGTCTTTGGTGACTTTCTGGCGGCAGAAAGTCACCCCAGCGGAGCGCGTCTCCCCTCGCCAGGGGAGGAAACCTGCGCCTGAGGAATCATTGCAGCACACAAAAAAGAGCCAACACAGACCCTTTGGGCCTGCATTGGCTCTCGTTTTTTGTATTAGCGATTTTCCAGGGGCACATAGTCCCGCATGGGACACACCGCCTTGTAGGCGGGACGGATGATGCGGCCGGAGGGGTTGTAGACCTCCTCCACCCGGTGGGCACACCAGCCCACAATGCGGGCGATGGCAAACAGGGGGGTGTACAGCTCGGGGGGAATGCCCATCATCTTGTACACCAGGCCGGAGTATAGGTCCACGTTGGCGCACATGACCTTGTTCTGGCCGGTAACCCGGTGGAACACCTCGGGGGCCAGCTTTTCCACCCGCTCAAACAGCTCCAGCTCCTCCACAAAGCCCCGCTCCTCGGCCACTTCCCGGGCAAAGCGCTTGAGCATCACAGCACGGGGGTCGGAGAGGGTGTAGATGGCGTGGCCCATGCCGTAGATGAGCCCCGAGCGGTCTCCCGCCTCCTTCTTGAGAATCTTCTCTAAGTAGGCGGCCACCTCGTCGTCGCTGGACCAGTCCTTCACATCCCGCTCAATGTGGCCGAACATCTCCATGACCTTCTTGTTGGCGCCGCCGTGTCGGGGGCCTTTCAGAGAGCCTACGGCGGCGGCAATGGCGGAATAGATGTCGGTGCCGGAGGAGGAGAGGACACGGCAGGCGAAGGCGGAGTTGTTGCCGCCGCCGTGGTCCATGTGCAGCACCAGGCACAGGTCCAGCAGCCGGGCCTCGGCCTCGCTGAACTTCTTGTCCGGGCGGATGGAGCACAGGAAGTTCTCCGCCACGCTCAGCCCGTCCTGGGGCCGGTGGAGCACCAGGGACTCGTTGTCGAAGTAGTGGCGCTTACAGGCGTAGGCGTGGGCTACAATGACAGGGAACCGGGCGATGAGCTGGATGGCCTGGAACAGCTCCACGTCCAGGTTGTTGTTGTCCGGGTCCGGGTCGTAGCAGTACAGGGACAGGGTGGAGCGGGCCAGCTTGTTCATCAGGTCCCGGCTGGGCCCCTTCAAAATCATGTCCTCGGTGAAGCCCGGGGGCAGATTGCGGTAGTGGTTGAGCATACCGCAGAAGGTGGACAGCTCCTCCTTGGAGGGCAGAGAGCCGAAGAGGAGCAGATAGGCGGTCTCCTCGTAGCCGAAGCGGCCCTCTTTTAAAAAGCCCTCAATGAGCTGGCACACGTCAATGCCACGGTAGATGAGCTGACCGGGGGCGGGAACACGCTCGCCGTCCTGGAGGTAGTAGCCACGGACGTTGGCGATGTTGGTAATGCCCGCCATGACACCGGTGCCGTCGGCGTTGCGCAGCCCCCGCTTCACCCCGTACTTCTCATACAGAGAGGCAGGGATCTGGTGCTGAGGGGCATACTCGCCGCATATATGTTGAAGGAAGGACAGGGAACGCCCGTCCATGAGGTCAAAGGAATTGATGGAATACATGGTGCACCTCCTAAATCGCCGGGGGGTGGAATGGCCCGGAGTGGGCCGTGGGCGGTTTCTATTCAGTATAGCGGATTAAAGTGCAACAGTCAAGACGAAACGAGGAGGAGAGGCATGTGGGACGATGGCCCATAGACCGGGAGGCCACCCGGATTTTCGCTGCAGGGGTACTGATGGGAGTTGCAACCCTGTTTTTATTTCCCCTTTTGGCCCTGGGACAGGCTGGGGGGGAGCAGGGGAAGCTGGAGACTCTGCCCGCCAACCCCACCCCGGTGGTGTCCCAGACCGCCCAGGCAGAGGAGACTTGGGACAACAGCCAGAAGGTGCGGGTGCTGGTGGGGGAGGGGAAGGTGGAGGAGATGACCATGGCCGACTACCTGTGGCGGGTGGTGGCCGCCGAGATGCCCGCCTCCTTTGAGCCCCAGGCTCTGCGGGCCCAGGCGGTGTGTGCTCGCACCTACTCCCTGTGGAAAATGGGGTCCAACTCCCACAAGGACCAGAAAGCGGACATCTGCGCCGACTCCGGGTGCTGTCAGGCCTACATAGACCCCCAGAAGGCCAAAGAGAATTGGAAAGACAACGCCCAGAGCTATACCGAGAAGATCACCCAGGCGGTCTCCGACACCGCCGGGCAGGTGATGACCTACGACGGCAAGCCTATTCAGGCGGTGTTCTTCTCCTCCTCCACTGCCTCCACCGAGGACGCCCAGGCGGTGTGGGGCAACAGCCTGCCCTACCTGGTGTCCGTGTCCAGCCCTGAGGGGGAGGAGGTGCCCAACTACTACTCCACTGTCACCCTCACCCGGGAGGAGGTGGAGAAGAAGGTGAAGGAGGCCTACCCCGATGCCGACCTCTCCGGGGACCCGGCGGGGTGGCTGTCGGGGATGACCCTCACCGCCTCGGGGCGGGTGGGGAGCATGAAGGTGGGGGGTGTGGAGCTGTCCGGGGGGGCGGTGCGCACCCTGTTCGGCCTGCGCTCGGCCTGCTTTCAGGTCACCTATCAGGGGGACAAATTCACCTTTTCCGTCACTGGGTATGGCCACGGGGTGGGCATGAGCCAGTACGGGGCCAACGCCATGGCCGCAGAGGGGAGCGGGTGGCAGGATATCCTGACCCACTACTACACCGGGGTGAACATTGAGACGAAAAACGGAAAATAGCCCATTGCATCGGCTGCAACAGGCTATTTTCACAGGAGAGGGAGTGATTACTCCTCCGCAGCTTTGTTGAAGCGGGAGGACTTGGACATAACCAGGGTAATGAGGAAGGCAGATATCAGAGAGATCATGACGCCGATGATACAGTTGACCATGCACTGAGGCAGCACGCAGATAAAGCCGATGATGCCAGCAGCGCCCGGAGAGATGTTCACCACGTTGGTCAGGGTGACGTAGGCGCAGCCCAGGGCAGAGCCCAGCATGGCGCTGTAGAAGGGGTAGCGCAGTTTCAGGTTGACGCCAAACATGGCGGGCTCGGTGATGCCCAGCAGAGCGGACACGCCAGCGGTACCGGCCATGCTCTTGAGCTTCTTATCCCGGGAGCGCAGCATCACACACAGAGCTGCGCCGCCCTGGGCCACATTGTTGCAGCAGGCAATGCCCATGAGGAAGGAGCCTCCCGCTGCAATGAGTTGAATCTCAATGGGAAGCAGGCTGTGGTGCATCCCGGTGAGGGTGAGGGGAGCGTACAGCAGACCGAAGATCATGCCGCCTACAACGCCCAGAGTGTCGTGGAGCCACAGCAGGCCGGTGGTGAGCAGGTCGCCGGCGGTGCGCATGATGCCGCCCACCAGGGTGAAGGTGACAAAGCCGGTGATCATGATGGTGAGCAGGGGGGTGAGCAGGTTGTCCAGAGCCTCGGGAATGACTTTGTGCAGCCGCTTTTCAATCCAGGCCAGGATGAAGGATGCGGCCAGCACTGGCAGGACGGTGCCCTGATAGCCCACCTTTTCGATGGCCAGACCGAAGATATTCCAGTAGGGGATGGTGCCCTCGGTGACAGCGGTACCATAGCTGTAGGCGTTGAGCAGGTCGCCGGAGACCATGATCATGCCCATGACGGCGCCCAGATAGGGGTTTCCGCCAAACATTTTGGTGGCAGAGAAGCCGATCAGGATGGGCAGGAAGGCGTAGGCTGCGCTGGCGAAGGTGTTGATCATGGAGGCCACGTCCGCCAGGTTGGGGTAGGCCTGGACCAGGGACTGGTCGGGGAAGAACAGGCCGGTGGCGGTCAGCACGTTATTCAGACCCATGAGCAGACCGCTGGCCACCAGGGCGGGGATGAGGGGGACGAACACGTCGGACAGGGCCTTGATGAGCCGCTGCACCGGGTTCATTTTCTGGTCAGCGTCCTTTTTGACCTCACTTTTGGTGGACTCAGACAGCTGCGCCACCTGGATGAAGCGCTTGTACACCTCGTCTACGGTACCGCTGCCGATGATGATCTGGAACTGTCCGCCGCTGGCAAACTGGCCCTTCACCAGATCCAGCTTGAGGATCTCTTCCACGTTTGCTCGGCTCTCATCCTTCAGCACCAGTCGCAGACGGGTGGCGCAGTGGGCTGCGCTGACGACGTTCTCTTTGCCGCCTACCAATTCCAGCAACTGCTGCGCTGTGGACAGGTAGCTCTCTTCCTTTGTCATAGGGATTCCTCGCTTTCTTGAATTTGATATATTGCCGCCTCGTAGGGGCGGAGGGATACATGGTTCAAATCCCGGGTTTCCGGCTGGGAGTAGTTGGACAGGATGGTCTTACCCTGTCCGGGGTAGGAGAAGGAAGCGGTGGTCTCATGGAAGTTGCACAGGATGAGCCAGGTCTGACCCAGCCAACGGCGCAAGTAGGCGTACACGTCCGGGTCCTGGGGGCAGAGCAGTTCATAGCTGCCCTGGGTGAGGATGGGGGCGTGTTTGCGCAGAGCCACCAGCTTTTGATAGTAATAGAAGATGGAATCGGGGTCATCCAGAGCTTGTTGGGCGTTGATGTGGGTGTAATTGGGGTTGACCGGGAACCAGGGGGTGCCGGTGGTAAACCCGGCCTGGGGCTCCTGGGACCACTGCATGGGGGTACGGGCGTTGTCCCGGGCCTTGGCGCGCAGGGAGGTGAGAATGTCCTCTTCTGAGTAACCAGCTGCCCGCCGCTCCCGGCAGATGTTGCGGCTTTCGATGTCGGTGAAATCGTCGGGGGAGGCAAAGGGCATGTTGGTCATGCCCAGTTCTTCTCCCTGGTAGATATACGGGGTGCCCTTCATGCCGTGGAGCACCGTGGCCAGCATTTTGGCCGACGCCTCCCGGTATGCCCCGTCGTTGCCCCAGCGGGAGACGATGCGGGGCAGGTCGTGGTTGCTCCAAAACAGGCTGTTCCAGCCGTGGCCATCCAATTCCTTTTGCCACTTGGTGAACACCGCCTTCAAATCGGGCAGCTCCAGGGGCTTCAAATCCCAGCGGTGGCCGCCGGGCTGTTTGTCCAGCTGAATTTGCTCAAACTGGAAGATCATGCTCAGCTCGTGGCGGTCCGGGTCGGAATAGAGCCGCCCGATGTCCGGGGTGGCCCCCCAGCACTCGCCCACCGTCAGCAGGTCGTGTTTGCCGAAGGTCTCCCGGTTCATCTCCTGGAGATATTCGTGGAGCTTGGGGCCGTTTTCCCGGATACCCTGGTCGGGGTCCTTGCCAATGAGGTCGATGACGTCCATGCGGAACCCGCCGATGCCCAGGTCGATCCAGAAATTCATCATCTTCCAAATCTCCTGACGCAGCCGGGGATTGCTCCAGTTGAGATCCGGTTGCTTTTTGCCGTAAAAATGAAGGTAATACTCCTGGGTCTCCGGGTCGTACTCCCAGGCGCTGCCCCCAAAGTTGGAGGACAAATCGTTGGGAGGGCCGCCGTCCTTCCCCGGCCGCCAGATGTAAAAGTCCCGGTAGGGGTTGGTCTTGCTGCTGCGGGACTGCTGAAACCAGGTGTGCTCGTCGGAGGTATGGTTGACCACCAGGTCCATAATGACCCGCATACCCCGTTGGTTGCACTCATCCAGCAGCTGTTTCATGTCCTCCATGGTGCCGTATTCGGGCTGAATGTCGTAGTAGTCGGAGATGTCATATCCGTTGTCTGCGTTGGGAGAGCAGTACACGGGACTCAGCCAGAGTACGTCCACACCCAGCTGTTCCAAATACCACAATTTTGACCGTATTCCGTTGAGGTCACCCACGCCGTCCCCATTGCTGTCACAGAAGCTTCTGGGGTAAATCTGATAAACTACACTGTTTTTCCACCAGTTATACTCCAAATTCATCCCGCTCTCTTGTTTGATTTTTGTAAATATAGTATAATATATGGCAGTAGGTAATACTTTCACAATATTGCCCATAAATAACACAATATTACGATTATGAGAGGATGCTACATGGCCATGAATCTCCGGGAAAAACGCACCCACGGCACAACCTTTTATCCGCTGCATGTCTATTCCCACCACGATAAGGATGGTTTTTATAGTGTTGCTCCCCATTGGCATGAGGAATTGGAGTGGATTTATGCCGAAACCGGCGTGTTGGACCTGCGGATACAGGGAAAAAGCTACACCTTGCAGGAGGGAGAGTTCTGCTTCATCAATGCCGAGGAACTCCACGAGATCCGCTCGGAAGGGGAGTCGCTGCACCACGCCATCGTGTTTCGGGCAGAGTTTCTGGATTTTGAGCGGTACGACTCCTGTGAGCATCAGTTTATTCGACCCATCACCAACCGCTTGCTGGCCTTTCCCACCCTGTCCAAGGATTTGCCTGTGGAGACCAGGGGGGACATTGCCGCCTGCCTGCGGGAGCTCATCCAGTGCTACCATGCCAAGCCCCCGTGCTACGCCCTGCACATCAAAATTCAGATTTTACAGGTGCTGGAGCAGCTGTATCAGGCCCAGGCCTTCACAGATGTGGCCCACTCCAGCCGACAGGAGGAGAGCTGGACCAAGCTCAAGCGGGTGATCAGCTATATGCAGGACAACTATGCCCAGCCGCTGACGTTGCAGGAGCTGGCCCAGCAGGCCTATCTCAGCCCTCCTTATTTCTGTCACTTTTTCCACAAGGCAACGGGGATGTCCCCCATTGCCTTTTTGAACTGTTACCGCATCCAGCGGGCAGCGCAGATGCTGGCCCAGCAGGACACCTCCATTGCCCAAATCGCCATGGAGGTGGGCTTTGACAACCAGAGCTACTTCATCCGGAAATTCCGGGAGTATAAGCGGGTGTCGCCCCGGGAATACCGTCGGCAGGTTCGGCAGGCCTGAGAGGGAGGATTACTCTGCTACCTTTTCAAAGACGGAGAGCACATGGACAAAATCCTGGCGCACCGGCTGGTCACTGAGCCCGGCGTACATCAGCTCATCTCCGCCAAAGCACACCCCGTCGGACTGGCGGCGGTAGGTGGCCTCTGGGTCCAGACCTTGCAGATGCACCACGGTGGTGCGCCGCAGGGGGTCGGCCAGGATGCGATACTGGCAGCACACCACGGTGTTGCCGTCCTGGGAGACGATGTTCCATCCCCCGTCGTTGTGCTGCTGGGGGTCCAGAAGGCGGTAAAAGGTGCCATGCTGCACCGTCTCCCGCAGGGCTTTATAGGTGTGAATCTGCCCTTTGACCTCCTCCTGCTCCTCCGGGGTCAGGGTGCGGATGTCCATCTCATAGCCCAGATTGCCGCCCAGGGCTGCGGCAAATCGGGTTTGCAGGGAGGTCACCCGCCCGGTCTGGTGGTTGGGCACGGCGGACACATGGCAGCCCATGGTGACAGGGGGGAAGAGCAGGCTGGTGCCTGCTTGAATTTGGAGGCGACATACCGCATCCGTGTTGTCGCTGGCCCAGGTCTGGGGCATGTAGTGGAGCATACCGGCGTCGAACCGTCCGCCGCCACTGGAGCAGCCCTCAAAGAGCACCTGGGGGAAGCGCTGGTTCAGCTGATCCAGCACCTGGTACAGACCCAGCATGTACCGGTGGGACAGCTCCCGCTGCTGACCCGTGGACAGCCAGGCCGAGCCCAGGTCGGTGATGTGTCGGTTCATATCCCACTTGACATAGCTGGCCTGCGTCTCCTCCAGCACCGCCGACACCGCCTGGACCAGGTAATCGCACACCGCAGGGTTGGACAAATCCAGCACCAGCTGGGAGCGGCTGAGTACCGGGTCGTAGAAGGGGCTGCGGATGACCCAGTCCGGGTGGCTGCGGTACAAATCGCTGTCATAGCTTACCATTTCCGGCTCAAACCAGATGCCAAAGTCCACCCCGGCATCCCGCACTCCCTGGGCCAGGGAGCCAAGACCGTGGGGAAATTTCACCGGGTCTGCCACCCAGTCCCCCAGGGCACGGCGGTCATCCACTCGGTTTTTGAACCAGCCGTCGTCCAACACAAAGAGCTCCATACCCAGCTCAGCTGCCTGTTTGGCCAGGGAGATGCACTTTCCCTCGTCAATGGAGAAGGTAAAGGCCTCCCAGCTGTTGAGCAGGATGGGGCGAACCCGGTCCCGCCAGGGGCCCCGGCACAGCCGCTGGGTGTACAGGCGGTGGAAGGTATGAGACATACCGTTGAGTCCGGCGCTGGAGTAGACCAGTACGCACTCGGGGCTGACAAAACGCTGTCCCGGCTCCAAATTCCAGCCAAAGGTCAGAGGGTTTAGCCCCATCTGCACCCGCACATCGCCGTATTGGCTGGTCTGCACCACACCCTGGAAGTCTCCGCTGTACACAAAGTTCACCCCCCATACCTGGCCTTGGTGCTCGTTGGTCTGGGGATCGGTGAGAATGACACAGGGGGTCTGCTGGGGACTGCTGGCTCCCCGGCAGCTGTCCAACACCACGGTATCTGCGGTCAGAGGGCGGCGGCTGACCACTTTCTCCATCAGGTGGGAGCCGGATAGGGTGAGCAAATCGTAGGTTCCCCTGGGCAGGTCCATGCTCATGGCCATCAGCCGCTCCAGCCACAGGGGGTGGGAGCCGTCGTTGACCACTTCCACATGGCGGCAAATGGCATCATAGTCCTGGAATATGGTGTAATAGAGGTGAATTTGGGCCCTCGTGTGGGCATCTGCCAGATGCACCACCAGGGTCTGCGCCTCCTGGGAGTGCTCCACATAGGTGGCAGGCAGACCGGGAAGGGGCGGTTTGCCCTGAAAAATCTCATACCCTTGGTACAAAAAGCGGGTAACCCGTCTGCCGTCGTCGGTCTGTATCACATAGGCAGGGGAGCGGAAGTCCCCCTGATTCATCCCGGGATATTCCTGGGGCAGGGTGTCCAGGGAGAACCGCTTGTCCTGGGGGTCCGGGTTGGAGCAGAAGCCCCGGTCAAAATAAGAGGGGCGGGCGCTGCCCTGGCAGCGGCGGATATGCCGACCAAAATACCGGCACTCCAAATACCCCTCTTTGACCACACCAAAACAGTAGGTGATACGGCCATTGTCCAAGTAAAATGCATTTTCTTGTGCATCAAATCGAATCATAGTTGGTTCACCTTCTTCTAAAATCATATTATATTCTGAAATTTGTTTGCGTAAATGGTAAGAGCGTGGCTGAGATGGTAAAATATTGACATAATACCGGACGCTGTGCCACAATGGAGACACGCAACCATACAGGAGGGAAAGACCATGCATCCACTACCACACAAGTCCGTAGGGTTCCGTTTTCGCTCAGACCTACCTCTGCTCACGCTGCGAGGTGTGGGACTGCAACGGGTGGAGACCCACAGCTATTGCTGGGACAACCGGGGACGACGGGATGAGCACTGCCTGATTCAATTCTGCCTGGAGGGAGAGGGGGCGGTGGTGGTGGATGATATCCGGTACTCGGTCCGACCTGGGGAGGCCTTTTTGGTGGATATTCCCGGGAACAGCCGCTATTATCTGCCTCAAGATTCCCCCTGCTGGGAATTTTTCTATTTTGAATTCAGTAAGGAGTGCCTGCCCCTGTTGCGCAGCATTTATGGCCACACCGGCCCGGTAGTGTGGGTGGGACTGGACACCCCGCTGGCCCGACAGATGGAGCAGTTGTACCGAGATGGGGTGGAACAGGGGATGGTCACGCAATATGAGAACTCCCGCCTGGCCTATGGGCTTTGGATGCACCTGATGGAATGCGCTCTGGCAGAAGCCAAGGAGGAGCGGTCCAAGGTGGATGAGGCCCGGGCCTACATCGACCAGCACTTTGACCAGGAGAGTCTGAACCTAGATGAGATTGCAGAGCATGTGGGACTGTCCAAGTATTATTTGTGCAAGGAGTTTCATCGAAAGTTTGGCACCACGCCGGGGAAATACATCCGGGAGGTGCGTATGGCCAAGGCCTGTGCCCTATTGCGGACCAACCAGGACTGGACCATGGAAGAAATCGCCCATCGGGTGGGATACAGCAACAACAATTACTTTGGCAAGGTATTTCGGGCAGAAAAAGGACTGCCTCCTGATCAGTACAAGAGGCAGTCTTCTCATTACGATATTGTACGCACGGTATACGACATTCCCAAGCAGAAGGGAAATGGGGGATCAGCCCAGGATGACCCATAGTACCAGCAGCACCGCCAGGAAGGCCACATTGAGGGCGGTAAACTGGCCCAGATACTTCCCCTTCTTCTCGGGGAAGGTGCGGGCGATGTACTTGTAGGAGATCAGGCTGGCCATGGAGGCGATGAGGGTGCCCAGGCCGCCCAGGTTCACCCCCAGCAGCAGCCCGGCGCCGTTGTCCGTGAACCCGGACAGGAGCAGGGCGGCGGGGACATTGGAAATAACCTGGCTGGCCACCACCCCGCACAGCA
The DNA here is from genome assembly GCA_944385445.1 of uncultured Oscillospiraceae bacterium. Taxonomy (GTDB): domain Bacteria; phylum Bacillota; class Clostridia; order Oscillospirales; family Oscillospiraceae; genus Enterenecus. The sequence goes on from CALWXF010000001.1 coordinate 22,101, forward strand.
CCTCCTGGCCCTGGATGAGGGACTGAAAGAGAGCGGTGAGGGCGGGGATGCGGCCCAGATTTCCCACAAAGAGGAAGAAGCCCACAAAGGTGGCCAGCAGGGCGTAGTCCACATGGAGCAGCACCTTTTTGTCGGCGATCAGCACCACCACCAGCACCAGGGGACACAGCACATACAGGGGCACCGCCTTGGCCACGCCGCCCAGACACAAAGCGAAGAGCACGCCGTAGGCGGCCACCCGGGCCCCGGACAGGGGGCGTACCTCCCCGGACACCTGGGGCACCTCCAGGGGCTGGGAGGGGCGCACCATCAAGAACACCGCCAGCAGCACCAGACAGGCCCCGGCATAGGGGAGCACCGTGGCGAAAAAGGACCCCAGGTCCATCTCATAGCAGGAGTACAGGTACAGGTTTTGAGGGTTGCCGATGAGGGTGGCCATGCTGCCCAGGTTGGCGGCGATGGTCTGCATCACCACCACCGGCACCACCCGCTGGGTCTGGCCCGCCAGGGACAGCACCTCCAGGGCGAAGGGGACGAAGGTGATGAGGGCCACGTCGTTGGTCACCGCCATGCTCACAAAAAAGGGCAGCAGGATGAGCACCCCCTCCAGCTGCCGGGTGGTGTGGGTACGCTCCAGCATGGCCCGGCCCAGGCGGAAGAAGAGGCCCTGCCGCTGGAGACCTGCCATCACTGCCATGAGGGCAAAGAGCATTCCCAGGGTGTGCAGGTCCACATAGTCGATATATTGGGCATCGGGGGGGACGATGAGGGCGGTGACCAGGGCCAAGACCCAGGCCACACACAGTACCGTCTCCCCACGCAGCCATTGCAGTATTCGCTTCACAGTCAAACACGCTCCTTTTGCGTCTGACATGGTAGCACAGGCGGAGAGAAAATGCAATGTTTTCCAGGAAGAGTGGAAAAGAAAACGAAAATATTTGTCAAAGATTGCAAAACTTTGTCTATCGTGGTAAAGTGTAAAATATAGAGTTCCCGTGCTGGAACGGTGCAGAGAAGGAAATGAGGGATGGAAATGGCAGACTCCAAACGGCAGGCTCTCCAGGAGCCGGAGATGGTGTCCCGAAGGAGGGAACGGCGGAAGGGGGAGCGACCGTCAATTTTGAATTTTTGCAGTGTCGCCAAGCTTCGGCGGAGACGGCGGCGGGTGAGTGGTTCGCCGCTGTTCTCGGCGGCCTGTTTTCCCCTGATGCTGCTCTACCACGAGGTGCTGCTGCGGCTGTTTGACGGAGACAGCCACTTCTTCGCCATGGGACTGATACGCATCCTGCTGTTCTCCCTGGCGGCGGGGCTGGCGGTGTTTTTGCTGCTGGACCTCATTGGCAACCGGAAGGTGGCCCGCATTGTGGGCGGCGTGCTGGTGGGCGGGTGGACGGTGTTCACCTGCGTGGAGTACTGCTGCAAGAGCTTTTTCAAAATCTACTTCGGCCTGGGGTACATGCAGGGCATGGCTGGACAGGTGGTGGGGGACTTCAGCGGTACCATTGTAGAAGTGGTGCTGGCCCGCATCCCCTTTATCCTGCTCTCCCTCATCCCCTTTGTGGTCTATCTGCGCATGTGCGCCGTCATCCTCTATGACAAGGGCCAGCGGGCCCCGGTGCGGGTGATGCTGGCGGTGCTCATGGTGGTGCTCCAGTTGGTGGGGGTGCTCACCGCCCGACTGGGAGCGGAGAAAAACTACTACACCTACGACTACTCGGTGAATACGGCGGTGCCTCACTTCGGCCTGTTCACCGCCCTGCGCCTGGAGCTGAGCTATGCCATCACGGGCATCCCCGAGACTCCGCTGGATGCCTTGCTCCCCGACGACCCCCTGCCCACCGTCACCGTGGACCCCAGCGCTGACCCGGAGGCCAGCGACACCCCCGCCATCCCTACGGGGGACAACGTGCTGGACATTGACTTCCAGGCCCTGGCAGATGGCACGTCGGACGAAACTCTCAAGGCCATGCACCAGTTCTTCGGGACCAAGAGTCCCACCAATAAAAATGAGTACACCGGGTATTTTAAGGGGAAAAACCTCATTTTGATCACTGCCGAGGCATTTTCTCCCTATGTCATCGACCAGGAGCTCACCCCAACCCTGTACAAACTGTCCCACGAGGGCTTTGTCTTTGAAAACTACTACCAGCCCGACTGGACCCAGTCCACCACCGGGGGAGAGTTTGCGGTGATGACGGGGCTCATTCCCACCTGGATCGGGGGCAGCAATCTGTCCTTCCGGGTCAGTGCCAACGACTCCATGCCCATTGCCCTGGGCTGGCAGTTTGAGAAGGTGGGCTATCACGCCCTGGCCTACCACAACAACACCTACACCTACTATGGCCGGGACAAGACCCACCCCAACCTGGGGTATGAGTATCACGGCATTGGCAACGGCCTGGAACTGAAAAGCAACCTGTGGCCCTGCTCCGATTTGGAGATGATGGAGGCCACGGTGGACGGGTACATCCAGGACTATGTGAAAAATGGCACTCCCTTCCACACCTACTACATGACGGTGAGCGGCCACTGCAACTACACCTGGTCGGGAAACGCCATGTCCCGGAAGAACCAGGCGGTGATTCAGGAGAAGTATCCCAACGCCTCGGAGCAGGTACAGGCCTATCTGGCCTGCAACCTGGAGCTGGAGTACGCCATGGACTACCTGGTGAAGGCGCTGGAGGAGGCGGGGATTGCCGACGACACGGTGATCGCCCTCACTGCCGACCACTACCCCTACGCTCTGGCGGAGGGAGGCACCGACTACTACAAGGAGCTGTCCGGGGTGGACGACACCGAGCGGGACACCTCCCGCTACCGCAACACGTTCATCCTGTGGAGCGGGTGCATGGAAGAACCGGTGGTGGTGGACACCCCCTGCTCCGCCATCGACATCGTGCCCACCCTGTCCAACCTCTTCGGGCTGGAGTACGACTCCCGGCTCTACTCTGGCCGGGACATCTTTGCCACCAACTACCAGGCCAATCAGTATTCCAGCAACATGCCCCTGGTGGTGTTTGCCAACAAGGGGTATGGCAACAGCTGGATCACCGCTGCGGGCACCTATGAGGCCTCCACCGGGACCTTTACCCCCCGGGAGGGCGTGACGGTGGACGACAAGTATGTGGGGCGGGTCAAGAGCCTGGTGGGCGCCAAGTACGCCTATGCAAAATTGGTCATCGAGCGGGACTATTACTCCCTGGTTTGGCCCAAATGAGCAAAATAAAATCCCTCCGGCCTGGGCCGGAGGGATTTTTTAGCGTGTCGAAAAAGTTCGACACGCTTCTCAAAAATGCCAGCATTTTTTCGAGGAGTTGCAGCCCGCTGCATGCATAATCGGGTCAAAGGGCGACCCGATTCCACACTGGCGGGCTGAGATGTGTTTTTTCCGATGCACATGTCCCCGGAAAAAACAGTTTTTAATTTATTTTCCCGCCTCCGGGCGGGAAAACTCTGCCGAGGGCTTTTTGGATGATGCAAGAAAATATATCCTATCCTTCTTGCATGCACATGATGTTCTTTGACAGTCTGTAAACTCCCTCCGGCCTGGGCCGGAGGGATTTTTATCGTTAGTTTCCGCAGGCGATGGTGAGCACCCGGGAGCGGTTGGAGATGGTCAAATCGGTGTAATCCCCGCCAAACTCCCCGTCCACCGTCCAGGCCAGGGGCTTGGGGCTGGTAAAATGGGCCTGGGAGCAGGTGAAGCCCACCACGCTGCCGTCCTCGGGCAGTTTCTGTGTGGTGAGGGCGGTGAGAATGGACTGCCAGTCCTTGGCGGTCTTGGGGGTGCGGATGAGCAGGGCTTCGAACTGTCCGTCGTCCAGGTACACCAGGTCCCGGGGCAGGTTGACCATGCCGCCGATGGACACGGTGTTGGACACCATGCCATAGATGAACTCCCCCTCGATGTCCAGCCCCTGGTCGGTGGTGACCTTTACCTGGTAGCTGGGGAAATTCACCAGCCGCCCCGCCCCCTCCAGCACATAGGCCAGGTGGCCCAGCAGGTTTTTGGAGGCCTGGGGGGTGGAGTAGGACACGTCGGTGAACAGGCCGAAGGCGGCGATGTAGAGAAATTGCCGCCCGCCCAGGTCCCCCACGTCGATGGACCGGGGCACCCCGCCGCAGGCCACCCGGGCCAGCTCCTGGGTGGAGCGGGGCAGGTTGATGTTCCGGGAAAAGTCGTTGGTGGTGCCCGCCGGGATGTAGCCCAGTATGGGCCGGGCCTCCTGGGGCAGGGTGAGCAGTCCGCCCACCGTCTCGTTGAGGGTGCCGTCCCCGCCGCAGCACACCACCCGGTCATACCCCGCCCCGGTGTCTGCCACCACCTGGGTGGCATCCCCCCGACCCAGCGTGGGGCGCACGGTAATCTGATACCCCTCCTGGGCGAACACCATGAGTACGTCGGAGAGCATGGCTTTCGCCCGCTGGCGGCCCGCCTTGGGATTGTAGATAAAGAGCAGCTGTTTCATACATGCACCTTCTTCTCAGTCTTGCCTCTCAGTATACCCAAAATGCGGCGGGGAAACAAGGTGGATTCTGTGAACACTTCCCTTGCCAAATGCCAAATACTTTCATATAATAGCGTACAAAAGAGACTCGCAAGGAAGTGACCCCATATGAACCGTAAGACCATCGCCGCCGCCTTCCCCTACACCGTTCCGGTGCTCATGGGCTACCTGTCCATTGGCATCGTCTTTGGGTGGATGATGTCGGCGGCGGGGTATGTGCCCCTGTGGTCGGCCCTGATGTCCATGACCATCTACGCCGGAAGCGGCCAGTATCTGGGGGTGAGCCTGCTGTCCTCGGCGGCCCCTCTGGCGGACGTGGCTCTGCTCACCCTCATCATCAATTTCCGTCACCTGGTGTACGGCCTGTCCATGCTGGAGAAGTTCCGAGGCATGGGGGCACGGAAGTGGTACATGATGTTTTCCCTCACCGACGAGACCTACGCCCTGCTGGCGGGGGTGGATGCGCCGGAGGGGGTGGAGGCCCGGGACTTCTACTTTGCCATCGCCCTGCTGGACCAGCTGTATTGGATTGCCGGGTCGGTGATTGGGGCGGTGGCGGGCGCCCTCATCACCATCAACACCCAGGGCATTGACTTTGCCATGACCGCCCTGTTTTTGGTCATCGCCGTGGAGCAGTGGCAGTCTGCCTCCCGGCACCTGCCGGTGTTTCTGGGGGCTGGAGGCACCCTGGTGTGCCTGCTGGCGCTGGGGGCGGAGAACGGACAGTTTCTCATCCCTGCCCTGGGCATTTTGGTGGCGGGGCTGCTGCTGCGCCCCTATTTGGAGAGAGAAGGAGAGCAAGCATGAGTATCGCCCAAACTGCCGCCGCCATTGCCGTAATGGCAGTGGTGACCTTTCTCACCCGAGCCCTGCCCTTTTTCCTCTTTGACCGGGGGGGCAAGCCGCCCCGGGTGGTGCTCTATCTGGGCAAATACCTCCCCGCCGGGGTCATTGCCATGCTCATTGTGTACTGCCTGAAAGGCGTGGGATTTGAGAGTACCGACCAGTGGCTGCCCTCTCTGCTGGCCTGCGCTGCCGTGGTGGGGCTGCACCTGTGGAAGCGCAACAATATGCTCTCCATCATGGGGGGGACCATTTTCTATATGGTGCTGGTACAGGTCATATTTTAATCTGTCTATGTGGCACGGCGAAGGCCGTGACGGGCAGGGCCTGTCCTTCTCCGATTTGTCAGGCGGAGACCAGCGCCCCCGCCGGGGACGCTCCGCTGGGGTAACTTTCTGACTGGGCAGAAAGTCACCAAAGACCCACCAAAGGCGGGGCCTTCCCCCGCCTTGTGGAATCCACCCCGCGGTACGGGGTGTGCCTGCGTCCTCCGCTTTTCGGCCCTGGACTGGTTCATGTCACATAGATGGCGTAGACATTCTGTGGGTCGTGCCTGCTCCTCTGTATGATGGTACTTCTATTCCCAGGACCTTACCCTGGTGAGCCGCTGTTCCCAGCTATCAGGGCCTGGCTCCCAGCGGCGGAAACGCCGCTTCTCCAGGGTAGGCCCGGAGGTGGAAATCGCCCAGCCATAGGGCCAGCTGCCCAGGGTCGCCTGGTGTGGTGGAACAAACAGGGGCCACAGCAAAGGTGACGGGCCGAATATAGCCTTGACGCAGGCCCAGCCTCGTACCCCAGGGAGGTCCTTAGGGGGGAACGCCCTAAGCGGGTTTTGGTTTCTTTTGCCCGCTCAAAAGAAACCCCCAGCGGGAAGCGTCCCCACCAAGCCAGAGGGCTTGAAAAGAGAAAAGAGAAGGTGGAAGTGGCCTGGTTCAGACCGCTTCCACCTTTTTCAGGCTATTGCTTTTGAAACAGGTCCGCAATGGTGCGGGCAAACAGCCGCCCGGCGGTGATGGCCTCCTGAAGGGTGTTGCCGTGGCTGCCGATCTCCACCAACAGGCACCCGGTGGAATAGTGCTGGTTGAACCGGGAGGTGCGCAGGGAGATGGGCCGGGCCAGGGTGGACCACTTATCCGCCAGGGCCTTCTGGATGGAGGTGGCCAGGGACAGGTTGACCCGCCAGTTGGGGTGGGTCTGGCCCAGGGAGTCGGTGCCCATGACCAGCATCACCTGGGCGCAGTTGTCCACGGTGCCTGCCACCGTCTTATAGATGGTGCCATCATTGGCCACCAGGGCGTCCCGGTGCACGTCGATGACCAGGCGGATGGAGGGGTATTTGTCCAGCGTCTCCTTCACCGCCCGGGAGGAGCGGTTGTAGGCGTCGTTGTAGTCGGGGTAGTCGTAGAGGGTGGTGTCGTGGAGGACCTCCAGTCCCGCCGCCTCCAAAATCTTGGTCATCTCGGTGCCCACCCGCACCATGTTCTGCTCGGTGTTCAACGTGCGGTAGCTGTCGCTCTCCTCATACATGTCGGTGCCGTCCATGGTATAGGCCTCGGTGGCGTGGGAATGATAGATGAGAATATCCGGGCCCTCCTGAGCCGGAGTGAGCTTGGGGGCGGCCTCCAACAGGGCCTTGATGTCCAGAGCGTAATCGGTGTAGTTGCGGATGCTCACATTGCCCTGGGTGGTGTAGACGGGGGAGTTGGTGGCCTTCAGAGTGCTGGGAATGATGCCGTCCGGGGCGGTGGTGGTCTTGGCAGGCGGCTCTTCGGGGGTTTTATCCTGTTCCTCCGGTTTCGGTTCCGGGGTGGCCGTGGGCTGGGGCGCCTCGGTGGCCACAGGAGCCGGGGTGGCCTGGGCGGCTCCGGCCAGCAGGGAGGACTGGCCCAGAATCACCTGCTGCCACAGGGGGGTGGCGGGCTGGGTGTCCCAGGGCAGCTCCAAATTCACAAGAGCGGCGGTCAGCTGGTCCAGTTGGGCCAGCTGTTTGAGTTTTTCAAGGGCCACCGCGGGGTCGGCGGTGAGATAGACGATCCACAGGGCCACAGCTGTCAGGAAGAGGGCGATGCCCTGCCGGACGCCGCGCAGCAGGGGGGCACTTGTCCTGTTCTTTTGCATAGCATTCACCTCTCCACAACCTATGCCGAGGAGCGGGGGGATAGAACCGTGGGTGAGCGGTTGCAATTGCTGCCAATTTAGGATATGATATTTCCCGATGTATTGTGAAGAAGGAGGCTGTTTTCCCATGAAAGACGGCTTGATATGCGTGGCGGCGGGCACCCCCTCCATTCGGGTGGCCGACTGCGCCCACAACGGGGCGGAAATTGTCCGCCTGATGGAGGAGGCCCAGGAGCAGGGGGTCAAAATTCTCGTCCTGCCCGAGTTGTGCCTCACCGGCTATACCTGCGGCGACCTGTTTTTGCAGGACACCCTGCTGGACGGGGCCCTGGAGGCTCTGCGCAGCGTGATGCAGGCCACCCAGCATCTGGAGGTGCTCTGCGCCCTGGGTATGCCCCTGCGGGCGGGAGGCAAGCTGTACAACTGCGCCGTGGTCATCCAGTACGGCCAGGTGGTGACGGTGGTGCCCAAAACCCATATCCCCAACTATGGGGAGTTCTACGAACAGCGGTGGTTTGCCTCGGGGGAGGGGCTGTTCTTTGACCACAGCTTTTTGGTGCGCCTGCCCCACCTGGAAGAGGGCTGGCAGGAGCTGTACGGGGCCTCGCCCCTGGTGGAGTGCCCCGATGTGCCGGGGCTGCGCATTGGCGTGGAGCTGTGCGAGGACCTGTGGGTGTCCGACCCGCCCTCCCGCACCCTGGCCGAGTACGGGGCCACGGTGATTTTGAATCTGTCTGCCAGCAATGAGGTGGTGGGCAAGAGCGATTACCGCCGCAACCTGGTGGTGGGCCAGTCCGGGCGGCTGTGCTGCGGCTATGTGTACGCCGACGCCGGGGAAGGGGAGTCCACCACCGACCTGGTGTTCTCGGCCCACAACCTAATTGCGGAAAACGGCACTCTGCTGGCCGAGCGCCGCTTCGGAACCGGGCTGACCATCTCCCAGCTGGACATTGGCCGGCTGTGCCACGAGCGGCAACGGCTGACCACCTTCCAGAGCCGCCACCCCGAGGGGTGGGCGGAGGTGCGCTTCATCCTGTCCGAGACCCGCCTCACCCGGCCCATCTCTCCCACCCCCTTTGTGCCCCAGGATGAGGCGGGACGGGCCCAGCGGTGCCAGGAGATTTTGACCCTGGCCGCTCTGGGTCTTGCCAAGCGGTTGGAGCACACCCACGCCGCCACCGCCGTGGTGGGGCTGTCCGGAGGACTGGACTCCACCCTGGCTCTGCTCATCACCGCCCGGGCCTTCGACCTGCTGGGCCGGGACAAAAAGGACATTCTGGCCATCACCATGCCCTGCTTCGGCACCACCGCCCGCACCCGCTCCAATGCGGAGATTCTGGCGGGAGAGCTTGGCACCGGATTCCAGGAAGTGAACATCGGGGACGCCGTGCGCCAGCACTTTGCCGACATCGGCCAGTCCATGGCCGACCACTCCGTCACCTTTGAAAACGGACAGGCCCGGGAGCGCACCCAGGTGCTCATGGACATCGCCAACCGCACCGGCGGCCTGGTCATCGGCACCGGGGATCTGTCCGAGCTGGCCCTGGGCTGGGCCACCTACAACGGGGACCACATGTCCATGTACGGGGTCAACGGCTCCATCCCCAAGACTCTGGTGCGCCATCTGGTGGACTATGTGGCCCGGGAGGAGGGGGGCAAGCTGGGTCAAGTGCTCCAGGACATTCTGGACACCCCCGTCTCCCCCGAGCTGCTTCCCCCCAAGGACGGGGAGATCGCCCAGAAGACCGAGGACTTGGTGGGCCCCTATGAGCTCCACGACTTCTTCCTCTACTACGCCATCCGCTGGGGCTTCTCCCCCCGGAAGGTGCTGCGTCTGGCGGTGTACGCCCTGGGCGACCGCTATGACAAGGCTACCCTCCACCGCTGGCTGGGCAACTTCTACCGCCGCTTCTTCGCCCAGCAGTTCAAGCGCTCCTGTCTGCCCGACGGGCCCAAGGTGGGCTCGGTCACCCTCTCCCCCCGGGGAGACTGGCGGATGCCCAGTGACGCAGTGGCCCGCCTGTGGCTGGACGAGTGGGAGGACCTGCTGTGAAACAGTATCTGGATCTCTTTTTCACCTTTTCCAAAATCGGCGTGTGTACCTTCGGCGGCGGCTACGCCATGCTCCCAATCTTGCAGCGGGAGCTGGTGGACAACAAAGGGTGGGCCACCGAGGAGGAGCTGGCGGACTACTACGCCGTGGGCCAGTGTACCCCCGGCGTCATCGCCGTGAATACCGCCACCTTTGTGGGCTATAACCAGATGGGCTGGCTGGGCGGCGTTGTGGCTACCCTGGGGGTGGTGTTCCCCTGCCTGGTGATTATCATGGCCATTGCCGCTTTTTTGAGTAACTTTATGCACCTGGACGTGGTGGTTCACGCCTTCAACGGGGTGCGAGCGGGTGTGGTGGCCCTCATTTTCTCCAGCATTTTGAAGCTGCTGAAAACCTCCCTGGTGGACTGGAAAACCCGGCTCATCTATGTGGTGGTGCTCCTTCTGGGCGCTGTGGGGGTGTGGGCCCCCATGCCCGGCGGAGCCCTGGGCCAGGTGCTGGGGGCTCTGTGCTCCCCGGTGTTCCTGGTGGTGGTGTCCGGCCTGGTGGGGCTGGCCATCTACGGTAAGAAGGGAGGGGAGAAGGCATGATCTACCTGCGCCTCTTCTTCGAATTTTTCAAGGTGGGCCTGTTCTCCGTGGGTGGCGGCCTGGCTACCATCCCCTTCCTCACCGACCTGGGCCAGCGCACGGGCTGGTTTACCTCGGGGCAGCTGGCGGACATGATTGCCATCTCCGAGTCCACCCCCGGCCCCCTGGGGGTGAACATGTCCACCTACGTGGGCTTCCACACCGCCGGACTGCTGGGTAGCATTGTGTCCACCCTGGGCCTGGTGACCCCCTCCATTCTGGTAATTCTCCTCATCGCCCGGATTTTGAAGCAGTTCCGCCAGTCCCGGGTGGTGAACGCCATTTTCTACGGCCTGCGGGCGGCCTCGGTGGCCCTGATTACCGTGGCTCTACTGGAAGTGGCGGTGATTGCCCTGGCCAAAGAGGGCAGCCCCCTGGGGGTGCACTGGATGGGCGTGGCCCTGGCGGCCCTGGTGTTCGTGCTCATGCGCTACACTCCCGCCAAGAAGCTACACCCCATTGTGTTCATCGCCTTTTCTGCGGTGGTGGGCGTGATTTTTCAGATGTAATACAAACAGGGTCTGTTGCAAAGTTGAACTTCGCAGCAGACCCTGTTTTATCTAAGGGGTATGGCTCCCTCCCTGGGGGAGGCTTTGAGTCTGGCAATCATCGAAAGCCGGACGTTCGGCGGCGGGAACGCCGCTGCTCCAGGGTAGGCCCGGAGGTGGAAACCACCCGGCCATAGGGCCAGCTGCCCAGGGTGGCCTAGTGTGGTGGCACAAACAGGGGCCACAGCAAGGGTGACGGGCCGAATACAGACTTGACGCAGGCCCAGCCTCGTACCCCAGGGAGGTCCTTAGGGGGGAACGCCCTAAGCGGGTTTTGGTGCCTTTTGCCCGCCCAAAAGGCACCCCCAGCGGGGAGCGTCCCCACCAGGCTGGCAAGCCGGAACCTTGGGTGGTTAGACGGTCAACCCCTTGCACAAGGAAGTCATTGGCGAGCTGTTTTTGGGGAACTGACAGGTTATCGCAAGAAAAACAGAGATGATGCTCCAATGGTTGACCATCTCTGTTTGACTCTTTTTCACTTATGACAGTGGCAGGAGCCGCCTCCCTGGCAGTGGGAACAGCTGTGCCCGTCGGGACAGCCGATGCAATGGGCCCCGGACTTTTTCTTTTTCACAATGTACCCGATGGCAGCGGCCAGAATGACCACCACGACAGCGAGGATGATGTAGTCCATTACGCGGTCACCTTGCCTTTCCCGGTGCCGCTCAGGGTGTACTCCTGAGCCATGTGCTTCTGAGTGCGCAGGATGAGGGCCACCACAATGCCCACCATACAGGCCACGGCGATGAGCCCGGGGACAAACCCGGCGCCCACGCTGCCGGTGGTGACCAGGGTGCCGATCTGGTAGACCAGGAAGGAGAGGGTGTAGCCAGTGCCCAGCTGGAGGGCAATGCCGCCGAACAGCCACTTTTTGCTGTGCATCTCCGAGTTCATAGCGCCAATGGCGGCAAAGCAGGGGGGCGTGTACAGGTTGAACATGAGATAGGCCAGGGCGGCCACGGTGGTCAACCCCATGGTGGCGGCCACTTCGTTGGCCCCGCCCACCAGTTCCAAGGCGTCCACATCAATGAAGGAGGTCAGGCCGTACACCACAGCCAGAGTGCCCACCACGTTCTCCTTGGCGATGAAGCCGGTGACCGCGGCGGCGGCCAGCTGCCACACGCCAAAGCCCAGGGGAATCATGAGAATGGCGAAGGGGTGGGCGATGGTGGCCAGAATGGAGGTGGACTCCATGCCCTCCTCCACCAGCTGGAGGGACCAGTTGAAATTCTGCATGATGTGTACGGCGGCGTTGCACACCAGAATGATGGTGCCCGCCTTGATGATGAAGGCCTTGGCCCGGCCCAGCATGGACAGCACCGCCCGTTTCAGGCTGGGCACCTTGTACTCGGGCAGCTCCATGATAAAGAAGGACTTGCGGTACTTGTGCCCGGTGATCTTCTGCACCAGCAGAGCCCCCAGGATGATGAGGACAATGCCCACAAAGTACATCAGGGTGCCCACCCAGGAGGCGTCGGAGAAGAACACCCCGGCAAACAGGGCAATGACGGGCAGCTTGGCCCCGCAGGGCATGAAGGGGGTGAGCATGGCGGTGGTGCGCCGCTCCCGCTCATTGCGGATGGTGCGGCAGGCCATGACGCCGGGGATGGCGCAGCCGGTGCCGATGATCATGGGGATGATGGACTTGCCGGACAGACCCACCTTCTTAAAGAAGGGGTCCATGACCACGCTGACCCGGGCCATATAGCCGCAGTCCTCCAGCAGGGCGATGAGGAAGTACATCACCATCACCAGGGGCAGGAAGCCCACCACGGCGCCCACGCCGCCGATGATGCCGTCCACCAGCAGAGACTGGAGGAAGGGATTGGCGGAGGAAATCTGTTCCCCCACCCAGCCCTGGAAGGTCTCGATCCAGCCCACCAGGAAGTCGGCAATAAAGGGGCCTAAGCGGGACTGGGAGATGTCAAAGACCAGGAACATCACCACCGCGAAGATGGGGATGCCCAGCCAGCGGTTGGCCAGCACCCGGTCGATGCGGTCCTGGGTGTTGCTCTGGCGGGTGAGCACCTTGCGCTGCTCCACCTGCTCCACCAACTTGCCCACAAAGGCAAAGCGCTGGCGGTCGGCCTGCTCCACAGCGGCCTTGTCGGTGAGGTCCACCTCCTTCTGGGTGTAGGGGGCCAGCTGGCCGTGGCCATACTGGGTGGCGGCGGCCTGGATGACCTGGGCCAAACCCTTCTGAGAGGTGGACACCGTCTCCACCACCGGACAGTTCAGGGCCTTGGACAGGGCGGAGATGTCAATTTTGGTGCCCTTCTTTTCGTTTAAGTCCTGCTTGTTCAGGGCCACCACCACGGGGATGCCCAGCTCCAGCAGCTGGGTGGTGAAGAACAGGGAGCGGCTCAAGTTGGTGGCGTCCACAATGTTCACGATGACATCGGGCCGCTCCTGGCGGACGTAGCTGCTGGTGATGCTCTCCTCGGACGTGAAGGGGGACATGGAATAGGCCCCGGGCAGGTCCACCGCCACCAGGTCCAGCCCCCGGGGGTTGAACTGCTTCTTGACGGGACTCTCCTTCTTGTCCACCGTCACCCCCGCCCAGTTGCCCACTCGTTCCGAGCGGCCGGTGAGGGCGTTGTACATGGTGGTCTTTCCGCTGTTGGGGTTGCCTGTGAGTGCAATGCGCATGGGTATACCTCCTCAATCTCTCCACGGGTTAGCAAACACTAACCCGTGGGCTTAAAAACCCCGGAATCCGGGGGAAGTTCCTAAATGGAGATGGCTTCCGCCAGATCCCGGTTGATGTTGTACCGGCCGTCCTTCACTGACACCACATAGCTGCCGTTGAGTTGGGACACCACGGTGATGGGCTCTCCGGTGTAGCAGCCCAGGGTGAAGAGAAAGTTGTCCAGCTCCTCATCGTCGGTGTCAATGCCGGTGATGGTGTACTCCTGCCCCAGCTGGGCATGGGTCAAATTCATGAGGGCGTTCCTCCTCTTTTATATCGGTTGCTTTTAGCTAACTCATAAGATAGCACTGGCTAACTCTCTTGTCAAGAGGGAGCTCAAGAAAAATTTTTTCATCCGGGGCAGCCCCTTTCCAAAGCTGGAAAGCTATGCTATCATAGAGATGGCTTCCGGGAGCGGAGCCGTAAGCAACCAGATCAGTACCCCGTGAGATGAGGAAACATCCATGAACATTGCAAAGATTATGATCCCCAAGGCCTGCACCATCGTGCTCCACCAGGACAACACGGTGCGGCAGGGCCTGGAAACCATGTGCCACAACAGCTACACCGCCATCCCCGTGCTGGACGGGCAGGGGGGCTATGTGGGCTGTGTCACCGAGGGAGATTTTCTCCGCCATATCCTGGCGGTGAACTCCACCGACAAAAAGAAGCTGGAACAGACCAAAATCCGGGACATTATGCGCAGCGATTTCTGCCCAGCGGTGAGCATCCGGGCCTCCTTCCAGGAGGTGATGGACCTGGCCATGGAGCAGAACTTTGTCCCCGTGGTGGACGACCGCAACGCCCTGTGCGGCATTGTCACCCGGCGCAACCTGCTGGGGGCGGTGGGCAAGGAGCTGGAGCGGCAGCTGCAGCTGGTATGAGGCCATAGGTGAAGGCAGCGGAGAGAGAGGATTGTACGTCCTCTTCCTCCGCTGTCTTTTTTTACCTGGACAAAATATCCATGGAAACAAACTCCTATTGAAATGATAGAAATAATGTGGTATATTTCATGACCGTATGGACCTGCCAAAGCGGAAAAAGAGACAATTGGAGGTACAAATGAAGATAAAACTCAGCAAAATTGTCAGTTGTACCCTGGTTTGCACCGGCGTATTCAGCGCCATTGGCGCAGGAATGTACGCCAGGACCCAGGCATCCGACTCCGACCTGGATGTGTCCCTGAGCGCTGTGACGCCCACAGCCGCCAGCTGTCAGGCCTTCCTGGTCAATCACGATGCCAGAGGAGGCCAGCTGGCCCTGCTTCAGGATGGACGGGAGGTGGTCTACTCCAACGCCCTGTTCACCTTTCCCGCCGACAACTCCTATGCCAGCCTCTACTTTGTGGACGTGCAGGAGAACGGCTATCTGCGGTTCCAGGCTGACGTGGGCCTGCACTCTGCTGTGCGCAGCAAGGGGGGCGAGGTGGAGTTCAAGGTCTTTGCCGACGGCGTGCAGGTGTATGCCAGCGGCACAGTGACCCATGAGACCGAAGCCCAGAGTGTGGATGTGGACCTGGAGGGGGTGGAGGTGCTGCAGTTGGTGGTGGATGCCAAGGGCTCCAACACCAACGACCAGGCGGTGTGGGGCAACGCCCGCTTCACCACGGCAGGCAGCACCCCCTATCTGGCGGTGGACGATCTGGAGTTTAACCAGAGCTGGCAGGTCACCCCGGAGAACCTTCTGGAGTATGTGTCCGCCCGGGACGCCCACGGCAACGATATCACCGACTCCGTGACCTATGAGACCGACTACCGGGGCCAGGAAAGCGGCACCTTCTCCGTCACCTACACCGCCGCCGACCAGGCGGGCAACACCCACTCCCGCACCGTGGACCTGGTGGTCACCGGGGAGGACTACACGGGTGAGCTGTCTGTGGACCGCCTGCGCAAGCCCTGGGCCAGCTACCTCTACCATGGCCGGGGCACTCTGGGTACCCAGGGCAAGAAGGCCTGGGACCTGATGTTGGCCCAGGTGCTGGACTTTGACCCCAGCCAGTGGACTCTCACCACCCGCTGGAATGAGGAGGTATATGAGATGGACGTGGACCTGCAGGCCCACGGCATCTTCACCACCACGGAGGAGATGCGGGCCCTGTCCTCCATGTTCCTGGACGACGAGCCCCGCACCTTCATCCTCAAGGACTGGAGCTGTGAGCTGACCACCAAGGACGGCCTGGTCTCCCATGTGAAGATGTGGGCCAAGAAGTCCCAGGCGGACCAGTACGACGCCATGCTCACCCAGATCGAGGGCAACACCCAGCGGATGCTGGCCGAGTATCAGCCCGACATGACCGAGGCCCAGGGGCTGTACTATGTGTCCAACGCCTATAAGCGTTGGGTGAAGTACGGCAACAACGGGCAGCTGCTCTCGGACTCCCTGGGCAACGGTGTGGCCGTGTGCGGCGGCAACGCCCGAGGCTACATCTACCTGTCCCAGCGCCTGGGCTCCAAGAGCGTGTGGGGCCGCAGCGGCTCCCACGCCTGGTCCTTCACCAAGCTGGTGGATGAGAAGGCGTGGTTCAAGACCGACCTGCTCTCCGGGGCGTTCTTGGCCCCCGGCGTCAACGGCGAGGGCAACCTGAGCGTGGGCGGCAGCTATAAGCCCCGCCACTACAAGTGGTTTGTCTTTGGCCGGGAGCAGTACGACAAGAGCCTGCTGCGCTACCCTGCTGTGTCTGAGCCAGGCCCTGGTGCGGTCTAAAAAACCTCATATCCATGAAAAATGCTGGCATGTTTTCAGACTGTCAAAGAACATCATGTGCATGCAAGAAGGATAGGATATATTTTCTTGCATCATCCAAAAAGCCCTCGGCAGAGTTTTCCCGCCCGGAGGCGGGAAAATAAATTAAAAACTGTTTTTTCCGGGGACATGTGCATCGGAAAAAACACATCTCAGCCCGCCAGTGTGGAATCGGGTCGCCCTTTGACCCGATTATGCATGCAGCGGGCTGCAACTCCTCGAAAAAATGCTGGCATTTTTGAGAAGCGTGTCGAACTTTTTCGACACGCTATAACCTCATCCCTCCCAGTTGCGGAGGGATGAGGTTTTTTGCATGAAATGAGAGGGGATGCACACACTAACCCGGGGTGATACTGTGAAAAAGCGCACCAAATACATGATAACCGGGCTGCTGGCCGGGGTGGCCAACGGCTTTTTCGGGGCCGGGGGCGGGCTGTTTCTGGTGCCCCTGTTTGTGGGCTGGGTGGGGCTGGAACAGCGGAAAGCCTTTGCCACCTCGGTGGCGGTGGTGCTGCCCCTGTGTGTGGCGGCTCTGGTGAGCTACGTCAGAAAGGGCGGGGTGGACCTTGCCACGGCCCTGCCCTACCTGGCCGGGGGCCTGGTGGGGGGCCTGCTGGCGGGGCGGGTGTTTGACAACGTGCCCGTGACCTGGCTGCACCGGGGATTCGGACTGCTGATGCTATATGGAGGATTACGGGCGGTGTTGCTGTTGTGAGTATGTTGGGATTTTTGGTGGGAGTGGCCACCGGGGTGCTCAGCGGCTGCGGCGTGGGGGGCGGCACCCTGCTGGTGCTCTATCTCACGGCGGTGGTGGGTCTGGAGCAGTACCAGGCCGGGGGCATCAACCTGATGTATTTTCTGGCCTGCGCCGCCCCGGCCCTGGTGTCCCACGCCAGAAAGGGACGGGTGGAGTGGAGGGGCGTGCTGTGGTGTGTGGTGGCGGGGATTCCCACCGCATTCCTGGGTGCGGCCCTGGCTGGACAGCTGGACGTGGGACTGCTCCGCCGCCTGTTTGGGGTGCTGCTGCTCTATGTGGGTGTACAGGAACTGGGGAAACGCCAGCAGGACCGAAGGAAAGAGTGAGCCTTCGGTCCTGCTGGTAGTTCTAAGGGGAGAGGTAGAGGCTGAGTTTATGCTCAGTCGTCCTGATCGTCGTCCTGGTCGTCGTCCTGGTCGTCGTCCCGGTCGTCGTCCCGGTCGTCGTCCTGGTCGTCGTCCCGGTCGTCGTCCTGGTCGTCGTCCCGGTCGTCATCCCGGTCGTCGTCCCGGTCGTCATCCTGGTCGTCGTCCCAGTCATCGTCCTGGTCGTCGTCCCAGTCATCGTCTTGGTCGTCATCCCAGTCATCGTCCCGGTCGTCGTCCCAATCATCATACTGGTCGTCGTCCCAGTCATCGTCCTGGTCGTCGTCCCAGTCATCGTCCTGGTCGTCGTCCCAGTCATCATACTGGTCGTCGTCCCAGTCATCGTCCTGGTCGTCATCCCAGTCATCATACTGGTCGTCGTCCCAGTCATCATACTGGTCATCGTCCCAGTCGTCATCGCCCTCTGCCTGCTCGGCATCCATCTCCGTGACCTTGCCGGTGGAGGCGTTTACTTCATACTCATACTCCACGCCGTCCAGCACAAAGGAAATCTCATACTCCCCATCGGACAGGTCGTATTCCTTTTCCACAAACTGAAGGTCCGAGCGGTTGAGCTGAGCGGCCAGCAGCTCCTGGGCGGCCTTGGCGCTGATGTAGCCCTGCTGGGCGTAGGCGGGGTCGTAGTCGTCATCGTCCAGGGTCATGGTCTGGGAGCCGATGTGGTCGTCATCCACCACCGCCTGCACCGCCACAGCCAGCTGGTTGAGGAAATCATCGGAGGGGTACTCGGAGCCTCGCTCCAGCTTGAGGATGATGTTTTTCTCGTTGCCGTCGATGGTGTCATCGAAGTAGCCGTCCTCATGGATGCGCTCCACCAGAGCGGGGACCACTTTCTCACAGGGCTGGCCCTTGGCCTCCTGGAAGGCGGACACCACTTGCTTGCCGTCCTCGTTCTGGCCGGTGAGGGCCACCACGTTGCCCTCATCATCGTAGCTGATCTGGATTTCCGGGTTGACGCTGAGCAGCAGGGTGCCCACCCCTTGGGGGGTGTCCTGGGTGCTCTGGGCGGAGGGGGTGGAGCAGGCGGTGAGCAGAGTCAGGGAGAATACAGCGGTCAGGGAGAGAGCCAGCCATTTGTTGTTCATCTTTTTCATATTATTGATCTCCTTTCATGCCCTGTGTGGGCCTTGTTTTCGTTGGTAGAATACGGGGGGCGGTGGGGGAAACCGGGGTGAGGGGAAAATATTTTTAAAAAATTTTTTCTTGAGGAAAGGATGGGTCAGGAGTCGTCCTCCTGGTCATCCTCCTGGTCATCCTCCTGGTCATCGTCTTGGTCATCGTCTTGGTCATCGTCTTGGTCATCGTCTTGGTCGTCGTCTTGGTCGTCGTCTTGGTCGTCGTCCCCATCGTCCTCCCAGTCATGGCCTTGGTGGTCATCGTCCCCATCATCGTCCTGGGGTTCGTTGTCATCGTCATCGTCGTCTGGAGGGATATAAGGGGTGGGGGTGGGCGGCGCAGGCGTGGGAGGAGGAGCGGTGGGGGCGGGGGTCGCCGGGGCAGGGGTGGATGGATTTATGGGGATGATGACGGTATCTCCACGCTGGACGGTGATGGTGTCCCCATATTGGCTGTGGAGCAGATCCATGACATAGTCGGTTTCGCTGTCCTGCCACTGAGTGTCCGAGCTGTCCACGGTAATGGAGATGGTGTCCCCGTCGGACAGGTACCCCATCTCAATGGCCCGATCCACCAGCTCCTGGGCCACGGTGTCCTGGTCTTTGTTGTGGTAAGAGTACCCTTCGATCAGATCCCAGCCATCCTGGTTCAGGCCCTCCAGGTCCAGCACCCGTTGGGTGCGGCTGAGGGTCATCTGCACATCCGGGTTGATCTGAATGCGCAAGGTGCCGTAGGGGGAGAAGTTGGGACGGTAGTATCCAAAGAACACCAGGCACAGGCAGGCGGCCAGAGAGGCCAATCCCACCAGGGGCTTCCAGGGCTGGCGGTGGGACTGGGCTGAGTCGGGCATGGTGACCACTCGGTCTACCTGTTGGCCCACCTGATAGTTCCGGTTGGCAACCTTGAGAAAACGCCCTTGGGAGTCCAACACCACTGCATAGGCAGGGTGTACTTCCATGACAAGGTAGGTCACTGTCCATCTCCTCCTTTCTCCGTGTGGATGTGACAGAGGTGTCCCCGGATGATCTCGTAGCCATTGGTGAAGGCCAGCAGAATGGCCACCAGGTACTTTCGGTGCCGTTCCAAGGTCTTGCGCTCTACCTTGGCGCCTTGGGACAGCTCTGCCAGGGGCAGCCGCTTGGTGGCCACCATCTGGTCCAGCAGCTGGGGGGCAGTCCGGGCATACGCCAGCACCTGCCTGCAGGCCTGCAGAGTGCGCTCCTGCTTGGGGCAGTTGTCCGCCACCTGGGAGAAGGTGATGCCGAAGGTCTCCAGCTGGGCGGAAAACTCTGCGATTTCCTCCTGGCTGGCCATGCGCTGCTGATGACTGGCCATGTCCGCCCCGTGGTCGGGAATCTGCTCCAGCAATGGGACCTCTTCCTCCTGGCTTTGGGGTTGATAGAGGGAGATCACACCGCTGTGCCGCTGTTGCTTACGGTACTCATCAATGAGGCGGTGTCGGATGATGCGGGCGGCATAGGCCAGGAAAGGGCCCTTGATGCGCTGATAGCTGAGCATGGCCTGATAGAAGGCGAACATGGCGATGCTCAGCTCGTCCTCATGGCCATACTCCGGTGGGGCATGGGTGAATTTGATGGTTTCGTTGCGAATAAAGGGCATATATTGGGCAATCAGGGCGTCGGCGGCCTGGGAATCTACTTTTGCTGCCATGACCTGATCCACAAGCTCCGGGGATGGTGCAGTCATAAAGCTCCCTCCAGTCTCCTCTGTCTCTAGAATACGAATGCACGGTTCCAGTTTCGGGGTGTCTGAGAAAAAAGTTATAAAACAGGCATTCTACCACCTAAGTGTAACGGATTGCCCGCTACCCTTCCTCCAAGTAAGGGTCAAATCTCTGTCAAGATTGTGTAAAGAGGGAGAAAACACAGAGAAGGCCGACGGCAATTTGCCGTCGGCCTTCTCTGTGTTTGATAAGGAGGTATGCAGCAAAGTTAGCTGCGCTCTTTGCGCCGCACCACCCACAGGGCGGCAGCGCCGGACAGAGCCAGAGCGGCGGCCCAGGGCAGCAGGGAGGCGGAGTCCCCGGTCTGGGGCACGTTCTCCGGCTTCTGGGTGGCCTCGGGCTTCTGAGAAGCCTCGGGTTTGTCGGTGGTCTGGGGCTTGTCGCTGGGCTGGGCCTCGCCTTCAGCGGTGAGGCCGTCCATGGCGGCATTCAGAGCGTCCACAGCGGCGTCCACGGTGTCCTGGTCGTCCTCGGTGAGGGTGTCATCGGCCAGCACAGCCTGGGCCTGGGCCAGAGCAGTGCGGAACACGGCCACGGACTGGGCGGTGTAGCCTTCCAGGTTGAGGTTCTCAGCCTTGTGAATGAGGTCTTCCAGGATGGACTTATCTGCCTTGAACCGCTGGGCCAGGATGGCATTCAGCAGAGCCTGGGCGGCGGTCTGTACGTCCTCCTCCATGGCATTGCCGTCGTCCATGACTTCATTGGCCTTGGCCAGAGCGTCCACCAGCTGCTGCCAGGTATCGGTGACGTACTTGTCGGCACTCTCTACCATGCCCTCGGCCCGGGCAATGAGCAGTTCCAGCATGGTCTTGTCTCCCTTGGTGAAGCCCAGCATGTGGATGGCCTTCACCAGCTGGTCAAAGGCGGCGTCCACCTCAGCCTGAGTGGCGCTTTCCTTGTCCAGAACGGCCTTGGCGTTGTCCATAGCGGCCTGGAACTTCTCAGCCACAGTGGGGATGAGGTTGGAGGTGTCCTGCTCCAGGGCGTAGTGGTAGGCGTACTCCAGCAGGGACTTGTCCGCTTGGGCGGGGGTGTTGCTGTCGTCCATCCGGTCCAGCTGGAGATAGTCCAGATAGATGGTTTGGTTATTCTTGTGCTGCAATTTATTGATGTTTGTATCGTACCAGTTAGCGGTATCCTCGGCCACAATGCGAATGGTGTGAACGCCAGCATCCAGATTCAACGTCAGGTGGGTGCTTCTGGTCCAGTCGAAATACATTACGGGGAAGAGAAGGGTTCCCACATCTTCGCCGTCCACATAGACAGAGCGAATGGCACAGTAATCGCCACTGGGGGCATCGCCGCGGTTGGAATAGCAGACGCTGAGGGAATAGGTGCCTGCCTGTGCAACCTCCATCTCCACCACCAGATCGTGGGTGGAGTCCAAGTTAGCGTTGCTGATCACAGCACCCTGGCCGGAGAAGCCTTCTGTGCCTGTGTAGAACAGATTTTCCTGGTACACGCCATCCTCTGCTTCCACTAGAACGGTGCTCCCTTCGGGCCGGATGGTGATGGGCTGGGACAACTCAGATTCAATGCCATCGGCGGCCACAGCCACCAGGCTGTATACGCCATAGCGGGTGGTGTCGGGGGTGTAGCTGCCGCCGCTGACGGGGATGTACTCCTGACCGTTCCACAGTTTGTAGGTATAGCGGCTGTCTTCTTCCCAGGTGAATACGCCATTTTCATAGGTCATCACCGGCATATCCGGGCAAGCCACATAGTTGTAGTCACTGAGGTTGATGGGGCTGCGCACGCCGCTGTCTTCCACCACCAGCTCCAGGGTGTGCTCGCCGGTCAGGGTGGTGGGAAGCACATAATCTGTGCCCATTTCCACACCGTCCAACTTCACAGAGGTGAGGGTGTCACCGGAGCCCCGGAGGGTGATGTCCAAGGTGGCGTCCCGGTAGGGGTAGTTGGTCAGGTGGAAGGGGCCGTCCATCCACTCAGGTACATAGGGACGGAAGACGATGCCTTGTTCTGTGTACTCCATGCCGAAGAGAATGCGATAATACCCAGACAGAGTTCCGGCGATGGACCACAGCTGATTCCGGGAAGCCACGCCTTCACCGGTGGTGAAATTAATGACCTCATAGTTGGTCAGGGTCATGGCGCAGCCACGCAGGCAGGACTTCCAGATCTCTTCGGCCAACTGGTTGTTGCCCTCCTGGCCAGCGCCGATCATCAAGGTGGCTTCCCAGCCGGGCCACACGCCCCGGTTGTGGTAGATGGTACCAGCTTGACGACCATTCTTCTGAGGATAAACGGTGTCTGCTCCGTACAGCACCAGGGGGTAATTTTCCATGATGGCCTGGCACTGTTCCGGGTTGGCGATGCCATACATCACAGCGTAGCCATTGGAGATGACGTCGTATTTATAAGCATCCGGCGCCCCCATGTAGTTGGGGTACTCCCAGGACACATACAGACCTCTCTCCTCATCCCAGAAGTGTTCGTTGACACGCTGGACCAAGTCTGCCTTTCGCTGCTGCCACATGGACACCACGTCGTCCCCATAGCCCAGGATATCCGCAGAACGGGCCATGATTTCATAGACCTGGCAATAGATGATGTTGACGATGGAGGATTTGGACTCGGCAATGTTGGCCAAGCTGTCCTGGGCATGTTCGCTCATCCAGTCAGGATAGGTCTTATCCCGGTGATCCAGTCCGCCGGTCTCACCCTTAAACAATCCGGTTTCAGGATCGTAGGCCACATGGAGATCCTGCTGGATGGTATGTTGGGTGTAGGGATAGAATTCTTCCAGAAGTTCCACGTCTCCGGTGGTGAGATACTGTTCCCAGATGGATAGAGCTGTGATGATTCGATCCACAGAGACGGGGTAAGAGCCGCCGGTACCGGTGTCCTGCTGATAGACGGGGTGATCGGTATCGGTTCCCACCAGCTTTTCCAAGGCGCAGTTCTTGGACTCCTGGGGATAGATCCAGGCCAGAGAGTACTGCACCGACATGGCAGTGTCTCGGGTCCAGACATAGTTCCAGTTGGTACCTGTGTTGAAAACGGGGCCATATTTCCCGTCAAAGGTGTTCTCGAAGGTCTCCTCCATGGTGCGGTTGTAAACCGCCTCGATGATGGGCATGTTGGGGGCCTCGAAGATGGGCTTGGAGGAGATGTCCTGTTTCAGCGTCCAGGTCTGGTCCACGCCGCCATAGTTGGTGGTGATGGAGGTGCCGTCGTTGGAGATGGCACGGTAGCCGGTGTCATCCACCCGGTTTGCACCAATGGTGTACCAGCGTTGGGCAGGGGTCAAAATCCAGTTGGCGCTGTGCCAGTGGCTCTGGGCTCCAGAGATCTCCACCCGGCCCGTTTCGTTTTCCATGTGCAGCGTGGTGCTGGAGTCGGTGGCATTGGTAATGGAAACGGCAGAAGTACCGCTGACGTGGGTAATGACCCACGCCGCTTCGGGCTTTTGGGCATCCTGGCTGGTGCCGCAGACCACCCGGCTGTCCCCTTGATCCAGCAGCAGGTATCCGCCGGACTGGACGTGGCGGATGTGGTAGGTATCCCCGCCGGCCATGGGGATCACATCAAAGGCGGTGGCCTCTTTGTCCGCCTCACTCATGCCGTTGGAAGAGACATAGCCCAGGGTACCATCCTCCAGGATGGCAAAGACCTTGTCCGAGTTTTCATTCCAGCGGCACTGAATCTGCACCCCGGTGTACTCGGTGGCGGTAGAGGTGGCTTGGGAGCCCGGAATGACCACGGCGTCTACAGACCACGCATCCACGCCTTCTGCCGAGAAGGTGATGAATTCCGAGCGGATGGGCTGCTCAAAGGTCCATTCTGCCCGGCGCAGCTGATCCTGGCTGATGGGGGCCGAGATGGTTTGGGTGGAGCCGTCGCTGAAGGTCAGGGTTGCGTTGAGGGTCTCGCCAAGAGAAGCGGGCAACCCATAGAGGAAGATGGACTGGAACTCCGTAGCCTGGTCGAAGCTTATCTGCAGCTTTGAGCCGGCAGTGGTGAAGCCACCCAGCAGCTGGTCCATGGGCTGGAAGCCGTCTTTGGTGGATGCATAGGCCTGGAGGGCACAGTCTGTCACTTCAGATGCACCAAACTCACCGTGGAGTTCCATCTCCCACACAGAGCCTTGGTTCTCAGTGGGTTCAAACCGGGCCCAGTAGATCTGGGAATTTTCGCCCAGGCTGACTTCGGTGCCCTGGGGGGTGGGGGTCACGTCGGGAATGATGGAACCATCACTGCATACCAGTGTGCCGGTGATGCCGTCTCCAAACAGCACCGCTTTGTGGACTTGGTAGGAGCGGTCAAAGCGAATACCAACAAACCGGTTTGCCTCTGCGGGGGTCCACACAGCCTGGTTGTCGTCGGTAATGCCGTCGTTGATGTAGGCGGCCTGGGAAGAACCGGACTGATCAAACCCCACGCCATCCCAGGCAATGTTGCTCATGGGTGACAGATAGGTCAAAGTGAAATCGGCCAGATTCCACCCCTCATAGTCGGCCATAAAGGTCAATCTCTGCTGGCCGGCTACCAGCCGCACCTTGGTGGAGACCTCTTGATAGGTCTGCCATCCGCCCGTTACAGGGACAGACACCACGGATGCGCCGGTCTGCTGGGTTACGATGCGCACGCCGCGCTCTGCGCCCACGTCGTTGCCACAGGCCACCCGCAAAGTGATCTCATACACGCCTGCGTCCTGTACCGAGAGAGGATAGTCAAACCAATCGCCGTCATCCACATTGCCCACGTTGTTGGGTTCGTTGACAATACCGGCACCCTGTTCCCACTGGGTGGCCGGGATGGTGACGGGGGTGTCTGCACTGACGGTGTAGCTTCCGGTGTGCTCCAGCGGAGACACCTCCAGATAGTCCAGATTCCAGGTGTTTTTCTGGTTGTGGATCACCACATGGTGATAACCGGGCTCCAGTTCCACTGCAGTACCGGCCAGAATATAGTTCTGCCAGTCCTCTGTGGTGGGGAAGGTCATATCATAGGAGGTTCCGTCTACTTCCAGGCGGTAGGAGCCTCCGTCCTGAATGGTGGATACTCCTGCGCAAAAACGATACAGCCCGGACTGTGTGGCATACACTCCGAATTCCACACGGTCACCCGCATCAAAGTCGCCGATATATCGGCCTGCACTGGCCGAAGGGCTCTCCAGGATCTTGGCGCCCTGCTGATCGACATATGCTTCCGCTTCGTAACGATGGGCGTGCTCTTTAGAAATGTAGCTTTCCGCCCCTGTGAGTACCAGACAGTCCAGGTTCCAAGTGGCTCCCGTATTGGACACCGTCAAGGTGTGATCCCCTTCTTCCAGTGTCACAAGGGCCCGGGTATAGGTGTATGTCTGCCAATCTCCGGAGTTGGGAATGGTGAGCTCAGCCATAGGGGTGTCGTTGAGCAGGATTTGGGCGGCACCACCATCCTGGATGGTGCCAGTGCGTACCAATACCTGATATTTCCCGGATTCAGACACATGAATGGGGAAGGACGCCTGGCTTCCCTCATAAAAGTCTCCCACATATCCGGTGCCAGAGTAGCTGGTGCCATTGGTAAGGATTTTACCGCCGGACAGCTGGGCTTGTTCCGCCTCCAGGTTGACGGTCTGTCCTAGTGATAAGGAGTGGTTTGGAGCGGCGTTGGCAGGCGCTACAGCGGCGGCCCAAGGCACCAGGCCCAAGGTTATGGCCCCTGCCAGGCAGGTTGACAAAACTCTCTGTCGTGCTTTCATAAATATCCTCCTTTTCGTCAGTTGAAAATGAAAATATATCGGATTGATTTGTATGAATCCCTCCTTTATTTTGTTTAGAGCTCCGCATTGAGATAACCAAAGGGGTCTTGTAAAATAGAGCGGGCCGCCATGGCCGCCGCCCCCATGGCGATGGAGTTGTGCTCCATGGTGTCAATTTCAATGTGCAGCTCCGCCCAGATGGCGGGGCGCAGGCGGTCCTTCAGCTGGCGGCATATGGTGTCCATCAACACCTTGGGGGCCATTTGGGCCAGCTGGTCCCCGATGACGATGGTGCCCGGGTCGAACTGGTTGATGAGGCTGACAATGCCCACGGCCAGGTACTCGCAGTTTTTCCGGTACTCCTCCAGGGCCAGCGGGTCCTGGGCACGGATGGCGGCGGTGAGCTCCTGAGTGGAGAAGTTCTCTCCCAAGCAGCTGGATGCACCCTCTTGCAGCCGCTGCCTCACCCGTTTTTCCAGGGCCAGGGAGGAGCAGTACAGCTCCAGACAGCCCCGGTTGCCGCACTCGCATTTGGGGCCGTTGTAGTCGATGGAGGTGTGGCCGATCTCCCCGGCGATGCCCATGGCCCCCTGGACCAGCTCGCCGTCGAAGAGCAGGCCGCAGCCGATGCCCTGCCCGGCCACGATGTAGGCCAGATTGCGCCGGGTGTCGTCCTCGGAGGAAAACCAGTACTGGGCGTAGGCGGCGGCGTTGGCGTCGTTGACCAGCAGCACCGGGATGTCAAAGGCATCCTGAAACCGGGCGCTGATGGGGAAGCCGTCCCAGCCGATGCGGTTGGTGACAAACACCACTTCCCCCTCCCGCTGGAGATAGGGGCCTGGTACTGCCACCCCAATGGCCATGATGCGGCTCTCGTGGTTTTCCTCGATCATGTGCTTGATGCTTCGCTCCATGTCCAGGATCAGCTCGTCCACCCCCAGGTGGGGGGGAATGCTCTGGCTCTGCACCTCGTACACTTCCCCGGAAAGCCCGATGCGCACCAGACTGTAGGAGGTACGGGTCACCATGACCCCGATGACCTGGTAGCGGTGTCCGTTGATGCGCAGGCCGATGGAGCGGTGGCCTTTGGTGCCGTTGAGAATCTCGGTCTCCACCACCAGCCCCGAGTCGATGAGCTCGCCGATGATGTTGGTAATGGTGGCCCGCTTCAGGTTGGCCATCCGGGCCAGCTCCGCCCGGGAGCAGCACTGCTGACGGCGCAGAGAGTCGATCACCAGGGCGCGGTTGAGTTTGAGTTGTTTGGCGTGGTTGATTCCACTGGTGACTGACATAGGCAGGTCCCCTTCTCATATGGAGTATCAGCAATCTCGCTATGTTTCGCATGATATCATAGGGTCATTTTTGTGTCAAATGACACCAAAAGCGTAAAAAATGCACAAAACTATCAGAAATGAACAAAATTCACCGGTGCAATTTGAACACAGACACGCAAGATACAGTTTTTTACTTTGTCAATTAAATGAACAATATAATTTTCCGACAACTATTCGAGGAGTGAACAAATTTACGCAGTGTTTTTCTCTACTTTGCTGAAAGAAAAATAATGCCTGTCAAGACAGGGCGAGGAGACCAAAAAGGAGCGCATAAAACTGCTGTTTTATGTAATTTTAAGCTAATAAAGGATAAATCTGGCCAAAATAGGTGGAAATGCTCTGGGCTTCTAGGAGGCAATGGTTGCGAAAATTTGCGGGAAAGGGTGGCCTTGCGGGAATGGTGGCGCTTTGGTAGAATAAAGAAAAAGAAAATGGGAGGGAACCGGGATGCAAGTGAACTTTTATGAGAAGGTGGACGACCATTTGCTGCGATTTGCGGTGATTGTGGCACGGCACAGGGGAAAGTGGGTGTTCTGTAAGCACCGGGAGCGGGACACCTATGAGCTGCCCGGGGGACACCGGGAGCCGGGGGAGAGCATTCTGGAGGCCGCCAGAAGAGAGCTCCAGGAGGAGACGGGAGCGGCGGCCTTTTCCATACGCCCGGTGTGTGTGTACTCGGTGATCGGCAAAAACCGGGTCAATCAGTCGGGAGAGGAGTGCCACGGGATGCTGTATGCCGCTGAAATTGAGACCTTTCAGGGAGAGCTGCACAGCGAGATGGAGCGGGTGCTGCTGTTGGACCAGCTGCCCACCCGGTGGACCTATCCCGAAATCCAGCCGTTGTTGGTGGAGGAGTATGTAAGAAGGAAGAATAACATATGAATGAAGAGTTTTGGACCATGTTAGAGGATTTGGTGGAGCAGTCAGAAGTGGTCATTGATCGCCCAAAAGGTTCGGCACACCCCCAATTTCCCCACACGATCTATCCGGTAGACTACGGCTATTTGCAACACACCACCTCCATGGACGGGGAAGGCATTGACGTATGGGTGGGAACGGCGCCGGAGCAGACCGTGGACGCCATTGTGTGCGTGGTGGATGCGTGGAAGCGGGATTCGGAGATGAAGATTCTGATTGGATGCACCCAGCAGGAACATGATTTGATCTATGGGTTCCACAACCGTTCCCAGTATATGAAAGGTATTTTGATTCCCAGAGAAAGGATATAGAACCATGCATTTGGACACACCACGGCTGACCATCCGCAACTTTATACCGGAGGATGCCGCCGACTTGCAGGAGATTCTGGGCGATGCCCAGACCATGGAGTACAGTGAGCCACCCTACGACCTGGAGAGGACAAAGCAATTTCTGGCCTCCTTTTGCATTGACCGGGGCGGCGGAGTGGCAGCGGTGAACAGGGAGACAAACAAGGTGATCGGGTACATCCTGTTTCATCAAATCCAGCCTGGAGAGTATGAGTTGGGCTGGTTTTTCAATCGGCAGTTTTGGCGGCAAGGTTACGCCTTTGAAGCCTGCCACGCTGTGATCCAGTACGCTTTTGACACCCTGGGCGCAAAAAAGATCTTTTCAGAGACCATTGACGGGGTAAAATCGGTTGCCCTTATGGAGAAGCTGGGGATGAAATTGGAGGAAGTTCAGCGGGACCCGGAGCACGGCTGGCAGTGGTACGTCTATGGGATACACAGGGAGTAGACCGTGTTTCCACGCTGATGCAATAAATTTATGAATAAACATGGCCTGTTGCGGCGCAATCACGCTGCAACAGGCCATGTTGGCATGTATAGAAGTTTTTATCGGGCCCGTCTCCCGGTCCCCACAGGGAAGAGCAGCCAAAGCAGCCAGCGCTTCCAGATGGGGACGGACTGCCTGAGTCGCACCACCTCATCCCGGAACTGGCCCAGCACCAGGCTGCGCTCCTGCTGGGTGAGGGAGTGCTGGCTGAATCGGGCCTTGCGGGCCAGGGCCTCGGTCTCAGCCCCGGCCTTGCCGCCCCAGCGCTCCAGCTGTCCAAACCAGCGGTATGCCCTCAGCACAGCGGCGTTGGTATCCTTGTCCTGGCCCATCTTGCGCCAGTGTCGGTACCGGAGATGGCGCATCAGCCACAGCCCCGCCGCCAACACCACAACGGGCACCGCCCACACCAGCCATATGAGATGCACCTGGGTGCCGCTCTGGTCCGGGGCCTCCGGGGCGGCGGTGGGTGTGGAGGTGGGTGTGGCAGGGGCAGAGGTAACGGTGGGCGTGGGGGTGGGAGCCGTAGAGGCCACAGGAGGCAGGCTCTGGTCGGGGGTATCTCCCGTGGAGGCGGGAGTCACCTCCACCGGGTACCAGCCATAGCCGTATAGGTAGATTTCCACCCAGGCGTGGGCGTTGAAGTCCGCCACACGGGTGGTGTATTTTCCTGTGCTGGGGTCCTGGGTGGAGGGGATGGTGGTGGCGTATCCACTGACATACCGGGCGGGGATGCCCTGGGTGCGCAGCAGCAGGACGGCCGCAGAGGCAAAGTGGACGCAGTAGCCCCGGTGGCTCTCCTCCAAAAAGTAGACCACAAAGTCCGAATCGGAGGGGGTGCGGGGGGTGCGCAGGTCATAGGTGGCATTGCGCTCCAGCAGCTGGGCGATGAGAGAGGCGGTGTTCAGCTCACCGGCGTATTGCCCCGTGGCATCCGCCCGGATGGACTCGCCGCTGTTCTCCAGCTCCTCCATGGCCTGAGTGTACCAGTCCAGCAGGTTGTCGGAGAGCTCCTCCGGCACGGCCAGATAGGTGCTGTAAATTTCCTCCCGCTGGGATAGAGAGGGAATGATACCCTTGGCGGAGGGGGAGTCATCCAGAGGGTTATACCCCACCGTATAGCTCTGCTGGGGCTGGGGAAATGCCACAAGCGAGTCACGGAACAGCAGCTTATCCTCCACCATGATGGCCTGGTAGGGCAGATAGACCATGGTGTTGGGGGAGGTGAGGTTGGTGATGGTGGCGGAACGGGAGTAGTAGCTAAACTGGGGGTCAAAATTGGAGAGATTTTCCGTGGAACCGGGGGCCACTCCCATCCAGGCCTGGGCGGTGTAGTCCCGGTACACCTCTCCCCGCAGATACAGGGAGCCGGGCTGCGTGGCGGCTACCTCCAGGATGGGCTGCCCGGTATAGTACCGGGGCCCGGCAGAGGAGAAGCTCATGCGAGGGGCGCCCGGCTCCGGATCAGGGATGGTGGGCCCGCCGCCCAGCTCCTCCCCCGAGGGGAACCAGTCCAGGCCCTTGAGCTGCTCCTGAAGGTATGCGGCCCAAGTGGGCTGGGTGTAGCGGTGGAAGGGGAAGAGAAGGAGAATGCCCCAGAGAATGGCCAGGGACACCGGCAGGGTCACCAGGGTGATGCGGGCGCCCCCGCTGGGATTCCACGGGGCGGCCAGGCTGGACAGCAGCAGGGCGGTCCAACAGGCACATATGACCAGTAAGGCAGGCCAGTCCAGCTCCACCTCCGCCAGAAAGGCGGGCAGAAGCCAGGGCAGGGTGAGGGCAAAGACGAGCCAGAAGGCCCGCAGGCGGTGGATGGCCCAGCCCACAGGCAGCGCCAGCAGGGCAAAGACCGTGCCCAGGAACATCTGGGTGACGGCCTGCTGCTGGAGGGTGGACAGGGAGTGGGGCATGGTATAGGAGATGGAGAAATAGGTGTTCTCTGACCAGAAGTCGGTGAGGGTCTCCCAACAGGACTGGGCTCCATAGACAAACAGGGCCTGATCGTAGAGGAGAAAGGCTCCGGTAAGCCCTAAGGCCAGGAGCACCAGGCCCTTCCGGTGTCGGGGCAGAGCCCAGATCACCGTGGACACCGCCACTCCCAGCAGGCCCATCACCAGCACGGGGGTGAAGCCCACGGGGAACTGGTAGACGGCGATGGAGAACCGGAGGATGGAGGCCAGCAGCAATACCTGCACCAGGACCCCCGCCGTCAGGGACAGGGGGGTGGGGGGCTCAGATTGCCGCACCGAGGGGGCTTTGCCCAGGGGTTGGCTGCTCATGGGGCATCCTCCTCTCCGAGGGTGACGTGTACCCGGGGCGCTGGCCCCAGGTGGGACAGGTCCAGGGGGACAGTGGGGGGCTGGGTGGGGGCGGGACAGGAGAGCAGGTAGGCCATGGCAGCCAGGAGCTGGCCCTGGGAGGCCACGGTCTCCTGCTGCTGTGTCTGGTCCCGGTCCAGCCACAGGATGGTGTGGGGGACCTCCCGGCCCAGCAGGTGCAAAGAGATGGTCCACAGACGGCCCAGCACCTGGTCCAGGCGGTCCCCGTCTCCAAACAGGTCCACGGTGACAGCCGCCTGGGGCAGGCCGTTTTTCACCGGCTCCCGTACCACCAGACTGTCGTGTTTGGAGGAGAGCTTCCAGTGGATGGAGCGCAGAGGGTCCCCGGGGCGGTATTCCCGCAGGTCATAGTTCTCCAGGTCGGGGGTGCCCCGCCAGTTCCCATGGTCCCCGGCGGGCATCGGAGGCAGGGGGGGCAGGTCCTGGGGGGGAGCGGGCTGGGGGAGGACCAGGGCATGGGCAGGGGCGGGAACCGACACGGGAAAGGCGAAGAGGCCCAGCAAATCCAGGGCTCTCACCCGGTGGAGCTGGCAGGTGAGCTGGCCACAGTGGGAGGCGTCCATGGGCAGGGTGCGCACCATCCCCGTGGACAGGCCGGAGGCGTTGAGCCGCTGCCGCTGCCTGGCCCCGGTGAGGCGGTTTTCCAAGGTGAGAACCATGGTCAGCCGGGCCACCGGGAGGAAGGAGCGGGTGTGGGCGGTGATCTGCCACTGGCCGCTCTCCCCCAGCACCAGCTGGGACACCGAGGGGGTCAGCTCCAGGCGCATCCCCACAGCCCCCCGCAGGCTCAGGGCCAGGGAGAGCAGGGGGAGGACGATGATGCCAATCAGAAGAAACTGGGCCAGATAGCCGTCGTAGAAGACTTGAAGGGCCAGGGCGGCCAGCAGTGCCACCCCGTAGACGATGCGCCGGCCGAGCATGGCTTATCTCAGCCGGGGGGCTTTGACCCCCTGCATCACCCGGGCCATCAGCTCCTTTTGGGCCTGGGGGGTCTCCGCCGCCCTGGGGGCGAAGATGAGTCGATGGGCGATGACGTCGTAGAACATGGCCTGTACGTCCTCGGGAATCACATAGTCCCGGTCCGAGGCCAGGGCCATGGCCTGGCTGATGTGGGTCAGGGCCAGGGTAGCACGGGGGCTGGCCCCCTGGAGAATCTGGGGGTCCCGGCGGGTGGCCTCGATGAGCTCCAACAGGTAGTTCAGCACGTCGTCGGACACATGAACCTGACCCACTGACCGGCGCAGCCCGGCCAGCCCGGCGTGGTCCACCGCCTGCTCCACCTGGCTCAGGGGGTTGCCCCCCTGGCGGTCCCGAACCATCTCGAACTCCGCCTGATGGGAGGGATAGCCCAGGGAGAGGCGGATGGTGAAGCGGTCCAGCTGGGAGTCGGGGAGGGGCTGGGTCCCGGCGGCGCCCACAGGGTTCTGGGTGGCGATGACCACAAAGGGCTGGGGAATGGGGCGGGACACCCCGTCCACCGTCACCTGGCCCTCCTCCATGGCCTCCAGCAGGGCCGACTGGGTGCGGCTGGTGGCCCGGTTGAGCTCGTCGGCCAAAAACAGGTTGCACATCAGGGCCCCGGGCTGGTATTCAAAGCCCTGGCGCTCCCGATGGTAGACGGAAAATCCGGTGAGGTCGGAAGGCATCACATCCGGGGTGAACTGCACCCGCTGACAGCGCAGGCCCAGGGCCTTGGAGAAGGCCAGGGCCATGGTGGTCTTGCCCACGCCGGGGATGTCCTCCAGCAAAATGTGGCCCTGCGCCAGAATGGACAGCAGGACCCGGGCCAATACCTGGTCTTTGCCCCGCACCGCCTTGCGGACTTGGGCGAGAATGCTGCGAATGGCCATCTGTTCGGTTTGCATGTGGCGGTCCCCTTTCTCATGTATGTGAAGGTTGTAAACCTGGGAGATGTCTCCCAGTGTTGGAAGTCTGTTCTCTGTAAGAATACACCACGGGGCGGGGAGCGTCAATGAAATTTGGAGATAGAACAAGCCGGCTGTCCATACAGACAACTGGATTGTTTTAGAAAACCTGGTAATGTCTGTTCCATGTGGTATAATGATGGAAATTAAGTGATGTAAAAAGCAGGGGGGTTAATATGATAGAAATTGTATTTAGCCGCAGTGCATATGGCAGCCTGAAAGTGGGACAGAGCTATGGGGTTGGACCATATCGTGGCGGCGCTGCCGTGGCATTTGTGGAGGGCGGTCAACCCACACAGGAAGAACTCCATGCCGCACAGATGCGGGCGGAAGAAAAGGCCCGCCGGGATTGGGAAAATGCTGTGCCCCTAGAACAGAAAAATGATATTTACTATTTTGATCTGGCGCTGAGTGTGGGAGAAATTGCCGAGACCGAACTGGGGGCACAGAGATGGGCGGCTTTGAAGAAACTCTCCTCGGTGTGGCCCAGGGAAGACTTGGAGCAAGAACTGGAGGAGGAGCTGCAAAACGCCCGGCGGGACTTGGCCTCCGTCTTGGCCCGTTGCGCCGAGGGAGAAGACGTGCGGGTATGGTATAGCCACAACCCGGATGAGATGTGTGGAATGTACTGGATGATGGCTCAGCTGCACACCTTGAAACAGCGGGGGGCGGTCTATTTGGTGAAGCTTCCAGCCTGGGACTACCAGGACAATGCCACCATTCGCACCTATCAAGGCTGTGGAGAATTAGGTCCCGGTGAATGGGGAAAACTTCTCTCTTTGCAACAGAAGGGGAAACCTGCGCTGGTAGAGGCCTGTGCCCAGCGGTGGCGAGCGCTTCAGAAGGAGAATGCACCCCTGCGGATTTACCTCTATGCCCCGCACATCTGCACGGCCCAGCGTGGGACATCCTTGACATAGAGTATGGCTTTGGCCTAAAATCAAACCAACGGTATTTCCATCTCATAGGTGTTGAAATACAAATTCAGAACAGAAAGGGTGATTTTTATGAAGATGAATCGTGTATGGAGGGTGCACGCTTCCTAACCCTCCGAATCATTTTTTGGAGGAGTACCCATGAAACATGAAATCACCATTGGAGAAGCAGTCACAGAATTTGAGGTTATAGCCTTTTGGGAGCAACTCCGTGCCTATTACAGGCGGGATATCTTCCCCAATCCAAAGGATACGGACCGAGAGTTTTTCCTGAGCCGGGAGCGCCAGGCACAGATGCAGCAAATCTATGACAGACCGCAGGACCCGTGCTACTATCTGTTCTTTCACAGAGATGGCCAGGATATTGGGTTTGCTTTGCCGGTGATCTTTACGTCTGAGGACGGCAAGTGCTTTATTCTGGAATTCTGTGTCTATCCTGAGTTCCGTGGAAATGGCACGGGAAAGGCGTGTGCCCAAGCGCTTCTGGCCTGGGCCAAAGCCCACGGGGCACACTATGCCGAGTTGAACTACGGCGGGGACCAGCGGCGGTGCCGATTTTGGGAGCGCGTGGGGTTTGTCAAAAACGGTGTGGACGAATGGGGGGATGCCCTGATGCTGCTTCCCCCGAAAGAGGAGGTCCCCATTACCGTTGAGATCCTCACCGATCCCGAGGATTGGCAACTGAAAAAGCTGGAAAACGGATTTTTGAAGGAAATTGGCGAGCAGACCTTGATGAAAGAAAAGCAGGAGCAACTAGCTCAGGCGATTCGAGCTGGGAAAATCACGTTCTTTATGGCAAGACGTGATGACCGGGCAGTTGGAATGTGCAGCGTCGTCAAATGCTTCTCTACCTTTTCCTGTGCAGACACGGGGGTATTCGAGGACTTCTATGTGGAGCCGGCATTTCGCAAGAAAGGAATTGCTCGGCAGCTTGTCCAAGCTGCACAGGTGTGGAGTCGTGAGCAAGGCATATCCAGCTTGACGGTTTGCTGTGCTCCTTGTGACGAAAAGATGTATCAATCCTTGGGTTTTGAAACCCAGTTAGGCACGACTTGGGCATATTTGAGGTAAAGCAAAGCGGGGTTGCCACACTTGGATTCTGTGTGGCAACCCCGCTGCACTTTTTTGTGGGTGAAAGCGCCATGTGTCAAAATTTGCGTTGCACAAACAAAGATAAAAGACCCACCGTGTGATAAAATGAAGAATCCCATTCCCACTTGGTATAAAGGAGTAATAAAACGATGAAGAACCGAATCATAACAGATATTTCAAATTACATATTTGTTGCCGATGAGCCCGAAAAGGCAGATGCTATTTTTCTACCCGGTGGTTCACACCCGGAACAACCTGAATATGCAGCAGCACTTTATCACAAAGGCTATGCGAAATGGCTTATACCTTCCGGTGGAATAAGTGTAAAAGCGGATAAATGGCAAGGGGTTCGCTCAAAGGCAGATATATACAATGGAGATTATCAGTCAGATTGTGAATTCTTTACGGATGTTTTGATCAAAAACGGTGTTCCTACCAATGCAATCATCGGAGAATACAAAGCAGGGCATACTCGGGATAATGCTTTCTTTTCTCGAAAAATTATTGATGAAAAAGGAATAGAAATAAATTCGGCTATTATTGTCTGTAAAGCATTTCATGCCCGTAGATGTCTGATGCTTTATCAAATGGCATTTCCCGAGGTTCGCATGAAAGTCTGCCCTGTTCATTGTTATAACATAACAAAAGATAATTGGTTTGAAACAGAACAAGGCATTGACCGTGTGCTTGGCGAACTTGCTCGGTGCGGAAATCAGTTTGTTGGAGATATTAAGAAATATTTGTTATGAGCTGAAAATCATAAGCTGATTTGGCTTTAATAGGTGTTTTAGCCCTTTTCGCTCAGAATGTGTATGCTATTTAGCTCTGCGTGTTTCGTTGGCTCCACATAGTCCAGGCCCCGTATGGGTTAGGGGATGGGTCAGGCGAAAAGGAAATTGTAGGATTCACTCCAAGACAAATGTGCAAAAACCTGTATCGCCTTGATTTACGAACAGATTTTTTAAAATCATTGCAGCTCTATCGCAATCATCACACTCAAAAATAATGCGATCATGCTCCGTAAACATTGACGATATGAGAGATTGTGCAAAGCGGTGAAAATGCTGCTCGTCTGAACTACACACATAGGCAATCTCATTGGACTCGATAAATGCGATACTCAAAATAGAGTTATCTGTTTTAGCATATACGGCTGTTTTAGGAAGTTTGGCACAGAATGTTTCATAATCTGCTGTCCAAGGATTGATTGCCTTGTGGGTGTCTAGATAATGATGATACATCGTCTGGCAGCAAGATTCGTAATCTTGATCACCTACGGCACAATAACAGAAATCCATATCAACGATACCGCCAACATAGTCTGCAACACAGGCATCAACTTCATAACACTTGCGTTTACAAACAAAGCCACCAGCGGTTAAAAAATCAGTGATCGCCACATTGCTTGAATCTACCATAACCTGGAGTGGACGCCCGGCAATCTCTTTTAGCTTACGCCAAAGCTCCTCGCTGATGCTTGTTTCCCAGCTACTTAACTCCATTTTTACGTAACAGTTCGTTGTGTGTTGGGGATTGTCGTAAAGTTCTATAAACCCTAACTGCCGTCCTTTGTGATGCACACAGTATTTACCGTCCTGCTTCTGTATCGTAATCATAATGCTTCCTTTCGGCAACAAGTGCTGTCGTGGGAATAGATGTGCGTTTGGTCGAGATACCTTCTTTGCTTGCTGTGACCAGTGTATCATGACGGTACGTTGTTGACAACTCGAGTGAATAACCCTACATTAATGACCTTTAGCTCCTGTAATGCTGGGTTTATCCAGCTGGACACCTATGCCAACGTTACCCGCCAGCAAAGATATCATCACAAAAACGAAGCCACTGTTCTTCATATTCAGCATGGCTCACTAAGGCCATATCTTTTGGGGTGTAGACTCCTCGGTTTTGCGCTTCTGCCACAAACTTGTACACCCAGTTATCAGAAGTCTCTACAACGGCACGGACGTACTCCCAGCCTTTCATAACGGCATAGTATAACCGGGTGTGCCCATCCAAGGAAATAAAACGGTTTTCGTGGGGAAGCACCTGGATGATAATATCCTGTGGTTTCTGAATGAATGCGCTGATAGCTGTAATCTTATCTGCGTCCACCAGAAACTGTGATGGCTGAACCTGATCCAGGTGTAGAGTCAATCGCTGTACCCGTGGATACTCTTTGATCATCTGTCCACCTTTTCCATAGAACCGTGTGATATGAGGAGCATAAAAGCGGAATTCGTTTATGAGCTCTGTGTACACAGCTTGATTTTCTCCGCAAACCACCGCCTCGTAATCGGAAATGATTTCTACCTCATAGGGCGCTCCATCCACGAAAAAGCAACCGTGCTGCTGTAGAGCTGTGTGGGAAAACCGATTGTCATCGTATGTGTTGATTCGTTGTATATCCATCATTGGTCACCACCTAATGGTTTTCTGTGCAAGCTACGCTAGACCACTAAAAAATTCTGAAATTTTGGTAAAGTTAGTGAAAAGTGAAGAGTGAATAGGGAAAAAAGGAAATCCCAGATGCTTTCGCATCTGGGATTTATGGTTGCGGGGGCAGGATTTGAACCTACGACCTCCGGGTTATGAGCCCGACGAGCTACCAAACTGCTCTACCCCGCGATATAAACTTGTGGTGCCGGAGACCGGGATCGAACCGGCACGGGATTTCTCCCACGGGATTTTAAGTCCCGGGCGTCTGCCAATTCCGCCACTCCGGCCCGTGGGCAAGAATTATAATACCATGGTCCAGGGGCTGTGTCAAGAGAAAATTTTAAAATCGGGAAAAATTCTTCTTGACGGCAGGGCGGGGGTGTGCCAAACTGGGTGAGAATAGGAGGAAACCGCTATGGGAAAGGAATTGACCGAAAAGGACATTGAACTGATGCGCCAGGAGCTGTATCACCGCCGGTTTGAGCTGCGGCCCAAACTCATCGAGGCGGTGAAGGAGGCCCGGGCCTTTGGCGACCTCAGCGAGAACTTCGAGTACAAGGCCGCCAAGCAGGAGAAAAACCGCAACGACAGCCGGTGCCGCTACCTGGAAAACGTCATCCGCACCGCCACCATCATCTCGGACAAATCCCAGGAGGGGACGGTGGGACTGTACGACAAAGTGACCCTCTATGTGGAAGACGACGAGGAGGAGATGGTCATCCAGATCGTCACCACCATGCGCCAGGATGCCCTCAAGGGCCTGGTGAGCAAGGAGTCCCCGGTGGGCCGGGCGGTGTTGGGCCGCCGGGTGGGGGACCGGGTGACGGTGCAGGTCAACGACCACTACGGCTATGACGTGATCATCCGTGCCATTGAGCCGGGCGAGGACAACGGGGAGGCCCCCCTGGTGTCCTTCTAATTGGATAGAAAGGAAGAAGAACCATGATGAAGATGAAGACGCTACTTGCTGCGGTGCTGGCCGGGGCCCTGTCCCTGAGCCTGGCTGCTTGCTCCGGCCCCAAGACTGCTGAGCCCACCCAACAGCCTACCCAGGAGGTATTCCAGGGGGAGGACGTGCGCTTGGCGGTGCTCTCCGGCCCCACGGGCATTGGAGCGGCCAAGCTGCTCACCGATAGCGACAAGGACGACACCGTCAACCACTACACCTACACCGTGGCCACCGACAACAACGAGGTGGTGGCAGGGCTCACCGCCGCCGACGGAGAGTACGACATCGCCATGGTGGCCTCCAACGTGGCCGCCAACCTGTATAACAAGACCCAGGGGGATGTGAAGATCCTGGCCCTGGGCACCCAGGGTGTGCTCCACATCCTGGAGGGGAGCAACGGCATGGCTATCCAGTCCATGAAGGATTTGAAGGGCAAGACCATCTATGCCACCGGCCAGGGGGCCAACCCGGAGTACATTCTCCGCCACCTGCTCACGGAGAACGGCCTGGACCCGGACAAGGACGTGGAGATCGTCTTTGCTGACGCCACCGAGATCAGCGCCAAGCTCATCTCCGGGGAGATCGAGACGGCCATGCTCCCCGTGCCCGCCGCTACCGCTGCCATTGCCAAGAGCCAGGGCAGCGTCCGGGACGCCATCGACCTCACCAGTGCCTGGAACGACCTGGATAATGGCAGCCAGCTCATCATGTCCGCCGTGGTGGCCCGGGCGGACTTCCTGGCCGAGCACCCCCAGGCGGTGGACGCCTTCCTGGAGGAGTACGAGGCCTCCGTCACCTATGTAAAGGAGAACCCGGAGCAGGCCGGGCAGCTGGTGGCAGATTTGGGCATTGCCCCCTCTGCCGCCATCGCCCAGAAGGCCATCCCCCAGTGCAATCTGGTGTTTCTGTCCGGGGCGGACATGAAGCCCGCCATCAGCGGCTATTATGAGGTGCTCTACTCCATCGACCCCACCGCAGTGGGTGGAAAGCTGCCGGACGACAATATCTACTATGTCCCCTAAGCTCCGAAACATGCTGTTCCGGGTTGCCATACCCCTGGCCGTGTGGCTGGGGGTATGGCAGCTGGCGGCTTGGTGGGTGGGGCGGGATCTGCTGCTGCCCGCCCCGGCCTCGGTGGCGGCGTGCCTGGTGGAGCTGGGCCAGACGCCGGAGTTCTGGCTGTCGGCTTTGTCCACCCTGGCCCGGGTGGTGTGCGGCCTGGTGGGCGGGGTGGTATTGGGCACTCTTCTGGCCTTCCTCACCCACTTCTCCCTCTGGGCGGACCGGATTTTCTCCCCCGCCATCCGGGTGCTGCGGGCCACCCCGGTGGTGTGCTTTATTTTGCTGGTCTACTTATGGGTGGCCCGGGCCAACATCCCCGGCCTCATCGCCGGAATGATGGTGCTCCCGGTGGTGTGGGGCAGCCTGACGGCGGGGCTTAAAGCGGTGGACGGGCAGCTGCTGGAGCTGGCCCGTTCCTATGGCTTTTCCCGCCTCAAGACCCTGCGCCTCATTTACCTGCCCTCTCTGCGCCCCCACTTCACCGCCGCCCTCCTCAACGGCTTTGGTTTGGCCTGGAAGTCCGGGGTGGCCGCCGAGGTGCTCTGTCCGCCCAAATTCGCCATTGGCTCCAGCATTCAGCAGGCCCGGCAGGCCCTGGAGACCCCGGAGCTGTTTGCCTGGACAGCGGTGATCGTGTTTCTCTCCCTGGTTTTGGAGGGGCTGCTGGGGCTGTGGCTGAAACCCAGAGGGGAGGGTGCGACATGATACAGGTGGAACATCTCACAGTACGATACGGGGACAAGGTGGCCTTGGATGACGTGAGCCTCTCCATTCCCCGCACCGGGGTCACTGCCCTGGTGGGCCCCTCCGGGTGCGGCAAGACCACCCTGCTGCGGGTGCTGGGCGGGCTGATGCAGCCCCAACAGGGGACCATTTCCGGCCTCACCCCCGCAGAGACCGCCTTTCTCTTTCAGGAAAACCGCCTGCTGCCCTGGCGCACAGTGCTCCAACACCTCACCGATGTGGCTCCCCGTCATCCTTCCGTGGAGCCCCAGCACTGGCTGTCCCTGGTGGAGCTGGAGTGGGAGGAGGGGAGCTACCCCACCGCGCTGTCCGGCGGTATGGCCCGGCGGCTGGCCCTGGGGCGGTGTCTGGCTTTGGAGCGGGACGTGCTGCTGCTGGACGAGCCCTTTACCGGGGTGGACCCCCAGCGGGCACAGCGCATTTTGCAGCGGCTGAGAGACTTGGGCAAGCCAGTGATTTTGGTGGCCCACGAGCCCCACTTGACCCAGAGCTGTGACCGGGTGGTGGAGCTCAAGTAAATAAAACGAGATTTATAGCAAAAAAGTACGGTCAGCTTTCGCTGACCGTACTTTTTTGCCTATTAGGGATTAGCGGCGGCTGCGCTTGTAGGCCATGGTGGCGGCTCCCAGGCACACCACAGCGGAGGCCAGAGCGACCACATACCACAGCACCTGAGCAGAGTCGCCAGTCTGAGGCACGTCGGGCTTCTCAGAGGGCTTGGCGGTGGGCTCCACGGTGGGCTCCACGGTAGGCTGAGCGGTGGGCTCCACAGTGGGAGTGACCACCTCTTCCAGAGCGGCAATGGCGTCGTTGAGCTTGGCCACCATAGCGGCCACCTCGTCGGTGGTCAGGGCGCTGTAGGTCAGCAGGTCGGAGGCCTCCTTCACCACGCCCTGGAGAGCGGTCCAGGACTCCTGAGTGTACAGGGAGGAATCCATGCCGGCGATGCTGCCCAGCACAGCGGTGATCTCGCCCTTGTCGCCCACAGAGAGAGCGTTGTAGCTCAGGCCGTAGCCGTTGGCATAGGTCTGGCCGTTGAGAGCAAAGACGTTGTCGGTGAAAGCGCCCTGCTCCTCGTCATACTCCATGATGTTCACAGGCAGAGTGCCCTGGGCGGGGAAGATGCCGAAGGCCACTTCCACACCGGCGGGGACGTTGGGACCAAAGGCGGCGTCAGGCACCAGACCCTCGGTGGGGTCCATGCCCTTGTTGCCGTACACGGCCATGATGGCGTCGGCATTGTCGTAGAACTGCACGTCATAG
The DNA here is from genome assembly GCA_944385445.1 of uncultured Oscillospiraceae bacterium. Lineage (GTDB taxonomy): Bacteria > Bacillota > Clostridia > Oscillospirales > Oscillospiraceae > Enterenecus. The sequence continues at coordinate 63,778 of CALWXF010000001.1, forward strand.
GGGTGGGAGATGCTCATGACCACGGACTTCTTGCCCAGCTCGTGGGCGGTGTTCACGATCATTTCGGGCATGTCCCGCTTCCAGGTGCCCGGCTTCATGGAGGAGCCGCTGAGCTCGGAGATGACGATGACGTAGTCGCTCTCGGCGATCTTATCCTTGATTTCAGCCTGGGTGGCCTCGTCGGCGTTGTAGTAGATGAGGGACTCATAGTCCACGCCGTCCACCAGACCGGCGGCCTGAGCCCGGCGGAAGCCCAGCTCCAGGCCCGGGGCCTCATTGGAGTAGGCGCCGATGAGCAGCACCTTCTCACCGCTCTTGGTGCGGATGGGCAGAGTGTTGTCCTGGTTCTTCACCACGGTGACACCGGCGGCGGAGATCTCCCGCTCCTCCTGGCGGTTCTCCTCGGAACCCACGGCGGCCAGAGCCTTCTCCAGGGAGTAGTCGGCGGGATCGTAGTCCAGAATGCCCCGCTTCTCCTTCAGGGTCAGGATGCGGGTGACGGCCTCGTCGATGCGGCTCTGGGGAATCTCACCGGACTCCACAGCGGCCATGATGTCGGCGATGATCTGGTCCAGGTTGTCCACGCTGCTGGCTCGGTCCAGCACGCAGGGCATGAGCAGGATGTCCATACCAGCCTTGATGGACTCGATGCAGGCCTCGGACTGAGTGTACATGTCGGCGAGACCGGCCATGTTCATGGCATCGGTGATGAGCACCCCGTCGTAGCCCATGTCACCCCGGACGATGTCGGTCAGGAACTTCTTGGAGACCGTGGCAGGGATGTAGTTGCCGTCCTTCATGGTGGGGTCAATCTGGGGATAGGCGATGTGGGCCACCATGAACATGTCGGTGCCCGCATCCATAGCGGCCTGGAAGGGCACCAGCTCCATCTTCTTGATCTCCTCATAGCTCTTGTCCACAACGGGCAGACCGGTGTGGGAGTCGGTGGCGGTGTCACCGTGGCCGGGGAAGTGTTTGGCAGCGGTGATCACGTTGGAGGAGTTGATGCCCTCGATCATGGCCACGGCGAAGTCGGCCACCTTGTAGGGGTCGTCACCGAAGGAACGCAGGCCGATGACCGGGTTGTTGGGGTTGTTGTTCACATCCACCACAGGGGCAAAGTCGGTGTTGATGCCCAGGGCGCTGAGCTCGCGGCCGATGATGGCGCCCGCCCGCTTGGCGTACTCGGTGTCACCGGTGGCGCCCACGGCCATGTTGCCGGGCAGAGCGCTGCCGGAGCCCAGACGGTACACAATGCCGCCCTCCTGGTCAATGCCGATGAGCATGGGCACCGGGCTGTCCTTGCCCTCCAGGTTCTCCGCCTGCAGGTCCTGGACCAGGTTGAAGCTCTGCTCGGTGGTCTTGACGTTGTCGGCGAAGAGGATGACGCCGCCAAAGTCGTGGTCGTGGAGCACCTGGGCCACCTGATCGTTCATCTCGGTGAAGTCCTGGGCGGCTCCGTCTTCGGTCATGGACCAGTCCCGGAAGTCGGGCATGAGCATCTGCTCCACCTTCTGCTTCAGGGTCATGCTGCCCAGAATCTCCTCCACACGGGAGGAGGCGGCGTTGGCCCGGGTGGGGGCCAGGAATGGGACGCACATGGCCGCGGCTAAGGCGCAGGCGCCCACTCTTTGCAAGAGTTTTCTTTTGTCCATAGTACATTCTCTCCTTTCAACGGGGTTTCCCCGTTTTGCATTAGACATTATAACGCAAAAACGCAGATATGTCAAATTGAGTTTGTGCAAAAGATATAAAAATACACCCTGGATAGAGCCAAAAGACTTCATCCGGGGTGTATGGGTAAAATATGGTATGAATGGGCTCAATATTGGTTGACCCATCCGGCAATGAGCAGCTCCGGCACCAGCCAGGCCAGCATAAAGACAACGAAGTTGACCGGGCTCAGGGCTTCGTAGGAGCCGGTGCAGGCGATCAAGCAGGTGAGCAAAACGCCCAGAACGGCCCCGGCCAAGGCAAACACCAAACTCAGGCGGGTGGCCCAGCGCAGGCGGCGGCAGCCCAGCACGGTGTCGCAGAAGGCACCTACCCCCTCCCGGGACAGCAGGGCCACGGGCTGGGTGGAGTGGAGCTGGTCGGCGTCGGACAGCTCCCGGCGGCGGTCGGTGGAGGGGAACTCCATCTTGTCCACCGGCAGCTTGAACTTGGAGCTGAGCAGGGCGGGGATGAGGTTGGGGTCTCGGGTGGCCAGAATGGGGGTCACATTCAGTCCGATGAGGGTGGACAGGCTGGGACGCACCGTGGAGGGCATGGCGTAGGTGACCGGGAACATGGCCGCCAGCTTGCCGTCTACGGCACAGTAGATGGCGTGCTTGACCCGGATGCTCCGGGGTAGGGGGATGTCCACCAGGTGCATGAAGTCGGAGGTGCCCACAATGATGTCGTGGTTGTGGATGATGCCCGTGATACCGCCCTCGTGGAACCGCACCCCGGTGGCCTCCCGGTAGAGGGCTCCGGTGGATTGCAGCAGCTTGTAGAAGGGCTGGGTCAGGCCGCAGTCGGCCACCTTCAGCAGGGTGGCGGCGTAGGACACGGTTTTTTCCTTCTTGGCGGTGCCGAACAGCTCAAACTGGGACACCTGAACACAGCCAGGGGGGAACAGGTCCCCGTCGGTGAGAACGATGCCCGCATGGCGGCAGCGCTGCACCCCCGTCCACCCGGCGATGGCGGCTCCGGCCTTATAAAGGCGGGAGGACAGCTTCTTGTAGGGCAGGGCAAAGGCCAGCAGGGCGGCGTAGGAGGACGCTGCGGTGAAGGTGGCGGCAGCGGCCCACACAAACCGCTCTGGGGCTCCATGGCCCACGGAGGCCAGCAGAGAGCCCAGCAGACAGGCGGCAAGGAGCAGGGGGGCGGCGATGGCGTAGGCCCGCTGGGCTCCGTCCTCCATTTGCAGCTGGGAGCCGAAGCCCCGGGAGGTGCCGGGCCACTTGGAGTAGGCGGGGCGGTGGTTCCACTTGTCCTCGTCCAGGGACACCACATAGGGGGCGCTGGTCTGGGCGGCGGCCTTGGCGGAGAACCGGTCCCCCTGCTGGCGCAGGTAGCGGCCCCACATGGCCATGGTCAGGCCCAGGGCGGTGATGGCGCAGCAGGGCAGGGTGTCTCCACGCTGGGGCCACACCGAGAAGGTGAGGCCGTCGATGAGAGAGAACAGCCAGGCCAGCGCCACCAGGGACTCGGCCCGGGGGTGGAGCTTCACCAGGCGGGCGATGCCCACCACCAGCACTTCCATACACAAAATGCCCACAATGGCCAGCAGACCGCACAGAATCCACACCCGCAGCTGGGTCAGGGAGACCCCGGGCACGGACAGGGACAGGGGGAGGGACACAGGCAGGTCTACAGACAGCGCCAGGGCCAGAAGGCTGAGCACCAGGGAGATGATGACCCGGTTACGCCGGGCTTTTAGGCCCTTTTGATAGCGCCTGGCCAGCTCGGCGGGCTTGGTATCCGGGGGGACGGGCTTCTCCTTCACCCGAGCGGGCTTGGGCCGTTTGAGTTTGCTGAGTGTTTTGAGTACCTTGGGGAGTTTGGGAACCTTTTTCGGTTTGGGCGTGGGCACCGGGGCCTCCTGGTCCACGCCGGGCAGATAGGTCTCCACCTTTTTGGTCTCCGAGTCCGGCTCTGCCTGGTCGTACATGTGGTCGGCGAAGTGGTCGGCCCGGCGGCGCAGGGTGGACAGGCGGGCCCCCAGGTGGCGCAGCAGGGTGGCGGGCTGGATGATGGGCATGGGCGGGGCCTCCTGGTCGTCGGGGGCCTGGCTCTGTCCGTCCTCCTGGGTGGGAGCCTTCTTTTCAAACTGGACGGGCTCGGGGCCGTCCACAGGGGGCTGCTGAGAGGTCAGCAGCCACTTTTTCTTCTTCTTTTCCGGGAAGGGGACCACCTTGGCCTTGCCCTCTCCCTCCTCGCTGGCCTGGGGGTGGGAGTCCGGGCGGCTCTCCAGCCGCATTTTCAGCTGTAAAATGGCCTCGACCTTCTCCGGGTCCTGGAGCAGGGGCGGGGCGGGAGGCGCTTCTTCCGGCTTCTCCTGGGCCTCTTCCACCTGAGTTTCCTCCAGAATCTCCTCCTCTTCCGGGTCCGGCTCCTCCGGGGGCGGCGGGGCGGATGCGGCGGCGGAGGAGGTGGAGCCGAATTCGGCTAAAATATCATCCAACGCATAGTTGGGCTGTTGGGGATCGTAGTGTTCAGACATGGGGCGTGCTCCTTTGTGGCGGTTCAGCTGCGCTGGCGGACGGCTTCGTACAACACCACGGCGGCAGCGGCGGAGGCGTTGAGGGAGTTGACCTGGCCCCGCATGGGGATGGACACCAGGAAGTCACACTGCTCCCGCACCAGACGGCTCATGCCGCTGCCCTCGCTGCCAATGACAATGGCAGCGGGGCCCTTCAGATCGGCCTGATAGAGGCTGGTGGCGCCGTCGGCGGCGGTGCCGAACACCCACAGGCCCTCCTCTTTCAGTTCTTTGAGCAGGGCGGTGAGGTTGGCCACCCGGGCCACAGGCAGGTAGCTGACCGCCCCGGCGGAGGTCTTGGCCACGATGGCGGTCAGGCCGGCGGAGCGGCGCTTGGGGATGATGACCCCGTGGGCGCCGGCGGCCTCGGCGGTACGGATGACAGCGCCCAGGTTGTGGGGGTCGCTGAGCTCATCGCACACCACCACCAGGGGGGCCTCCCCCTTGTCCCGGGCGGACTGGAGAATATCGGAGACGCTGGCGTACTCCCGCACCGCCGCCACGGCGATGACGCCCTGGTGGGAGTGGGTGACGCTCATGGCGTCCAGCTTGCGGCGGTCGGCTTCCACCACCACGATGCCCTTTCCCCGGGCGGTGGAGGCGATGTGGCCCAGGGTGGCGTCGGTCTCACCCTTGGCGATATAGACTTTATCCATGGCAGTGCCGGCCCGCAGGGCCTCGATGACGGCGTTGCGGCCCTCGATGATGCCATCGGCGGGACTGTTTTGCTCTCTGTGTTGTTGGCGCATAGCAATGTGCTCCTTTGTCGTGATCTCTATGATAAGGTGGATCGAAACGATCGCTGGAAAATTTGTTCATTGTTGACGTAGTATTATATCACGGTTTTGCCGGATGAAAAAGAGGGAAAACGGAGAATCTAACGGGGAATCGGGGCGATGTCATAGAAAGTTTACACCCAGGCCAAGAACATTTCTTGTTTTTACCTTTCAGATGTGTTATACTTCTCGCAAATGGTGAAACGAAACCGTTTCAAGAGAAAAACGCCGGGCAATCTTACCCGGCTTGTGTGATTTTAAGGAGGACACCCCTATGGCGGGACCCAATGGACCCAACAATCAAAATGACAACAGAAAGCGACCATCCCTGGGCTTTATCGGCATCGTGGTGTGGGCCATTTTGTTGGTGGTGCTGCTCAACAGCTGCGTGGTATCCATGCGCTCGGCCAGCACCATCACCGTGCCCTACTCCACCTTCCGGGAGTGGGTGGTCAGCGACTATGTGGACAAGGTGGAGATGGACAACTACGGGTACTATTTTACCCTGAAAGATGACGCACCACCCCTGGCCGAGTATCAGGACAAGAGCAAATCGGGGAACAACCTGAGCGTGGGCAACCTACTGTTGGACCAAATCAGCACCAGCAAGAAAAACACCCTGAAGTTCCAGGCGGCTATGCCGCCGGTGGAGGACTCGGACATCATCAACCTGATGACCGATCACGGGGTGGAGTACAAATCGGAAATGATCAGCAGCGAGCAGACCATGCTCTACGGCGTGCTCAGCTATGTGCTGCCCACCTTGATTTTGGTGGTGGCCATGGTGTTCCTCTACCGCTATATGTTCAAGAAGATGGGCGGCGGCGGTCTGGGCGGCCTGGGCGGCGTGGGCAAGGCCAACGCCAAGGTGTATGTGGAGAAGTCCACCGGCGTCACCTTCCGGGACGTGGCAGGTCAGGATGAGGCCAAGGAGAGCTTGGAGGAGATCATCGACTTTCTCCACCACCCCCAGCGCTACACCGAGATCGGCGCCAAGCTGCCCAAGGGCGCTCTGCTGGTGGGCCCTCCCGGTACCGGTAAGACCCTGCTGGCCAAGGCGGTGGCCGGAGAGGCCAACGTGCCCTTCTTCTCCATCTCCGGCTCTGACTTTGTGGAGATGTTCGTGGGCGTGGGCGCTTCCCGTGTCCGTGACCTGTTCAAAGAGGCCAATAAGATGGCACCCTGTATCATCTTCATCGACGAGATCGACACCATCGGTAAGTCCCGTGACAACCGCATGGGCGGCAACGACGAGCGGGAGCAGACCTTGAACCAGCTGCTGGCGGAGCTGGACGGCTTCGACCCCGGCAAGGGCATCATCGTCCTGGGCGCCACCAACCGCCCCGAGGTGCTGGATAAGGCGCTGCTGCGCCCCGGCCGCTTTGACCGACGCATTACCATCGACCGGCCCAACCTGGCCGGACGTCTGGCCACCCTCCAGGTACACACCCGGAAGATTCGACTGGCCGAGGACGTGGATTTGAACAAGATCGCCCAGGCCACTGCCGGATGCGTGGGCGCAGACCTGGCCAACCTGGTCAACGAGGCCGCCCTGCGGGCGGTGCGCCAGGGCCGCAAGGCCGTCAACCAGCAGGACCTGCTCTCCTCCTTCGAGTTTGTCATCGCAGGCAGCGAGAAGAAGGGCACGGTGCTCACCGAGCAGGAGAAGAAGATGGTGGCGTACCACGAGGTGGGCCACGCCCTGGTGGCGCATTTCCAGAAGAACAACGCCATGCCCGTATCCAAGATCACCATTGTGCCCCACACCCAGGGCGCTCTGGGCTATACCCTCCACCTGCCTGAGGAGGAGAAGTTCCTCATGACCGAGGAGGATCTGCTCTCCGAGATCCGCTCTCTGCTGGCTGGCCGCTCGGCGGAGGAAGTGGTGTTTGGTTCCCGCTCTTCCGGTGCCGCCAACGACATCGAGCGGGCCACCGACATCGCCCGCAAGATGGTGACCATGTTCGGTATGAGCGAGAAGTACGGCATGATGGGCCTGGCCACGGTGCACAACCAGTACCTGGACGGCCAGCTGGGCCTGACCTGCGGCCAGGAGACCGCCGCCGGCATCGACAACGAGGTGCGTGCCATCATCGAGCGCTGCCACGGCGAGGCCATTCAGATTCTGAAGGACAACCGGGAGCTGCTGGACAAGATCGCCGACTACCTGTTGGAGAAGGAGACCATCACCGGAGCCGAGATGGTGGCCATCATCGAGGGCCGGGACCCTGCTCTGGCAGAGGTCACCCTGGACAGCAACATCGAGCCCCCTGCCCGGGCCATCCACATGGTCAGCGAGCCGGTGCCCATGCCCCCCGCCTCCACTCAGGAGGAGCCGGAGCAGGACAAGGAGCCGGAAGGCGACCAGGAGCCTGAGGGAGAGAAGCCCGATCAGCCTCAGGAGTAAGCAAACAGATATGAAAAACGGATGCAGAGTCAATTCTGCATCCGTTTTTTCAGATACGGTTGATACACCTACCCATGGGAGGGACAAAGAAATGGAGTACTACCAGAAACGAATTCGTGACCTGCGGGAAGACGCAGATAAGACCCAAAGTGAGATTGCCGAGGTGTTGGGCACTTCTCAGACCATGTACGCCCGATATGAGCGGGGAGCCAGTGAGCTGCCCATCCGTCACCTCATCAAACTGGCCCGGTACTACCATGTCTCCACGGATGATATTCTTGGCCTGATGCCCAGACCCTAATTTTCTTTTTGGCTTGCCAGCCTGGTGGGGACGCTCCGCTGGGCCCAGTGATTTCCAGTCCCAAAGCCTCCCTTGTGTAAAGGGAGGTGGGCTGACGTAAGTCAGCTCGGAGGGATTGTCCTTCTCCGATTTCTCAGGTGGAGACCAGCGCCCCCGGTGGGGACGCTCCCCGCTGGGGGTTTCTTTTGTTCGGGCAAAAGAAACCAAAACCCGCTTAGGGCGTTCCCCCCTAAGTACCCCCCTTGGGGTACGAGGCTGTAAATACGTCAAGTGTCCGCTCGGCCCGTCACCCTTGCTGTGGCTCCTGTCGCTGCCACCACACCAGGCTACCTTGGGCAGCTGGCCCTATAGCTAGGTGGTCTCCATGCCCGGGCCTACCCTGGAGAAGCGGCGTTCCCGCCGCCGAAAGCCTGGCCCCCGATAGCTGGGAACAGCGGCACACCAGGGTAAGGCCCTGGCGGTAGAAGCACAATGTTTCATAGAAGCAGGCACATTCAATGGAATTTCCATGCCATCCATGTGACCCTACCGGGCCAAGGGCCGAACAGAGAAAGGCGCAACCTCCACCCAGTACCGGCGGGGTGGATTCCATAAGGCGGGGGAAGGCCCCGCCTTTGGCGGTCTTTGGTGACTTTCTGGCGGCAGAAAGTCACCCCAGCGGAGCGTCCCCGGCTGGGGCGCTGGTTTCTGCCTGGGAAATCGGAGAAGAACACCCCCTCAGTTTGCCTAATGGCAGAAACAGGAACCCCAGCGGGAAGCGTCCCCACCAGGCCGGAGGGCTGGAATAGAGAACCCATAGAACGAACAAACAACGGATGCAGGTTTTAAATCTGCATCCGTTGTATTTTTCCTCCTGGCCCCATTGACACCCATGCCCGAATATGCTAATATATGAGCAGATGTTCATATGTTGTTTGAAAGGAGGAGCAGACATGGACCAGGACGGGAAGAAGCTGGCGGCAGAAAACTGCTGCCACGGCCAAAACATGGAGCAGGTGGAGGAGATGATGCCCACCGACGAGTGTTTGTACGACGTGGCGGAGCTGTTCAAGCTCTTTGGGGACTCCACCCGCATGAAGATTTTGTACGCCCTCTTTGAGTCGGAGCTGTGCGTGTGCCACATGGCCCAACTGCTGGGGCTGACCCAGTCGGCGGTGTCCCACCAGCTGCGCATCCTCAAGGGCGGACGGCTGGTCAAGCCCCGCCGGGAGGGGAAAACGGTGTATTACTCCTTGGCCGATGACCATGTGCGCAAGATCATCGCCCAGGGCATGGAACATATTATGGAACAACAGGGGGTAATGGTATGAAAAAGGTATTTAAACTGGAAGAGTTGGACTGCGCCAACTGCGCCCGAAAGATGGAAGAGGCCATCGGCAAGCTGCCTGGGGTACACAGCGCCTCCATCAGCTTCATGACCCAGAAGCTGACCCTGGAGGCGGAGGATGAGCGCTTTGAGGAGATCGTGGGTCAGGCCCAGAAGTGCATCTCCCGGGTGGAGCGCCACTGCCGTATCGTCAAGTAAGGGTGTGATGAGCCATGACCAGACGGCATAAACAGACCTTGGCCCGCATCCTTGTGGCGGGTGTATTGCTTGTGGCGGCGGTGCTTACCCCCGAGTCGTGGGGGCTGTGGCGGCTGCCCATCTTCCTCATCCCCTATTTTGTGGTGGGGTGGGATGTGCTGTGGGAGGCCATTTGCAACATCGCCCACGGCGAGATTTTCGATGAAAACTTCCTCATGTGCGTGGCCACCCTGGGCGCTCTGGTGCTGGGTGAGTACACCGAGGCGGTGGGGGTCATGCTCTTCTACCAGGTGGGCGAGCTGTTCCAGAGCCTGGCAGTGAGCAAGTCTCGCCGCTCCATTGCCCAGCTCATGGACATCCGCCCGGACAGCGCCCATGTGCTGCGGGGCGGAGAGGAAGTCACCGTGGACCCGGACGAGGTGCAGGTGGGGGAGACCCTGGTGGTACGCCCCGGCGAGCGCATCGCCCTGGACGGCGTGGTGGTGGAGGGCTCCTCCTCTCTGGACACCGCCGCCCTCACGGGCGAGTCCATGCCCCGGGATGTGGAGGAGGGCCAGGAGGTGAGCTCCGGCTGCGTCAACCTCACGGGGCTGCTGCACCTGGAAGTCACCCGCCCCTTTGGACAGTCCACCGTGGCCCGGATTTTGGAGCTGGTGGAGAACGCCGCCGCCAAAAAGGCCAAGGCGGAGCACTTCATCACCCGCTTTGCCCGCTGGTATACCCCGGCGGTGGTGCTGGGCGCTGCGGCGCTGGCCATTGTGGGCGGCCTGGTTACCGGACACTGGGGGGAGTGGGTGCGCCGTGCCCTCATCTTCCTGGTCATCTCCTGCCCCTGCGCCCTGGTGATCTCCATCCCCATGGCCTTCTTCGGCGGCATTGGCGGGGCCTCCCGCCAAGGTGTGCTGGTGAAGGGGGGCAACTATCTGGAGCTGCTGGCCAAGACCCGCACGGTGGTCTTTGACAAGACCGGAACCCTCACCCAGGGGAAATTTGCCCTCTCCGGGCTGTATCCGGTCCGGGAGGAGGACGAGGAGCCCCTGCTGCGGTGGGCGGCTCTGGCGGAGAGCCATTCCAACCACCCCATTGCCCAGTCTCTGCGCCGAGCCTGGCAGGGAGACGTGAAGGACCACACCGTCACCGACGTGGAGGAGATTCCCGGCCGGGGTGTGTGCGCCACGGTGGACGGGGTGGAGGTATTGGCGGGCAATGCGGTCTTTCTCTCTCAGCACGGCTTTACCCCTGCCCAGGACGTCCCCGCCGGGACGGTGGTGCATGTGGCGGCCCAGGGCCGATATCTGGGCTTTGCCCTCATTGCCGACCAGGTGAAGGACCATGCCGCTAAGACCATCGCACAGCTCAAAGCCCAGGGCGTGCGCACGGTGATGCTCACCGGGGACAGCCGGGAGGTGGGCGAGCAGATGGCCCAACGGCTGGGGCTGGACCAGGTTCACGCCCAGCTGCTGCCCCAGGACAAGGTGGACCAGCTGGAACAGCTGCTGGATCAAAAGCCGGAGGGCACTGCCCTGGCCTACGTGGGCGACGGCGTCAACGACGCCCCGGTGCTGTCCCGGGCAGATGTGGGGGTGGCCATGGGCGGCATGGGCTCGGACGCCGCCATTGAGGCCGCCGACGTGGTGCTCATGGACGACGACCCCGCCAAGCTGCTCACTGCCATGTCCATTGCCCGCAAGTGCCGGGCCATCGTCATCCAAAACATCGTCTTTGCCCTGGGGGTGAAGGGGCTGTTCCTGGCCATGGGCGCCTTCGGCGTGGCCACCATGTGGGAGGCGGTGTTTGCCGACGTGGGTGTGGCGGTGATTGCCATTTTGAACGCCAGCCGGATGCTGTACCACAAAAAATGATGCATTGCACCCTTTAGTTCCCTTTTAAGAGGACTAAAGGGTGCTTTTTGCCGTTCTTGACGACATCCCTATGGGGATGCGCTCCGCTGGGCCCCATTTCTCCCCGATGAGAAATGGGGGAAAGAATCGCCAAAGGAGGGGCCTTCCCCCTCCTTGTGGAATCCACCCCGCTTTCCTGGGGGTCAGGGGATGCTTCTCAGACCGGGCCGAAGGGCGTTTGCCATACCAGGAAGGAAAAGTGGCTCTCTTTGGCTCAGTCGCTGCTGGGATGGTGCGCCGTACTCCTGTTTTCGGCCCTACCTGTGGCACACCCCGGCCGACAGCGGCCGGGCGAAGGACGCTGCGCCCAGACTTGAGGCACTGGTAGAAGGAGTAGATACTGCCAGCGGAGTAGAAACGTCCCAAAGGTGCTCCAAGCCATCCAATCCGCCCCACCAGGCCCAGGGCCGACTTGGGCCTGAACCGGAAAAAACAAATCAATCCTGGGGATTCCAAAGGGATCTCCCTTTGGTGGGTCTTTGGTGGCTTTCTGCCCAACCAGAAAGCCACCCTGCGGAGCAAAAAACAGGCCTATAAGGTTGAAAAACCTTGCAGCGAAAGAATCCAGACCTCATGGTTATGCCATGACACCTACCCTTACACAAGGGAGGCTTTTGGCCCCCTTTTTCGTACACTCCGCACATTGCAATTCCCAGTAAGAAGGTGTACAATACCGCAGTTAGCATAAGAGAACGAGGTGAGCGAGTATGGTTCAAGAAGAGAAGCAGAACCTCTCTTTACAACAGCTGGAGCCGGGTCAATCCGGCATCATCCGGGCCATCAATAACCCCCGGGGCCCGGTGAAGCGTCGGCTGGTAGATATGGGGCTGACCCCCGGCACTAAGGTGACGGTGCGGAAGATTGCCCCCTTTGGCGACCCCATCGAGGTCAATCTCCGGGGGTATGAGCTGTCGTTGCGCAAGGAGGACGCCTGCAACATCCTCCTGTGTGCCCCTGGGGAGGAGCCCCACGGCACCCGCCCCGAGCACACCGCTCCCGACCAGGAGACGGTGCGGCGGATGACCCAGGCCCACGAGCACCATCAGCGGGAGCACGGGGGCGGCAAACAGGACAACCACGACGTGCGGGAGATGAAAATTGCCCTGGTGGGCAATCCCAACTGCGGAAAAACCACCCTCTTCAACGCCCTCACCGGGTCCAACCAGTATGTGGGCAACTGGCCCGGTGTGACGGTGGAAAAGAAGGAGGGCGTGGCCCATGTGGATGGCCGGGATGTGACCATCGTGGACCTGCCGGGCATCTACTCCCTCTCCCCCTACTCCATGGAGGAGATCGTGGCCCGGGACTTTGTGGTGGGGGAGCACCCCGACGCCATCATCAACATTGTGGACGCCACCAATCTGGAGCGCAACCTGTACCTCACCGCCCAGCTTCTGGAGCTGGAGCGGCCCATGGTTATCGCTCTGAACTTCATGGACGAGGTGGAGAAGCGGGGGGATAAGCTGGACCTGGTGCGGATTTCCCGGGCCCTGGGTGTCCCCGTCATCCCCATCACCGCCCGCACGGGCCAGAACATCCAGAAGCTGCTGGAGGAGGCCCATCACCAGATGCACACCGGCTTCACCGTGGAGCCCGACGACCTGTACGACGACTTTACCCACTACATCCACCACCAAGTGGACGCCCTCATCCACGACCGGGCCTACGCCGTGGGCATCCCCGCCCACTGGGCCTCCATCAAGCTCATTGAGGGGGACGAACTGGTGGAGAAGGCATTAGGGCTGGACGAGGCCACCCGCTGGAAGGTGGACCGGGTGGCCCAGAGCTATGAACAGGCCTACCCCCTGGGTGACCGGGAGACCCTCATCGCCGATGCCCGCTACCGCTTCATTCAGCGGGTGGTGAAGGTGGGGGTGCAGCGGGGCCAGCCCCTGGGCACCATGACCCTCTCGGATAAAATCGACGCCATTGTCACCCACCGATTCCTGGCGGTCCCTGTGTTTTTGGTGATGATGTTGGCTATGTTCGGCATCATCTTCGGCCCCGGCCAGATTCTGGCCGACGGGGTGGACTATTTCTTCAACGACTGGCTGGCGGGCGTGGTCAGCGACGTTTTGGAGCAGGCGGGCACCGCCTCCTGGGTGTCCTCCCTGCTGGTGGACGGCGTGCTGTCCGGCGTGGGTGGCGTACTGGTGTTCCTGCCCCAGATTGCCCTGCTGTTCCTGTTCCTCTCCTTCCTGGAGGACTCCGGGTACATGGCCCGGGCCGCCTTTATCATGGACCGGGTGCTGCGCCGCTTCGGCCTGTCCGGCAAGGCGTTCATCCCCATGCTCATGGGCTTTGGCTGTACCGTTCCCGCCATCATGGGCGCACGGACCATGGAAAATGAGAAGGACCGCCGCATGACCATGATGCTGGTGCCCTTCATGTCCTGTTCCGCCCGTCTGCCGGTGTACGGACTGATGACCGCCGCCTTCTTCCCCAAGCATGCGGGTCTGGTGATCTTCTCCCTGTACGTGCTGGGCCTGCTGTGCGCCATTGTGTCCGGCATCATCCTGCGCCACACCATGTTCCGGGGCGAGCCCGCCGCCTTTGTGCTGGAGCTGCCCCCCTACCGCCTGCCCACCGTCCGCAACTGTCTGACCCATGTGTGGGAGCGGGTGCGGGGCTTCCTGGTGAAGGCAGGTACCCTGATTCTGGCCATGAGCGTGGTGCTGTGGTTCCTCCAGAGCTTCGGCGTCACCTCCCACGGCCTGGTGATGGTGGAGGAGCCCAGCCGTTCCATGCTGGGTACCATCGGCTCTCTGCTGGCTCCCGTGTTTGGGCCTCTGGGCTTCGGAACCTGGCAGGCCGCTGTGGCCATCCTCACTGGTTTGGTGGCCAAGGAGGCGGTGGTGTCCACCCTGTGCCTGCTCTACGGCGTGTCTACTCTGGACGCTGGGGCCACGGTGGCCACCGCTCTGTCCGGCACCTTCCACACCCCCGTGGCCGCCTATGCCTTCCTGGTGTTCATCCTGCTGTATGTGCCCTGTGTGGCGGCGGTGTCCACCATGGTGCGGGAGATGGGCAGCTTGAAGTGGACCGCCCGCTCCATCGTCTGGCAGCTTGCGGCGGCCTGGCTGGTTTCGTTTGTGGTGTTCCAGGTGGGAATGCTGCTGTTTTAAGGAGTTTTCTATGAAATATGTGATTTATGCCCTGGTGGCAGCTCTGGCGGTGTGGGCGGTGTGGTACTTAGTGCGCACCATCCGCCGCCAGCTCCGTGGCCAGTGCAGTGGCTGCTCGGGAGACTGCTCCCGCTGCGGCAAAAAATAGCGGACACGGGCGCACCCCAATAGGGGCGCGCCCGTGTTTTTTCACAAAAATGCACCCTGTGAATCTGTGTGGGCTGACAAAAGTCTGCGGATTCGAGGATTCTTTCTTGACAAACCCATGTCAGTGCGCTATCCTGTCCCTGGACAATTTCAAAGGGACTTGTGACTGGTCAAGCAGGCAAGATCAAACCGATGCAGTGGGAAACCATATCCGTATATGGCAATATGGCACTGTAGGTTTGGTCTTTTTATTTTTTCTCAGAGGAGGTGAGCACATGGAGAATATTCCACCAGAGAACCAAAAGCCTGGCGCATACCGCATTGTTCGAGCCATCGGCAACAATTTCGTGTGCGCCAAAGACAGCAGCGGCCACGAGGTGGTGCTGCGTGGACCCGGCATCGGCTTTAAAAAAGCCCCAGGGGACGTGGTGGCCCCATCCCGGGTGGAGAAGGTGTACGCCCTGCAAGACCACAGCCAATCCCAGCGCCTGACTCAGCTGATGGTGGAGCTGCCCCCGGAGTACCTGGAGGTGAGCACCCAGATCATCGAGAGTGCCGAGCGTCTGCTGGGGCGGCACCTGTCGGGAAATGTGTACATCACCCTCACCGACCATATTTCCTTTGCCCTTCAGCGGCACAAAAACGGGGTGTACTACCCCAATCAGCTGCTGTGGGAGATCAAAACCTTCTACGCCCAGGAGTACGAGGTGGGGCAGATGGCCCTGGAGATCATCGAGAGCGCCTTGGGGGTGCAGCTGCCTGAGGACGAGGCGGGCTTCATCGCCTTGCACATCGTCAACGCCCAACTGGACGGGCGCATGTCGGACATGGTGCGCATCACCGAGCTGGTGCGTGAGATTATGGCCGAGGTGGCGGAGTTCTACGGAGCCGCCCCCTGTCAGCAGGGGCTGGACTACGAGCGGCTCATCACCCACCTGAAATTTTTGGGCCAGCGGTTGGCCCGACCCAGGCCCCAGGCCCGGGAGGACGCCACCTTCCAGGGCATGATCCGCCAGCACTATCCCCAGGCCTTCGCCTGCGCCCTGCGGGTGAAGGAGCGGCTGAAACGGGTCTTTGACCTGGATCTGCCCGGCGAGGAACTCACCTTTCTGACCGTTCATTTACAACGCTTGGCCCTGGCCATGGGACAAGCAAAGGAGGAGAATTTCTGATGAAAGACAAAGTATTCGGCGTATTGCAGCGGGTGGGCCGCTCCTTTATGCTGCCCATCGCCATCCTGCCCGTAGCGGGCCTGTTTTTGGGTATCGGCGGGTCCTTTACCAACACCACCATGCTGGAGACCTATGGCCTCATGGGTATCATGGGCCCTGGCACCTTCATCTACGCCATTTTGCAGGTGCTCAACGCCGCCGGTTCGGTGGTCTTTGACAACCTGCCTCTGATCTTCGCCATGGGCGTGGCCATCGGTATGGCCAAGCAGGAGAAGGAAGTGGCGGCCCTGTCTTCCGCCATCGCCTTCTTCGTGATGCACGCCACCATAGGAGCTATGATCAACGCTTTCGGCGCTCCTGACCTGTCCGGCGCCACCGCCACCGTGGTGGGCCTGAACTCCCTGCAAATGGGCGTGTTCGGCGGCATCATGGTGGGCCTGGGTGTGGCAGCCCTGCACAACCGGTTCTATAAGATTCAGCTGCCCCAGGTGCTCTCCTTCTTCAGCGGCACCCGGTTCGTCCCCATCATCTCCGCCGCCACCTATCTGGTGGTGGGCATCGCCATGTACTACATCTGGCCCACCATCCAGACGGGCATCAACCACCTGGGCGGCTTCGTGCTGGCCAGCGGGTACGGCGGCACCTGGCTGTACGGCTTCATCGAGCGTGCCCTCATCCCCTTCGGCCTGCACCATGTGTTCTACATCCCCTTCTGGCAGACCGCTGTGGGCGGCACTGCCATGGTGGGCGGCCAGCTCATCGAGGGCGCTCAGAACATCTTCTTTGCCGAACTGGCCACCCCCGGCATTGAGCACTTCTCCGTGGCCGCCACCCGCTTCATGAGTGGTAAGTTCCCCCTGATGATCTTCGGCCTGCCTGGCGCTGCTCTGGCTATGTACCGCTGCGCCCGCAAAGAAAACCGCAAGGTGGTGGGCGGTCTGCTGCTCTCCGCCGCTCTCACCTCCATGATCACCGGTATCACTGAGCCCCTGGAGTTCACCTTCCTCTTTGTGGCTCCCGCCATGTACATCGTCCACTGCGTGTTTGCCGGCGCCGCCTACATGCTCATGCACATCTTCAACGTGGGCGTGGGTATGACCTTCTCCGGCGGCCTCATCGACCTGACCCTCTTCGGCATCATGCAGGGCAACGCCAAGACCAGCTGGATTTGGGTGGTCATCGTGGGCGCGGTCTACTTCGTGCTCTACTTCCTGGTGTTCTCCTTTATGATCAAGAAGTTCAACTTCATGACTCCCGGCCGTGAGGAGAACGCCGGTGAGATCAAGCTCTACACCCGCCAGGACGTGGACGCCCAGAAGAAGGGCGGCGAAGAGGCCAAGGGCGGCAACAGCGACGACGCCCTCAGCGCGGAAATCGTCCGCGGCCTGGGCGGCAAGGACAACATCTCGGACGTGGACTGCTGCATCACCCGTCTGCGCTGCACCGTCAAGGACGGTGCCAAGGTGGACCAGGGGGTGCTGAAAGCCACCGGAGCCTCCGGTGTCATCGTGGCCGGTAAGGGCGTCCAGATCGTGTACGGTCCTCGAGTGTCCGTCATCCGCTCCAATGTGGAGAGCTACCTGGCCAACTATCAGGAGCCTGCCGCTGTGGAGACCAAGACCGAGGCTGCTCCAGCCGTGAAGGGCGGCATGGTGGCCAGCCCCTTCACGGGTAAGGTCATCCCCGTGTCCCAGGTGGGGGACGGCGTGTTCTCCGAGAAGATGGTGGGCGACGGCTTCGCCGTGGAGCCCGACGATGACAAGGTGTATTCCCCTGTGGACGGCGAAGTGACCATGGTGTTTGACACCAAGCACGCCTTCACCATCCAGACCGACGGCGGCCTGGAAGTGCTGGTACACATGGGCATTGACACGGTGCAGCTCCAGGGCAAGCCCTTCATGCTCACCATCCGCCAGGGCGACAAGGTGCACCGTGGCGAGGTCATCGGCACCATGGACCGCAAGGCCATCCAGGAGGCCGGCTACCGCACCATTACCCCCGTGGTGGTGGGTAACGTGGACGACTTCGACACCTGTCAGCTGGTGACTGAGGGCCAGGTGGAGCACGGCACCGACGTGCTGGATATTCACTAAAACCGCATAAAGATATAGGAAAGGAGCGCCGCAGCTGCGGCGCTCCTCTTGTATTGAAATATAATTTGATAATTGTCTAAATAGTATTGACAATCTGATTAGATGAGTGTATAAATAGATTAACCCAATCAGAGAGGAGACGAAACCATGGACCAGAAGCTATCCCGCATGAAGGAGTACCTGGAGGAGCAGGTGGCCCAGTGCGCCCAGGCCCGAGCCCAGCTCATGGCAGATGACCGGGGGGACGAGGCCAACTTTCAGGCTATCCAGAGCAATGTGTACGGTATTTTTTCCACCATTCTCAAGGTGGCTGTGGAACAAAACCCCGACAATCCCCAGGGGGTGGAGGGCTTTTTCCTCAAAAAGCTGGAGGAGATTCCCGCCCATTGGGTGGAGGCCCGGGAGAAGGCAACGACCCGAGGGGACGAGATCGCCGCCCATCTGGAGCGGTTGAAGCTGGAGGCGGCGGAGGACGTGGGCTGTACCTTCCGGGCCATCTGGGGGGCGAAGGCATGACGGAAACCGAGGCCATTGGCCTGTTTAAGTGCCTGGCAGACAAGTCCCGGCTGCAAATTCTGAAATCCCTGGCGGTGGAGGACATGTACGTGGAGCGGTTGGCCCAGCGGTTAGGCCTCACCGCCGCCACCGTGTCCTTCCACCTGAAAAAGCTGGCCCAGGCCGGGGCGGTGTCCTCCTATAAGAGCCAGTATTACACCATGTACGCTTTGAATCGGGATTTGTTTGATACCACGATCCTGGACATTGTACAGGAGGAGTCGGAGGAGGCGGACCTCCAGGCCCAGCGGGACGAGGCGTACCGCCAGCACGTCCTGGACTCCTTTTTCCAGGACGGACGGCTGAAAACCATCCCCGCCCAGCGCAAGAAAAAGCGCATTGTGCTCCAGGCGTTGGTGGAGCAGTTCGAGCCTAAGCACATCTACCCAGAGCCAGAGGTGAACGCCATTCTGGCCCGGTACCATGACGACGTGTGCACCCTCCGCCGGGACCTGGTGGGGGAGGGGCTGCTGGAGCGGGATGCTCAGGGCTATTGGCGGACCCAGGAGAGCGAATGAGAAAAGACGGTGCAGACCCATAGGGGCTACACCGTCTTCTTTTTAAAGGAAAGTTGAAGAGTCTCCGTTATGTAAAGAAAAATAGACCGGAGTTACCCCGGTCGGATGGATTGACAAAAATAGAAGGACCTGTTTCAAAATTATTATGTTACCATAGGTCCATTTTGATCCAGCGAGTTTTTTATATCAAAAATGTATTGAAATAAAGTGTTAAACGTGGCATTATAAAGATGTAAATTCATGTAAATATATTATAGGTAAAATAAGAATATGTTGCAAGTGAAGAAATAGGTATATAGAAGAGTTTGTCGTAAGAAAATGCTTGTCGAGTGTATATATATGTTTTTTGAGTTTCAGTTAAAGTAGGTTTTATATCGGTTGCTTCAAATGTCGGGGGTGAAGATGACCATGTATAATACTAGAAAATTCTTGAAAGACATAGATAATGCTAAAGAGCAAGAATACTTAGTATTACGCGAAGCAGTATGGAAACGAATGGAGGCCCAAAGAACTATTTCGTCATTTGTATTTACAACAACCTTAGCCTTTTATACTATAGTATTTGCGGCTGAAATAAAAGTACATTATGTTTTTCTCATTCCATTTTTAATTTTAATGCCGTTTTCGTGTAAAGAGTTAAGCCATAAGATTAGTATTTCTTACATTGCGTCTTATCAAATTGTTTGCCTAGAGAATAATCACAATGTTGCAAATGCGTTTACATGGGAGACAGATTTCTTTTTGTTCAAAAAGAAAGGTTATTTAGAACACAAACAGGGAGTTTATAGGAAAATAGTAGATTTAGAATTCCTGATGCTAGGTATAATATCCTATGTTCTGTATTTGGTATACTTTATTGTGTTTAATCTAAATAAAAATGCAGTTTTTTGCTTAAATAATGTGTTCGGAGTCGTTTTGGCAGTGATTTCTTTTGCTCTTGTGCTTGCGATAGGGAGAGTTACATACGAATATAACGAATACACAAATAGCACAGAGTTTTTTGTGAAAAAATGGTTGAAGTACATGCTTGAAGAGAAAAGAATTGATAAAGATACATATAAAATGCGTTATAAGGAGTTGATTGGGAAGGAACCTGAGGATACAAAGAATAGCACAATAGATAGAAAATTGTTGTGAGTTATTTTGTTGACTTCAGTGAATTACAAATGGGCCTTCATCAGGGAGATTCGCAGTTTCACTCAAATAGGGTGGAGGAGAAATAGAATACAGCAAGTAAATGAAAAAGCCCAGAACAGAGAGGTTTTCTCCCTGTTCTGGGCTTTTTCCTATGGCTTAGAAATCCAGCAGCACTCGCTCAATGCCCGCCACGGCTTCCTCCACCAGAGCGTCAATGTCCAGGTTTTGCTCGGCCTCCACCAGCTCCTCCACTTTGGGCTTGGTGCGGGGGTGCTTGGGGGTGAACACGGTGCAGCAGTCCTCATAGGGGAGGATAGAGGTCTCAAAGGTGCCAATCTTGCGGGAAATGCGCACGATCTCCTCCTTATCCATGCCTACCACCGGGCGCAGCACGGGCACGGTGCACACGGCGTTGGTGCAGGCCATGGCCTCCAGGGTCTGGCTGGCCACCTGGCCCACGGACTCACCGGTGACCAGGGCCTGGATGCCGTTTTTCTCCGCCACCCGGCAGGCAATGCGCATCATGAACCGGCGCATGAGGATGGTGAACAGGTTCTCAGGGCAGGAGCGGCGCAGCTCCTCCTGAATCTTGGTAAACGGCACCACATGCACGCAGGTCTTGCCGGTGTAGGGCACCAGCAGCCGGGCCAGGTCCAGCACCTTCTCCTTGGCCTCGGGGGAGGTGTAGGGGTAGGAATAGAAGTGGATCATGTCCACAATGACCCCCCGCTTGGCGATCATCCAGGAGGCCACCGGGGAGTCAATGCCGCCGGAGAGGAGGGACAGAGCACGGCCACCCACACCGATGGGCAGACCGCCGGCACCCTCGGTGGGGTTGGCGTGGACAAAGGCGTCAAAGTCCCGCACCTCCACATGGACGGTGAACTGGGGATTATGCATGTCGGCAATCAGGTGGGGGTAGGCGTCGTGGAGCTCGCCGCCCACATACTGGGACAGCTGGATGGAGGTCATGGGGAAGGTCTTGTCCGCCCGCTTGGTCTCCACCTTGAAGGAGCGGGCCATGGCCAGCTGGGCCCCCAGATACTCCTTCACGCACTCCAGAATGGCGTCCTTGTCCTTGGCACAGGCCCGGGCCCGACACAGGCCCGCCACGCCGAACAGCTTGCCCATGGCCTCCCAGGCCCCTTCAAAGTCGCAGAACTCGTCTTGGGGCTCAATGTAGGTGGTGGACTGGCGGGTGTACACCTTGAAGGAACCGTACTTTTTCAGCCGCCGCTTGGCGTTGCCCATGAGCTTCTCCTCAAAGGCCCGGCGGTTGAGGCCCTTGAGCACCATTTCGCCCTGCTTGAGCAGGATAATTTCTTTCATATCGTTACCTCCAATGAGTGGTGATATTAGTGGGACAGGGCCTCCAGGGTCTGCTGGAAGGCCTCCAAAGTGGCGGTCAAATCCTCCCCGCTGTGGGCGTCCGAGAGGAACATGGCCTCGAACTGGGCGGGGGCCAGGTAGATGCCCCGCTGGAGCATCTCGCCGAAGTAGCGGGCGTACATCCCCACGTCACTGCCCTTGGCATCCACAAAGGTGGACACCTGGGTGGGGGTGAAGAAGGGGGAGAGGAGGGAGCCCACCTGGTTGATGGCCACGGGCACCGGGGAGGTTTCACACAGCTTGCCCATGTCTTGGGCCAGAGATGCGCCCATGTCGTTGATGTGGGTGTACACCTGGGGGTGGTCGTGGAGATAGCGCAGCTGGGCCAGTCCGGCGGCCATGGCCACGGGGTTGCCGCTGAGGGTGCCCGCCTGGTAGACCGGGCCGCAGGGGGCCACGTGCTCCATGAGGGCCCGGCTGCCGCCGTAGGCGCCCACAGGCATGCCGCCGCCGATGATCTTGCCGTAGGTGACCAGATCGGCCTTCACCCCAAAGTACTCCTGAGCGCCGCCGGGGGCCAGACGGAAGCCGGTGATGACCTCGTCAAAGATGAGCAGGGTGCCGTGCTGGTTGCACAGCTCCCGCAGCCCCTGCAAGAAGCCGGGAGCGGGGCCCACCACGCCCATGTTGGCAGCCACCGGCTCCACGATGACGGCGGCCACTTCGCCCCGGTTGGCCTCCAGAAGGGCCTGGACGCTGGAAAGGTCGTTGAATTGGGCGGTGAGGGTGTCCTTGGCGGCTCCTACGGGCACGCCGGAGGAAGAGGGGTGGCCTCCCGCCAGAGCGGAGGAGCCGGCGTTGACCAGCATACAGTCGCTGTGGCCGTGGTAGCAGCCCTCAAACTTGATGAGCTTGTCCCGGCCGGTGGCTCCACGGGCCAGACGCAGGGCGGACATCACCGCCTCGGTGCCAGAGTTGACCATGCGCACCATTTCCAGCCCGGGCACCATCTCCACCATCAGCTGGGCAATCTCCACCTCCCGGGGGGTGGGGGCGCCGAAGCTCAGGCCGTCCACCACGGCCTTCTCCACCGCCTGACGAATGACGGGATGGTTGTGGCCCAGAATCATGGGGCCCCAGGAACACACATAGTCGATGTAGCGGCGGCCCTCCACGTCATAGATGGAGCTGCCCTCCGCTCTCTGAATGAATCGGGGGGTGAGCCCCACGGAGCGGTAGGCCCGCACGGGGCTGTTGACGCCGCCGGGGAGCACCTGACAGGCGGCGGCAAAGAGTTCTTCCGAATTGTGGAGATTCATCCGATGTCCCCCCGTTTCATAGCATCCGCCAGCTCCTTGGCGGAGTAGGTGATGAGCATGTCAGCCCCCGCCCGGTAGATGGACAGGGCCGACTCGCACATCATCTTGTATTCGTCCACCAGTCCGGCGGCCGCGGCGGCCTTGATCATGGCATACTCGCCGGAGACGGAGTAGGCGCACATGGGCAGGTTATAAGCCTGCTTGCACCGATACAGCACATCCAGATAGCTCAGAGCGGGCTTGACCATGAGGATGTCCGCACCCTCTTCCACGTCCAGGGCGCACTCACGCAGGGCCTCCCGGGCGTTGTGGGGGTCCATCTGGTAGCCCTTCCGGTCCCCAAAGGAGGGGGCGGAACCGGCGGCATCCCGGAAGGGGCCGTAGAAGGAGGAGGCGTACTTGGCGGAATAGGCCATAATGGGCAGGTTGACAAACCCGGCCTCGTCCAGGGCCTTCCGCATGGCCCCGATGCGGCCGTCCATCATGTCGGAGGGGGCCACCATGTCCACCCCGGCCCGGGCATAGGACAGGGTGATGTCCACCAGCCGGGGAAGGGTGGCGTCGTTGTCCACGTGCTCCCCGCAGAGAATGCCACAGTGTCCGTGGCTGGTGTACTCGCACATGCACACGTCGGCGATGACGTAGAAGTGGGGATACTGGGCCTTGATGGTGCGGATAGCCTGTTGTACCACCCCGTTGTCGTCCCAGGCAGAGGAGCCGATCTCGTCCTTGTGGGCGGGGAGGCCGAAGAGGATGCACTTGGTCACGCCGTGGGCCAGGCACTCCGCCACCGCCTGACACACGCTGTCCAGGCCGTAGTGGAACTGTCCGGGCAGGGAGGGGATGGGGCGGGTGCCCTGGAGGGTTTCATCCACAAAAATGGGGTAGATGAGGCTGTCGGGGGACAGCCGGGTCTCCCGGCACAGGCTGCGCACCTCGGGACAGGTGCGCAGGCGGCGGGGCCTATGAGTGAGTTCCATTGGGAATTCCTCCTTCTATTACAAAGTCTGGGCCAGCCGCAGCAGGCCGGGAATGGTGGCCTCCTCTGCAATCAAAACGGGGATGCCGTGGCGCTGGGCCTCCTGGGCGGTCTGTGCACCGATGCACAAACCCGTGATGTTGCCCAGAGGGGCGTCCTCGCCCACCGAGGCCACAAAGCCCTTCACGGTGGAGGCGGAGGTGAAGGTGACATAGGACAGCTCGCCTTTTTCCAGCGCCTCTCTCAGCTCCGGGGAGCGGGGGTTGTCGTAGTGAGTGGTATACACGGCAAGTTCCTCATAGGGAATGCCACGTTCGGTGAGCGCCTGGGTGAGCAGGGGAGAGCCTTCTTCTGCCCGGGGCAGCAGCACCTTCCCGGTGGCGGGGATGCCCTGGCCCAAGTCCTGGGCAGAGTACACCGCCGGGACATAGTCGGCGGTGAGGCCGTACTTTTTCAAAGCGGCGGCGGTGCCGGGGCCGATGGCGGCCAGCTTCACCCCAGCCAGAGCCCGGCTGTCCTTGCCCTGCGCATTCAGGGCGTCGAAAAACACCTGAACTCCCACGGGGCTGGTGAAGGCAATCCACTGGTAGTCCCCCAAATGCTCCAAAGCGGCGGTGAGGGGAGGACAGGGGGTGATGGGGGTGGTGTGAATGTAGGGGTACTCCCAGACCTTGGCCCCCAGTTCCCGCAGGCCCTGGGCCAGGGTGCCCTTGCGGGCAGCGGGGCGGGTGACCACAAAGGTGCGGCCTTTCAGGGGCAGAGCGTCAAACCAGTCGAAGGAATCGGCCAGGGCGCACACCCCACCCACCACGCTGATGGCGGGGCTCACCACCTGGTTATCCTGGGCGGCCTGGGCCAGGGTGGCCAGGGTGGCGCTGACCCGCCGCTGGGCGGGGGTGGTGCCCCGCTCCACGATGGCGGCGGGGGTGTCGGGGTCCATGCCTGCGTTCAGCAGCCCCTCACAGATCTGGGGCAGGGCGGACACCCCCATGAGGAACACCAGGGTTCCCTTGGTGGCCACCAGGGCGTCAAAGTCGATGTCCAGGGCTTTCCCCGCCCGTTGGTGTCCGGTGACGATGTGCAGGGAGGAGCAGCAGTCCCGGTGGGTCACCGGAATGCCGCCGTAGGCGGGCACTGCCAGGGCGGAGGTGACCCCAGGCACCACCTGAAAGGGCACCTGGTGCTGGGCCAGCAGCTCCAGCTCCTCGCCGCCCCGGCCAAAGAGGAAGGGGTCGCCGCCCTTCAGGCGCACCACGTTGGCGCCCCCCAGGGCCTCCCGCAGAAGAATCTGGTTGATCTCCTCCTGGGGCACCGGGTGCACATTCACCCGCTTGCCCACGTCGATGGCCTTGGCGGTGGGGGGGATGAGGGCCAGGATTTCTGGGCTCACCAGGCGGTCAAATACCACCACATCGGCATGTTCAATGGCTTTTTTTCCTTTTAAGGTGAGCAGGCCGGGGTCGCCGGGGCCTGCTCCCACCAGAGTCACATGTCCCATCATGGGTGGTCCCTCCTCATACGCACCGCCAGCTCCGCCCCCATCTCCCGGGCATCGGCGCAGGCGGCGCAGCTGCTTTCGATGTAAGATTCACCCTCGCCGTCCACATAGAACCCGGTGAGGGTGACGGCGTCCCCGTCCACGGTGGCGTGGGCGGCTACAGGGGAGGAACAGCCCCCCTCCAGAGCGCCCACAAAGGCCCGCTCGGCGGTGAGGCACACCGCCGCCACCGGGTCGTGGAAGAGGGACAGACAGGAGGTGTCCACATCCGCCCGGCTCTGCACCGCCAAAATACCTTGTCCGGCGGCGGGGAGCATCTCCTCCACGGGGAAGCGGCGGGAAATGCGGCTCTCTAGCCCCAATCGGTCCAGTCCGGCACAGGCCAGCACCAGGGCGGAATATTCGCCCCGGTCCAGTTTAGAAAGGCGGGTCTGCACGTTGCCCCGCACCGGGGCCACCTGGTGGTGGGGGAACAGCTTGCGGAGCTGAAGGGTGCGGCGCAGGGAGGCGCAGCCGATGGGGCGGGTGGGGTCCAGGGTGTCCACCCCCTGGGGGAGCACCAGGGCGTCCCGGGGGTCTGCCCGGTGGGAGAAGGCCACCAGGGGCAACTCGGGGGGAATATCCATGGGCAAGTCCTTGCTGGAGTGGACGGTGAAGTCCACCCGGCCCTCCAGGAGTGCCTTGTCCAGCTCTTTGACAAACAGCCCCTTGCCGCCAATCTGGCTCAGGGGGCGGTCCAAGATGAGGTCGCCGGTGGTCTTCATGGTCACCAGCTCCACCTGGGCGGTGGGGTCATAGGCCCGGATGGAATCAATGACCATCTCGCTTTGTATCACGGCCAGCCGACTGTCTCGGCTTCCAATGCGTATCTTCATATAGAGTCCTCCAAGAGTTCTCGAATCTGTCGGGCACAGCGGGCGGTTTTGGCGTGGTCGGAGCCGTCGCCCACCACCCCCGCCACCAGCCCCTCTCCCACGCACAGGGCGGGGAAGAAAAAGGTGCACGCTGTGGGGGCGTCCGCCACACTGATGGGGATGCCCCGGTCTCGGGCCTCCTGGGCCACCTGTCTGTTGGTGTCGGAGCAGTCGGTGGCGGCCACCGCCAGCGTGGCCCCCTCCAGGTCGCCGGGGCGATAGGGGCGGGATATGTGGGTCACCGGGGGCATGTCCGGGTGCAGGGTGGGGGCAATCACCACCACGTCCGCCCCGCACTGTTGCAGGGTGCGGACCCGGCGCAGGGCCACCTTCCCGCCGCCCACCAGCACCACCTTCTGGCCCGTTAGGTCAAGAAACAGGGGAAAGCGGGGGTAGCCGCTCATGACGGGGCCCCCTTTCCCGTGGTGTGGGCCCGGATTTTCTGGGCGCACTGGCGCAGGCTGTCCGGGTCGGGCGGGGTGGGCAGGCCGCCCAGCAGCAGCTCCACGGTGCGCTGCACCGTCAGGGCGATGACCTCCTCCTGGTCCATCCCCGGGTCGGTCAACTGGGGGGTGGCGGTGAGCCGCTGGACAATGGACAGCTTCAGCTCCTCTTGCAGGGGGAGACTTACCTTATAATTCAGCCAGCGGTAAAATTGCCGCTGGTGCTTGTCTAAAATTTCCGTCACTTCGGGGGGGACGGTGTGGAGGGGGGCGGTGTCCATGAGGTCGTCCACGTTAAAGAGTTTTACCCCGGGGAGCTGTCCCACCTGGGGCTCGATGTCCCGGGGGATGGCCAAATCCACCATCACCTGGGGCAGCTGGGCCACGGGTTCCAGCTGTTCCACCGTGACGGTGTAGTGGGGACTGGCGGTGGCGGAGACCAGAATGTCCACCCCGCTGAGCAGCTCAAAGCGGCGGTCATAGGGCTGGGCCTCGCAGCCGGAGGGCACCACCGTCTCCCCGTGGCGGTAGGTGCGCAGGGTCACCATCACCCGGCACCCGGCCTGGTGGAGGAGCCGGGCGGATAGCTTGCCCATCTCCCCGTTGCCGATGACCAGAGCCCGTTTCCCCTCCAGATTGCCCAGGTGCTGCTGGAGCAGGGCCACTCCCTGGCTGGCGGCCGAGGTGGGCAGGGAGGTCAGGCGCACGGTGGAGCGAATCTCCTTGCCCGCCGAGATGGCGGCCCGGAACAGGGTCTCCAGCATGGGGTGGGCGGCTCCCACCTCCCGGGACAGGGTGATGGCCCGCTTGACCTGGGCCAGAATCTGGTCCTCGCCCCACACCCGGGAGCGCAGACCCGCCGCCACCTGCATCAGGTGTTCCACCGCCTCGCCCCCCTGGCATGTGACAAAGGCGGCGGAGAAGGGGGCGAACTCCACCCCGGCGGCGTGGCACAGCATTTGCCCCGGGTGGCAGGTGTCCTCACAGCACAGGTAGATTTCCGTGCGGTTGCAGGTGGACAAAATCACACAGCTGTGGATGTTGGGCAGCTGGGCGATGTGGGCGTCCAGCCGCTGCACCTGGGTGGCGGTGAAGGACAGGGCCTCCCGCAGGTCGATGGGGGCCAGATGGTGTTCCAGGCTGGACATGACAACGAGCATAGATGATCCTCATTTCTCTCTCTGAGTGAAAAATTCGTTCTTTGCTGCCTCCAGGGCGTGGGCCACAAAGAGGCGGCGGATGGCAGGGCAGTCCCCCAGCCCTTGGGACACAGCAGACACCGGAACGCCCAGGCGTTCCAGTTGTCCGCACCAGCTTTGTTCCCCGGCCAGCAAGTCCCGGGTGGCGTGGACGCCGCACACCACCATGAGGGGGTGGACGTGGAGCCGGGTGATGGCCCCGGCCTCACGGATGCGGCGGGCGGTCTCCGCCGGGGTGGGACCGTCCTGGAGAGTGCCTACGAAATAGCGGGTGTGGCCCTGGCGGTGCAGGGCTTGTTCCAGCTGGGCGTAGACCCCGTGGGCCTCATGGCTGGCGCCATGGCCCAGAAACAGCGCCCCCTCCTGGGGGGCCAGGGGAGGCAGACAGGTGGGCAAGGCCTCCGCTACGGCCTCGATGTCCTGGGGCGTGGCCAGCAGGGGCTGGCCCACAGACAGGTCCAGCCGCTGGGCGTAGGGCTCCAGCTGGGCCACCATGGCCTGGTACTCCCCGGCAAACAGCAGATAGGTGGGCTGGATTAGCAAATGCCGGGCTCCATCTTGGGTGAGTTGGGCCAGGGCCTCGGACACCAGCGGCACTCGGGGGCCGCCGCCCCGCACCAGGGCGTCCCGGAGCCGGGGGTGTGCAAAGGCGTGGATGAGGGGCAGGCGGGGGAAGGCCGCCCCGATTTCCCGGGCCAGATTGGCCAGGGTGGGCAGAGCGGAGACTTGGCTGGTGCCGTAGGACACCACCAAAATCGCGGCGGGGTGTTCCATGCCAGTTCCTCCTCTCCCCGCAGAGCATTCGCATTCCAGTATACTATATTTTTCCCGCCTGTCCACCCCTTTTCCCCACAAAAGGGTGAAAAAAGGTGGGAGCCATGGGGCTTCCACCTTGGTGTAAACGTATATTGTTTGGTATCTGTGGAGAGAGGAAGAGGGCCTGCTCTTCTCCACGTTCGATTCCAGCCCTCCGGCCTGGTGGGGACGCTCCCCGCTGGGGGTTCCTTTTGCTCGGTCAAAAGGAACCAAAACCCGCTTAGGGCGTTCCCCCCTAAGGACCTCCCTGGGGTACGAGGCTGGGCCTGCGTCAAGTCTAGGTTCGGCCCGTCACCCTTGCTGTGGCCCCTGTTTGTGCCACCACACTAGGCTGCCCTGGGCAGCTGGCCCTATGGCCGGGTGGTTTCCATATCCGGGCCTACCCTGGCTAAGCGGCGTTCCCGCCACCGGGAGCCGGGCCCCCGATAGCTGGGAACAGCGGCACACCAAGATAAGGCCCTGGCGATAGAAGTACTGTCTGCCAGAGGAGCAGGCACGTTCTGTAGAATGTCCACGCCGTCTATGTGACCTCGCCGGGCCAAGGTCCGAAAAGAGAAGGGCGCACACGCCACCCAGTACCGCGGGGTGGATTCCACAAGGCGGGGGAAGGCCCCGCCTTTGGCGGTCTTTGGTGACTTTCTGGCGGCAGAAAGTCACCCCAGCGCCAGCGTCCCCGGCGGGGGCGCAGGTCTGCACCTGAGAAATGGTCGAAGGACCGGCCCTCAGTCTGCCGGATGGCAGAAGCTCTTGCTCCGCCACAGGCGGAAGAAGTCGGCCCGCAGCAGGTTACCCATGCCCCTCACCTCCCACCAGACTCATGTAGTAGCTCTCCAGGCTCTCATCCTACTGGTGCATGGCGGACACCTGACACCCAGTGTCCGCCAGGGCCTGCACCAGCTCCGTCACATGGGGATGGGCGTAGATGTTGGCGGTGTGGGAGGAGTCAATGGTGTAGTCCAGCCCCGTTCCGCCCCACCAGGCCGTAAATGGACCCTTTGGGCACCTGCATGGTGAGGTTTTGCAGGGCGTAGGTGTGGCCGTATTGTTTCGACAGGCCGTGGGCGGCGCAGACCAGCTCCATGCTCACGCCTCCTGCTGAATCCACACCCGGGCATGCACGGTCACATAGTCCGCCACATAGTCCAGCACCAGGGCCAGGGCCACGCCGCAGAACAGGTCAATGACGCTGTGCTGCCGCAGCAGCACCGTGGAGGCCAGAATGGACAGATTCAAAAGTTGCATACACCCCCACACCACCCGGCGCTGGGTGGAGGGCTTGGCTTTGGCCCAGCGGTGATAGCTCAGGGCCACGGTCATGGAGTTGAAGGCGTGGATGGAGGGCCAGACGTTGGTGTCGGTGTCCACCCCCCACAGCTGCCGTACCACCTGGGTGAAGAAGTCGTTGCCGGGGATGGAGTCCGGGCGCAGGTCCACCCCGTTGGGGATGAGGGCGCACAGGGCCACGCACAGGGTCATGCCCCCGAACAGGGGCAGACACAGCCGCCAGAAATCTTGCCGGGGCTGGGTCAGCAGCAGCCAGAACAAGGTGGCGGGCACCCACACAAACCAGGCGAAGTAGGGGATGACCGCATACTTACAGAAGGGAATCCAGTCGTCCAGAAAACAGTGGACGATCCACTCCGGTTTGATGAAGTGCTCCAGGGCTCCGAAGCACACCAGGTAGAACACCAGATACCCGGCCATAAAGAGGATGGGATGACGTTTGCACCAGTCGATCATAATTTTTTCTCCTTGCGCTTGATGGGGATAGTGTACCAGAGAGGGGTCAAGGAAGCGGTGAAGAAATGGGTCAAGAAATCATCAAGATTTCAAGGAGGGGTCAGGCGAAAGCCAATGCCCCACACAGACTGGAGGTACTCTTTGCCGCTGGCCTGACGCAGCTTCTTTCTCAGGTTGCTCATGTGCTGTTTCAGAGAGCTGTCGGTGCAGTCCGGGGTGTCCAGGCTGATGCGCTCCAAAATGACGCTCTTGGACAGGGCCTGGTTGGGGTGCTGGAGAAACAGCTTCAAAATGGCGTACTCTGTCTTGGTCAGGTGTACCTCCTGCCCGGCCACCGTCACCTGCCGGGACAGGGGGTCCAGGCTCAGCTCCCCCACAGTGAGCACCTGGCCCTCCTCCTCCCCACGGGGGCGGCGGAGATGCACCCCAATGCGGGCCAGCAGCTCCTGGGGGTGGAAGGGCTTGGTGATGTAATCCACCGCTCCCGCCTGGAGCAGTTCCACCTTGTTCTCCACGTCCCCCTTGGCGCTGAGGATGATGACGGGGAAGCTCTGGATTTTGGGCAGCACCTCCTCCCCGGACAGGCCGGGGAGCATCAGGTCCAGCAGCACCAGGTCGGGCCGCTGCTGGGAGAGCAGGTAGAGGGCCTCGGTGCCCGAGTACGCCCGCAGCACCTGATACCCTTCCCGGCGCAGCAGCTGCTCCAGGACATCTCCAATGTGGATGTCGTCGTCAATGATGGCGATGGTTTTCATAGGGCACCTCCCAGCAGATGAATGGTCACAGATACCACACATTATAGTGACGGAGCGGGAAAATGGCAAGAGGGGGCGGCTACCTCTCTATGGCTCCCCTGTGTAAGGGGAGCTGGCAGCCCGTAGGGCTGACTGAGGGGTTGACCGTAGTGGGTAGCAGACAATCCCTCCGTCACCGCCTGTGGCGGCGACACCTCCCTTTACACAAGGGAGGCTTTTGGTCTGGTGCGGACTTGAAAAAGTTTTCTCCAACCCTATTGACAAGACTGTACCTACTGTATATACTGTATATACACAGAAAGCAAACGAGGTGATGGTTTGAATCTCTACATTGACAACCGCAGTGGGTCCCCCATCTACGATCAGATTTACACCCAGATCAAAAATCAGATCATCAGTGGGGAGCTGGAGGCGGACCAGGCCCTCCCCTCTATCCGCAACCTGGCCAAGGACCTGCGCATCAGCGTCATCACCACCAAGCGGGCCTATGAGGAGCTGGAGCGGGAGGGATTTATCTACACCCTCCCCGCCAAGGGCTGTTTTGTGGCCCCCAAGAATGTGGAGCTGCTGCGGGAGGAGACCTTGAAGCAGATTGAGGCCCACATGGAGGAAATTGGGAAGCTGGCGGCCAGTTGCCAGTTGACGAAAGAGGAACTGCTGGAGATGTTCCGCCTGAGTATGGAGGAGTGAGACCATGAACGCACTGGAAATTCGGAATTTGACCAAAGACTACGGGGAGTTTACCCTGGACAACCTGAATCTCACCCTGCCCTGTGGGTGCATTATGGGACTCATCGGCGAGAATGGAGCGGGCAAGAGCACCACCATCAAGCTGATTCTGGACATGATCCACCGGGACGAGGGCACCATCACCCTCCTGGGCCGGGACAACCGGGAGGATATGCTCCTCACCAAGCAGGACATTGGGGTGGTGCTGGACGAGGTGGGCATCCCCTCTTGCTTGAGCGCCGTGCAGGTGGGAAAAATCATGGCCCACACCTATACCAAGTGGGATAAAGCGCTGTACGCCCAGTACCTGAAAAAGTTGAATCTCCCCGAAAAACGCCCCTTTAAGGAGTATTCCAAGGGCATGAAGATGAAGCTGGGCATTGCGGTGGCCCTGTCCCACCACCCCAAACTGCTCATTTTGGACGAGGCCACCTCGGGACTGGACCCGGTGGTGCGGGACGAAGTGGTGGAGATGTTCAGCGAGTTCACCCGGGACGAGAGCCACGCCGTGCTCATCTCTTCCCATATTGTCAGCGATTTGGAGAAAATCTGCGACTACATCGCCTTTTTGCACAAGGGAAAGCTGATGCTCTGTGAGGAGAAGGACCGACTGCTGGAGGAGTACGGGCTCATCCACTGCTCCAAGGAGCAGCTCTCTGAGTTGGACTCCCAGGCCGTGCGTGGGGTCAAGGCATCCCCCTACGGGGTGGAGGCTCTGGTACGCCGGGATGGGGTGCCTACAAGCATTCCCGTAAGCCCTGTGAGCATTGAAGAGCTGTTTATCTTTATGGTGAAGGAGGCGGCGTAACATGAAAGGGCTGCTGCTCAAAGATTTTTATCTGTCATGGCGGTACTGCCGGGCGTTCCTGGTGATTGTGGCGGTGTTTTTGGCCGTATCCTTTGTGGGTGAGGACAATGTGTTTTTTATGATCTACCCCATCATGATTGCCAGCGTCATACCCATGACCTTGCTTTCCTACGACGAACATGACAAATGGACGTCTTACAGCGGGACGCTCCCCTACACCAGGACTCAACTGGTGAGCAGCAAGTATTTGGTGGGCCTGTGTTTCGGAACGGTGGCATTTCTCGTTTCCATGGCAGCCACCACCGTGCGCATGCTGACGGGAGAGGGATTTGTTCTGGAGCAGTTTGCTATGGTGGGCACGGCCTTGGTGGCGTTGGGGTGCATAGGTCCTGCTGTCATCCTGCCCTATGTATTCAAATATGGGGCGGAGAAGGGACGTATCGCCTTTTACATCACCATAGGTCTGTTTACCGCCGTGGCCACCGTGTTGGCCGGAATGGGATTCCAGGTACTGGTGATTGGGAGCGGACTGTGGCCTCTGGCGGTGGTGGCCGGGGTGTCTATCCTCCTGTATGCCCTGTCCTGGTGGCTGTCCATCCGCTTCTACCAGAGGCGGGACCTGTGACAAGAGGCAAATTCGACAAAAATACCCTCCATTTCTCGTGCGGGAAATGGAGGGTGTTTTTTGAGAAAATCCTTGTTTGACGGTGGGATATGTGTTAAAATTTCGGGGATAATGTGTAAAGAGGGAGGATGGCTTCCGGGTGGCCGGGAGCCCACGTGTGAGGATGGCAAATAAAATCGGTTTTGACAATCAAAAGTACCTGGAGATGCAGTCCGCCCACATTCGGGAGCGAATTTCCCAGTTTGGCGGCAAGCTGTACCTGGAGTTTGGCGGCAAGCTTTTTGACGACTATCATGCGTCCCGGGTGCTGCCCGGCTTTGCCCCGGACAGCAAAATCCGCATGTTGCTGGAGCTGCGGGACAGCGTAGAGGTGGTCATTGCCATCAACGCCGCCGCCATTGAGCAGAACAAGGTGCGGGGCGATCTGGGCATCACCTATGACGAGGACGTGCTGCGCCTCATTGACACCTTCCGCTCCAAGGGCCTGTATGTGGGCAGCGTGGTCATCACCCAGTATGCCGGGCAGCCCGCCGCCGACGCCTTCAAGCACCGTCTGGAGGACCTGGGTGTCACGGTGTACCTCCACTATCCCATTGCCGGGTATCCCCACGACATTCCCCACATCGTCTCCGACGAGGGCTATGGCCGCAACGACTACATCGAGACCAGCCGGCCCCTGGTGGTGGTCACCGCCCCCGGCCCCGGCTCCGGCAAAATGGCCACCTGCCTGTCCCAGCTCTATCACCACCACCGCCGTGGGGTGAAGGCGGGCTATGCCAAGTTTGAGACCTTCCCCATCTGGAACCTGCCCCTCCAGCACCCGGTGAACCTGGCCTATGAGGCCGCCACCGTGGACCTCAACGACGTGAACATGATCGACCACTTCCACCTCCAGGCCTACGGGGAGACCACGGTGAACTACAACCGGGACATTGAGGTGTTCCCGGTGCTCCGGGCCATGTTCGAGCAGATCATGGGGGAGAGCCCCTACAAGTCCCCCACCGACATGGGTGTGAACATGGCGGGCAACTGCATTGTGGACGACGAGGCGGTGCGAGCTGCCGCCTGTCAGGAGATCATCCGCCGCTACTACACCGCCCTGTGCGACGTGCGCCGGGGCCAGGGGGACAAGGAGAGCGTGTACAAGCTGGAGCTGCTGATGAAGCAGGCCGGGGTGTCCACCGCTGACCGCCCCGTGGTGGCTGCCGCCGAGGCCCGGGCGGAGGAGACGGGAGAGCCCGCCGCCGCCATCGAGCTGCCCGACGGCACCATCATCACCGGCAAGACCACCGAGCTCATGGGCTCCTCCTCTGCCGCCCTGCTCAACGCCCTGAAGAAGCTGGCCGGGCTGGGGGATGAGGTGCACATGATCTCCCGGGAGGCCATTGAGCCCATCCAGAAGGTGAAAATCCAGCACCTGGGCAGCCAGAACCCCCGCCTGCACAGCGATGAGGTGCTCATTGCCCTGGCCATCTCCGCCGCCACCGATCCCCAGGCGGACCTGGCCCTGTCCCAGCTGGACAAGCTGCGGGGCTGTGATGCCCACTCCTCGGTGATTCTCTCCGCCGCCGACAGCAATGTGTATCAGAAGCTGGGCCTGCGCATGACCTGCACGCCCCAGTATCAGAGCAATAAGCTGTATCATAAGTGAGAAAGGCCCCCTGGAAGCACCGCTTCCAGGGGGTTAGTGTTTTGCGAAAAACCCAACGCCTCCCTTGTGCAAAGGGAGGTGGCATGGCGTAGCCATGACGGAGGGATTGTTCTTCTGAGTGGCTTTGTTCCGGCTTGCCAGCCTGGCAGGGACGCTCCGCTGGGCCCCCTTTCTCAGCGATGAGAAAGGGGGGAAAGAATCGCCAAAGGCGGGGCCTTCCCCCGCCTTGTGGAATCCACCCCGCGGTACTGGGTGGAGGGTGCATCGTTCTCTTTTCGGCCCTTGGCCTGGTTCATGTCACATAGATGGCGTGGAGATTCTAGAGAGAGTCGATGCTCCTCTGTGTGGTTGTTCTTCTACCTCCAGGGCCTTACCTTGGGGTGCAACTGTTCCCAGTTGCCGGGGGCCTGGCTTCCGGTGACTGCCAGACTCAAAGCCTCCCTCAGGGAGGGAGGTGGCCCGGCGTAAGCCGGGTCGGAGGGATTGTTTGCAGCCTGCTACCGTCAACCCCTCAGTCAGCCTTGCGGCTGACAGCTCCCCTGACACAGGGGAGCCTTTGGAAATTGCCGACCTAGAAGCAAAAAGCACCCCCGGAAGCGTTTGCCTCCGGGGGTGCTCTATCTGTTATTTACGGTTGTCAAACTGAGCCAGGGCGGAACAGGCCAATCCGATACCCAACATGCCCATGCCGTTGGAGACGGTCAACTCCCCCAAGAGCAGCAGCACCACCACCGCCACGCCCATGGCCAGAGCCACCGCCCGGGCGATGGTGGACAGGTGGATGGACACCTCGTGTTCCTGCTTCTCCGGGGGGTAGATCTGCATCAAATCCTCCAGGGACACGCCCAGCACTTCAGCCAGTCGGTGCACCGTGTTGATGTCAGGGCAGGACAGGTCCCGTTCCCATTTGGATACCGCTTTATCTGTGACCCCCATCTGTTGCGCCAGCTCCAGCTGGGTCATTCCCTTATCTTTGCGCAGCTCTGCAATGCGTGCGCCCAGCGTCTTTGCCATGACCGGACCACTCCCTTGTTGTTGATAAAGTCATGATAGCAAAATCAGGGGTGGAATGCAACCGACGGACAGTTTCCTTCCCTCGACTTCTGGTTTACGTAGGGGTAGAGAGGGAATTTCATGATAGTTTGGTGACATTTGCCCCCTGCTGCTCCCCCCACGCCGCGTCCCGGCTGTGACAGGAGAAGAGAAGCACTTGCCGATCCCGGGCTTGCTCGGCCAGCAGCTCCAGGGCATCGGCGGCCCGGGTATCGTCGAAGTTTGCCAAGGTGTCGTCCAAGATCAGAGGGGCCTGGGGGGCGGTGAGGTCACAGAGGGCCAGACGCAGGGCCAGATACAGCTGCTCCTGGGCACCCGCCGAGAGAAACAGCTGGGAGTGGGGCAGCCCCGCCCCCTCTTGCTCCACCTGGGCGGACAGGTCCCGGGCCAGGGTGAGCCCACAGTGCCGTCCCCCGGTGAGCCGGGCCAGGAGCTGCCCCGCCTTCTCATTGAGAGCAGGGGAGAACCGCTGGCGCAGGGTGGCGTTGGCCTCCTCCAGCCCCTCCAGAGCCAGGGTCAAGGCCTGATACTCCTTCTGCCGCTGGGCAATCTGTCCCGCCAATTCCCCTTGGCGGCTCTCCGCCTCCAGGGTGTCCCGGCCCAGGGCCCCGGTGGCCTGGTCCAGGCGGGTCTGCCACTGGGCCATCTGGCCCTCCACCTGCCGCAGCTGGGCAGTGAGGACGTGGGGGTCTGCGGTGGGTGGCGTCACGGAAGCCGTGGGGCGCTGGGCCCCCTGGGCCTCTAGGTCTGCCACCCGCTCCCCTGCGTGTTGCACCTGGGCCTCCAGCTGCTGCCGCTGGGTGAGCCAGTCCAGATACCGCTGCAACGCCCCTTGCATGTTCTCCCCCTGGGGCGGGGCGGGGGTGTACAGGATTCTATCGTATTTGCCCATTTTGGCCACCAACACCATGGCCAGAATGACGGCTGCCGCCATGCACCCGAAGCCCACGAAGGACAGGGGGTACAGGGTGAGGAAAAAGCCCAGGATGATGAGCAGAAGGCCGCCCACGCCCAGCACTGGCACCCACAGTTTTAGGGCTGCGGACAGGCGGTTCCGGCTGGCCTTGGCCTGCTGCCGCTGGCGGCTGTGCTCCTGGCCCTGCTGGCTGAGATTCCCCGCCTGCTCCATGGCCTGGGCGGCGGTGAGTCCCCGGAAGCGGGGGTCGGGAGCGGGGAGAGTCTCCAGGGCCTGTTGGGCCTTGGCCTGCTGCTGGAGGGCCTGGGCGTACCGTTGGTTGAGGGCCTGCTGGCGGTAGGCCTGGTGCTGCTCCAGTTGCCGCTCCAGCTGCTGCCTGCGCACCTGCAGCCCGGCCAGCTCCTGCCGGGCTTGGGCCTGGGTGTGGCGGGCCTGGGCGGTGTCCTCCAGAGTGCGGCGCACCTGGGCCAGCTCTCCCTCCAGCTGGGGGATGAGTCCAGTGGAGCGGTTGGCCTGACGGCGGTTGCGCCAATCCTTTAAGGTGCGAAGGGTGGCGGAGTAGGAGACCTCCTCCTCTCCGGTGGTGGCCAGAGCGGCGATGCGCCGCTCCAGATCCGGGGCGGCGGTGACGGCGGTGTCCCCCTGGCCCACCAGGGCGCAGCGGACAAACACCTCCCGGCTCACTCCCGTGAGGGTCTCCCCCACGTTGGCGGCGGTGAGGAAGGGCACCGGGTCCCCGGTGGCGGTGTACACCGCCTCAAAGCCCCCAAAGGGGCCGGAGCGGTTGGCAAAGCGGCGCAGGGTGATGCGCTGTCCCTGCCACTCCAACCGGAGTTCTCCCGCCATAGCGGCCCCAGACCAGGGCTGATAGCGGGTTTTCTGGGCCAGGTGCCCCGCCTTGTCCCGTTCCCGGGTGTCGATGCCGTAGAGCATGGCGGTGAGGAAGGCCGCCCAGGTGGATTTTCCACACTCATTGGGGGCGGTGAGGATGTTGAGCCCCGGGGAGAGGGCGAGGGTGGCCCCCTCCAGCTTGCCGAAGGTGGCGGTCATGGAGATGATGTTCATGCTCGAATGTCCTCCTCTCCCTCCAATGCGGCCAGCCCGAAGCGGGTGGCCAAGATGAGCTGGGCCTGCTCCTCTGGGGGAGCCACCCGGATTTTTTCAGACATGGTGCGCAGGAAAAGCCCCGTCAGCGAGTCCTCTCCCGCCCGCTGCCACAGCTTTTTGGGCAGGGTGGTGGCGTCGGTGACCTCCACATAGAAGAAGTAGGGGGCCGCCTGCTGGGTGATGGAGGCCAGAGAGGGTACCGTCTCCGCCTCTCCCGTGAGGGTGAGCCGCACCAGATCGTCGGAGTATTCCAGTCCCGCCAGGGTCTGGTACAGGGTAGAGATGTCCACCTCCTGGGTGCGGTATTCCCGGCAGCACAGGGGGACGAACTTGGCGGTGGTGCCCTGGTGGGTCACGTCTACAATCAGACAGCCCTTTTCTCCCGCCTCGTCAAAGCCACGGCCCTCGGGGCAGCCGGGGTAAGCCCAAAAGGTGTTCGCCTCTCGCTGCAATCCCGAACAGCGGTGGATGTGCCCCAAAGCGGCGTAGTGGGCCCCGGTGGCACCCAGCTGACCGGGCAAAATGGGAGCGTAGCGGCCCATGGGAGCTACCTCCCCGTGGACACAGAGAAGGTGCAGCCGACCATCCTGGGGCACGGTGTACCCGGACAGGGGGGAGTCCTCCCGGTGGGGGGCGGTGAAGGCGCAGCCGTGGACTACGGCGCCCAGGGCGGGAAGTTCCACAGCTTCCATCTGGGGTGTGGAAAAGATGTGTACGTTGGCGGGCCACTGGGCGGTGGCGTAGGGGGACTGGTTGGTGTAGGGGTCGTGGTTGCCGGGGGCGATGAAGACGGGGACGGACAGCTCCCCCAGGGCCTGGGTGAGGACCTGGACCGACTGGGGGTAGACTCGCTGGGCATCCAATAAATCCCCCGGCAGCAGCACCAGGTCCACCCCCTCCGCCTGGGCCAGCTGGGCCAGACGGCGGGGGAGATCCCGCAGTTCCCGCCGCCGTTGGGCGGCCTGGGGGGCGGGGAGGCTGCTGAGGGGGGAGTCCAGGTGGAGGTCCGCGGCGTGTAGAATACGCATGGGGAGCCCTCCTTATCCGTCAATGTCCACCCGTTCTACGCTGAGGCAGAGGCGGGTGTTGGTGTCGATGGTAAACAGCACCCCGTCCATGCCGCAGGGGCCGTCGGCGGGCTGGAACCGCTGGGGCAGGCCGCCCAGGAAGCGGTTGATGGCCTGGGAGGGGTGAATGCCGATGACTGACTGGGTGGGTCCGGTCATGCCCAGGTCGGTGACAAAGCCCAGTCCCTTGGGAAAGACCTGGGTGTCGGCTGTGGGCACATGGGTGTGGGTGCCCCACAGGGCCTGGGCCCGCCCGTCCAGATACCAGGCCATAGCCCCCTTCTCGCTGGTGGCCTCGGCGTGGAAGTCCACCAGGGTGAGGGTGGCGTCCCCCTCCTTTAAAATCTCGTCCATTTTGGTGAAGGGGTTGTCGAAGTTGGAGTCCATGCCGCAGCGGCCAATGAGGTTCACCACCCGAATGGTGGTGCCCCGGGGGCCGTCGAAGATGCCCCACCCCCGGCCGGGGGCCCGGCTGGTGTAGTTGGCGGGGCGGAGAATGTAGGGGTTGCGCTCCATCTCGTCCACGATCTGGCGCTTGCCCCAGGTGTGGTTGCCCATGGTGATCACGTCCGCCCCGGCGGAGAAGATGTCCCGGGCCTGCTGGGGCATCAGGCCGTTGGAGGCGGCGTTTTCCCCGTTGACTACGGTAAAATGAATGTCATACTGGCGGCGGAGGGTGGGCAGGTGGCGGCAGAGAAAGTCCACGCCGCGCTCGCCTACCACGTCTCCAATGGCCAGAACACGAAGTTCCATACAAAAGCCTCCCGATTAGGAATTGGCCCCGTCCATGGTCTGCTGGATGATGTCGTCAAACACCTCCCGGGACTGTGCTCCCATGATATAGCCATAGACGTTGCCGTTTTTGTCGATCATAAAGGTGGTGGGGAAGGAGGAGATGCCGTAGGAGTAGAAGAGGCTGGCATCTTTGTTCATGAGGGTGGGGTAGGTGTACCCGTTCTCCTCTAAAAAGGCGGAGATATCCTCCGCCGAGCCTTCCTGGCCCAGGTTGGGGGCGGCTACCCCCAGCACCACCAGGTCCTTCTCGTTGTTGCCGTAGTCCTCATAGACGGCCTGCAAGTCGGGCATCTCGCTGCGGCAGGGCCCGCACCAGGTGCCCCAGAAATTGAGCAAAATGGTCTTCCCCTTGTACTGGTCCAGAGTGTGGGTGTTGCCGAACTGGTCAGTGAGGGTGAAGTCCAGGGCGGGCACCGGGGCCCGGCTCTCCTGGGGGGCATCGGTGGCCTCCGGTTGGGTGGTTTCCGCCGGGGAGTCTGTCTCCTTGGGAGCCTCAGTCACCTGGACGGTGGGGGTGGCCTGGGGGTCAGAGCTGGCCAGAGACCCGGACAGAGTGTCCATCCACCCGGTGACCATCAAAAGGCCAATGACCACCAGCAGCGCCCCGCCCACCTTCACGGTGTAGCGCACCACGTTGCGGTGCTTCTGGAACAGCTGCAACAGCACCCCGGCAAACAGAGCCACCGCCAGGAAGGGCAGGACAAAGCCCAGGGTGTACAGGCCGATGAGGGCGAAGCCCTGGAGGGCAGTGTCCGCCGAGCCCGCCATGAGCAGCACGCTGGCCAGGGCGGGGCCCACGCAGGGGGTCCAGGCAAAGGAGAAGGTGAAGCCGAATACCAGAGCCACCAGGGGGCTCATGGCCAGCTTTTGCAGGGGGAAGCGGATGCGCCGGTCCTGCTCCAGGGCCATGGGGCGAAAGACTCCCAGCTGGAACAGACCAAAGGCGATGATGAGAATGCCGCCTACCTGGATGATGATCTTCTGATACTGGTGCAGGGCCTGGCCCAGGGCGGTCATACCCAGAGCCAGCAGAAAAAAGGCGGCGGAAATGCCGATGACAAAGAACAAGGTGTTGACCAGGGTCTTCACCTTTGAGGTCTGGGCCCCCTGGGCGTCCCCCATACTGCCGGACAGATAGCCCAGGTAGAGGGGGAGAAGGGGGAGGACGCAGGGGGAGAAAAAGCTCAGAATGCCCTGGACAAACACGGTGACCAGGGAGACGGACACGGAGAGGTTAAATCCAGACATACATACCTTCCTTCAAAAGAGAAAATTAGCTGTTTTCGCCGTCTACCAGCATGAGACAGCCGTCCTTATCATATTTCAAAAGCTGGATGTCCATGCGGGTGTTGCGGGCGATGTCCCGCATGCGCACCGCCTCGGTCACCGAGGCCACCAGGGTATAGGCCACGCCGTGGCGCTTGGCTCGGCCGGTACGGCCCACCCGGTGGACGTAGTTTTCCTGCTCGTCGGGCACGTCGTAGTTGAACACCACATCCACGTCGTCAATGTCCAGGCCACGGGCGGCCACGTCGGTGGCCACCAGCACCCGCAGCTGGCCCGCCTTGAACTGCTGGAGGGTCTTCTCCCGCACCCGCTGCTGGATGTCCCCGTGGATGGCCTTACAGGAGATGCCACGCATGGATAAAAGGCCCGCCAGGCGGTCGGTCATGTTCTTGGTGTTGCAGAAGGCGATGGCCCGCTCATACTCCCCGCCCTCCAGCAGGGCCACCAGGGTATCCAGCTTCTGTTCCCGGCCGTCCAGGTCGATGCGATATTGCTGGATGTCCGGGCGGTTCTCCTCCACGGGGCGCACGGTGATCTCCACCGGGTCACGCTGGTACACCCAGGAGATGTCCATCACCTCCCGGCTGATGGTGGCGGAGAAGAGACCCAGGTTCTTCCGGTGGGGGATTTTGTCCAGAATGCGGGTGACATCCTGGATAAAGCCCATATCCAGCATCCGGTCGGCCTCGTCCAGCACCACCGTCTGCACCCCGTCCAGGCGCACGGTGCGCCGCTTCATGTGGTCCATGAGCCGCCCGGGGGTGGCCACCACGATCTGGGGCCGGTTTTTCAGCTGGGTGATCTGCTTGTCAATGGGCTGACCGCCGTACAGGCACACAATGCGCACCCCTTCCCGGAAGGCGCACAGGTCCCGCAGCTCGTCCCGGATCTGCACCGCCAGCTCCCGGGTGGGGGCCAGGATGAGCCCCTGTACCTGGTCGGACTGGGGGTCCACATGCTCCACCATGGGGATGCCGAAGGCGTAGGTCTTGCCGGTGCCCGTGGGGGCTTTGGCCACCACGTCCCGCCACTGCATGAAGTAGGGGATGGCGCCGCCCTGGATGGCGGTGGCCTGGGTGAAGCCCTTTTTGTCCAGGGCCTTCATAATGGCCTCGGACAGGTTCATATCTTTGTAAAAGTAGGTATCTTGTACCACAACTCCATCAATTTCCATGGTATATGTCCTTTCTATCTCGTACAATTATAGTCTAAGGTAGTATATCATATCCCCCGGCATACCGTAAAGTCCCCAAGGGCGAACCACCCCCGATTTCTGCGGGGAAACCTGCTCCCTCGGTGGGAACGCTGCGCACCAAAGGCCCCCTTGTGTAAAGGGGGCTGTCAGCCGTCAGGCTGACTGGGGGATTGTCTGTCCTGACCAGCGAACAAAACTAGGAGGGAATTGGGTCCTTGGTGGCGGTCAATCCCTCCGTCACGGCTACGCCGTGCCACCTCCCTTTACACAAGGGAGGCGTTGCGTCTGGCGGTGAAACCCCGTGTCACCCTTGAAATCCTACAAAACATATGGTATTATAGGACAAAGAACTTTGGGGGTATGGATATGAAGATTTCCACAAAAGGGCGGTACGCCCTGCGGCTGATGGTGGACCTGGCCGCCCACGGCGGGGAGGACAACCCGGTCTCCCTGCGGGACGTGGCAGGTCGGCAAAACCTCAGCGATAAATACTTAGAGCAGATCGTCACACCGCTGTCCCGGGCTGGGCTGGTGCGCTCGGTGCGAGGCGCCGGAGGGGGCTATCTCCTCACCCGCCACCCGGACGAGTACACCGTGGGCGACATTCTCCGGCCCCTGGAGGGGGACCTGGCTCCGGTGGAGTGCGCCACCGATGACGGTTTCTGTGAACGCTGCGGGGACTGCGTGACCATCGAGCTGTGGCAGGAGATCCACCGGGCGGTGTCTGCCGTAGTGGACGGTACCACCCTGGGGGACCTGGTGGTGCGCTACCACGCCAAGCACTGTGACCAATGAGTATACGGCTGGACAAAGGGGCACAGCGGACCTGGCTGCTGCCCCTGGTTCTTATTCTTATCGGAGTGGCGGTGCGGCTGTGGCAGCTGGGCGGGTTGCCCTGCGGGCTCAACCAGGACGAGGCCTATGCCGGATATGAGGCCTACTCCATGCTCCAATACGGGGTGGACTCCTGGGGGTACACCAATCCCTGCTACTTCATCTCCTGGGGCAGCGGCATGAACGTGCTGGAGAGCTATCTGGCCATGCCCTTTGTGGCCCTGTTGGGCCTCACGGAGTTGGCTGTGCGCCTGCCCCAGGCCATTCTGGCCTGCGTGAGCCTCCCGGTGGTGTACCTGCTGCTCACCCGGCTCTTCTCCCGGCGGGTGGGACTTCTGGGGCTGTTTGTCACCGCCATCTGCCCCTGGCATATCATGCTCAGCCGGTGGGGGCTGGAGTCCAATCTGGCCCCGGGCCTGCTGCTGTTGGGGCTGTACTTCCTGGTGCGGGGGCTGGATTCCCCGCCCTGGCTGCTGCTGGCGGCCTTGTTCTATGGGCTGTCCCTGTACGCCTATGCCACCCTCTGGGTGGTGGTGCCCCTGACCCTGGCGGCATTTTTTCTTTACCTGCTCTACACCCGCAGGCTGAAACCCTCTCCCTATCTGGCGGGGGCGGTGGGCCTGCTCTTTGTGCTGGCGCTGCCCCTCATCCTCTTTGTGCTGGTAAATTTGGGGGTGCTGGAGGAGATTCGCACCCCGTTTTTGTCCGTGCCCCGGCTGGTGTCCATGCGGGCCTCCGAGGTGGACTGGCACAACCTCTTCTCCCTGGAGGCCTACCAGACCTTGGGGGAGATGGTGTTCGGGGAGGGGGACGGCCTTCTCTGGAACAGCTTGCCCCAATATGGCATGTTCTATCGGTTCAGCTGGCCCTTCATGGTCCTGGGTGGCGTGCGCATGGCCATCCGGGCAGGGAAGGGGCTGAAAGCCCGGCAGTTTACCGGAGAGGGCCTGCTCCTACTAGGGCTGTTGTGTGCCGCCCTGGTGAGCCTGTCCCTGGACTACCTGAACATCAACAAGTCCAATTCCCTCCACCTCTACCTGCTGGTTCTGCTGGCCTTTGGGCTGGATTGGGTGTTTGGCTATTGCCGGACCTACCCGGTGCTGCCCTGGGGGGTGGTGGCGGTGTATGCCGTGGCCTTTGGGCTCTTTGTCAACACCTATTTCACCGCCTATAACGACGACATCGACGTCCAGTTCCGATACGGGGTAGGGGATGCGGTGGCGTATGTCAAGGAGCAGGGGTTTGAGTCGGTGGCGGTGGACTCCACCGTGGTCTACTCCCATATCCTCTTCTATGACCAGACCCCGCAGCCGGAGTTTGCCCAGACCGTGGAGTATGCCAATTACCCTTCGGCCTATCTCAGCGTCTCCTCCTTTGGCCGCTACACTTTCGGAGTGGATATGAACCATTTGGACCCCAATACCGCCTATCTCGTTCATGTCAGCAGCCATGATGCCTTCCGAAACGCTGGGTATACCGTGGAGACGTTTGGCCTCTACGGCGTTGCCTATCTCGAATAAACAGGAAATTAGCACTCTCATTTCGAGAGTGCTAATTGTTTACACTTCGTTCATGATTTTTCCTAGCGAAGAGGTATACTAAGGTCAAACGACAGATTGGGGACCATACCCCATGCAAAGGAGTGTAAGCCTTATGAACATGAATCAATTTACCCAGAAGTCCCTGGAGGCGGTGCAGGCCGCCCAGACCCTGGCCACGGAACATGGAAACCAACAGATTGAGCAGGTGCATCTGCTCTGCGCCCTGGTGGAGCAGGAG
Organism: uncultured Oscillospiraceae bacterium; assembly: GCA_944385445.1. GTDB lineage: Bacteria > Bacillota > Clostridia > Oscillospirales > Oscillospiraceae > Enterenecus. The sequence continues at coordinate 108,519 of CALWXF010000001.1, forward strand.
GGGGGCTTTGTGCCTCAGCTGCTGACCCACATGGGTATGACCGTGGAGTCCTTTGACGCCGCCCTGCGCCATGAGGTGGAGAAGCTGCCCAAGGTGTCTGGCACTGGCCGGAGGGCCGACCAGGTGTATATCTCGTCCGGTGTGGATCAGGCCATGAACGCCGCCCTGGAAGTGGCCATCAGCATGAAGGACGAGTATGTGTCGGTGGAGCACCTGCTGCTGGCCCTGCTGGACAAGGCCGACAGCACCATCAAGGAGCTGCTCAAGACCTACCGCCTGGAGCGGGAGAAAGTGATGCAGGCCCTGGCCGCTCTGCGGGGCAACCAGCGGGTCACCAGCGACAACCCCGAGGAGACCTACGAGGCCCTGAAAAAGTACGGCACCGACCTGGTGGAGCGGGCCCGGCAGAACAAGCTGGACCCCGTCATTGGCCGGGACGACGAGATCCGCAACGTCATCCGCATTTTGTCCCGCAAGAGCAAGAACAACCCCGTGCTCATCGGTGAGCCTGGCGTGGGTAAGACCGCCATTGCCGAGGGCCTGGCCCAGCGGATTGTCAAGGGCGATGTGCCTGCGGGCCTGAAAGACAAGACCATTTTTGCCCTGGATATGGGTGCTCTGATTGCCGGCGCCAAGTACCGGGGCGAGTTTGAGGAGCGGCTCAAGGCCGTTTTGAACGAGGTGAAGAAGTCCGAGGGACGCATCATTCTGTTCATCGACGAGCTGCACACCATTGTGGGCGCCGGTAAGACCGAGGGCGCCATGGACGCTGGCAACCTGTTGAAGCCTCTGCTGGCCCGAGGCGAGCTGCACTGCATCGGCGCCACCACCCTCAACGAGTACCGCCAGTATATTGAGAAGGATGCCGCCCTGGAGCGCCGCTTCCAGCCTGTCATGGTCAACGAGCCCACGGTGGAGGACGCCGTGGCCATTCTCCGTGGCCTGAAGGAGCGCTACGAGGTGTTCCACGGCGTGAAGATCACCGACGGCGCCATTGTGGCCGCCGCCACCCTGTCCGACCGGTATATCACCGACCGATTCCTCCCCGATAAGGCCATCGACCTCATCGACGAGGCCTGTGCCCTCATCCGCACCGAGATGGACTCCATGCCCACCGAGCTGGATGTGATTTCCCGCAAGATCATCCAGCACGAGATCGAGGAGGCCGCCTTGAAGAAGGAGGAGGATGAGCTGTCCCGGGCCCGTCTGGCCGACATCCAGAAGGAGCTGGCCGAGATGCGGGACGAGTTCAACGCTGGCAAGGCCAAGTGGGAGAACGAGAAGAACGCCATTGGCAAGGTGCAGAAGCTGCGGGAGGAGCTGGAACAGGCCAACGCCCAGCTGGAGAAGGCCCAGCGGGAGTACGACCTGGAGAAGGCCGCCCAGCTGCAATATGGCACCATCCCCGCTCTGCAAAAGCAGCTCCAAGAGGAGGAGGCCATTGCTGCCAATCAGAAGGAGAACCAGCTGCTCCGGGATAAGGTAACCGAAGAGGAGATCGCCCGCATTGTGGAGCGGTGGACCGGCATCCCCGTGGCCAAGCTCATGGAGGGTGAGCGGGAGAAGCTGCTGCACCTGGAGGACATCCTCCACCAGCGTGTGGTGGGCCAGGACGAGGCCGTGCGGCTGGTTTCCGAGGCCATCCTCCGCTCCCGGGCCGGTATCGCCGACCCCAACAAGCCCATCGGCTCCTTCCTCTTCCTGGGCCCCACGGGCGTGGGTAAGACCGAGCTGGCCAAGACCCTCAGCGAGGCCCTCTTTGACAGTGAGAAGAACCTCATTCGCATTGACATGAGCGAGTATATGGAGAAGTTCTCCGTGTCCCGCCTCATCGGAGCCCCTCCCGGATATGTGGGCTACGAGGAGGGCGGCCAGCTCACCGAGGCGGTGCGCCGTCACCCCTACTCCGTCATCCTCTTTGACGAGGTGGAGAAGGCCCATCCCGACGTGTTCAACGTGCTGCTCCAGGTGCTGGACGACGGCCGCATCACCGACAGCCAGGGCCGCACCGTGGACTTCAAGAACACCGTCATCATCCTCACCTCCAACCTGGGCAGTCAGTTCCTGCTGGACGGCATCCAGCCCGACGGGGAGATCAGCGAGGAGGCCCGGAATCAGGTGCAGGAGTTGCTGCGCCGCTCTTTCCGGCCGGAGTTCCTCAACCGTCTGGACGAGATCGTGTTCTACAAGCCCCTGACGAAGGACAACATCTTCCACATCATCGACTTGCAGCTGGACTCCCTCAACCGCCGTCTGGCCGACAAGCGGCTGCGTGTGGTCCTCACCGATGCCGCCAAGGACCTGGTGCTGGAGTCCGCCTACGATCCCATGTATGGCGCTCGGCCTCTGCGCCGCTACTTGCAGCACACCGTGGAGAACCTGGTGGGCCGCAAGATCATCGCCGGAGAGGTGACCCCCGACAGCACCATCACCGTGGACCGCCAGGGAGACGAACTGGTTATCCAATAAACAGCATACGAAAGAGCCCGGAAGGGAGCGGTTCAAACCGCTCCCTTCCGGGCTCTTTGTTATTCGTGGTTTCCGTTGCCGTGTCCGTGCCCGCTGCCATTCCCGCAGCCGCTGCCCGTCTCGTCCACCGGGGGCGGGGTGATGTCGGGATGTTCCGCCTGGAGGCTGGCCAGTAGCTCCCGCAGCTCCCGCATGGTCATCTCGTTGGCCTCTTCCGGGGTGAAGTCCGAGTCATAGGCCGCAATCTGGGTGTAAATCTGGTATTTTCCATAGGATAGGCCCACATGATGGGCCTCGTGGGCCTCCTGGGAGGAGATGGTGGAACAGGAGACGTTGTGGTGGCCGGAGGTGCAGTTGGAGACATAGGTGGTGATCTCCTCACCCTGGTTTCCCCTCAGCTCCACCACCGACACGGACAAGAACCCGCCCTCATTGAGGCAGTCCACAATGGTTTCGCTGTTTAAGATTTCATCCACCGCCTGCTGGTAGTTCTGGTGCAGCACGTCCAGGGAGGCGGCAAATTCCTCCCCGTCCTCGTTGTAGCCGTGGAGGGCAATGACCCGCCCCAGACGGTTCACGTCCACCTCCAGAGAGGGGTTTATGTCAATGCTAATCACCGAAGTGGGGGTGAAATAGAGGTGATACCCACCCAGGCCCAGCACCACCACCAGCAGACACGCCGCCAGGGCGCACACTGGCTTCCACACCGCTCGGGCGGGCTTGCGCTGGGCCTCCATGGCCTGGAGCACTTGGGTTCGGGTGCGGGCTTTCAGCTCCTGGGAGGCGTGGACTTGGTCAAAGGCCTTTCTCATGCGGTTATCCAAGCGCCTCACCTCCCAACGCCTCTTTCAGCTGTTTTTTGGCTCGATTCAGCAGAGTGTACACGGAATTGACATTTTTGTTCAGCAGGTTCCCGATCTCCGGGGCGGTGTACCCCTCGTAGTAGTGTAAGTAAATCACCTGTCGGTACTTCTCCGGCAGCGTGAGCACCGCCTGGAGCACCTCGCTGTGGTCCTCCACCTCCGGGGCGGCCTGCTCCAAAAGAGAATCCAGGGGGACGGTGCGGGAGCGGAAGAAGCTTTTGAGCAGGTCTTTGCAGGCGTTGAGGGTCACCCGGATGAGCCACGCCTTCTCGTGCTCAGGGCTTTCAAACACGGTGGAACAGAGGGCATATTTCAAAAACACTGTTTGAAAAATGTCCTCTGTGTCCGCCTGATTTTTCAGATGGATGAGACAGAGCCGTTGGACAGTGTCAGAGTACGTCTCAATGGCCCTGGTGACCTCCTCTTCACTCCTCATGAAACCACCCTGCTTTGTGTCGAATTATCCGTGGTGTCCGCCCCAGTAGCCGTTGCCGTGGTGGCCTTGTCCACCGCCGTGGCAGTGGGTGCCCTGGTTGTCGCAGATGCCGTCGTTGTCGGCGTCCATATAGTTCTGGCCCTGGTTGTCACACACGCCGTCCTGGTCCACGTCCACATAGTACCGTCCATCGCAGACGGTGCCCCGGTTGTCGCACACCCCATCGCCGTCCTGGTCCACATAGCACTGGGCGGAGCAGTTGGTGGTGTCACACACCCGGGTTTTCTGGCAGCCGCCGAAGCAGTTACCCTGGGAAGAGGCAAAGGCGGACACGGTGCCCACCGTGAGCAGGGTGGCGCCTGCCACCAGACCTGCAACGAGTTTTAACATAGCAATCCCTCCATGTTTCATTCATTTTTTTCGGTTTCAATACTCATACGATTCACGAAGGGAAATCCATTCACCATAGGGAAAATTTTTTTATCCCTGGTACACCGCCTCGCCCTGCTTCCAGGTGGACACCACAGAGACTTCACGCAGAGCCTCAGGCCGTACCTCCAGGGGATTGGCGGACAGCCGCACCAGATTGGCCTGCTTGCCCACTGCCAGAGAGCCCTTTTCCTGCTCCTCGCCGTACTGCCAGGCGGCGTGGACGGTTACCGCCTTCAACGCCTCGTACACGGGGATGCGCTGCTCGGGGCCCAGCTGCACCCCGTTTTTGGTCACCCGGTTGACGGCACACCAGACGGTCTCCAACATGTCGCAGGGGATGACGGGGGTGTCCTGGTGGAAGGTGAAGGGCATCCCCAAGTCCAGGGCCGCCTTGGCGGGGGAGATGGCAGCGGCCCGCTTTGCCCCCAGGTTTTGCAGGTGGATGTCCCCCCAATGGTACACATGGGCCACAAAGAAGGAGGGGGTGAACCCCAACGCCTTGGCCTGGGGCAGCTGGTCCACCCCAATGAGCTGGGCGTGGATGATGACCGGGCGCACGTCCCGGAGGTTGGGGTGGCTCTGGCTGACTTTTGCCCCCATGTCCAGGTACTGCTGGGCGGCGGCGTCTCCGTTGCAGTGGGCCAGAATCTGCACCCCTTCCTGGGCCGCCAGGGTGAGGGCCTGCTCCACCTGCTCATCCGTCATGGTGGGGTAGCCCCGGTATTCTTTTTCGCCCTGGTAGGGGGTGCGAAGCCAGGCGGTACGCCCCTGGGGGGAGCCGTCCAAGAAGATTTTCACGCCACCCAGCCGCAGCCCGTGGTGGTAGCCGTTCACGCTGTCCGGGAAGGCCACCCGGGCGGCGTGGAGGTCGGCCACGCCGGGATAGCCTACCACGTCCAGGGTCAGGGCGTTCTGGGCTACCAATCCCTGATAGAGGGGGAACAGCTCGGCGGCCATCATGCCCTCCTGGGCGGTGGTGATGCCGTGGGCGGCGTAGGTGTGCTGGGCCCGGGTGAAGGCGTCTTTCAGCTGGTCAAACCCGGGCATGGGGGCCCGGCGCAGATTGTCCACAAAGGCGTTTTCCTCGGCATATCCCGTGAGCTCCCCGCCTTTTCGGCCAAAGGTGCCTCCCTCCGGGTCGGGGGTGCTCCCCGTGAGGAACAGCTGGTGGAGGGCGGCGGAGTTGAATACCCCCATATGTCCCGAGGCGTGCTGGATGACCACCGGGTTGTGGGGAGCGGCCTTGTCCAGCAGTTCTTTGGTGGGGTGGGCGTGCTCGGTGAGGTGGTTGTGGTCGTAGCCCTGGCCGAACACCCACTGCCCGGCGGGGATGTGGTTGTCCCGGATGAACCCGGCCACCGCCTCCTCCAGCTGGGCGAAGTCCCGCACCTCCCCCAGGGGCACTTGGAGCAGGCTGTTGGCGGCGGCGGACAGGTGGCTGTGGGGATCAATGAAAGCGGGCAGCAGGGCGTCCCCCTGCAAGTCCACTTTGGTGGCTCCGGTGGCGTTGAGGGCATCAGCGCCCAGGGCGACAATATGACCATCTTCCACTAACAGGGCATCGGTGGGCACGGGGGACTCCATGGTGAGAATGGGGCCGTTGAAAAATAATGTCCGGTTCATGGCGGCAGCCTCCTTTTTCTCTATTATGCCCCTGATGGATGCGGTTATCAAGGTGGAGTTCTTGCCCAGTTCCCGGGTGTTTGGTATAATGAGACAAATCGACAACCTATGAATTTGGGAGGATACCTGCCATGGCAGAACAACACACCGCCGGCATTGGATTTGAAAAGCAGATTTGGGACGCCGCCTGCGTCCTGCGGGGCAACTTGGACGCCTCTGAGTACAAATCCGTGGTGCTGGGTTTGATTTTCTTAAAATATATTTCAGACCGCTTCCAGGCCAAATATCAGGAGCTGGTGGAGGAGGGCGAGGGCTTTGAAGAGGACCGGGACGAGTACACCTCGGAGAACATCTTCTATGTACCCCAGGAGGCCCGGTGGAGTGTGGTGGCTGCTGCGGCCCACACCCCTGAGATCGGCGCTGTCATTGACGACGCCATGCGGGCCATCGAGCGGGAAAACAAGCGCTTGAAGGACATTCTGCCCAAGAACTTCGCCCGCCCCGAGCTGGACAAGCGGCGGCTGGGGGATGTGGTGGACCTGTTCACCAACATCCAGATGGTGGAGCACGGCTCCAGCAAGGATTTGCTGGGCCGTACCTATGAATACTGTCTGTCCAAGTTTGCCGAGCAGGAGGGCAAGCTGGCCGGGGAGTTCTACACCCCCGCCTGCGTGGTGAAAACCCTGGTGGAGATTTTGCAGCCCTACAACGGCCGGGTGTATGACCCCTGTTGTGGCTCCGGGGGTATGTTTGTCCAGTCCGCCAAGTTCATTGAGAACCACGGCGGCAACATCGACCGCATTTCCGTCTACGGCCAGGACTCCAACCCCACCACCTGGAAGCTGGCCCAGATGAATCTGGCCATCCGGGGCATCGAGGCGGACTTGGGCAAGTACAACGCCGACACCTTCTTTGACGACTGCCACCCCCAGCTGAAAGCGGACTTCATCATGGCCAATCCCCCCTTCAACCTGTCCAACTGGGGGCAGGACAAGCTGCTGGACGATGTGCGCTGGCAGTACGGCACGCCCCCGGCGGGCAATGCCAACTTCGCCTGGCTTCAGCACATGATCTGGCACCTGGCCCCCAACGGGCGCATGGGTATGGTGCTGGCCAACGGCTCCCTGTCCTCCCAGAGCGGGGGAGAGGGGGACATCCGCAAACATATTATTGAGGCGGACTTGGTGGAGTGCATTGTGGCCATGCCGTCCCAGCTGTTCTATACCACCCAGATTCCCGTCTCCCTGTGGTTTTTGGCCCGGAACAAGAAGCAGAAGGGAAAGACCCTCTTTTTGGACGCCCGCAAGCTGGGTACCATGGTGACCCGCAAGCTGCGGGAGCTCACCGACGAAGATATCAAGAAGCTATCGGACGCCTACAACGCCTACGCAGACGGCACCCTGGAGGAGGTCAAGGGCTTTTCCGCCGTGGCCACCATTCAGGATATCGCCCAGCAGGACTACATTCTCACCCCCGGGCGGTATGTGGGGATTGAGGAGCAGGAGGAGGACGGCGAGCCCTTTGGCGAGAAAATGGAGCGGCTGACCCGTGAGCTGTCCCAGCTGTTTGAGCAGTCCCACCAGTTGGAGCAGGAAATCCGGGAGAAGCTGGGGGGGATTGGGTTTGAACTTTAAGAAATATCGCATAGCTGACCTCATAGATGATATTTCAATGGGGCCGTTTGGTTCCAATATCAAAGTAGATTGTTTTGTTGACTCTGGTGTTCCAGTTTTAAATGGAAGCAATCTAGATGGATTTACATTAAAGGAAGAATCATTTAGATATGTAACAGAGGAAAAAGCAGATTCGCTAAAAAGGGCCAACGCAAAAAAAGGCGATATAGTTATTACACATCGTGGAACTTTGGGACAAATCGTTTATATCCCTCAGAATGCAAAATACGAGCGTTACGTAATTTCACAGTCACAATTTCGGATTAGATGTAATGAACATGTTTTGCCGGAATATCTGGTGTTTTATTTCCACACAAGAGTTGGTCAGCATAAAATATTGAGCAATGCATCACAGGTTGGAGTACCTGCGCTTGCAAGACCATCAACAACCTTTCAACAAATCGAAGTTGAGCTTCCCGATATTGAGGTGCAGAAAAAGATAGTGTCTATTTTGCAAAGTTTTAATGACAAAATAGAACTAAATAACAAAATCAATGCCAATCTTCAACAGCAGGCCCAAGCCATCTTCAAAAGCTGGTTTGTGGATTTTGAGCCGTTCCAGGATGGGGAGTTTGTGGAAAGCGAGTTGGGGCCGATTCCCAAGGGATGGCGAGTTGGTGAATTGAGCGAGATAGCCACCATTACTATGGGACAATCGCCATCTGGAAAAAGCTACAATGAAGAAGGAAAAGGGAGTGTCTTTTTTCAAGGTCGAGCGGAATTTGGCAATCGTTTTCCCACACGCCGTCTATACACCACAGAGCCGAAGCGCATGGCAGAAGCGAATTCTGTACTTATGAGTGTTCGTGCCCCCGTGGGAGATATAAATGTAGCCTATGAAAAATGCTGCATTGGCCGTGGTTTGGCTTCCATACAGAGTAAGTTTGAGTACTCAAGTTATATGCTGTACCAGATGTTATCCCTTAAAAGACAACTGGATGTGTTCAATGGAGAGGGAACGGTGTTTGGCTCTATCAATAGAGATACCTTGAACGCCATGAAAGTTTTGATTCCTGACGAATATAGTATAGAAAAGTTTGAGTGCATCGTTGCTCCCATGGATAAGTTGGTACGGACAAACTATGATGAAATTTGCCGACTTGAGACGGCAAGGGATACATTACTCCCAAAACTGATGAACGGAGAAATACAATTGTGAACAATGAAGCGTTACTGTCTGCTATCACGGAAATATCAAAAGCAATAAGTGAGCCGAGCATATTTGATATTATTGCGTTGATAATCAGTGTGCTATCCCTGTTTGCTACAATCATTGTAATGATTTTGAACTATCGAGCAGTCAAAGCTGCAAAAGAAAGCGTAGAGGTTGCGGAAAAGAGTGTAAAACTTGCCAAATTGCAGATGGAAAAATCTGTTGACGCTCAATTGTATGAAAAAAGATTAGAAATCGCAAATTTAATTGAAAAGAATGATTATAGTAGCAGCATTACAGAAATTGCGCTCCTTTTCGGGGATGAGGTATACCGTAGGGTTAAAGAAATTCAGTATACAATATCATTAGAAGGTTACCAGAAAAGAAGGTATAATGAGTATAAAAAGATGTTAAAAGAGCGGGAATTTGGACAAGAATACGATGAATTGTGGCTTCGTGGAACAAAATTCCCTGAAAGTTTGTCTCCAGAGCAGCTTGCTCGATACCAAGAACTTGATGCGATGTATGGTATCCTAGTGAGTTATTATTGGCAAGATGGAGAGGAAAAAGAAGATCAATATGATATACACCGTATTACTAGTGAACTTGAACGATTAGAATTGGAAATTAAGCGATTACAGAAAGAATTAAAAGAAACAGTATTGGCGTTTATGAAAGAAAAGCTCGAAGTAAAGCCCATATAAGTGAGGTGACCCACCATGCCCTACACCGAAGCCAACTATGAAAACGCCGTGGTTCGTCTGTTCGTGGACGAGCTGGGCTATACCCACCTCTACGGCCCCGACGTGGAGCGGGACTACCACAGCCCCCTCTACGAGGACGGGCTGTGGTCGGCTCTGGCCCGCCTCAACCCCAGACTGCCCCAGGCGGCCATCCAGGAGGCGGTGGACAAGCTGCGCACCTTCGACACGGGCACCCTGTTACAGAAAAACATCACCTTCACCGACTACCTGCAAAACGGCGTTCCGGTGAAGTTCTGGGAGGGGGGCGAGGAGCGCTCGGCCCTGGTGTATCTGGTGGACTACCAAGACCCCAAACACAACGACTTTGTGGTGGCCAACCAGTGGACGCTGGTGGAGAACTCGGAGAAGCGCCCGGATGTGGTGCTGTTCGTCAACGGCTTGCCCCTGGTGGTGATGGAGCTCAAATCCCCCTCCCGGGAGGAGACGGACGCCTCCGCAGCCTACCGCCAACTGAGAAACTACATGCATGAAATTCCCTCTCTATTTGTGTACAACCAGGTGTGCGTCATCAGCGACCTATTCACCACCAAGGCGGGCACCATCACCTCCGGCGAGGACCGCTTCATGGCGTGGAAAACCAAGGACGGCAGCTATGAGAACACCAAGGCGGCCCAGTTTGACACCTTCTTTGAGGGTATCTTTCAAAAAGAGCGGTTTCTGGACATCCTGAAAAACTTCATCTGTTTTAACCTGGATGGGGAAAAGACCTTTAAAATCCTGGCGGGGTATCACCAGTATTTCGCCGTGCGCAAGGCCATCGCCTCCACCCAGCACGCCACCCAGACCGACGGCAAGGGCGGCGTATTCTGGCACACCCAGGGCAGCGGAAAGTCCCTGTCCATGGTCTTTTACGCCCATCTGCTCCAGCAGGCCCTGGAGAGCCCCACGGTGGTGGTGATCACCGACCGAAACGACCTGGACGACCAGCTCTATGGGCAGTTTTGCCGCTGCCGGGAGTTCCTGCGCCAAACCCCACAGCAGGCCACCAGTCGGGAGCATTTGCGGGAGCTTCTGGAGGACCGCCAGGCCAACGGCATCATCTTCACCACCATGCAGAAGTTTGAGGAATACGACCGCCCCCTGTCCCAGCGGCGCAACATTGTGGTCATGGCCGACGAGGCACACCGGGGCCAATACGGCCTGACGGAAAAGGTGGTGACCCACAAGCGGGAAGACGGCACCCTGGAGGCCCGCACGGTGGTGGGCACCGCCCGCCTCATCCGGGACAGCCTGCCCGGGGCCACCTACATCGGCTTTACCGGCACCCCCATTTCCTCCAAGGACCGGAGCACCCGGGAGGTGTTCGGGGAGTACATCGACATCTACGACATGACCCAGGCGGTGGAGGACGGGGCCACCCGCCCGGTGTTCTATGAGAGCCGGGTCATCCACTTGAGGCTGGACGAGAACACCCTGCGGCTCATCGACGCCGAGTATGACCTGTTGGCCCAGAACGCCGACCCGGCGGTGATTGAAAAGAGCAAAAAAGAACTGGGCAAGCTGGAGGCCATTCTGGGCGCAGACGAGACGGTGAACTCTCTGGTGGATGACATTCTGGACCACTATGAGAATTACCGGGCGAATTTGCTCACAGGCAAGGCCATGATCGTGGCCTACTCCCGCACCATCGCCATGAAAATCTACAACCGGATTTTGGAGCTGCGCCCCGGCTGGACGGAAAAGGTGGGGGTGGTGATGACCCAGGGCAACGGAGACGATGAGGAGTGGCGGAAGGTCATCGGAAACAAGGCCCACAAGGAGGAGCTGGCCCGGAAGTTCAAGGACAACAACTCCCCCATGAAGATTGCCATTGTGGTGGATATGTGGCTGACCGGGTTTGACGTGCCCTCTCTGGCCACCATGTATGTGTACAAGTTCATGGCAGGCCACAACCTGATGCAGGCCATCGCCCGGGTAAACCGGGTGTTTGGAGACAAGGAAGGCGGCCTGGTGGTGGACTATGTGGGCATTGCCGGGGCCTTGAAACAGGCCATGAACGACTACACCGCCCGAGACCGGAAGAACTACGGGGACCCCGACATCAAACAGACCGCCTATCCCAAGTTTTTGGAGAAGCTGGAGGTGTGCCGGGACCTGTTCCATGGCTACGACTATTCCGCCTTCTTTACTGGGGACGATTTGGCAAAGGGGCGAGCCATTGCCGGGGGCACAGACTTTTTGCTGGGCAAGGTGCGAGACGAGCAGAACCTGCCGGAAAAAGAGCGCACCCCCAACGTGTACATCAAGCAGGCGCTGCTGCTGCGTCAGGCCCTGTCCCTGTGCTCCAGCTTGGTGGAGCGCCACGACAGCGCCGAGGCCTCTTATTTTGAGGCGGTGCGCACCATGTTGGTGCGCCTGACCATGGGGGGCGAGGGCAAGAAATACTCCTTGAAGGAGGTCAACGCCCGCATCAACGAGCTGTTGAAGCACTCCATCCAGAGTGAGGGGGTTATCAACCTGTTTTCCGATGCGGACACGGAATTCTCCCTCTTTGACCCAAAATTCCTGGAGGAAGTGGCCCGGATGAAGGAGAAAAACCTGGCCGTGGAGCTGCTGAAAAAGCTGCTGGCGGAACAGGTGACCCTGTACCGCCGTACCAACGTAGTGAAGTCGGAGCAGTTCTCCCAGCGGATGAAAGAGCTGATGAACCGCTATATCAACGGCCTTATCACCAACGAGGAGGTCATCGCCGAGCTGATGAAGATGGCCCAGGACATCCGGCAGGCCCACCAGCTGGGAGAGCAGCTGGGCCTGAGCCAGGAGGAGCTGGCCTTCTACGACGCCCTCACCAAGCCCCAGGCGGTGAAAGATTTCTATTCCAATGAGGAGTTGGTGACCCTGACCCGGGAACTCACCGAGGCGCTGCGCAAAAGCCGCACCATTGACTGGCAGAAGAAGGAAGCCGCCCGGGCCGGGATGCGAAAGATGGTAAAACGCCTGTTGAGACGGTACAAATATCCCCCGGAAGGGGTGGAGGACGCCATTCAGACGGTGATGAGTCAGTGCGAGATGTGGACGGACCACGTGGCGTGACGGGGGGCAAAGCCTCCCTCAGGGAGGGAGGTGGCACGGCGTGAGCCATGACGGAGGGAGCCTGTTGTACAGACCGAAGGGCTGAGACGCAATGGGCGGTGTGTACCAGAGTGACCGGGAAGTCCGGTGGAGGTCTACGCTCTGTGCTGACCAGAGGTGCAGCCGCCCGCTGTCTCCCTCAGACTGCCCTTACGGGCAGCCAGCTCCCTCCCGGAGGGAGCCTTTGAGTGCACGTTTTTTCCCGCCCCTTGCCTTGACATCTGGCAAGAATGTGATAAAATGTAACAGCTAAAGACAATGGCGGAGCCAAAGAGCCACCAGCGGCCCAAAGCGAGGGGGGAGAGTGAGAGCCCCCGGCAAGTGCGGTTTCTCTGCGCCACTCCGTTTCGTCTCCTGCGAGGAGCAGGGCGGCCCATCCCCGTTACCGGATGACCGGAGATGTCCTTGCCAGAGGATAAACAGGGTGGTACCGTGAAGCGTAGGCTTTGCCCCTGTGTTTGGCAAGGGCTTTTATTTTGTTAATTTTAAAATGGAGGTATAGACCCATGAGCAACCCCAAGCCCTTCGGGGTCAACGAGCTGCGGGAGATGTTCCTGTCCTTCTTTGAGAGCAAAGGACACCTGCGTCTGCCCAGCTTTTCCCTGATTCCCCAGAACGACGCCTCTCTGCTGCTCATCAACAGCGGCATGGCGCCCATGAAGCCCTGGTTCACCGGCGAGCAGGAGCCCCCCCGCCGCCGTGTCACCACCTGCCAGAAGTGCATCCGCACCGGTGACATTGAGAACATCGGCAAGACCGCCCGCCACGGCACCTACTTTGAGATGCTGGGCAACTTCTCCTTCGGCGACTACTTCAAGCATGAGGCCATCGCCTGGTGCTGGGAGTTTTTGACCAGCCCCGAGTGGGTGGGCCTGGACCCCAACCGCCTGTACCCCTCCATCTATGAAGATGACGACGAGGCCTTCGAGATCTGGAACAAGGAGATCGGCATCCCCGCCGAGCGCATCTTCCGCTTCGGCAAGGCTGATAACTTCTGGGAGCACGGCTCCGGCCCCTGCGGCCCCTGCTCCGAGGTGTACTACGACCGTGGCGAGGAGTACGGCTGCGGCAAGCCCGGGTGCACCGTGGGCTGTGACTGCGACCGCTATATGGAGGTGTGGAACAACGTCTTCTCCCAGTTCAACAACGACGGCGAGGGCCACTACACCGAGCTGATCCAGAAGAACATCGACACCGGCATGGGCCTGGAGCGTCTGGCCTGCGTGTGCCAGAACGTGGGCTCCCTGTTTGACACCGACACCGTGATGAACATCACCAACAAGGTCTCTGAAATCACCGGGGCCCGGTACGGCCAGAGCGAGAGCCGTGACGTGTCTCTGCGTATCATCACCGACCACATCCGCTCCGCCACCATGATGATCTGCGACGGCGTGCTCCCCTCCAACGAGGGCCGCGGCTATGTGCTGCGCCGTCTGCTCCGCCGGGCTGCCCGCCACGGCAAGCTGCTGGGGGTCAACGACCCCTTCCTGTACCGGGTGTGTGACACCGTCATCGAGGTCAACGCCACCGCCTACCCCGACCTGGTGGAGAAGCAGAGCTATATCACCAAGGTCATCCGGGTGGAGGAGGAGAACTTCGCCAAGACCATCGACAGCGGTTTGAAGATTTTCTCTGACATGCTGGCCCAGCACAAGGCCAAGGGTGAGACCGTGTTCTCCGGCGAGGACGCCTTCAAGCTCTACGACACCTATGGCTTCCCCATCGATCTGACCAGCGAGATGGCCCAGGACGAGGGCCTGACCGTGGACGAGGCCGGATTCCGTGCCTTCATGGAGGAGCAGAAGGTCCGTGCCCGCAAGGCCCGTGAGGCTCTGGGTGATCTGGGCTGGGCTGGCATCGAGTTCGGCAAGGAGCTGCCCGAGACCGAGTTCGTGGGCTACGACCACAACACCATCGACGACGCCAAGGTGCTGGCCATGGTGGTGGAGAACGTCCAGGCCGAGGAGATGATGAGCGGCGTGGAGGGCATCGTGGTGCTGGACCGCACCCCCTTCTATGCTGAGATGGGCGGCCAGGTGGGCGACCACGGCACCATCACCCTGGGCGAGGCCGTGTTCACCGTCCACGATGTGCAGAAGAACAAGGGCGGCAAGTATATGCACTACGGCAAGCTTGCCGGGGGCGTGCTCAAGGTGGGCGACACTGTCACCGCCGCCATTGACGTGGAGCGCCGCCAGGCCATCCGCCGTGCGCACTCCGCCACCCACCTGCTGGACGCCGCCCTGAAAAAGGTGCTGGGCGACCATGTGCACCAGGCTGGCTCTCTGGTGGAGCCCGACCGCATCCGCTTCGACTTCACCCACTTCGAGGGCATCTCCGCCGAGGAGCTGGCCCAGGTGGACAAGCTGGTCAACGACGCCATCTTGAACGGCTACCCCGTCATCACCGAGGTGCTCCCCATTGAGGAGGCCAAGAAGAAGGGCGCTGTGGCCATGTTCGGCGAGAAGTACGGCGACGTGGTGCGTGTGGTGGAGATGGGCGACTTCTCCATGGAGTTCTGCGGCGGCACCCACCTGGACAACACCGCCAAGGTGGGCACCTTCCGCATCAAGTCCGAGGGCTCCGTGGCCAGTGGCGTGCGCCGCATCGAGGCCACCGTGGGCAAGCTGACCCTGGAGGCCATGAACCACAACCAGCAGCTCATCTTCCAGGCTGCCCAGATCCTCAAGACCAACCCCGCTGACCTGGCCGCCAAGCTGGAGCAGCAGGTGGCCGACCTGAAGGCTGCCCGTCAGGCCATTGAGCAGTACAAGAGCAAGGAAGCCGCTGGCGAGGCCGACCGCATCCTCTTCGGCGCCCACGATGTGGGCCCCCTGAAGGTCATCACCGCCACCGTGCCTGACGCTGACGGCAACCGTCTGCGCCAGATGGGCGACGCCATCAAGGACAAGGCTGCCAATGTGGTGGCCGTGCTGGCAGCCGTCAACGGCGGCAAGATCACCTTTGTGGCCGCCTGCGGCAAGGAGGCCGTGGGCCTGGGCATCAAGGCCGGTGACATCATCAAGCAGGTGTCCGCCATCGCCGGCGGTTCCGGCGGCGGTAAGCCCGACTCCGCCATGGGCGGAGGTAAGGATCCCTTGATGGTGGACAACGCCCTGGCTATGGTGGACAATGTGGTGTCCATGAAGCTGGGCCTTTGAGATAAGGAAAGAGCCTCCCTTGTGTAAAGGGAGGTGGCACGGCGCAGCCGTGACGGAGGGATTGTCCGTACCTGGTTGAAGTCAACCCCTCAGTCAGCCTTGCGGCTGACAGCTCCCCTTACACAGGGGAGCCGTAGGGCTGCGGCTGTGTAGATCATAACAAGGAGTTGATACCATGTCTGATTGCCTCTTTTGTAAGATCGCAGCGGGGGAGATTCCCTCCAAGCGGGTGTATGAGGACGAGGTGTGCGTGGCTTTCTACGATATCGACCCCCAGGCGCCCACCCACTTCCTGGTGATTCCCCGCCAGCACATCGCCTCCGTGGCAGAGGTCAGCGAGGACAACGCCGCTCTGGCAGGCCACATGCTGGCCGTCATCGCCAAGGTGGCAAAGGACCTGGGCCTGGACAGCTACCGTGTGGTGTCCAACTGCGGCGAGCAGGCGGGCCAGAGCGTGCATCACCTGCACTTCCACGTCCTGTCCGGCCGGGATATGACCTGGCCGCCGGGCTGAGCCCATTTTGAAAGGCCCGGATGGGCCTTCCAAAATGAAAGGGAATTGCATGGGGAATGGGGTTCGTTTTCTTGTGAAAAAGTCACCCCATTTCCCATGAGAAGTGTTATTTTCCCGGCACATGTGGCGTGAAAATAACGGGATTTCAATTTATTTTCCCGCCTGCGGGCGGGAAAACTCTGCGAGGCTTTGGCAGAGCACGAGAAAGCTGCTCCCAGTGAAACCTGGGGGCGGCTTTTTTTATGCAACCTCCCCGCCCTCCCGGCATACACTGGGATGCTGCCCGAAAACCATGGGTGCTTTGTACAAAATGGACAGGGAGAAAATGTGGATTCGAGGGTAGTTTGCCAAAAAGATAACAGATGTATTTTTGGCGTTGACAGATGTCTTTCCTGGAACTATAATGTCATATAACACACTAAAGCGATAACATGATAGTGTGAAAAATCTCAGAGAGGAGAAACTGCTCATGGGCAATCAACGAGTTTACAACTTTTCCGCAGGCCCTTCCATGCTCCCGCTGGAAGTCCTCACCCGAGCCGGGTCAGAGATCACCAATTATCAGGGCTCCGGCATGTCAGTGATGGAGATGAGCCACCGATCTAAGGTTTTTGACAAGATCTTTCAGGACACCAAGGAGCGGTTCATCAAGCTGTTCCATGTGCCTGACAACTATAAGGTGCTGTTTTTGCAGGGGGGAGCCTCGGGTCAGTTCTCCATGGTGCCCCTGAACCTCATCGGCAAGACGGGGAAGGCGGACTATGCCGTCACCGGTAACTTCTCCAACATCGCCTATAAGGAGGCCAAGAAGTACGGCCAGATCAACCTGGCCGCCTCCAGCGAGGACCAGAATCACACCTATATTCCCACTCAGGACCAGCTGAAGCTGGACCCGGAGGCCAGCTACTTCCACTACTGCGCCAACAACACCATCTACGGCACCGAGTGGCAGTATGTGCCCGACACCGGGGACGTGCCCCTGGTGTGTGATATGTCCTCGGACTTCATGAGCCGAGTGGTGGACGTGTCCAAGTATGGCATTATCTACGGCGGCGCTCAGAAGAATCTGGCCCCGGCGGGCCTCACCATTGCCATCGTCCGGGAGGACCTGGCGGGCCACGAGCTGCCCTATACCCCCCTCATCATGAACTACAAGACCATGATCGACAAGGACTCCATGTACAACACGCCCCCCTGCTGGTGCATCTACATGCTGGGGCTGGTGCTGGAGTGGCTGGAAGAGCGAGGCGGCGTGGAAGGCATGGAGAAGATCAAGCACGCCAAGGCCCAGCTGCTCTATGACGTGCTGGACGACTCCAAGCTGTTCACCTGCCCGGCCCAGAAGGGAAGCCGTTCCGACATGAACGTCACCTTCCGTACCGGAAACTCCGATCTGGACGCCAAGTTTGTCTCTGAGGCCACAGCGGCGGGCTTTGTCAACCTCAAGGGCCACCGCAACGTGGGAGGTATGCGGGCCTCCATCTACAACGCCATGCCCACCGAAGGGGTGGAGAAGCTGGCGGACTTCATCCGGGCCTTTGACCAGGTCAACGGCTGAGACAGGGGGAAACCATCATGTTTCGCATCAAAACCATGAATAAAATCGCCCAAGTTGGGCTCAACCAGTTCCCCGCCGACTACCAGGTGGGGGACAACGTGGAGGGGGAGGAGGGCATTCTGGTCCGCTCCGCCAAGCTCCACGACTATCCCTTCCCCGACACCCTGTGGGGCATCGCCCGGGCGGGGGCAGGCACCAACAACATCCCGGTGGCCGAGTGTGCCCAGAAGGGCATTGTGGTGTTCAACACCCCCGGAGCCAACGCCAACGGCGTGAAGGAGCTGGTGCTTGCCGCTCTGCTCATGGCCTCCCGGGACCTGGTGGGGGGCGTGGAATGGGTGAAGGCCCAGGCCGCCACCCCTGACACCGACGTGGCCGCTGCCGTGGAGAAGGGCAAGTCCGCCTTTGTGGGCCCCGAGCTGTACCGCAAGACCCTGGGTGTCATCGGCTTGGGTGCCATCGGCGCTCTGGTGGCCAATGCGGCCCTGTCCCTGGGGATGGAGGTGTACGGCTACGACCCCTTCCTGTCCGTGGACACCGCCCTGCGCCTGGACCGCCATGTGCATGTGGTCAAGGACGTGGCCGAGCTGTACCGGGTCAGTGACTATGTGACCATCCATGTGCCCTACACCCCCGACACCCGCCACACCATCAACGCCGACACCATCGCCCAGATGAAGGACGGGGTGCGGGTGGTGAATCTGGCCCGGGGTGAGCTGGTGGACGATGCGGCCATGATGGCCGCTTTGCAGAGCGGCAAGGTGGCCCGCTATGTCACCGACTTCCCCAACAACACCATCACCCTGGCCCCCAACGTGGTGCCCATTCCCCACCTGGGCGCCTCCACCCCCGAGAGCGAGGACAACTGCGCCGTTATGGCCGCCCAGCAGCTGCGGGACTTCCTGGAGAACGGCAACATCAAAAACTCCGTGAACTTCCCCAACGTGGAGATGGAGCGGTCCGGGGTGCAGCGCCTGTGCATCATCCACCGCAACATTCCCGCCATGCTGGCCAACATCACCGCCCAGCTCTCCGGCGACGGGGTGAACGTGGAGAACATGACCAACAAGTCCCGGGGGGACTTCGCCTACACCCTGGTGGATGTGGGCTCTCCCGTGGAGGAGAGCGTCATTGACGACATCCGAGCCATTGACGGCATCATCCGGGTGAGAGTCATCGCATAAGAGACAAGAGCAAGGCTTCCCAGCTTGGGGAGCCTTGTTTTTTGTGGCGCACAAAGCCTCCCTTGTGTAAAGGGAGGTGGCCCGGCGTTAGCCGGGTCGGAGGGATTGTCTGCGGCTCCCTACCGTCAACCCCTCAGTCAGCCCTACGGGCTGGCAGCTCCCCTTACACAGGGGAGCCTTTAATCTGGTGGACGTGTGTCCCCTTGCGCCGTCATGCCCACCCATGGTATAGTTCAAAAAGTAACACACTCCTGGAGGAGGAGATATCATGTCCACGAAAATCTATGGCGTGAAAGGGGAGGACGGGCGCTGTCTCAGCCGTCCGCTGCTGCGGCTGGCCGCCCAGAAATACGGCTGGGGAGAGCTGCCCCAGTTGGAGCTGAGCCCCCGGGGCAAACCCCTCATCCCCGGGGAGGGGCGCTGGCTGTCCCTGTCCCACTCCGGGGGCTACGCCCTGTGTGCGCTGTCAGAGTGTCCCGTGGGGGTGGACATTGAGCTGGTAAAGCCCCATCGGCCCGGCCTGCCCGCCTTTTGCTTTGCAGAGGAGGAACTGCCCCTCTTTGATGGAAGTGACGGCAGTTTCACCCGCCTGTGGACCCTGAAAGAGAGCTTTTGCAAGCTGGGAGATACCCCCCTGTACCCACCCCGGAAGGTGCCTGTGCCGCCTCCCTGTCCTCACAAGAGCTACGAGGGGGAGGACTGGTGGGCCTCGGTGTGCTGCCAGGACACCCCGCCGGAGGGTATTGAGTGGGTAAATTTGGAGGAACTTGTTGAAATTTTTACCACATCTTAAAGAAACCTTAACCGGGTCTGAGGGAAAACCTAAAATGCCTTTGGTATGATGGGGTAGAACTAGAATGAAGGAGAACAAAGGCATGAACGTCCTGATTTTAACCGGAAAATTTGGTATGGGACACTGGTCTGCCTCTCAGGCCTTGCAGCAGCAGCTGGAGCGGGAGGGGCACCAGGTGCACACCGTGGATTTTTTTGACTACGCCATGCCCGAGCTGGCCCCCACCCTCTACCGGATGTTTGGGTGGCTGGTGAAATACGGCGGCGGCCTGTATAACCTGTTCCACCGTCTGACCCGCAACGTGGAGGGGGACATGCCCCTGGCCGGGGTGTGGGTGGAACATCTGGAGGAGCTGCTCTTGGAGACGGGGGCGGACGTGGTGGTGTCCACCCATCCCGTGTGCTCCTCGGTGGTGGCCCGGTACAAGCGGGAGGGGGGCGTGATGCCCCTGGTGACCTGCATCACCGATGTGACCAGCCACAGCGAGTGGATTCACCCCGGCACCGACTGCTATCTGGTGGCCTCCCGCCAGGTGCGCCAGGGTCTGGTGGACAAGGGGGTGGAGGCAGAGCGGATTCTGGTCTCCGGCATTCCCGTGGGCCAGCAGTTCACCGGAGGGAAACCCAACCGGGGCCAGCGGGAGCTGCTCATCATGGGAGGCGGCCTGGGGCTGATGCCCCGGCGGGACCACTTCTACGAACAGCTCAACGCCCTGCCCGGGGTCCATGTGACCATTCTCACCGGGCGCAATGAGAAGCTGTATCAGCGTCTCCATGGGAAATATGAGAACATTGAGGTGGTGGGCTTCACCACCCAGGTGGACCAGTACATGGCCCGGGCCCACCTGATGCTGTCCAAGCCCGGGGGCATCACCGTCTTTGAGGCCATTGCCAGCCGCCTGCCCATGCTGGTGTGGGCCCCCTTCCTGGAACAGGAGCGGGAGAACGCCCGGTTCCTGCTGGAGGCGGGCATGGCCCGCCTGACGGACAAGGAGGAGGAGGCCTGCCTGTGGGCCATTGAGAGCACCTTGTATGACGAGGCAGGGCTGGCCAGTATGCGAACAGCCATGGAGAAGGCCTCCAACACCATGTGCCGGGCGGCGGTGTGCGCTGTGGTGGAGCAGCTGGCCGGGGAGAAGGTGTACGCATGAAGCTGGGAAGCAAAAAACAGCTGGTGTGGTTTGGGGTCATGGGCCTGCTGCTGTGTGCCACCGCCTACACCATTTTGCGCCAGCAGTCCCCCCGGGAGCTGGCGGGGGCCATGGCCCGGGCGGATGTGCGGATTCTGTTACTGACCCTTCCCGTGATGGCCCTGTTCATCGCCTGTGAGGCGGGGGCCACCCGGCTGGTGCTGGGGGCCCTGGGCTGTGCCCAGCCCTTCCGGCGGTGCTATTTTTACTCGTGCACCGGGTTCTTTTTCAGCAACGTCACCCCCTCCGCCACGGGAGGACAGCCCGCCCAGGTGTACTACATGAACCGGGACGGGGTGCCGGTGGTGTCCGGCACCATCGACATGCTGCTGGTGAGCATTGGCTACCACACGGCGGTGGTGGGCTATGCCCTGGCGGCCCTGTACTTTGGCCGAGACCTGCTGGAGCAGCTGGGCGGCCAGGTGGGAGTGCTCGTCGGGGTGGGCCTTGCCATCTTTGTGGTGCTGAATGTGGCCATGATTTTGCTGCTCTTCCTCCCCGGACCTGCCCGCCGGCTGGGGCGCTTCGGCATCGCCCTGGCCTGCCGCCTGGTGAAGCGGCTGGACCGAGGGGCTCTGGAGGAGAAGCTGGAGGGCGTGCTGGCCCAGTACCGCCAGGGGGCCCGGGTCATTGCCCGCAATCCCCTGGTGCTGGTGGGGGTGGTGGCCCTCAGCGGGGCCCAGCTGGGGTGCTCCTATCTGGTGCCCTACCTGGTGTACCGGGCCTTTGGCCTGTCCGGCATGAGCCTTTTACAGGTGGCGGCGCTCCAGGTGCTGTGCACCGTGGCGGTGGGATTTCTCCCATTGCCTGGTTCCGCAGGAGCGGCGGAAGGGGTGTTTTTGCGCACCTTCTTGGCGGTGTTTGGCACGGGGCTGGTGGCCCCTGCCATGATCCTCTCCCGGACCATGAGCTGCTATCTGGTGCTGCTGGTCACCGGGGGCGTGACCCTGGTGGGGCACCTGCGGCGGAACATGGCCGGAAGAAATATGAAAACCTCTTGCAATCCCCTGAGGGGTGTGGTATCATAGAAAATACTTGTAAGGGCTGTTGCGCCCATTTTTAGACTGTGACCGAAAGGATTGACTTCCATGACCACTCCGCAGCTGATTCTGTCTATCGTTTACTTCGTGGTGTCTCTGGCCCTCATCGCCATCGTGATGCTCCAGTCCGGCAAGAGCGCTGGTCTGTCCGGTGCCATCTCCGGTGCTGCTGACACCTTCCTGTCCAAGAACAAGGCCAAGACCGCCGACGCCCGCATGGCCAAGATGACCAAGTGGGTCGCCATCGTGTTCCTGGTTCTGACCATGGTTCTGACTCTGATCTAAACAATAGTAAGAGCGAGAAAAACCCTCGACCACATCGGTCGAGGGTTTTTATTTTACTTCCTGTTCCAAGTCACGAAACAGTTCACTGTGAAAGAACTCCTCAATGGTGATGCCCAGGCCATCACACAGTTTTTTGATGGTGGAGATGGTGGTGCTGTGGTTGCGGCCGCTGACAATGTTGTTGACGGTGGACTGGGTGACACCGCTAATTCGGCTGAGCTTGTTGATGGAAATATCTGCTTCCTGACACAATTGTACAATGCGCTCTTTGACCGCTTCGCCGACATTCATGGGCCCCACCTCACTTCTAGTGAAAATGATACCCATTTTCTCTTGAAAAGATTAACCCTTTTGAGTTAAAATAAACTCAAAAGGGTTGGTGATAATGAAATGAAGACCAAAAGCTGCTTTTTTATTGGGCATCGAGAGGCGGATGAGGCACTTTTTCCAGCATTAGAGGATGAAGTGCGGCGACACATCGTAGAACTAGGCGTGACAGAATTCATTGTGGGGCATTATGGCGGGTTTGACTATTTATCACGCAAGGCGGTACTTGCAGCCAAGAGGGAATACCCTGAACTATGTTTGAGATTGTTGTTGCCGTATCATCCGGGAGAACGTCCGGTGAAAACCCCGGAGGGGGTAGATTGCACCTATTATCCCCCTGGAATGGAGCGGGTGCCTCGACGTGCTGCCATTGTCCGAGCCAATCGGTATATGGTGGACCATGTGGATTTCCTGATTGCGTATGTATGGCACACGGCCAGCCATGCAAGGGAGTTGCTGGAGTATGCCCAAAGACGTGAGGAGAGAGGGCTGATTCAAATTACTGTGCTGCCCCGGATAGAGCATGATGTTGAGAGATGTTGGTAGGGGAGGGGCAAGCCCCTTCCCTACACCAGTAGCCCAAGAATATGAATGATTTTCGTGTTGATTCCGGGCTATGATGGAGGGAGCGACTATCTAATGGACCATGTATCAGGCTTACCAGCCTGGTGGGGACGCTCCGCTGGGCCCGATTTCTTAGCGATAAGAAATCGGGGAAAGAATCGCCAAAGGCGGGGGCTTCCCCCGCCTTGTGGAATCCACCCCGCGGTACTGGGTGCCCCTGCGTCCTCCTCTTTGCGGCCCTGGAGCGGGTGGGGTCACATAGATGGCGTGGAACTTCCACCGGATGTGCCTGCTCCTCTGTGTAGTCGTGCTTCTACCGCCAGGGCCGTACCCTGGTGAGCCGCTGTTCCCAGCTATCGGCGGTCTGACTTCCGGTGCCTGCCAGACTCAAAGCCTCCCTTGTGTAAAGGGAGGTGGCGCCGCCGTAGGCGGTGACGGAGGGATTGATGGGGTAAGTGCCCTTGACCTCCCCTGTCCCCCGACACAGACAACCCTTCAGTCAGCCCTACGGGCTGCCAGCTCCCCTTACACAGGGGAGCCTTTGGCTGGAAGTGACCCAGAACATTGCCGCATTTCCTAGGTTGCTGGATGTAGGGGAGGGGCACAGAAAGGGAAGAAGTAAGAGGAAACAGGTAAGAGGTGGAACCTTCTGGTGCTGCCCTGGCATTGCCAAGGGTTTCGGGCCGGGCAAGCCACGGCCCCTACCACAGCGCAACAAGATGGTGCGGCAGAAACTTCCGGCGGCGGGAGCGCCGCTTCTCCAGGGTAGGCCTGGGCGTGGAAACCACCCGGTGATAGGGCCAGCTGCCCTGGGTGGCCTGGTGTGGTGGCACAAACAGGAGCCACAGCAAGGGTGACGGGCCGAACGGGCACTTGACGCAGTTTTAGCTTCGTACCCCAGGGGGGTACTTAGGGGGGAACGCCCTAAGCGGGTTTTGGTTCCTTTTGCCCGACCAAAAGGAACCCCCAGCGGGGAGCGCCCCCACCAGGCTGGCAAGCCTGAGACTAGCTCATTTAGAAGAACAATCTTCCAGTCAGCCTTGCACAGGGCGGTATTGGGGCAAAAAAGCATCGGGCAGGGGAAGGTGAGCGCCTTCTCCTGCCCGATGTGTCTTATTTTTTGGTCAGCAACCCTGCAATGCTTCGCACCGGGGCGAACAGCACCGCCGCCACCGGCCACACAATCCAAGTGCGGTCCCAGGCCATGGTCCAGAAGCTCCAGCCCAGGTAGATGGCCAGCACCAGACCCCAGTAGATGGTGGTCAGAGGGCTGTTCTCCTCCCGCTTGTGCTCCCGGGTGTAGTCCCCAGTCTCCAACAGCCGCTGGAAGCTTCCGGCGATGATGCAGGTGCGCACCAGCAGGAACACGCCCACTGCCACTATCACAAACATGAGGATGAGGCCGATGATGGGAGCCATGCCGTCCTCGTCAATGGCCACGGCCACCATCAGTGGGGCCAGACTGAGAATGCACAGGGTGATACCCACCACCAGCAGCATCAGGTGGGTGGACTGGTATTCGGCCTGACGCTTTTTTACCACGCCGTCCACTCCATAGGCCAGCTCCACAGGCTGGCTGTCCAGGTGCTCGTAGGGGGTCAGGCGGCTGCCAAAGAAGAGAAACAGGGCCACAGCGGCGGCCACCAGGGCCAGCATCACCAGGATGCCCACCCCGCCCGCCAGAGGCTCGGATAGGGTGAAGCGGCCCTCTTCGCTGGACAGGCCGCCCAGGTAAATGAGGGCGGTGGGGGAGAGGATGCACAGGAACACGCCCAGGGCGATTTTGCTGGCCACCCCTCGCACCGTGTCCAGATAGATGTTGGCCTGCTCCAGGGTGATGTGGTGGACCGGGACTTGGGGCCCATCCAGGATGGGGGCAGGTTCCGGCTCTGCCTGGGGCAGCTCCGGCTCCATCTCGTCGAGGAGTAGGTAGTCGGTGCTCACCTCAAACAGCTGGCTGAGCCGGAGGATTTTGTCCAGGTCGGGGATGGAGCTGCCGCTCTCCCACTTGCTCACCGCCTGCCGGGATACCCCCAGCTGGTGGGCCAGCTCCTCCTGGGACCACCCGGCCTTTTTTCTCAAATTTGTGATCTTATCTCCTAAAATCATAGGTGTGCCTCCCGTCGCTTTTGATGGTCTCATGGTAGCACCTCCCACGGTTGCAGGCCACCAAACAGGGCTGGAAATCTGTCAACTGCCGGTTGCGGCGGGGATATGACACCGTATTTTTGGGGGATTGGGGGCCATTTGGCCTTTTACCACTGGGTCAGCTCCAGATACAGATCCTTGTACTGACGGGCGGAATTCTCCCAGGACACGTCCTTGGCCATGTCCCGCTGGACCACCTCGTCCCAGTGATAGCGGTTGGTGAAATAGAGGGTCTTGGCCCGGTTGATGGCGTCCAGCAGCAGCCCTGCGTCATAGCGGTCGAAGGTGAAGCCGTTGCCGTCTCCGGTGAAGGTGTTGTAGGGCTCCACGGTGTCCTTCAGGCCGCCGGTCTCCCGGACGATGGGCAGGGTGCCGTAGTGCATGGCGTTGAGCTGAGTCAGGCCGCAGGGCTCAAAGCGGGAGGGCACCAGCAGGGCGTCGGCGCCGGCGTAGATGCGGTGGGCCCGGGCCTCGTCGTACTGGATGCAGGCGCAGAAGGTGCCACGGTGGGTGCTCTCATAGTAGCGGAAGGTGTCCTCGTACTCCCGGTCGCCGGTGCCCAGCACCACCACCTGGGTGTTGCCGTCCAGCACCATGGGGATGATGGAGCTGACCAGGTCCAGACCCTTCTGGTTGGTCAGGCGGGAGATGAGGCCGATGACGAACTTGCCCTCGTCCTGCTCCAGCCCCAGCTCCTTTTGCAGGGCCAGCTTGTTGGCCATCTTGTGGTCCAGCACGTTGCCCAGCTCGTAGTTCTCGGCCAGAGCGGGGTCGGTGGCGGGGTTCCACATGTCGTAGTCAATGCCGTTGACGATGCCACGCAGCTTGCCGCTGTGGTAGCGCAGGTGGCCCTCCAGGTGCTCGCCGTACTCGGCGGTCTGGATCTCCCCGGCGTAGGTGCCGCTGACGGTGGTGACCCGGTCGGCGTAGGCGATGCCGCCCTTGAGCATGTTGGCGTCCTGATAGCCGTCCTTCAAAGCGCCCATCTGGAACACCTCATTGGGCAGGCCGGACCAGTAGCGGATGGTGGGGATGTTGTAAATACCCTGGAAGCGCAGGTTGTGGATGGTGAGGATGGACCGGGCGTGGCCCACGGGGGAGTCCTTGAACAGGGTGCGCAGATACACCGGCACCAGACCCGCCTGCCAGTCGTGGCAGTGGACAATGTCGGGGATCCAGTTTAAGTAGTTCAGGGCAGCCAGAGCGGCCTTGCTGAAGAAGCAGTACTTGGGAATGTCGTCCACCAGGTTGGTGTAGGGGTTGCCGGAGGAGAAGAACTCCTGATTGTCAATGAAGTCGTACACCACGCCGTCACAGACATACTCCATAATTCCCACATAGTAGTTGCGCCCGGTGTTGCCCAGGTCCATGTAGAACTCGCCCCGGTACTCCATTTTCTCCTGGAACTTCTGGGGGATGCAGGCGTAGCGGGGCAGAATCACCCGCACGTCACAGTTGAGCTTCACCAGCTGACGGGGCAGGGCGTACATCACGTCGCCCAGACCGCCAGTCTTGACAAAGGGGTGACATTCCGAGCCGATGAAGGCAATGCTTCTCCGGGGCAGGTTGGACATCTCATACATAGGTTTGACCTCCTCCACAACAGGTGATACATCTTCTTCCACACTGGGAGCGGTTTCCTCTTCCACAGGGGCGGGTTCTTCTTCCACGGGAGCGACCTCCTCCACGACAGGAGCGGCCTCTTCCACCACGGGAGCAGCTTCCTCCACGACAGGAGCGGCCTCTTCCGCCACGGGAGCGGCTTCCTCCACGACAGGGGCGGTTTCTTCCACCACGGGAGTGACCTCCTCCACGACGGGGGCGGCTTCTTCCACCACCGGGGCGGGCTTCTTAGCGGCAGAGGCGGGCTTCTTCCGGGTGCTGGTGGTCTTGCGGGTGCTGGTCCGGGTCTTGGCAGCGGGCTTGGCTGCGGCGGGCTCTTCCACCACAGCGGGCTCGGGCTGCTCCACGGCAGCGGCAGTCTCCGCCACAGCGGGCTCGGGCTGCTCCACGGCAGCGGCAGTCTCCGCCACAGCGGGCTCAACCTGCTCCACGGCGGTGGTGGTCTCCACCTCGGCGGTCACAGGCTCTGCTGTCGGGGCGACGGTACGGGCCGGGGCGGGGGCTTTCTTGACCACTTTCTTGGCAGTGGTTTTCTTTTTGGAGGAACGTGCCTTCTTGTGTACCATAGTGAATCTTCCTTTCCTGTATGTATCGCCACACATGGGGGGCGGAAATGGGCTATTGTTTACACCTGTAAGTGCTCCGGGGGCCGATACTGGAGGGCCTCCGCCAGATGATGGGGCTGAATGTGCTGGGAGTGGTCCAGATCTGCCACGGTGCGGGCCACCCGGAGAATGCGGTCATAGCTGCGGGCGGTGAGGCCCAGCTTCTCATAGGCGCTTTGAATCATGGCCTGACAGGCGTCGTCCAGCTGGCAGTATGCCTTGAGCTCCTGGGGCCCCATGTGGGCGTTGCAGGTGGGGCCGTGGGGGCCGAAGCGGGCGTGCTGGATAGACCGGGCGGCATTGACCCGAGCCCGGATGTCTGCCGAGG
The DNA here is from genome assembly GCA_944385445.1 of uncultured Oscillospiraceae bacterium. GTDB lineage: Bacteria > Bacillota > Clostridia > Oscillospirales > Oscillospiraceae > Enterenecus. The sequence goes on from CALWXF010000001.1 coordinate 136,323, forward strand.
ACTCAGCGGGGGCGGACTGTCCCGCCAACTCGTGGTATTCCAGGGCGGGCACGTCCACACAGATATCAATGCGGTCCAGCATGGGACCGGAGATGCGGCTTTGGTAGCGGCGCACCGCCTGCTCGGAGCAGGTACACCGCCCCGAGGGGTGACCATACCAGCCGCATTTGCAGGGGTTCATGGCGCACACCAGCATAAATCGGCTGGGGTAGGTCACCGTCCCGGACACCCGGGTGATCTGGGTGCTCCCGTCCTCCAGGGGCTGGCGCAGCACCTCCAGCACGTCGGTGTGGAACTCAGGCAGCTCGTCTAAAAACAGCACCCCGTTGTGGGCCAGGGAGATCTCCCCGGGGCGCAGGGTGGTGCCGCCGCCTGCCATGCCGGCGGCTGAGATGGTGTGGTGGGGGGCACGGAAGGGGCGGCGGAGCACCATGGGGTGCTCCCGGCTGGTCAGGCCCACCACGGAGTAGATCTCCGTACAGGCCAGAGCCTCCTCCCGGGTCAAATCGGGGAGGATGGAGGGCAGGCGCTTGGCCATCATGGACTTGCCCGCCCCGGGGCTGCCGGTCATTAAAATATGGTGTCCGCCGGCGGCGGCCACTTCCAGGGCCCGCTTGGCCCCATCCTGGCCCTTCACGTCGGCAAAGTCCGGCCCGGTGGGCAGCACCTCCGGCGGGGTCCAGGGAGGCGTGGGGGAGAGGGAAACCTCTCCTTTCAGGTGGGCGCACAGCTGCGCCACCGTCTCCACCCCGTATACCTCCAGCCCCTGGGCCAGGGAGGCCTCGGGGGCGTTGTCGGCGGGGACAAACAGCTGGCGGATTCCGCAGCGCACGGCCGCCAGGGCCATGGGAAGGATTCCAGACACCGGGCGCAGCGCCCCGGACAGGGACAGCTCCCCCAAAAAGGCGGCGTCGGCGTACCCCTTCAGGGGCAGCTGGCCGCTGGCGGAGAGAATGCCCAGCAAAATGGGCAGGTCGTACACCGTGCCCACCTTCTTCCGGTCGGCGGGGGCCAGGTTGATGGTGATGCGGGAGACGGGAAAGTCAAAGCCGCTGGAGCGAATGGCCGAGCGCACCCGTTCCCGGGACTCCTTCACCGCTGCATCGGGCAGACCCACCACGTCAAAGGCGGGCAGTCCCCCGGATAGGGCGCACTCTGCTGTCACCGGATATCCATGGATGCCATTGAGACCAAGGGAGAGCAGATTGCACACCATGGGGCCACACTCCTCTCGAGAAATAAGTAACCGAAATTCTTTACCATCTATCATACCACGGGGGGGTGTTGAACGCAAGAAAACTTGTTGGCATCAGGCAAATTTAGGAAAAGTTCTCCATCCAGCCCGGAAAGTAAATTTGGGAGGGACGGCCTGTCACGGCCCTGCTTATGGTTGGAGAATTTGGCCATTTCACAGTTGTGCGGTATGACCACCCAAGATTGGGCGAGTTTGACTGCTGCACGGGCTTCCAGAGGGCGGTATGTCCGTGAGAGGGCGACAGAGCATTTGACAAAAAAGTAACAAAAAATCTCGTTCTTCTACGATAGCGCCGGGATTTGTCCGGTGCAAGGTGTCTGATTCCGCAGAAGCTAGGGGAGGACGGATGGTGTGTGAGATTTTACAAGAAAAAATGGAATTATTCATTGAATTTATAGGGGAAATGTGGTAGACTGAGGTGTATTCGGAATTCAGATGCCTCAGCGCTCTTTGCTGAGAAGCAAAAGGAGGAAACGAAAATGGCACGTAAGTTCAAAACTATGGACGGCAACACCGCTGCCGCTCACGTGTCCTACGCATTCACAGAGGTTGCGGGTATTTACCCCATCACTCCGTCCAGCCCCATGGCTGACAATGTGGATCAGTGGGCCGCTGCTGGCCGGAAGAACATCTTCGGCCAGACCGTGAAGGTTGTGGAGATGCAGTCCGAGGCCGGCGCTGCCGGTACCGTCCACGGCTCTCTGGCCGCTGGCGCCCTGACCACCACCTACACCGCATCCCAGGGCCTGCTGCTGATGATCCCCAACATGTACAAGATTGCCGGTGAGCTGCTGCCCACCGTGTTCCATGTCTCCGCCCGTACTGTGGCCAGCCATGCTCTGAACATCTTCGGCGATCACTCCGACGTTATGGCCTGCCGTCAGACCGGCTTTGCCATGCTGTGTGAGTCCAACCCCCAGGAGGTCATGGACCTGTCTGCTGTGGCTCACCTGGCCACTCTGAAGAGCCGTGTCCCCTTCATCAACTTCTTCGACGGCTTCCGTACCTCTCACGAGATCCAGAAGGTTGCCGTGTGGGATTACGAGGATCTGGCTGAGATGTGCGACATGGACGCCGTGGCTGCCTTCCGCGCCCGCGCCCTCAACCCCGATCACCCCGTGATGCGTGGTTCTCACGAGAACGGCGACATCTTCTTCCAGCACCGTGAGGCCTCCAACGCCTACTATGACGCTGTCCCCGAGATCGTCGAGGAGTACATGGGCAAGGTCAACGAGAAGCTGGGCACCAACTACCAGCTGTTCAACTACTACGGCGCTGCCGATGCTGACCGTGTCATCATCGCCATGGGCTCCATCTGCGACGTGGCCGAGGAAGTCATCGACTACCTCAACGCTCACGGCGAGAAGGTTGGTCTGGTGAAGGTGCGTCTGTATCGTCCGTTCCGTGCCGACAAGCTGCTGGCTGCCATCCCCGCCACCTGCAAGCACATCGCTGTGCTGGACCGCACCAAGGAGCCCGGCGCTCAGGGCGAGCCTCTGTACCTGGATGTTGTCACCGCTCTGGCCAACGGCGGCCGCACCGACATCAATGTCATCGGCGGTCGTTACGGTCTGGGCTCCAAGGACACTCCCCCCGCCAGCGTGTTCGCTGTGTATGAGGAGCTGACCAAGGCTGAGCCCAAGCGTCTGTTCACTCTGGGCATCAACGACGACGTGACCCACCTGTCCCTGGAGGAGAAGCCCTCTCCCAACACCGCTGCCGAGGGCACCATCGAGTGCAAGTTCTGGGGTCTGGGCGGCGACGGTACCGTGGGCGCCAACAAGAACTCCATCAAGATCATCGGCGACCACACCGACAAGAACGTGCAGGCCTACTTCCAGTACGACTCCAAGAAGACTGGCGGCGTGACCGTTTCCCACCTGCGTTTCGGCGACAAGGCCATCCGCAGCCCCTACTACATCAACAAGGCTGACTTCGTGGCCTGCCACGTGCCCAGCTACATCACCAAGGGCTTCCCCATCGTCCGTGACGTCAAGCCCGGCGGCGTGTTCCTGGTCAACTGCCAGTGGAACTTCGATGAGCTCAACCACCACCTGGATGCCGCTTCCAAGCGCTACATCGCTCAGAACAACATCCAGCTGTACATGATCAACGCCATCGACCTGGCCATCGAGATCGGTATGGGCAAGCGCACCAACACCATTCTCCAGTCCGCCTTCTTCGCTCTGGCCAACGTCATGCCCCAGGAGGACGGCATCCGCTACATGAAGGAAGCTGCCACCAAGTCCTACCTGAAGAAGGGCCAGGACGTGGTTGACATGAACCACAAGGCCATCGACCTGGGCGCCACCGCCTTCGTGAAGGTGGACGTGCCCGCCGACTGGGCTACCGCCGAGGACGCTCCCGTTGCCCACAACTACGAGGGCAAGGCTGAGCTGGTGGCTCAGGTGGAGAGCATCATGGAGCCCGTCAACAAGATGGACGGCGACTCCCTGCCCGTGTCCAAGTTTGTGGACTGCGTGGACGGCACCTTCCAGCAGGGCGCTGCCGCCTACGAGAAGCGTGGCGTGGCCGTCACCGTGCCCGCCTGGAACGAGACCACCTGTGTCCAGTGTAACCAGTGCTCCTATGTCTGCCCCCACGCCACCATCCGTCCCTTCGCTCTGACCGAGGAAGAGGCCGCTGCCGCTCCCGCCGGTGCCCAGATCGTGGACATCAAGGCCGGCGCTGGCAAGGGCGTGTACAAGTACACCCTGGCTGTGTCCGCTCTGGATTGTATGGGCTGTGGCGTCTGCGTGGGCGTGTGTCCCACCAAGAGCCTGACCATGGTTCCCATGGAGCAGGAGCTGCCCAAGCAGCCCGTGTTCAACTACCTGGTGTCCAAGGTTGCTCCCAAGAAGGAGATGGAGAGCGTCGCCACCGTCAAGGACAGCCAGTTCAAGCAGCCCCTGCTGGAGTTCTCTGGCTCCTGCGCCGGCTGTGCCGAGACCGCCTATGCCCGTCTGGTCACCCAGGTGTGCGGCGATCGTATGTATGTCTCCAACGCCACCGGTTGTTCCTCCATCTGGGGCGGCCCCGCTGCTACCTCTCCCTACTGCACCAACGCCGAGGGCAAGGGTCCCGCTTGGGCCAACTCCCTGTTCGAGGACAACGCCGAGCACGGCCTGGGCATGCTGGTTGGTGTCAAGCAGCGTCGTGAGAAGCTGGTTGAGGTCGTCACCAGCCTGACCACCGCCGACTGCGCCAGCGACGAGCTGAAGGCTGCTGCCGCTGAGTGGCTGGCCAAGCGCGACGAGGGCGAGGGTTCCAAGGAGCCTTCCGCCAAGCTGCTGGAGCTTGCTAAGACCTGCGACTGCGACGCTTGCCGTCAGGTCGTGGAGATGTCCGACCTGCTGGTGAAGAAGTCCGTGTGGATCTTCGGCGGCGACGGCTGGGCTTACGACATCGGTTACGGCGGCCTGGATCACGTCCTGGCTTCCGGCGAGGATGTCAACGTCTTCGTCTTCGACACTGAGGTGTACTCCAACACCGGTGGTCAGGCCTCCAAGTCCACCAACATCGGCCAGGTGGCTCAGTTCGCCGCTGCCGGTAAGACCGTGGGCAAGAAGAGCCTGTCTGAGATCGCCATGCAGTATGGCTACGTCTATGTGGCTCAGGTCGCCATGGGCGCCAACCCCAACCAGACTCTGGCTGCCATCCGTGAGGCCGAGGCCTATCATGGTCCCTCCCTCATCATCGGCTATGCTCCCTGCGAGATGCACTCCATCAAGGGCGGCATGACCAACTGCCAGAGCGAGATGAAGAAGGCCGTGGCCTGTGGCTACTGGAACCTCTTCCGCTACAATCCCACTCTCAAGGAGCAGGGCAAGAACCCCTTCACTCTGGACTCCAAGGCCCCCGCTGGCGGCTATCAGGAGTTCCTGATGAACGAGGCCCGCTACTCCTCCCTCACCCGTTCCTTCCCCGAGCGTGCTCAGGAGCTGTTCGAGAAGAACGAGAAGGCCGCTATGGAGCGCTGGGAGCACCTGCAGAAGCTCATCGAGCTGTACGCCCAGTAATCCATTTCCCAAGCATTCAAAAGGACGCAGCCATCGGCTGCGTCCTTTTTTATACCGAGAAATTCGACGTAATTCGACGCAAAGCGGGGTGGCATAGAGATGAATCTGGGGAAACTGGTGTTGGATTTGATCTATCCGCCCCGCTGCCCCTTCTGTGGCCGTGTGCTGGAGGTGTGGGAGGAGGAGGGCCTGTGCCATCGTTGCCAGAAGACCCTTCCATGGCAGCTGGAGGTCGGGAAACAGGTGGACTTCTGCGCTCGGTGCCTCTCTCCGCTGTGGTATCGGGGCAGCGTGCGCCGGGGGATGCGGCGGTTTAAGTTCCAGGGCGGACAAATCCATGCCCGGCTGTTTGGCATGCTCATGGCCCAGTGCCTCCACGACCAGTGGGGCGAGGAGGTGGACGGGATCACCTGGGTGCCTGTGTCCCGGCGGAGGCTGGGGCAGCGGGGCTTTGACCAGTGCCAGCTGCTGGCCCGGGAGGTGGGGAAGTACCTGGGTGTGGAGGTGGTGCCCACCCTGGAGAAGGTGCGGAATACCAAACAGCAGTCCCGCATTCCCACGCCATCCGCCCGGCAGGCCAACGTGATGGGGGCTTACGCCGTGCTTGATGGCATCGACCTGACGGGGAAGCGGATGGTGCTGGTGGACGACGTGGTCACCAGCGGGGCCACCCTGGGAGAGTGCGCCGCCTGCCTGCGCATGGCCGGGGCAGAGGAAGTCATCGGCCTGACCCTGGCCAGAGCGAGATAACAAGAGAGGGAAACGGGCATTCTCTATGGATGGGAAGGGATGGAAGAGGGGCGCTGGAGGGCTGTCAGACAAAAAATACTGTACTTTGACGGTGATCTGTGATATACTTGCTTGAGCAAGCTCCTCCCCATCGGGGGAGTTGAGCGGTTTTGATATGGCGTAAAGCGTGGCTCGTGGGCACGCTTCAAATAGAGACAACCACACAGCGGTGCATAGCGCAGGGTGAGGCGGCCGACCCCTCATCTGTCTGGCGAAACAGGGCCAGAGAGATGGGGTGGACGACGGCGCTTTTCTCCTGCGCCCAAAAGGGGAACCATTTGCCCTTTTTGGTGGTAACACAGCGTGCATTCCGGGCAGACTTATCTCAAGGGGAGGTGGGCTGTCCGGCCCCCAGGGGGGAGTGTGCCCACAGGCCCATAAATACGCATACAACAAGATAAGGATAGGTATTACTGGTAAAGGAGTATTTATGGCAGAAAAATTGAAAATTATCTCTCTGGGCGGTCTCAACGAGATCGGAAAGAACATCACCGCCTATGAGTACGGCAACGACATTATCATCGTGGATGTGGGCATGGGCTTCCCCGACGACGAGATGTACGGGGTAGACGTGGTGATTCCCGACTTCAGCTACCTCATTCAGAACCGGGACCGCATCCGGGCCATCTTCATCACCCACGGCCACGAGGACCACATCGGCGGCATCCCCTATCTGATGCGGGATGTGAACGTGCCCATCTACGCCACCCGCATGTCCGCCGGGCTCATCCGCCTGAAGCTGGAGGAGCACCGCCTGGACAAGAAGGTCAAGCTCATCACCTGCGAGGCCGGGGAGACGGTGCGGGCCGGCAAATTCACCGTGGAGTTCATCCACATCAACCACTCCATCGCCGATGCGGTGGCCTTCGCCATCCGCTGTCCCCTGGGCGTGTGCATCCACACCGGCGACTTCAAAATTGACCCCACCCCCATTCAGGGCGGCATGGCCGACCTGACCCGCCTGGGCGAGCTGGGCCGGGAGGGCGTGCTGGCGCTGCTGGCCGACTCCACCAACGTGGAGCGCCCCGGCTTCACCAAGAGCGAGTCCAGCGTGGGGGCCTCCTTTGAGGCTCTGTTCCGGGGCTGTGACCAGCGTATCATCGTCACCACCTTCGCCTCCAACGTGGACCGCATCCAGCAGATCATCAACGTGGCCGCCAAGTATGGCCGCAAGGTGGCGGTGACGGGCCGCAGCATGGAGAACGTGATGCGGGTGTCCACCGAGCTGGGCTATATGCAGGTGCCCGCCGGGGTGGTGGTGGATGTCAACCAGATCAAGGGCCTGCCCAAGAACAAGGTGTGTATCATCACCACCGGAAGCCAGGGCGAGACCATGTCCGCCCTCACCCGCATGGCCTTCAACACCCACCGCCAGGTGGAGATTCAGGCCGGAGACCGGGTGATTCTCTCTGCCTCCGCCATTCCCGGCAACGAGAACGCCATTGGCAACGTCATCAACGAGCTGTACCGCCGGGACGCCGAGGTGGTCAATGAGCGGGAGCTGCCCCTCCACGTCTCCGGCCACGCCTGCCAGGACGAGCTGAAAATCGTCCACGCCCTGGTGCGGCCCAAGTATTTCATCCCCGTCCACGGCGAGCAGCGTATGCTGAAAACCCACGCCAAGCTGGCGAAAAGCATGGGCATGGACCCCCGGAACATCATCATCAGCGACGTGGGCAAGGTCATCGAGATCACCCAGAAGGGCGCCCGCATCAGCGGCACCGTGCCCTCCGGCAAGGTATTTGTGGACGGCTACGGCGTGGGCGACGTGGGCGCTGTGGTGCTGCGGGACCGCCAGCACCTGGCCCAGGACGGCATGATCGTGGTGGTGGTGTCCATGTCCGCCGAGGACGGACAGGTCATCTCCGGGCCCGACATTATCACCCGTGGCTTCGTGTACGTCAAGGAGTCCGAGGCCCTGATGGACGAGCTGCGCCAGGTGGCGGTGGACGCCCTGGACAGCTGCCAGGACCGCCACATTCGGGACTGGTCCACCATCAAGTCGGAAATCAAGGGGAACCTGTCCGGCTACCTCTACAAGAAGACCAAGCGCAACCCCATGATCCTCCCGGTGATCATGGAGGTGTAACGGGGCGCAGTTGCTCCAAGACCTTCTCAGATATCTGTACCGCACAGGGCGGCCTGGGTATGACCCAGGCCGCCTTTTTGCGTGGAAAACGGGCAATTGTGTAAAGTCATGTAAAATTTGGGAAAAGGCCTGCAAAAGCCTTGACTTCGCCACTGGGGAGTAGTACAGTAAGTAACTGCCGATTTCGGCAAGAATTCACATAAAAGGATGAGAGAACATGAGAGGGAAAACGTGTATCAGAACCCTTGCGGGCCTCCTGGCAGCGGTCACACTGATGCAGTGTGGACTGCCCATGAGCGCCATGGCAGCAGGGAGTGGCTCGGTGGAGACCACCACCCAAGTTGTGGCCCAGGCAGAGACTCAGCTCCAAAACGGCACTGCGGTGATTCCCGCCAATGCCACCGAGGAGCAGGTGAAGGAGCTCCTGTGCCAGGCCCTGGTGGCCAATGCCGACCAGGTGGACGCCCAGAGCCTGGAGTGGGAATACTACTGCACCGGGAAAAACGGCCTTTTGACCAACGACGCCTGGGGCTCGGTGAATGGGTTCACCAGTGAGACAAAGTGGGGGCTCATAACCACCACCTATACCCACCCCGCCCTGCAGACCAATAAGGACGGCAACTACCAGGTCCGCCTGGAGGGCACCACCGCTGAGGTCACCCTGACCAAAGCCGCCAAGCTGAGCTCCAGCATCGTCCTGAACGAGGGCTGCCAGGTGGCTCTGCCCTACAACGAAGATATCACCGTCAACTACGACGCTCTGTACCAGGGCATTTTCAACACGGTGGTGGCCTCCACCCAGCCCCAGCTGACCCTGGAGGATGTGACCATTGAGTACTACGCCACCCCTACCACCGGCGCTGTGGGCGACCTGGGCAAGGCGTGGATGCCGTTGGAGGGCGGTAAAAATACCCTGACTTACCCCGCCATCTCTGTGGGCGAGCAGCAGATCCGCATTTCCTATGCTGGAACCGACACCTGCTACGGAACCTCTGCTGAAACCACCGTCACCATCACCGAGCGGCCCGATGCTCCCTACACCCTGAAGGAGACCCCCGATGCTGTGACCCTGGCTGTGGGCGAGGATATGAAGGTGGACTATGCCCTGCTCCACGAGGCCATTTTCAACGCCGTGGTGGCCTCCTCTGAGGTACTTACCGCTGAGAATGTGACCATCGAGTACTACCACAAGGGGCTGACTTCCGTGGACTCCACGTGGCTGCCCCTGGAGGGCCAGGCGGTGGTAGGCAGCGTGGGTTACCCCGCCATCTCCGCCGGAGCGCAGAAGGTGCGCATCTCCTTTGCCGGCAACCAGCAGTATGCCCCCACCACCATTGAGGCCACCCTCACGGTCAAGGACCGGGAGCAGGTGCAGTTTAACCTCAACGAGGGCCCCTATGAGGTGGGCATGGTGTTCACCGACGACCAGGGCTACGACTACACAGCTACCGCTGCCGCCATCTACAACGCGGTCGTGGCCTCCACCGTCAATCCCCAGGGCCTCACCGCAGAGGAGGTCACGGTGGAGTACAATGTGGACAAGACCGGGATCACCGATACCTTCAAGCCCCTCAGTGAGACCGACCTCACCGGCCTGGTGAAGTTCGGCACCGGCACCTGGGAGATCCGCATTTCCTGGCCCGGCAATCAGCAGTTCCGGGGCAATTCCGTCACCGTGAATGTGACCACCACCGACAGCCGTCTGGAAAGCGTGGTGGCCCTGAAGGAGGGCGTGTCCTTTACCTACAACATGGACGTCTCCGCCATGGAGCAGACCATCTTTGACAACGCCATTGACTGGGACAACTCCACCCTTCCCGCCCGGGAGACCCTGAGCATTGAGGACTTTACCATTGAGTACAAGGCCAAGCTCACCGATGCAGAGACCGGCCTGAACGTGGACCTGGGCGGCCTGCTGGAGAAGTTCCCCGGCCTGGGCGACCTCATCAGCGGCGACGCCCTGACCCAGTGGGTGCCCATTGAGGGCAAGGTGTACGCCATTGGCGGCACCGTCCTGGGCCAGTTCCCCCAGATGGGCGCTGGAGAGAACCAGCAGATCCGCATCAGCTATCAGGGCAATGCCGACTACCGCCCCAGCGAGTTTGCCCAGGGCACCGTCACCGTCAACAAGGCCAAGGTGTCCGTGAAGGTGAATTCCACCAACATCTACGCCGACGAGGCCCTGCCCGAGAACTTCATCACCTGCAACCCCAACGACAAGTTTGACCTGTACACCATCTACGCCGGCGTTACCAGCAACGTCACCACCGGCATCTACCTGGACCTGCCGGAGCGCTACACCGACAACTCCCTGATCATCCAGGCCATCGACAAGGTGCTGGAGGGCCTGGGCCAGAAGACTCTGACCCAGATGATGAACGACGGCATCACAGTGGGCGAGCTGCGGGCGCTGTTCAACACCCAGGGTGTGCTGGATGCCCTCCATGCTCTGGGCATCAATACCGGAACCTTCGGCCAGATTCTGGAGGTGATCAACAAGCTGCCCGGTATCCTGGACAGCGTGCGCATCTCCTTTGGCACCCCCAACCGGGCCGGCCTGTACACCGTGGCCGCTGTCACCGACAGCAAGAACTATGAGACCGGCGTGGGCATGGGCTTCCTGCTGGTGAAGATGCGCCTGAGCGGCTCCAAGCTCATCTGGAACCAGGAGATCACTGGCAAGCTCACCGCCGAGCAGGCCAAGACCTTCGACTTCGGCGCAACCCTGACCTATAATGGGGACGTGACCGTGGACCAGAGCAGCGTGCACTACCTGTACACTGGGTTCACCACCAGCTGGAAGCTGTACTCCAGCACCACGCCTCCCACCGAGCCTGGCAGCTATGTGGTGACCGTCTGCGTTCTGGGCGGCAACTACCTGGCAGCCCCTGCCACCCGCACCTTCCAAATCACCAAGTAACAAAAATAGACCGGACAACCTTTCATCAGGCTGTCCGGTCTATTTTTAATGCTCTTATTGCAGTTCTCCCAGCAGAATGCCGTCTCCCACTCCGGTGATGGTGACCTGCCGCAGCTGGTTGTGGAGGTCCTCTCCCGCAGCCCGCACGGCCACATAGTTGGGGGCGTGGCCCTGCCACAGCCCCTCCTTCTCCTCCTCAAAGAGGACGGGGAGGGTGGAGCCCACCAGGGCCTGCAAATAGGCCTCCTCCATCTCCCGGGCCACCGCCTGGGCGGCCTGGGCCCGCTGTTCCTGGACGGCGTGGAGAATCTGCCCGGCCATGGTGGCGGCCGGGGTGCCGGAGCGGCGGGAGTAGGGGAAGATGTGCATGGAGGAGAAGGCGCAGCGGCGGATGAACTCCAGGGTCTGTCCGAACTCCTCCTCCGTCTCCTGGGGGAAGCCCACAATGAGGTCGGTGGTGATGGCGGGATGGTCAAAATACTGGTTGAGCCACTGCACCGACTGGAGGTACCGCTGGGTGTCGTACTTGCGGTTCATCCGCTTCAAGGTCTCGTCACACCCGGACTGCATGGACAGGTGGAAGTGGGGGCACAGGTTGGGCAGGGCGGCCGCCCGCTGGCAGAAGTCCTCCGTAATGGTGCGTGGCTCCAGGGAGCCCAGACGCACCCGCAGCCCTGGCACGGCGTGGCACAGGGCCTCCACCAGGTCGATGAGAGTCTGGCCCTCCTTCAAGTCCCGGCCCCAGGAGGAGATCTCAATGCCGGTGAGCACGATCTCCCGGTACCCCTGGGCCTCCAACTCCTTGGCCTGGTCCACCGCCTCAGAAAGGGGCAGAGAGCGCACCGGGCCCCGGGCATAGGGGATGATGCAGTAGGTGCAGAAGTTGGTGCACCCGTCCTCCACCTTGAGCATGGCCCGGGTGCGGCCCAGCTGGCCCCCGGCGGTGAGCCGCTCAAAGTCCCGGCGGCGCAGGGACTCGTCCACCTGGACGATGGGGGCGGCGTGATTCTCAAGCTGCCCCTCCAGCAAATCCAAGAACTCCATGCGCCCGGCAGTTCCGGACACCAGGTCCACCCCCAGAGCCGCCACCGCCTCCGGCTCGGTCTGGGCGTAGCAGCCGCACACGGCCACCACCGCCTGGGGGTTCATCTTCTTGGCCCGACGGATGACGTTGCGGCACTTCTTGTCACTGACGGCGGTGACGGTGCAGGTGTTGATGATGTAGGCGTCGGCCAGGTCCTCAAAGGGGACCAGGGTGTGGCCGCGGCGGAGCAGTTCTCGCTCCATGGCCTGGGTCTCATATTGGTTGACCTTGCAGCCCAAGGTGTAGATGGCAATGTCCATAAGGGCCTCCTGAATGCAGCGTTTTTCTTAATGATACCATTTCCCTAGGGTTTTGTATAGGTTTACATTTCACCAAAAATGTGGTATGATAGCGGAAAAACGGCTATCACACCGGAGTTCCCTTGCCGTTTTTCCCGCCCCTTGCAGGGGAACCCATTCGTAAAAAGAAGGTGGAAGGATGTCGTCCAGCTTTTTTGCCTATATTTTCCGAATGCGCTACATTGCCCGCTGGGCGCTGATGCGCAACACCCGCACGGAGAACGTGGAGGAGCACTCCTATGAGGTAGCCGTGCTGGCCCACGCCCTGGCGGTGGTGGGGCAGGAGGTCTTTCACAAGGACGTCAACCCGGACCGGGTGGCCACGGCGGCGCTGTTCCACGACGCCCCGGAGATCATCACCGGGGACCTTCCCACCCCCATCAAGTATTTCAATCCCGCCATCAAATCCGCCTACGACCAGGTGGAGGCGGTGGCCCAGGACAAGCTGCTGGGGATGCTGCCCGCCCAATTGACAGAGGCTTATGCACCTCTGGTGCGGGTGGAGGACCCAAAGGTGCGATGCTACATCAAGGCCGCCGACAAGCTGGCGGCATGGCTGAAGTGCCTGGAAGAGCGGAAGGCGGGGAACCGGGAGTTTGTGCAGGCGGAGGAGGAGACCCTCCACGCCCTGAAGGATATGGACATGGACGAAGTGACCTGGTTTTTGGAGCACATGGGGGAGGCCTTCGGCCTGACCCTGGACGAGCTGGGTTAAATTGCGTAGACAGCGGGGAAATACCCCGAAGAATAGGGAGGAATTTTCATGAGAGCCATTATTACGGTAGTCGGCAAGGACCAGGTGGGCATCATCGCCTCTGTGTGCGGCGAAATCAGCCAGCGCAACGTCAACGTGCTGGACATCAGCCAGACCATTTTGCAGGACTATTTCACCATGGTGATGCTGGTGGATGTGTCCAAGTGCACCATTCCCTTTGCCCAGCTGGCCCAGGAGCTCAGCGACAGCGGCAAGGAGCGGAGCCTGGACATTCGGGTGCAGCGGGAAGACATCTTCAACGCCATGCATCGGATTTGAGGTGACGGAACATGCTCAATCAACAGGACATTTTATCCACCATTCACATGATTGACCAGCAGAACCTGGATATCCGCACCATCACCATGGGTATCTCTCTGCTGGACTGCTGCCACTCCGACCCCAAGGTGGCCTGTGAGAAGATCTACGACAAGATTACATCCTCCGCCAAGAACCTGGTGAAGACCGGAGAGGACATTGAGGCGGAGTTCGGTATTCCCATTGTTAACAAGCGCATCTCGGTGACCCCCATCGCCCTGGTGGCAGGGGCTTCGGACACCGACGACTATGTGCCCTTTGCCCAGGCCCTGGACCGGGCGGCCAAGGAGACCGGCGTCAACTTCATCGGCGGCTTCTCCGCTCTGGTGCAGAAGGGCATGACCCGGGGGGACCGCAACCTCATCGCCTCCATTCCCGAGGCCCTGGCGGTCACCGACCTGGTGTGCTCCTCGGTGAACATCGGCTCCACCAAGGCGGGCATCAACATGGACGCCGTGAAGCTCATGGGCGAGACGGTGAAGGCCTGCGCGGACCGCACCGCCCACCAGGGCGGCTTTGGCTGCGCCAAGCTGGTGGTGTTCTGCAACGCCGTGGAGGACAACCCCTTCATGGCCGGCGCCTTCCACGGCGTGGGCGAGGCCGAGCGGGTCATCAACGTGGGCGTGTCCGGCCCCGGCGTGGTGCACCACGCTTTGAAGGCCGTGAAGGGCCAGCCCTTTGACGTGGTGGCGGAGACCATCAAGAAGACCGCTTTCCGGGTCACCCGCATGGGCCAGCTGGTGGCCCAGGAGGCCAGCAGCCGTCTGGGCGTGCCCTTTGGCATCGTGGACCTGTCTCTGGCTCCCACCCCCGCCATCGGGGACAGCGTGGCCCGCATCCTGGAGGAGATGGGCCTGGAGGTGTGCGGCACCCACGGCACCACCGCCGCTCTGGCTCTCTTGAACGACGCCGTGAAGAAGGGCGGCGTGATGGCCTCCTCCTCGGTGGGCGGCCTGTCCGGCGCCTTCATCCCCGTCAGTGAGGATGAGGGCATGATCGCCGCCGCCCGCTCTGGGGCCCTGACCCTGGAGAAGCTGGAGGCCATGACCTGCGTGTGCTCGGTGGGCCTGGACATGATCGCCGTGCCCGGGGACACCACCGCCGCCACCATCTCCGCCATCATCGCCGACGAGGCGGCCATCGGTATGATCAACCAGAAGACCACCGCCGTGCGTATCATCCCCGCCCCCGGCAGGAAGGTGGGGGACACCGTGGAGTTTGGCGGCCTGCTGGGCTCCGCCCCGGTGATGCCCTGCCATACCGGCTCGGCGGAGGAGTTTGTGGCCCGTGGCGGCCGCATCCCCGCCCCCATGCACAGCCTGAAAAACTAAAAAGCCCATGCCCCGGCGCATTTGCGCCGGGGCGTTTCCCGTCTTGTGGAGAGGGGAATGGTGGGTGTATCATAGAAAAGAGAGGAGGGACAGCCCATGAAGAGAGAACGATCGCAGCGGTGGAAGGAATTTCGCACCAAACGCCTGCCGGTGATGCGCACCCGGTGGCTGTCCGCCCTGCCCATCATTCTCGTCTCCCTCATCCTGCTGCTGGGGATGTGGGGGGTGTTCGGGGTGCGGTATGCCACCATGGCCTCCTTCCTCACCCTGCTGTTCCGCACCCGGTACAAACAGGATTTCCGACCCCGGGAGCTGGCCAAAGCTGCCGCCACCATGTTCCTGGTGGCCCTGGCCGCCTTCGGAGCGGGGCGGGGCCTGTGGTGGGCGGTGGGGCTGAACCTGGTGGTGCCCTTTGTGCTGGTGTACCTCATGAGCTCCAAATTCACCCCCAAGGCCTACTTTGTATACAGCATGGAGTTTGTCTTTCTCCAGCTGGTGCCCATCCAGCCCCAGCAGCTGCCCATCCAGCTGTTGGCTCTGGGCTGCGGGCTGGTGGTGGTGACCGCGGCTCTGTGGCTCTATTCCCGCATCATCCGGCGGCGGCGCCACTTCGGCACCGTGCGCAAGGGAATGCACAATCTGTGCGTGCAGATGAAGACCCTGGCCTGCGGCGGGGACGTGACCCCGCTGCGAAATGCCCTGGGGCCCATGATCGTCCACATGAACCAGGTGATCTATGACAGCCGGGGCTACACCTATCTGGCCAACGGGTACGGCAAGCTCTACTATCTGTTTATGGTGCTCTTCCAGCGCTGTATCTACTTCACCCAGCACTTTGTGACGCTGGGGACCCTGCCCCCCTCCCAGGACCGCATGTACTATGCCCGCCTGAGTAAGCTCTTTGGCCGGGCGGAGTCCGTCATGGGCGGGCCCCTCCAGGGGCAGCTGCTGGCGCAGCTGGAGGAGCTGCGCCAAGGCCCGGGTCTGTCCGACCCGGCCCAAAACGAGGCCATGGGGGAGATTTTACGGCTGTTTTCCGTGGCACTCCGGGCCCTGGAGAACACCCGCCCCGCCCAGCCCCAGCGGCAGTGGAAGCTGCCCGACGACCAGCACAAGCTGCGGGGCCTGGGCAATATCTTCCGCCTGGACCAGTTTTCCACCCGGTTTGCCCTGCGGCTGTCGGTGGTGCTGAGCCTGGGCTTTGGCTTTGTGTGGGCCACCGGGCTGGAGCACGCCTACTGGTACCCCATGACCACCTTCCTCATGCTCATGCCCTACGCCGAGGAGAGCCGCATGAAGATCGGCAACCGTATCCTGGGCACCATGGGCGGGGTGCTGGTGTCCATGGCATTGATGAGCCTCTTTCACACCATGCCGGAGTATTTGGTCATCCTCACGGTGATGACCTGCTTTATGTACTACGCCCCGGTGACCTCTTGGACCATGACGGTGTACACCACCTGCTACGGTATGACCCTGGCCCACCTGCGCCTGGGGCTTTTAGAGGCCAGCGGGCTGCGCCTGGCCTATGTGGCCTTGGCGGCGGTGACCGCCACCCTGGCCAACCGCTTTTTGCTGCCCAACACCGCCGGGCGGGAGTTCAAGCAGAGCGTGAAGGAGCTGTTCGAGTTGGACCGCAGCTTTTTGCAGCAGGTGCGGGCCCTGTGTCAGGAGGGGACCCAGGATGGCAGCCAGATGACCGATCGCTTGGTGCGCATCCACCTGCTGGAGGACCAGATTGGGGCCCACTTGAAGGGGATGAGCAGCGCAGAGCAGACCTATTATCGGCAGCTGCTCCCCATCAACCGGAAGCTGGTGAGCGAATTGGAGCAGATCAACGCCTATCTGCTCAGCCGCCCCCAGCTGCTGGCCACCGAATACAGCCAGGCCACGGTGGAGGTGCTGGACAACCTGGAGGACGCCATTTTGCGGGTCCAGCGCAGCTACACCGCCCGGGAGCTGGAGCCCTTCTTGCAGACAGACGCCTCCTTCCGGACCTTCGGGCGCTTGCAGGACAGCCTGTACTTCAACACCCTGGCCGTCAACTGCATGCAGACCTTACAGGAGATGCACGAGCTGGCCGACCAGCCCCCGACCTAAGCGAGAAGCCCCTCTCGGCGATGCCGAGAGGGGCTTAGATTATACTTGTGTGGGTAATTTGGCGGACAGCGCCGAAAAATAATCGTAGTAGGGCTTGAGAAAGAGGAAGTCCTGGGTAAGCTGGTCGGCCAGCTGGGGGGTGTACAGCAGCTCGCACAGCCCCTCCTCGTGGGACACAGACAGGGACTTTTTGTTAAACCAGGCGCTGAGCTCTGCCTCAGGGCAGGGCTTGGGGCGGCGGTACTCCGGGCCCTCCAGGGCGAAGCGGTCCTGTCGCTTCAGGGTGCGCTCCAGTTTTAACAGGGGCTTGGGGTCTCGGAGAATCTCCTGGCGGTGGCACTCCATGAGGGAGGCCTTGGCGCACCAGAAGCCCATGCCGCAGCTCCACCCCTCGGGGGTGAGCTCAAACCACAGGGCGGGGTGGGCATCGGGGGAAGTATCATCCCCCCGTACCAGGGTAAACCACAGATGGTCCTTGTAGGGGCCACGGCCATGGAGCCGCCGGGCGTCCCGGTAAATGCGGGCCACCTTCAAATTCCACGGCTCCTGGGGGAACTTCTCCACCAGGGCCAGCTGGGCCTGTCGGCCCAGGTCCTGCATGGGGCGGTAGAGCTCTTTGAGGTAGGCCTCTTTGTGGGCTTCAAACCAGCTGCGCTCGTTTTGAAACCGAATGCCCCACATAAATTCCACCGTCTCCGGGGTAAAGCCTTGAAACTGATCTCTCACGGCTGCTGTGCTCCTTCGTTGGGGGCCTGGGTGGGCTTGGGAGTGGGTGTGGGCTTGGGCGTGGGAGCCGGGGTGGGCTTGGGCTTGTCGGTGCCCTCGCCCCAGGGACCGGAGTCGGCGGGGTTGTAGAGAATCACCTTGTCCCGCTTGGAGTAGCGGCTGGTATTCTCAAAGGTGCGGGAGAGGAGCTTGCCGTTGGCGTCGTACACGCAGCGGTACACCTCCACCACCTTGCCGGTGTAGGGGGTGGTCTTCACCTTGGTGGTGCCCCGGGGGATGGAGGAGTCCGCCTCATAGACGGTCTTGTACTCGGTGGTGGAGCGGGTGTACCGCTCGGTCTTCACATAGGTGCCGTCGTTGTTGGTGCCGTAGATCTGGACGGTGAGCTTTCCGCCGGACACATAGGAGACGATCTTGATGGGGAAGTCGGTGTTGTTGCGGAACTTGAAGTCCAGGCTGGGATAGTACACGGTGGCGTCCAGGCCGTCGGGCACATAGCCTACGGTAAAGGCGTGGTTGGCCCGGTGCACGATGTCCAGGTTGGCGTACACGGCACAGTAGTAGATGGCAGAGGACACCTGGCACACGCCGCCGCCGTCCATGGTGACGGTCTGGCCGTTCTGATAGCCGGTGGAGGACTTGTAGCCGTTGGCCTGAGAGGGGTCTCCGATGGTGCCCAGGTAGGAGAAGGTCTCCCCGGGCATGAGGATTTTTCCGTTGCAGAAGGAGGCGGCCCGGGCCACGTTAAAGGAGCGGCTGGCCACGCCGTCCAGATAGCTGGTGTTGCTGGACAGCAGGTCTTGATAGAGCAGGGAGGCCGCAGAGCTCAGGTCGGGCTGGCTGATGGTAACGGGGATGGAACAGGTCTCCCCGGGCTTGGTCTTTTCCAGGATGCCCTGGGCCTCTTCCGGGTCGATGGAACAGCCCATGACCATGGGGGTCAGCTTGCCGTTGGCGTCCTGGGTGGGGGCCTTGGGCTCCTGATACACCAGCTCGCTGAGAATCTCCCCGGTGAGCTCGGCGCAGGGGATGGGCTTGGTCTCTACGGTCAGGGAGGCCTCTCCGGTGGCCAGGGCGCTGGAAATCTGCTCCAGCAGGGCCTCCTTGTCCACCTCGGCCCCGTCGGTGCCCATGGTGACTGTGAGGGTGTTGCCCTCCAGCTTGTAGGTGAAGTCCACCGGGTCCTTGTGCATGGCCTCGGCGATCTGGTCGATGTACTCCTTCACCTGCTTCTCTCCTTCGGAGGTAAAGGAGGAGGAGGACAGGGACAGGGGGGCCGGGTCATTGCCCGCACCCAGCCAGGCCAGGCCCAGGGAGAAAAAGCTCAGGGACTTCTTCTCCTCCATGCCGTACTCCACGGCGGCCTGGGGGTCCACATCCAGCAGGGAGCCGGAGATGGTCACCTTCTGGTCCTCCCCGTAGTTCAGGGTCAGCTCCAGGGTGTCCAGGTGCTCCTTCATGGAGCTGGTCATATATTCCACCGCTGCATCCTGGGTCAGTCCGCCCAGGTCCAGGGTGACCGTCTGTGTTTGATTCTGGGCAATGGTACCGGGCAGCAGACGGCCGTTGCCGCTGACCCAGGCGCACAGCCCGCAATATGCCCCTGCCAGAACCAGCACCGAAGCACCGGCCACAATACCGGCGATGATGGGGGGCGTGAGCTTTTTCTTGGAACGAACGTGCTCCATCAGTCTTCCTCCAAATGTTGTGATATGTCAGAGATGTCAGGAATCGACCGAAATGGGATTCCCTTGCACCGTGGATATTGTAACACCAACCACGGGATGGTACAAGAACAATTCGGTTAAAAAGATTTACAATTTGTCATCATTTTTGGTGGCTATTTACACCGGAGGAAAAGATGTATATAATGTGGATGACAAGCAACCGGGCGGCGGGAACCGCCTGGACGGAAAGGAATCTCAGGTATGAATGGTTCGTACAGCTATGGACAGGGGGGCGGGTACCACTACAACCCAAACCCCAAGCGGCCCAGACGGGACGGGGACTGGGGGGACTGGCTGGGCATTGTGGTGCTCCTGTTCCTCCCCTTGGGCATCACCCAGGTCATCGCCGTGGTGTGGCTGGTGAGTAAGCTGCGCAATATGACACGCCAGCAGGCCCAGAACTACGCCTTCCAGGCCAGACAGGCGGCAGAATTTGTCAAGGGGAAGGCGGGGGAGGCCTTAGGCAGCCAGTCTCCCATGAAGCGCAAGGGCTTTGCCCCCGGCACCGTGAAAATGGTGGTGGGCGGCGTGATGGCCGGAATGTTCGCCCTGGGCACCGTGGCTCAGCTGGCTACCTTTGTGGAGAGCCTGCTATACGGCTTCTTTTTCAGCGAGGAGCTGGTCAACGTGTTTATCATGCTGGCGGGCTTTGGTGTGGGCCTG
Source organism: uncultured Oscillospiraceae bacterium (assembly GCA_944385445.1). Taxonomy (GTDB): domain Bacteria; phylum Bacillota; class Clostridia; order Oscillospirales; family Oscillospiraceae; genus Enterenecus. The sequence goes on from CALWXF010000001.1 coordinate 156,397, forward strand.
GGGATGCTCCTCACCGGGAGAGAGGAGCGGGGCCGGATGGAGCGGTATACCAACTATCTGGCCTACATCGGGGCCAATCGCCAGGTGAGCCTGCCCCCCATGGCGGCGGCCATGGACGTGTCGGTGCGCCGCCTAACCCGGGACCTGCGCCGTATGCTGGCTGCCCACGTGCTTCCTACGGGATATCTGGATTTGAAGGCGGGCAAACTGATGCTCACCGAGATGGGATACACCGAGCCCGAGCCGGAACCGGAGCCCCAGCCGGAGCCGGAGAAGAACCAGCAGCCGTCCCAGGAGGATGAGATCTTGCGGGAAATCCGCCTCATCAACGACCTCATCCCCGACCCGGTGATCAGCGCCAAGATTGACCGCATTGAAGAGGTCACCCACAAGATTTTGCAGTACCAGAAGACCCATCCCCAGCGCACCGAGCAGCTGCGCACCTTCCTCAACTACTACCTGCCCACCACTCTGGATATTCTCCGCTCCTATGCCCGCCTGGACGCCCAGGGGGTGGAGGGGGAGAACATCTCCGCCGCCAAGCAGCGCATCGAGGGCATGATGGACAAGGTGGTGGAGGGCTTTGAAAAGCAGCTGGATAAGCTGTTCAGCTCGGACGCCATGGACATCGCCGCCGACGTGCAGGTGCTGGAGAACATGCTGAAAAAGGACGGCCTGTCTGGGGACAACATGAAGCTGGACTAACCGACCCCCAAAGGGGGAGAAGGGAGTGTGACTCCATGCAGCAGCCAGAAGTGATTTGGTTCCCTTCCTCGGACGGGGAACATCCATGTGCCGGGTACCTGTGGCAGCCCCAGGGAGAGATAAGGGGCGTGGTGCAGATCGTCCACGGCATTGCCGAGCACATGGGGCGGTATGACCACTTTGCCCGCTACCTCAATGCCCACGGCTATGTGGTGTGCGGCGAGGACCATTTGGGCCACGGCAAGACCGGGGAGGCGGCGGGACAGTTTGGCTATTTTGGCCGCCGGAACGGCTGGGGCCTGGTGACCCAGAACGTGCACACCTTCCGTCAGCAGATGGGCCAGCGGTTTCCCGGGGTACCCTATTTCCTGTTGGGCCACTCCATGGGCTCCTTCCTCACCCGCACCTACCTGTGCCGTTGTCCCGGAACAGTCAACGGGGCCATCCTCTCGGGCACCGGGCAGGAAAATCCCCTGCTGGTGGCAGGAGGAAAGCTGGTGGCCTCCCTCATCGGACATCTGAGGGGCTTTGATACGGTGAGCGCTCTGGTCCATGATCTGGCTCTGGGGGCATATAACCGACAGTTTCGCCCCAACCGTACCACGGCGGACTGGATCAGCCGGGATGAGCAGGTGGTGGACACCTACTTGCAGGACCCCTTCTGTACCTTTATCCCCACCGTGGGCCTGTACCGGGACATGCTGGGGGGCTTGCAGTACATCTCCAGTGAAAAAGCCCTGTCCCGCATGGACCCCAACACCCCCATCTACCTCTTTTCGGGAGATCAGGACCCGGTGGGGGCCAATGGGGCGGGGGTGCGCCGTGTGTACGGCTACTTCAAAGACCACGGCACCCGGGACCTGGAGCTGAAGCTGTACCCGGGCGCCCGACACGAGACCCTCAACGAGACCAACCGCATGGAGGTCTATGCCGACGTCCTGGACTGGCTGGACCGACACTGCAAATAAAAAACGATGCCGCACAGGTTTTTCTGTGCGGCATTTTTGTGCTTATGGGGTGGTGAAACACAGGGAGATGAGGATGGGGACGAAGAAGGAGCAGATGATGCCGTTGAGTACCGACAGCACCACCGTCTCTTCGTTGGTGTATTTCAGCATCACCGGGAGGGTGGTGTCTTCGCTGGTGGCTCCGGCGGGGGCGATGCAGGTGTAGTAGTTGAGCTTGATGGCCACGATGGGAATGATGATGAAGGAGAAGATCTCCCGCATCAGGTTGCTGAGAAAGGCCACGCTGCCCAGTTCAGAGCCGCCAATTTGGCTGATGGTGGCGCCCGCCAGGCTGTACCAGCCCATGCCGCTGGCAATGGCCGCCCCCTGACCCAGGGGGAGGTGGAAGATGGCGGCACACACCAGACCGCCCACCAGAGAGCCCAGAATGATGCCAAAGGGGATGATGAAAATTCGGATGTGGTACTCCCGGATTTTACGGAAGAGGCCCCGGTGCATTCCCACGCTGATGCCTACGGAGAACATCAGCAGATAGAGCACCAGGTCGGTGTGCTGGCTGAAAAAGGTGAGCAGGGGCAGCTCCAGCCCGGACAGGCCGTAGGCCAGCCCCAGGAGCAGGGCCAGGATGGTGAACAGAACGATCATGCCTCTTCCTCCTTCTCATCCTGGTTGGGATGTTTCATAAAGCGTTTGGTGAGGATGTACACCACCACAATGGACAAAACGGTGGGAATGAGGAAGAAGAGAAAGCTCTGAGCGCCCAGGGTGAGCAGTTGGTGGAAAAATCCCTCTTTCCGGCCCAGCATGGCCCCCATGGAGAAGATGAGTACCAGAGTGCACAGCAGGGACGCCCCTTCATTCCAACGCTTGGCCTTCTGGGGGAACAGAAACCGGCCCACCAGGATGCCCAGACACATGACCAATAAGATATCCATAAAACGCCTTCTCTCTCCGCCGCCCCACCCATGGACGGGAGTGGGAACGGTGTGGTATAATCAAGCAACACGGCTTTGGGCCGTGGCTAGGTTGCGAACCCAACCATCATAGCAGAAAAAGACCATCGACGCAAGATAGAGAGGATTTTCACACCCATGACCATTTTTGATTTGGACGGAACCCTACTCCACTCCAACGATTTGTGGGTGGAGGTGGACTTGGAATTTTTGGCCCGCCACCACTGCCAAGTGACAAAGGAATATGAAGAAGTGGTGACAAAGGCCACCTTCCCCTCGGCGGCCAGCTTTACCCGGGAATACTACCACCTGCCCCTCACCGAGGCGCAGATCATGCAGGAGTGGGAGGACCTGGCGGCTCACCACTACCGGGACCTGGTGGAACTGAAGGCGGGGGCCCGGGAGCTGCTGGAGCAGTACCGGAGCCAGGGGGAAGCACTGGCCTTGTTTACCGCCTGCCGCCCCAAGCTGTGCCAGCTGGCCCTGAAGCGTCACGGCCTGGAGCCCTACTTTGCCCATGTGGTGTTCGCCGAGGAGCTGGGGCTGGAGAAGCACGACCCCCGGTGTTTCAAGGCTTTGAGCCACACCTTGGGGGTGGAGCCGGAGGGGTGCACCCTGCTGGACGATTCCCCCTTTAACTGTGCCACCGCCCGGGCCGCCGGGATGCACACCATTGGGGTGTATGACCCCTGCTATGCCAGCCGCTGGGCGGGGATGCCTGACAGTTGCCACCGGTTTGTGCACTCCCTGGAGGAGCTTTTGGAGGGGTGAGTGCCCTCCAAAACCCCTTTTCTCAGGCGCAACCCAGCGCCCCCGGTGGGGACGCTCCGCTTATGCCCGATTTCTCCCCGATGAGAAATCGGGGAAAGAATCGCTTAGGGCGTTCCCCCCTAAGGACCTCCCTGGAGTACCAGGCTGGACCTGCGTCAAGTCTACGTTCGGCCCGTGACCCTTGCTGTGGCTCCTGCTACTGCCACCACACCAGGCTATCCTGGGCAATTGGCCCTATGACTGGGCGGTTTCCACCTCCGGGCCTACTCTGGAGAAGCGGCGTTCCCGCCGCCGGGAGCTAGGCTTTCGACCGCTGGGAACAGCGGCGGACCAAGGAAGGCCCTGGTAGTAGGTGTGCAAACGTACAGAGAAGTAGGCACATTCCGTTGAATTGACCTGCCATCTATGTGACACCACCAGGTCAAGGGCCGAAAAGAGAAGGTCGTATACTCCAACCAGTACCGGCGGGGTGGATTCCATAAGGCGGGGGAAGGCCCCGCCTTTGGTGGTCTTTGGTTCCTTTCTGGCAGCAGAAAGGAACCCCCAGCGGGTAGCGCATCCCCGTGACTGGTAAGTCTATATAGAAATGAAAAATGAGACGATACAGAGTTTTGGTTCTGTACCGTCTCGTTTTGGTTTTATTTGGTGGCGCAGTGCTCCAACAGGTACGCCCTGCAGTCTTCCACCCGGTCGAACACTTTGCCGGGGTTGCGCTGTTCCAGGGCCTCGGTGACCCCGTCCTGCCAGGCCGCCGACAGGCAGGTGACCCCCACCTGGTCGCAGGCGTCCACGTCGGTGGCGGTGTCTCCGATGTAGCAAAACTCCTCCGGGGCCAGATGGTACTTGTCCAGCAGGTAGCGCAGGTTTTCCACCTTGTTGGGGGCCACATCCGAGCCGCACAGCACCTCGTCGAACACGTCGGCAATGCCGAACTGCTCTAACGAGATGCGGCAGGTGGGGGTGCCCTTTCCCGTCACCAGCACCAGGGGAATGCCCCGGTCCTTCAGGGTGTGCAGCAGCTCCCGGATGCCGGGGAACAGGTCGGGCACTACCTGGGGGTGGAGCCGTTCATATTCCCGGCAGTAGTCGGCCACCCCGGCCTCCCACTGGTCTCCTGCCAGAATCTTGGCGATGCCCACCTCGTCCAGGCCGAAGGTGGCGGTGATCTCCTCCTGGCTGAGGGTGTGCCCGGCGTAGGGGGACAGGGCCAGGCCGAAGGCCTGGATGCACAGGGGCAGGGTGTCGGCAATGGTGCCGTCCAGGTCAAAACCAATCATGCAGAACATGGGAAAACCCTCCTTATACTTTGCTCAGGTGCTGGCTGGCGGATTTCAGCATCAGCCGCTTGGTGCCCACGGTGTCAAAGGCAATCTCCACCAGGGCGTCGCCCCCCATCTTCTGCACGGACAGCACCAGGCCCCGTCCAAAGGCCTTGTGCTGGACGCTGTCCCCCTTCTGCAGGGAGAGAGCCGGGGCGGAGGGGGTGGGGTAGGGCTTGCCAGGGGTGGGGATGGGTTTGGGCCGGGCCTGGGGGGAGGGGACAAAGCTGCTGCCGCTCTCCCAGGGCCGGGAGTGCTCCTGATAGCTGCGCCCGCTCTGCGCCAACAGCTCGGGGGGGATCTCCCCGGCGAAGCGGGAGGGGCGGTTGGCGCTGGTGCGGCCGTAGAGCATACGCATACTGGCACAGGTCAGGTACAGCTGCTCCTTGGCCCGGGTCAGGGCCACATAGCACAGCCGCCGCTCCTCCTCCATCTCCTCCTCGTCGCCGATGCAGCGCATACCGGGGAAGATGCCCTCTTCCATGCCCACCACAAACACCACGGGGAACTCCAGCCCCTTGGCCGAGTGCATGGTCATCATTACCACGGCGTCCTCGTTGGGGTCGTGGTTGTCCAAATCGGTGTACAGAGCGATCTCATCCAGGAAGCCCGCCAGGGTGGGGGACTCGCTGTTTTCCATATACCCCTTGATGGAGGTCAAAAGCTCTCGAATGTTCTCCAGACGGGTGCGGTTTTCCACGTCCGGCTTGACCTGGAGCATGGCGGAATACCCGGTGCGCTCCATCACCAGTTCGTAGAAGGCGGCCAGGTCCATGGAGGCGCTCAGGGCCTGCAAGTCCCGGATGATGGAGGTGAAGGCCCCCAGCTTGGCCCCAGCCTTTTGCAGCTCGGGGTACTGCTCGGGCTGGCTTACCACCTGCCACAAAGACAGCCCCTCCTGGGCGGCAATGGCCCGGGCCCGTTCCACGGTGGTGGCGCCGATGCCCCGGGCGGGGACATTGATGATGCGACTCAGCCGCAGATCGTCCTGGGGATTGGCCACCACGCACAGGTAGGCCAGCATGTCCTTCACTTCCGCCCGGTCAAAGAAGCGGGTGCCCCCGATGACCCGGTAGGGAATACCGGTGCGCTTGAAGGCCAATTCCAGCTGATAGGACTGGGCGTTCATGCGGTAGAGCACGGCGTGGTCCCGCCACTTCATGCCCTGGCGGTAGTGCTCCAAAATGGTGTTTGCCACATACTGGGCCTCGTCGCTCTCGTTCATGGCGGTGTACAGGTGGACCTTGTCCCCTTCTGCCCCCGCCGTCCACAGCTCCTTGCCCTTGCGGCCTTGGTTGCGGCGGATGACGTGGTTGGCCGCTGACAGGATGGTCTTGGTGGAGCGGTAGTTCTGTTCCAGGCGGATGCACTGGGCGTTTTTGTACTGACTCTCGAACGAGAGGATGTTCTCAATGGTGGCGCCCCGGAAGCGGTAGATGGACTGGTCGTCATCTCCCACCACACAGATGTTCTTGTGGCCTCCGGCCAGGAGAGAGGCCAGGAGATACTGCATGTGGTTGGTGTCCTGGTACTCGTCGATGAGCACATAGCGGAACTTGTTTTGATAGTAGGCCAGCACTTCCTCGTCCTGCTGGAGAAGGCGCACGGTGTGGAAAATGATGTCGTCAAAGTCCAGCGCCCCGGCCTCCCACAGCCGCTTTTGGTAGAGGGTGTACAGGCGGGCAATCTGCTGGAGGCGGAAATCTCCACTTTTGTAGGCCTCTTTGTGGAAATCTTCCGCCAACTGCATCTGGTCCTTGGCCTTGGAGATGGTGCCCAGCACCGAGCGGGGCGGGAAGAGCTTTTCGTCCATGCCCAGCTCCTTCAGACAGTCCTTCACCACCCGGATGGAGTCGTCGGTGTCGTAGATGGTGAAGGAGGAGGGAAAGCCCAGCTTGTCGATGTTCCGGCGCAGGATGCGCACACAGGCGGAGTGAAAGGTGGAGGCCCAGATGTCCAGGGCCTGGGGACCCAGTACCCGCTCCAGACGGTCTTTCAGCTCCCCGGCGGCCTTGTTGGTGAAGGTGATGGCCAGAATGGTCCAGGGAGGGGCCGGGTCCAGCTCACACAGCCGGGCGGCGTACTCCCGCCCTTCGTCGGTGGGGTGGTCCACATAGCTGCGCAAAAAGTCCAAATCCTCGACCGTGGCCCAGCCCGGCACCTCGGTGGAGTCGGAGCCCCGGCCGTAGCGGATGAGGTTGGCCACCCGGTGGATGAGCACCGTGGTCTTGCCAGAGCCTGCCCCCGCCAGCAGCAGCAGCGGGCCCTGGGTGGTGAGCACGGCCTGGAGCTGCTCCGGGTTCAGGTTGGGGTAGTCCAGGGCGATGGCCGCCCGGCGCAGAGAGGCAAATTCAGAACACTGTTTTTGATTGAGCATCTATATCAAATCCTTGCTGTAAAGTCCAGTTGCAAGCCATTATATCAGATTCCCACACCCAGAGCAACCGGGCAGCGGTTGACTTGCAGGGGCGCACCCGTTAAAATGGGAAAAGACAGAGAATGGAGGTGGCGGACATGCGCAAGCTAACCTGGTTTGCAGGGGGCTTTGCGGCTATGTGTCTGCTGATGGTGGGAAGTTTCCCGGTGCTGTGGCTGGCTATTCCCGCCCTTCCCATTCTTGTGCTCTGGCATCGGACCCAGCCCAAAGACAAACAGGACTGGGTGGAGATGAGGAGCAATAAATCGCTGCGCTATGTGCTCTGGCAGGTGTGCCGCCGGGGTACTGCCGTGATATTGGGCTGCGGGGCGGGACTGTGCTGGTTCTGTGTGTACTATTTTATGGTATGTATGCCTGCCAAGGACTTCCAAGGGATGCAGACCATCTCGGGCACGGTGCTTGCCCAGCCCCAGGCCACAAGCACCGGTAGCTATGCTGTCACCTTGCGCCTGGACTCCGGGGAGGATCTGCGCCTCTATGTGCCTGAGACCTGGAAGTCGGTGCAGTTGGGCGACCATATCCAGGCGGAGGGACAGGTGGAGTTCACCGGGTTCACCTATGGGGAAGAAGTGACCTATGACACAGCCAAGGGGGTGTTCCTCCAGGGGACCTGTGAACAGGCGCCCACGGTGGAGCGCCCCGCTGTTCTGCCCCTTGCCTGCTGGCCCGCTTGGGCGGCCCAGCGGTTGAAGGAGGGCATCCAGGTGGCCTTTGACAAAGCCTGTGCCCCTCTGGCTGTTGCGGTGACGCTGGGAGACAAGAGCCTGTTGGATGACGGGTTGTATGCCGACATGACCCGGGCGGGGGTAACTCATGCCGCCGTGGTGTCCGGGCTCCACGTCTCCTTTCTGGTGGGCGTACTCATGGTGCTGTGCCGCAACCGCCGCCGCTGCGCTGTGGCCCTCATTCCGGTGCTGGTGTTTTATGCGGTGATGGCGGGTGGAACCCCTTCGGCCTTTCGGGCGGTGTGGATGCAGGGAGCCGCACTGGTGGTGCCTATGGTGGGACGGGAGCAGGATGCGCCCTCCGCCATGGCCCTGTCTCTGCTGGTGCTCATGGTGCAAAACCCCTTTTCCGTGGCACAGGTGGGGTTACAGCTGTCCTTTCTGTCCGTGTCGGGGATTCTGCTCCTCACCCCCAGAATCTACCGGGGACTCACCGGGTATCTGGAGGAGCACACCCTGCGGGGATGGAAAAAGGTAATGGGAAAGCTGTGGCAGGGAATGAGCGCCTCGGTGTCAGCCTCTCTGGGCGCCATGGTGCTGACGGTGCCGCTGGTGGGCGTGGTCTTCGGCCAGGTGTCCCTGGTGGCGCCGGTGGCCAACATCCTGACCCTCTGGGCCATGTCGATTTTGATGATGTGCGCCCTGGTCCTGGGCCTTCTGGGGCTGTGGCTGCCCGGTGTGGCGGCGCTTTTGGGACAGGGAGCGGGATTATTGGGCCACTACACCGTGTGGATGGTACACAAGTTGGGCACATTCCCCTATGCGGTGCTGGATATGAAGAACATCTACCATGTGATCTGGTTGGTGGGAGCCTATGCTGTGTTTGGACTGCTGCTGTGGGGCGGCGTGACCCTGCCCCGGGCGCTTTGGACTGGGGTGGGCTTGCTGGCGCTGTTGGCTCTGCCCGTAGGGCTGTCCGCCTTCACCGTGGCCCGGTCTGACCTGGTGGTGGGGGCGGTGAACGTGGGCCAGGGCGCCTCCACCGTCTTGATGCACGGAGACCACACCGTGCTGGTGGACTGCGGGGGAAGCGAGGGCACCTCAGCGGGGGACCTGTCCGCCGACTATCTGGCCTCGGTGGGGCGCACCAACGTGGACGTGCTTCTGCTTACTCATCTGGACAAGGACCACTTCAATGGGGTGGAGCGTCTGCTGGATCGGGTGGAGGTGGAGGAGGTGTACGTCCCCGTGTCCGCCAAGGAACAGGAGGAAGCCCGACAGCTGGAGACATGGCTGGAGGAGCGGTCCATCTCCTGCCAGTGGGTGGAGGATGAGGTGGACTTGACCCTGGGCGAGATGGAGCTGCGGGTCATCCCGCCCCTGGGCAGCGGCACCACCAACGAGGAAGGGCTGTCGGTGCTGAGCACGGTGGGGGACTTTGATGTGCTGATCACCGGAGATGCGGACAGCTATGTGGAGCACATGATTGTCAAATACTTTGTCATCCCCAACATTGAGCTGCTGATGGTGGGCCACCACGGTTCGGCGGACTCCACCAGCATGGAGCTCTTGGGCTGGGCCCGGCCGGAGCTGGGCATCATCTCGGTGGGAGAGGACAACTTATATGGACACCCAGACCAGGAGACCTTGGAGCGGCTGCACCGCTCCGGGGTGGAGGTCCACCGCACCGACCTGGAGGGGACGGTGACGGTGGTGGTCCAGGGGGAGAACGTGGGAATTTGGTAAGTAAGAGGAGGGAGCGGTATGCCGCCCAAACAGCAAACGGACAACACCGCCATGCGGGAACTGAAAAAGGCCCTGCGCCAGGGGGGACTGAAAAATCTCTATGTCTTCTATGGCGATGAGACCTTTTTGCGGGAGTATTATCTGGGAGAGCTGAAAAAGGCCATTTTGCCCCAGGGTATGGAGGACTTCAACCTCCACACCGCCCAGGGCAAGGAGTGCTCAGTGGACTGGATTGCCCAGGCGGTGGACTGCCTGCCTATGATGAGTGAGCGCACCCTGGTGCTGGTCACCGACTTCGACCTCATGGGCCAGGGAGAGAAGGGGCGGCAGCAGCTGCTGGAGCTGTTTGAGGACCTGCCCGACTACTGCTGTCTGGTGTTCGTCTACGACCTGTTGCCCTTCAAGGTGGACGGGCGGAGTAAGCTGGGCACCTATCTGAAAAAGTCGGAGGCGCTGGTGAACTTCCAGCGCCAGTCCACCGGGGACCTCACCGACTGGATCGTGCGCAAGTGCAAGGCCATGGGCCACCGGGTGGAGCGGGACGACGCCCAGTACCTCATTTTCCTGTGCGGGGACAGCATGACCAACCTGTCCACCGAGCTGGAGAAGATTTGTGCCTATGCCTCTGGCGAGCGGGTGACCCGGGCGGACATGGACGCCGTGGCCATCCCCCAGGTAGATGCGGTGGTGTTCCAGATGACGGATGCCCTGGCCCGCCGGGACTTTGACAAGGCCGCCGGGGTGCTGGCCGATCTGCTCCACAGCCAGGAGGCCCCCATCATGATCTTGTCGGTGATGGGCAAGTATTTCCGCCAGCTCTACACCGCCCGGCTCTATCTGGATGCGGGGAAGAGCCGCAGCGACTTTATGCAGCTGTGGGGGATGAAGCACTCCTTCCAGGGGGATAAGCTCATGGATGCGGCCCGGAAGTTCTCTCTGGTGTGGTGCCGTCATGCCGTGCGCCGCTGTGCCCAGGCAGACCTCCAGATGAAAGTGAACTACGGGGCGGAGGGGGAGATCCTCACCCAGCTGCTTATGGAATTGTCCGCAGGACGGAAGGTGATTGAATGCTGAAAATCAAAGAGGCCATCATTGTGGAGGGCCGTTACGATAAAAACAGCCTGTCCCAGGTGGTGGACGGGCTCATTCTGGAGACCTCCGGGTTTGGGGTGTTCAAGGACGGAGAGAAGCTGGAGCTCATCCGCCGTCTGGCCCAGCGCCAGGGCATTATTGTCCTCACCGACTCCGACGGGGCGGGCTTTGTCATCCGCAACTACTTAAAAGGGGCTATTCCCAAGGACCAGGTGAAGCACGCCTACATCCCCGATGTGTACGGCAAGGAGCGGCGCAAGCGCAAGGCCGGCAAAGAGGGCAAGCTGGGGGTGGAGGGGATGAACCCCGAGGTACTGCGCCAGGCTCTTCTGCGAGCGGGGGCCACAGTGGTGGACGGGGAGGGGCCCGCCCCGGTCCGGGGGGACCTGACCCCGGCGGACCTGTTCGCTCTGGGGCTCACCGGGCGGCCGGACTCGGCGGTGCGCCGGGAAAAGCTGCTCCACCGTCTGGGACTGCCCCAGCACATGAACAGCAAGGCCATGCTGGCTATGCTCAACGCCCTGCACACCCCGGACGAGGTGGCGCAGATGGTGGAGGAGCTGGAACAATCTCAGGAATAAAAGAAAGGGGAGTGGACGAATGGTCCACTCCCCAAAACGTTGTGAGGGATCACCGTTCCGCTGCCGCCGAACACATCGATAAACCGGGAATACCGCGAGGGAGACAGCTTTCGGATCAGCCACAGCAGCTTGCTTTTACCGCCCACCCAAGGGATGAAGCTTTTCAATCGGCATCACCGCCATCCAGTGGCAGCGACATCTGCCCGCTGTCAGTGAATTGCTCCAATGCCTTAGAGAGGCCTCGCTCTGCATGGGCGATTTTCTTGATCCGGCTCCGGAGCTGCCGAATTGTTCTCCGCAGTTCCTCCTCGGTACCGGCGTAGTAATAGCCGGAATCAGAACTGCAGATGGGGATGCCATCCCCGCGCAGGCCGTTGATCATACGGCGCAGGTCGGGTCCGCGGATCTGAAAAGCGGCCTCCAGCTCACGGCTGGGGACGACTCTCAACTCACCGCAGTGAAACTCCTTCAGGTGTTTGGCGATAGGGTTGTCCATCGTCATGAAGACTCCTTTCCGGGACAGTTACCCGGAAAGAGCACAAAAAGAATGGGCCGTTCGTCCCTTTCGGGTAACGGCCCCTGTAGCTTTCAGGCTATTTGATTTTTCTTCTTTCATCACCTCCGTTATGGCAGAGCCTGGTCTGTACGAAGGTTTTTCACATGGACATGGTCGGCTCCATCTCCGGCTGACTGTACTCAAAATTGAGTTCTGTGCCATTCCAGGATACAAACCCATGTTCTGCGGCGGACAAGCCCATGCGCTTCATTCTCTGATTGGCATAGCCCTCAGCGTCAAAGCAGGAGGCGAGCAGTTCGTCCTTGGGATAGATGCCATCCCGTTTTGCCAGCTCTTTTCCGTAATCGGCAAGATCTATGTCACGGGGCATGAAGTGGTAGCAGTGGAGGTTCTGCGCCAGATCCAAGGCGTAATCCAGGCGGTGGCAGTCCTCCAGTTCCATAACCGCCATAAATTTATCCGCCCATCTGGGTTCTCCCTGGCCCTGTTCGCTCCAGATGTAACCAAAGTCGATGGCATGGCGGACAAGTTCCGATGCCGAGCCATACTGGGAGAGAATGTCCTCCAGTTGCGGGAGGCAGCAGTCCACATCCACGGCGATGCACTCGGTCAAGGATTCGACCTCCAGTGCGGCCAGCGCCAGGCTCTGACCCTTTTGATGGCCAGCCTGGTCAAGCCCAAGCTGCTGCTGCTGGACGAGCACACCGCGGCCCTGGACCCCAAGACGGCGGCCAAGGTGCTCTCGGCCACCGAGACCATCGTGGGGCGGGATCATCTCACCACCCTGATGATTACCCACAACATGAGAGACACCATCGCCCACGGCAACCGGCTCATTATGATGTATGAGGGCCGGGTGGCCCTGGACATCGCCGGGGAGGAGAAGAAGAAAGTCACCGTGGAGGACCTGCTGGCCAAGTTCGGCCAGGCCACCGGCTCGGACGAGGCGGACGACAAACTGCTGCTGGGATAAGAGTGCCAGCCTGTTGGAAAATAACATTGAGAAAAAGGATGCAGCCGTGATGGGCTGCATCCTTTTTTTCGCGTATAGGGCGTGTTCTCCTCTCAATCTGCACACTCTCAATGACACTAATTTAATCAAATAAGTTCAGAATTTGTGGAGCAAAACGTTGTTATTTCACAAAATGACACAGAATGAAATAAATTACTGTTTAAGTAATAAACTTCTTTTTTGTATATAGCATACTAAAGTATTAGAAACTATTTACAAACAGTTTATTTGAATTATAATAATGCCAGAAGCTCAAAAACGGATTTTTGTGCAAGTAGTAAAAACAGAAACGATGAACAGGAGGTTAATCATGAAAAAGTTTAACGTATGTATTGTGGGTGGCGGAAGCACGTTCACGCTGGGCTTTCTAAAGTCCTTTGTCCGGATGAAGGATGAGTTTTGCCTGAACAAGCTGGTGCTCTTCGACATTGATGCCGACCGCCAGCGGCCCGTTGGTGAGTTTGGCAAGATCCTGTTCCGGGAGCGGTTCCCCGAGCTGGAGTTTGACTACACCACCGATCCCAAGGTGGCCTATGAGGGCATGGACTTCATCTTCATGCAGATGCGCGCCGGCGGGCTGCCCATGCGTGCAAAGGACGAGCACATCCCTCTGAGCATGGGTATGGTGGGTCAGGAGACCTGCGGAGCCGGTGGTATGGCCTACGGTCTGCGTTCCTGTGTGCAGATGATTGAGGCCATTCACCAGATTCGCACCTATGCGCCTGACGCATGGATTTTGAACTACTCCAACCCCGCCGCCATTGTGGCTGAGGCGCTGCGCCGGGAGTTCCCCGACGACAAGAAGATTCTGAACATCTGCGATCAGCCCGAAAACGTGGTGCGTTCCTGCAGCCGGTTGCTGGGCTGTGATTGGGAGAGCCTGGATCCCGTGTACTTCGGATTGAACCACTACGGCTGGTTTACCCATATGTATGACGTCAACACCGGTGAGGACCTGCTGCCCAAGATCCGCCAGACGATTAAGGAAAAAGGGTTTTTGCCCCAGGATGCCGAACAGCGTGATCCCTCCTGGCTGGACACCTACGGCATGGTGCAGACCATCATGGCTGATTTTCCCGAGTACCTGCCCAATACATATGACCAGTACTACCTCTATCCCGAGTACAAGGCCAGCCACCTGAACCCCGATTTCACCCGCGCCGACGAGGTAATGGCAGGCCGTGAGAAGCGTGTGTTCACCGAGTGCCAGCAGGTCATCGAGGCCGGCAGCCTGGGCGATAAATTCCACAACATCTCGGATGCCCATGCCGAAATGATGATTAAGGTGGCCGAGGCCATTGCTTTCAACAAGAACGACAGACACATTCTCATTGTGGAGAACAATGGCGCCATTGCCAATATGCAGGATGACGCTATGGTAGAGGTGGTGTGCGAGCTGGGCATCAACGGACCTCGTCCCATGGGCGTGGGCAACATTCCCCAGTTCTATCTGGGCCTGTTGGTCAACCAGGTTTCCTGCGAGAAGCTGCTTGTGGATGCCTATTTCGAAAACTCCTACCAGAAAGCCCTGGAGGCCTTTACCCTCAACCGCCTGATTAACGACGCCAAGAAGGCCCGCAAGGTGCTGGATGCTCTGATCGAGGCAAACAAGGGAATGTGGCCTGAGTTGAAGTGATAAAATCAAACGAATTGGAGAGGAGAGAAGACAAACATGAAGAAAAATAAAGTAATGGATTTCTTCTCTGCCCTGGGCAGAAGCTTGATGATGCCCATTGCGGCACTGGCTGCGTGTGGTATCGTCCTAGGTCTGACGGCTGCGCTGATGAAGACACAAGTTTTGGAGGCAGCGCCGTTTCTCCAGCAGGAAGTCGTATTCTTTATTATTTCCACCATCAATAAGGTTTCCAACGTGGCATTTACCCTTCTCCCGGTTCTGTTTTCCATTTCCATCGCCTTTGGCCTTGCCAAGAAGGATAAAGAGGTGGCTGCTTTTGCAGGTTTTATCGGCTACTACACCTTCCTGGTCAGCTCTGCGTGTATGATCAATTCCGGGTTCATGGACTTCAGCGCCTTGAAGATCTCCGTGATCCTGGGTGTTGAGACTGTGGACATGGGTGCCGTGGCAGGCATCATTACCGGTCTTCTCACTGTAGCTCTACACAACAAATACCATAAAATTACCTTCCCCGTAGCCATTTCGTTCTATGGCGGCAAACGATTCGTGGCCCTGGTCGTCATTTTGGCCTCCGCTGTTGTGGGCCTGATAGCCCCCCTTATCTGGGAGCCCATCTCTGTGGGTATCAACGGACTGGGTGTTGTCATCGGTAAAGCCGGCGCCCTGGGTGTGTTCATCTTTGGTACACTGGAGCGTTTGCTCATCCCCACCGGCTTGCACCACGTGCTCAACAGCATCTTCCGCACCACTGCCGTGGGCGGTGTCTACGATGGGGTTGAGGGTTGCCTCAACGTGTTCTTGCAGTATGTGGGACAGGTGGATCTGTCTGAGCTGCGCCCCTTCACTCAGTTCCTGGGCCAAGGCAAGATGCCCTTCATGATTTTCGGCCTTCCCGGTGCTGCTCTGGCCATTTACCGCACCAGTCCTTTGGATAAAAAGGCAAAGGTAAAGGCTCTGATGATCGCTGCTGTGGCCGCCTCTATGGTGTCCGGTGTGACGGAGCCTGTGGAGTTCTCCTTCATGTTTGTGGCACCTGTTCTGTACGTATTCCACTCCCTGATGGGCGGCCTGTCCTTCATGCTGATGTCCATTTTGGATGTTGCTATTGGCAACACCGGCGGCGGTCTCATCGACTTCTTCATCTGGGGCGTCTTCCAGCCCGGCTCCAACTGGTTCATGGTGATCCCTGTGGGCGTGGTGTTCTTCTTCGCCTATTACTTTGTGTTCTCCTGGTACCTCAAGCGTCGCCACCTCTCCATCGATGTTTCTGCTGAGGAGGAGGAGGAGGATGCCCCTGCCGACGGCGGCAAAAAGCTGCAGGATGCGCAGAATGAGAAGGCAGCCCTGGTGATTGAGGGGCTAGGCGGCTACGAGAACATTGTGGAAGTCAACAATTGCATTACCCGCCTTCGTGTAGATGTGAAGGATATGTCCCTGGTTCAGGAGGACATTCTGAAAAAGACAGGCTCTTTGGGCATCGTAAAGCCCAGCGAGACCCATATCCAGGTGATTTATGGGCCCAAGGTAGAGAGCATTGCCGATGCGGTTCGTGAAGTTTTGAACTATTGATGTTCTGATGTTCCCTCCCTCATTGCGTATACCTATCCACCGAGGCCTCTTTCAGAGCAGGAGGCCTCGGTGGGAACGCAAGTGCAAAAGCGGATGTAGTCCTGATCCTACATCCGCTTTTGGATGTTTTGGTTCTGTGAGGTGTTCTGATCCGGGGAAGTGGGAGGAAGCTGGGGAAAAACCCTCTGGTAAATCAGTTCGATCAGCACCTGGATCAAGGTAAAGGTGCTGAGCTTAAAGTTGAAGTCAATGTTGCGGTATATGATGTTGGTCTCTTGGGTGTGGATGAAAACCTCCTGGGACAGGGGAATGCTATGGTTTTCCTCGCTGCAGATCCAAATGACGCGCCTGCTGGAACTCTTGAGGTTATTCAGTATTTTGCTGTAATATTCCTGGGAGGCATGGGCGGTAAAGAGCAGGATCACGGCATCTTCAGTCTCGTCAAAGTTGTAAGTAAAGGCCTCCAGAAGATAACGTCCCTGGAGCAAAATGGTGCGATAATCCAAAGCGGTCATAATGGAGTGAAAGTACTGAGCGGCCATAAGGCTGGAGTCAGTGCCATAGACATAGCAGACCTTGGCACGACACAGCTCGTCACAAATGGAGCGCAGCAGCGGCAAGTCGATCTGGGATAAGGAGTCCATCGCCACCGACAGCTGCCAGTTCAAAAGATACTGGATCTCCTTGATGTCTTCCCTGATGTCTTCCAATTCCTGACGAAGAGAAAATTTCAACTCATTATATCCTGAAAAACCTAACTTCTGACAGAAACGAACCATAGATGCGGTGGAAATATACATCTCTCGGCAAAGCCCTTCCAGATTGGATGTCAAGATGGCGCGAGGATGCTCCTTGAGGTAGGCGTAGATGCAGCGCTCGGATTGGGTGAGCGTGGTGAGGTCAACGGATTGTAAGATATTGGACTTCATAGGCGGATTCCATCCTTGTAAAAGACATAACAGCGGATGAGTGCGCTGATGAGGTAGAACAGCGGAAGGCGGGAGGTAAGCTCTGCGCCGCTGTTTTCCCGTTGTATGGTGAAAAAGCGCAGATTGTACTGGGCGAGTGTGGACAGGGTGTTGACCTCATAAGGGGAGATGGCAATCACGGGGATTTGTCTCATGGCAGCGATTCGGGCCAGGGCAAGGGTGGGTGGAAAGACACCGCCCGTGGAGATGAGGAAGAGAATGTTGTCAGGAGACAGCTCCTTGACCATATGTTGCGCCAGCTTGGGGGATTCCATCATAAACACCTGTTTCCGACCGGCGATGAAGAGCAGGCGCTGGAGATATTCCGCGACAATGCCTGTAATGCCGCTCGGAGAATAGATGTACAGCGGCTTGTGGCTGTCCAGTAAGGTGACAATCTCCAGAAGCTGCTCGTGGTCGATGAAATGAAAGGTAGCTGCCAGTTCCTTCGATATGTTCTCCAAGATTTCGGTGTCATCCCGGGACTCGCCCTTGGAGGCTGAGAACGTGGGAGCAGGGTGGTTTAATCTGCTTTTCAGCGTGTATTTTAATTCGGCAAACCCAGAGAGATTTAATTTTTTGCAAAGACGTAGTACCGTTGTGGGAGAGTAGCAGACCTGAGAAGAAAGCTCTTTGATGCTCATAGAACATACCTTTTGAGGGTGGGCGTAGATGTATTGCAGCACAGACAGTTCATTTTTACTCAGGCTTTTCATGACTGCTTCGTCTACGTGAAACTGTGTCATAGAGGATCCTCCGTTGAATAATTCGGTAAAAGATGGGATGGTTGAAGAGATATGGTGGATATACAGACACTTCTGGTGACAATGCTGGAGCTATTTGCGTTTATCATTCTGGGTTGGGTTATCACAAAGATCGGAATATGCGATGCACATGGCAATAAGGTCATTTCCTCTCTGGTGTCCAACGTACTGTCTCCTGCTCTGATTCTCAGTGCTGTACAGGCAGACGGGGGAAGCAGTACAGACAAGAGTGTGGTGTGGGAGGCATTGCTGTACGGTGTATTGCTGTATGCCATTTTTCTGGTGCTTGGATGGATATTCACTGCGTGGATGGCAAAGGAAGAGCAAGCCGTCTACAAAATGCTGCTGATTTTCTCCAATACTGCTTTTGTAGGGTATCCCATTCTCCGGGCGTTGTTTGGAGAGTTTTCTGTGTTTGTGTTTTCTCTCATGCATATGCCCTTTAATGTGCTGATTTTCTCCTACGGGGTATACCTTTTGCAAAAGGATCACGGGGCAGGGAAATTCCCCCTGAGGAAAATGGTCACACCTGGACTTCTTTCCTCTATTATAGCAATCATTTTATATTTTTCAAACACAAAGCTTCCGGTGCCGGTGGTGGATTACTTGTCCACATTGGGGGACTCCAGCATTCCCCTGAGTATGATCGCAGTGGGGGCTTCCGTTGCCTTGCAGCCTTTGGGAGAAATGTTTCGAAACAAAAATCTGGCTATTATGACGGCGGTTAAGCTGGTGGCATTTCCGTGTCTGCTGGCGGCCATCATCGGTTTTTTCCCCTGTTCTGAGTTTACCCGCCAGCTGTTTATCCTCTCCGGTACTCTGCCCGGGGGAACTATGACGGTTATCTTGGCAACACAGTACAATTCCAATACAAAAGTGGCATCTGCGGGGGTGGTGCTGTCCACCCTTTGTTCCATCATCACCATTCCGCTGCTCTGCCGGATTTTGCTGTAAGGGGCGACATCCTTGGCTGCCTTTTATGAATGTCCTGCAGACGGTGGGAAACTGTAAGTTGTGACGAATGGATCGGAAACGTAACAATCGACAAGCGCCTGACGGAGCTTGTCGATTGCTGTGTCATGGAAACAGTATCAATGCCGTTGCTTCTTCCGCGTCTCACAGAGCTGTGGGGTCAACGTGGGAGAGATGAAACGAAAAGACTATGGTTTATGGAACTGATAAAATCCTTTTCCACCAACTCATAGTCGATGGAAGATTGCAGCTGACCAATCTGATCTTTCCAGGCATCGATGTTGGTTCTCACCTTACGGAAACCGAGGGATTCGTAAACGTGTTGTGCCCGGGTGTTCTTCAAATTCGTGTCCAGGATAATTTTAGAATAGCCGTTTTGGAACAGCCAGCCAATGAGCAAACTCAAGATTTTTCTGCCCAAACCTCGGTTTTGACAGTCTGTTTCACAGATTTTGATGCCGATTTCAGCCACATCCTGGGCTACATTACGATAATTGCATTCGCCAATCAGCCGATGGTTTTCTTCGATGACCAGAGAACCCTTGCCAAGGCCCTGTATGACTTCATCCTCCGCGGTTCCCACGCCATTGGGAAAACCTGCGTGCGCCATGACAGCACCGTCATTCCACCAGGCGGCAAGTTGCTTTGCGTCGGTGACTTCTGCCTGACGGATGATTAAGTTTTCATACTGGATCTGTTCCATTCTCTCTCCTCCGTTGTAAGTTCTCTGGATGAGTTGAGTGTGAACGCTATCGCATTCGGGATTGTGGGGCCCCACAGAGTGGGGCGGCGCTGGTGCGCCGTACAAGTGTTTTCGCTCCTGGCGAAAATCTTGGCGCAGGGGCGGCTTTGCCGACCCCGAGCATCAAAATCACCTACGGATACCAAATAAAAGGACACAACTTCCGTCGTGTCCTTTTATTTGGTGACCCAGCGGGGACTCGAACCCCGGACCTTCGCCTTAAAAGGGCGTTGCTCTACCAACTGAGCTACTAGGTCATATGAAGTTATTCCACAAAGTCCCCCCGGGCGAGCCAGGGGGACGATGGTCTGGCTGGGATGGTTGGACTCGAACCAACGAATGCGGGAGTCAAAGTCCCGTGCCTTACCACTTGGCTACACCCCAATGAAGAGGATGGAAGCAAGGGCCGGAGCGGACGCTCCGGCCCTTAGCCACAGTATGGGGTGGGTAATGGGGCTCGAACCCACGACACCCGGAACCACAATCCGGTGCTCTGCCAACTGAGCTATACCCACCATATTGACTTGCTGTGCTGATTTCACAAGGGCGAAAAACTGGCACGCCTGAAGTTTGACCGATCAGCGAACATGCCAGTGGCATGTTTGCCGGTCAAAGTCCCTTCCGCAGAAAGGGAGCCGAAGGCGAACCTTGATGCGCAACA
The DNA here is from genome assembly GCA_944385445.1 of uncultured Oscillospiraceae bacterium. Lineage (GTDB taxonomy): Bacteria > Bacillota > Clostridia > Oscillospirales > Oscillospiraceae > Enterenecus. Next base: position 176,475 of record CALWXF010000001.1, read on the forward strand.
GGAGTGCCTTCTGCCAGCAATGCAGGAATCTCATTCAGAGGCAACACTCTAAATGATTGGCACGCCTGAAGGGACTCGAACCCCTGACCCACTGCTTAGAAGGCAGTTGCTCTATCCACCTGAGCTACAGGCGCGTATGGAGCGGGTGATGGGAATCGAACCCACGCGACCAGCTTGGAAGGCTGGGATTCTACCATTGAACTACACCCGCAGGTTAAGGGTGACGCCCCAAACATCAGCCTGTGTATAATAGCACAGAATGTCTGGGGTGTCAAGCCCTTTTTTCAAAAAATCAATCAGAGGGGAGCGTCGCAGAAGGCACAGCAGTCCACGCCGCCGTTCTTCTTCACCAGCGGGGGCAGATAGAGCTCCGTCTGGGTGATGCACCGGGGGTTGTGGCATACGGGTTTGGTGCCGATCTCCACCGGGTCAGGGGTCTTCCGAGGCTGGTTGGCCAGATCGGAGAGCAGCGCCATGCGGGCAAACATGCCAAACCGGGCCTGCTGGAAATATACCGCTCTGGGGTCGTCGTCCACATCCACGGTGATCTCGTCCACTCGGGGCAGGGGATGCATGACCAGCAGGTTCTCCCGGGCTCGCTCCAGCTTGGAGCGGGTGAGCACATAAATGCCCTTGTTGCGCTCATACTCCAGGGGGTCTACAAACCGCTCCTTCTGCACCCGGGTCATGTACAGCACGTCCAGCTGGGGAATGACCGCCTCCAGGCCGGTGACTTCCACAAAGGGCATGTTGCGCTCCTGCATGAACTGGCGCAGGTACTGGGGGATGGCCAGATCCCGGGGGGCAATGAGATAGAATCGGATGTCCTTGAACTTGGACAGGGCCTTGATGAGCGAGTGGACGGTGCGTCCGTTCTTCAAATCGCCGCACAGGCCCACGGACAGCCCGTCCACGCTGCCTCGCAAGCGGGTGATGGTGGTCAGATCGGCGGTGGTCTGGGTGGGGTGCATGTGTCCGCCGTCACCGGCGTTGATCACCGGCACGTCGGAGTAGAGAGAGGCGGCCTTGGCAGCGCCCTCCCAGGGGGTGCGCATGACGATGACGTCGGCGTAGTTGGACACCATCTTAATGGTGTCCTTCAGCGTCTCGCCCTTGGCCACCGAGGAGGAGTTGGGGTCGGAAAAGCCGAACACCGACCCGCCCAGGCGCATCATGGCGGTTTGGAAGGAGAAATTGGTGCGGGTGGAGGGCTCATAGAACAGGTTGGCCGACACCTTACCGTGGCATACATCTAAATACTGTTCTGGATGGTCGATGATTTTGTCCGCTCGGCGGTAGATCTCTTCCCATTCCTGTCTGCTCAAATCCCCGAAGTCAATCAAATGACGCATATCGGTCCCTCCTTGCAAAGTTCGATACATTGTATCACAATCCCACCGGGCAAACAACAGGTAACTGGCGGTAAATCATCCTGGTTGTGAGAAAAAATTTTATACACTTCATGAGAACCCCGCCTTTGGGACAGACTATGCAGACGGGGGTGCAAGCATGGAAACTATCATTTGGTATCTTTTGATTTACAGTTTTTTGGGCTACCTGCTGGAGGTGGGGTACGCCAAGCTGGTTCACGGCCGGGGCAGCGGGCGCAAGTGTCTGCTGCTGCTGCCGCTGTGCCCGGTGTACGGGGTGGGAGCGGTGGCCATTGTGGCCATCAGCGGCGCTCACCCTCAGCCCATGTGGGTGATGGGGGTGGGCTTCGGGGCGGCCACGGTGGTGGAGCTGCTGTTCGGACTCTATTATAAATATGTGCTGGGGGTGGCCTTCTGGAATTACTCCCAAATTCGGTGGAATGTGGGGGGCTTGGTGTGCCTGCCCTTCTCGCTGGCCTGGTCCGGCCTGGCTCTGGCGCTGGTTTACACCGTGCACCCAATTGTAAAGAGTTGCGTTTCTGTCCTTCCCACCGCCTTTACCGTGCCCGTCTGGATCGTGCTGGGGGCGGACTGCCTTATTAGTAGTATTGCACTAAAACGGGAGAAAAACACCGTGGTATTACAATGGTATCGCTAAGAATGGGGCGCAATAGGCCCCTTTACACAGACTTTACAAAGCCCTGGGCGCACTCTTTACAATTCTTTTGTAAACTCAGAGCTGTTCCCAAGAGAGACAATGAAACACAATGAACATGAAATGGAGAGACAACAAATGAAGAAGTTACTCGCTATGCTGATGGCTGGCGCCATGGCCTTTAGTCTGGCCGCCTGCGGCGACAAGTCCCCCCAGAGCGGTTCCGAGCTGTCCGGCTCCGTGATGTGCCTGGGCTCCACCTCTATGTCCAAGGTCATGGGCATCCTGGCCGAGCAGTTCGGCACCGACAACTCCGGTGTCACCGTGTCCGTGGAGGGCGGCGGTTCCTCCGCTGGTGTGGAGGCTGCCTCCAACGGCACCGCCGACCTGGGTCTGGCCTCCCGCGCTCTGAAGGACGAGGAGAAGGAGCAGGGTCTGGTGGAGAACATCGTTGCTCTGGACGGCATTGCCATCATCGTCAACGCCGACAACGCCGTGGCCGACCTGTCCGTGGAGCAGATCGCCAAGATCTTCACCGGTGAGATCACCGACTGGTCTGAGGTGGGCGGCGAGGCCGGCGAGATCGCTGTCATCGGCCGTGAGGCTGGTTCCGGCACCCGTGACGGCTTCGAGTCCATCACCGAGACCGAGGACAAGTGCCAGCTGAAGCAGGAGCTGACCTCCACCGGCGCTGTCATCGAGGCCGTGCGCGGCAATGCCGCTGCCATCGGCTACGCCTCTCTGTCTGAGGTGGAGGGCCAGGACGGCGTGTCCGCCATCACCGTGGACGGTGTGGAGTGCAGCGAGTCCACCATTCTGGACGGTACTTACAAGATTCAGCGTCCCTTCGTCATCGTGACCAAGGAGGGCGCCGAGATGTCCGCCCAGACCAAGGCCTTCTTTGACTGGGCTATGTCCACCGACGCAGCTGACCTCATCCGTCAGGCTGGCGCTGTGCCCACCGCCAAGTAAGAAACAAGGCTACGGGACCAGCCCCCATCCCCCACACGGGATGGGGGCCGTTCCCCTGTGTAAAGGAGAATGAAAAACTTGGATAACGAGAACGTGATAACCCAAACCCCAAAGGAGGCGGTCCCCATGGCGCAAGACAGACACAACGCCCAGACCAAGGCCCAGAAGGCCCGGCGGCTGCGGGACAGCGTAGAGTGGCTGGTGAAGAACATCTTCTTCCTGTGCGGCATCGTGGCAGTGGCCAGCGTGCTGTTCATCAGCGTCTACCTGGTGATCTCCGGTCTGCCTGCTATGCTGGAAATTGGCGTGACCGATTTCCTGTTTGGAGATACCTGGGACGGCAAAAACGGAGTGTACGGCATCCTGCCCTTCATCCTCACCTCCTTTGCCGGTACCGGCGGCGCCATTCTCATTGGCGTACCCGTGGGTGTGCTCACCGCCATGTTCCTGGCCAAGGTGGCCAACCACCGCCTGGCGGTTGTGATTCGCTCCGCCGTGTCCCTGCTGGCTGGCATCCCCTCGGTGGTGTACGGCCTGGTGGGTATGGTGGTGCTGGTGCCCACCGTTCAGAAGGCTTTTAATCTGTCCTCGGGAGCCAACCTGCTGGCGGCCATCGTGGTCCTCACCGTCATGATTCTGCCCTCCATCATCAACGTGGCGGAGACTGCTCTGCGGGCCGTGCCCAAGGAGTATGAGGAGGCCTCCCTGGCTCTGGGCGCCACCCACACCGAGACCATTTTCCGGGTCTCCCTTCCCGCCGCCCGTTCCGGCGTGGCCACCGCCATCGTGCTGGGCGTGGGCCGTGCCATCGGCGAGGCCATGGCCATTATCATGGTCTCCGGCAACGTGGCCAATATGCCCGAGAACCTGTTTACCCCCGTGCGCTTCCTCACCACCGCCATCGCCTCCGAGATGAACTATGCCACCGTGGGCTCTCTGTGGCGGGAATCTCTCTTCTCCATTGCTCTGGTACTCTTCCTCTTCATCATGCTCATCAACGTGGCACTCAACCTGTTTGTCAAAAATAAAAAGGAGGGTTAACTCGTGGAACATCTGTCTTTGCGCCGCCGGGTCTATGACCGCGGCCTGCGGGGCCTGCTCTACCTGTGCGCCGCCCTCACCGTCGCCCTGCTGGTGTTTATGATCGGCTACGTCTTCTACCGTGGCCTGGGCGGCATCACCTGGGAGTTTCTCACCACCCAGCGCAGCCTCATCCGTGGCACCGACGGCATCCTGCCCAACATCCTCAACACCCTGTACATCATCCTTCTGTCCATGGTCATTGTGCTCCCCCTGGGCGTGGGAGCGGCTATCTACCTCACCGAGTACGCCACCAACCACAAGCTGGTGTCCCTCATCGAGTTTGCCACCGAGACCCTCACCGGCATCCCCTCCATCATCTTCGGCCTGGTGGGTATGCTCTTCTTCCAGCAGATTCTGGGCTTTAAGTACGGCATCCTGGGTGGCGGACTCACCCTGGTCATCATGATTCTGCCCACCATCGTGCGGACCACCCAGGAGTCTTTGAAGACCGTGCCCCAGTCCTACCGGGAGGGCGCTCTGGGCCTGGGGGCCGGCAAGTGGCGCATGGTGCGCACCGTGGTGCTGCCCAACGCCGTGGACGGCATCGTCACCGGGTGCATCCTGGCCGTGGGCCGTATCGTGGGCGAGTCTGCCGCTCTGCTCTTCACCGCCGGTATGGGCAGCGTGGTCAACAACTTCTTTGACGCCCTCACCACTTCCTCCGGCACCCTCAGCGTGGCCCTGTATGTGTACGTCAATGAAAACGGCGATGTGCAGAGCGCCCTGGCCGTGGCCGCTGTCCTGATGGTCATCACCCTGGTCATCAACCTCCTGGCCGCACTGGCCGGCAGTCGATTGAAGAACAAGTAAAGGAGAACTGCTCCCATGAACGCCATTTTAAAAACGGAGAATTTGAATCTGTGGTATGGCCAGAACCATGCCCTGAAGGATATCAACCTGGAGATGCCTCAAAACCAGGTCACCGCTCTCATCGGTCCCTCTGGCTGCGGCAAGTCCACCTTTCTCAAGACCCTGGACCGGATGAACGACCTGGTGCCCACGGTGAAGATCGAGGGCAAGGTGCTCTACCGGGACCAGAACATCTTTGACCCCCAGGTGGATGTGACCTGGCTGCGCCGCCATGTGGGCATGGTGTTCCAGAAGCCCAACCCCTTCCCCATGTCCATCTACGACAACATCGCCTATGGTCCCCGTACCCACGGCATCCGCAACAAAAAGCAGCTGGATGAGATTGTGGAGAAGTCTCTGCGGGGCGCTGCCATCTGGGACGAGGTGAAGGATCGCCTGAAGAAGTCCGCTCTCTCCCTGTCCGGCGGCCAGCAGCAGCGTATCTGCATCGCCCGAGCCCTGGCAGTGGAGCCTGACGTGCTGCTCATGGACGAGGCAACCTCCGCTCTGGACCCCATCTCCACCTCCAAGATCGAAGATCTGATTGCAGAATTGAAAAAATCGTATACAATAGTCATTGTCACCCACAACATGCAGCAGGCCACCCGTGTGTCCGACCGCTGCGCCTTCTTCCTCCACGGTGAGCTGGTGGAGGCCGACGACACCGAGAAGCTGTTCTCCGTGCCAAAGGACAAGCGCACTGAGGACTACATCACCGGACGATTCGGTTAAGGAGGGACGCTGTATGAGAAAGACATTTGATGCCGAGCTGGTGGAGCTCAGCCACGAGCTCACCGCCATGGGTACCACCACCCAGGACGCCATCGACCTGGTTACCGCCTCCCTGACCCAGGGCAAGGCGGAGGGAGCCAAGGCCACCATCGCGATGCGCAACACCATGGACCAGATGGAGCGGGACATTGAGAACCGCTGCATGTCCCTGCTCATGCGCCAGCAGCCTGTGGCTCGGGACCTGCGCACCATTTCCGCTGCCATGAAGATGGTCACCGATTTGCAGCGCATTGGGGACCAGGCCGCCAATATCGCCGAGATCTCCCTGCTCATTGCCGAGAGCGGCGACAAGCCCGACGTGCCCCAGGAGATCGTGGCCATGAGCCGCCAGGCGGGGCTGATGGTGCGCCAGGCCATTGCCGCCTATGTGGACCGGGACGAGAATACCGCCCGGGCGGTCATCAACCTGGACGACGTGGTGGATGACCTGTTTGTCCAGCTCAAGAAGATCCTGGTGGAGCGCATTGCCTCCCGGGCCGACCACTCGGACCGCTCGGTGGACCTGATCATCATTGGCAAGTACTTGGAGCGGGTGGCTGACCATGCCGTGAACATTGCCAACTGGGCCATTTTCTGTGTCACCGGAGAAATTCAGTAAGAAAAAAGGAGAGAGGCGCCATGACCCTTCGTATTGTGGTGGTGGAGGACGACGAGTCAATCCGCACCATGTTAGAGTATTATTTCAAATCCATGGGTCATGAGGTGTTGGCCTTTGAAAGCGGGGAGGACTTCTTTGCCGCCGCCCCCGTGGCAGACCTGGCGCTGCTGGATGGGATGCTCCCCGGCATGGACGGGCTGGATATTGTCCGCCGTCTGCGCAGTGAGGAGGCCACGGCCAAGATGCCCATCATCATGCTCACCGCCCGTCAGACCGAGATGGACAAGGTCACCGCCCTGGACCTGGGGGCGGACGACTACATCTCCAAGCCCTTCGGGGTCATGGAGCTGCAAGCCCGGGTCAATGCCGTGATGCGCCGGGTGGGCGATCGGGACCCCATGCTCCGCTATCGGGACCTGGTCATCGACCCCGCCGGGCGCACCGTCACCCGGGGCGGGGAGGACATCTCCCTGACCTACAAGGAGTTTGAGCTGCTGTGCCTGCTGGTACGCCGCCGGGGCACCGTCCTCACCCGGGACGAAATTCTCGCCGCCGTGTGGGACTACGACTTCACCGGGGAGACCCGCACCGTGGACATGCACATCAAGGCTCTGCGCCAGAAGTTGGGGGAGGGCTATATCACCACGGTGCGTTCCGTGGGCTATAAGATGGGGTGAGTGACGTTGAAGAAGAAACTGACCATATCCATTTTTTTCATTGCAGCTTTATCGGTGCTGCTCTCGGCAGCGGTGGGCATCTGGACCTTCCGCCAGCGGGAGATGGATACCGCCCGGGACAATCTCACCGAGCTTCTGGCCCTCATGGACGCCCAGAACTATGAGACCTGGACGGAGGAGCTGCTGGAGCAGTTTACCAAGGCGGCCCCGGAAAAGCGTCTGACCATCATTTCCCCTGACGGCACCGTGCTGGGCGATACCGATAAGGAGTCCCGGGAGAACCACGCCACCCGGCCCGAGGTGGTGGAGGCCAAGGAAAACGGGGTGGGCGAGGACGTGCGCCACTCTGCCACCACAGGCGTCTACACCATTTATGTGGCCCGGGTGTTCACCGATGGATACATCGGGCGGGCAGCCATGTCCCTGTCCACCGTGGACACCCTGGTGGTCCAGACTGCGGTGGGCCTGCTGGCGGCGGCAGTGCTGGCTCTGGTGCTGGCCTTTGTGCTGGCCCGACGCCTGGCCACCACCACCGCCAAGCCGGTGGAGGAGGCTGAAGTGGCCGTGCGCCAGGTGGATGAGACTTTGCAGTCTGCGAGAAGCGAATTTACTGCCAACGTCACCCACGAATTGAAAACACCGCTGACCTCCATCAAGGGCTTTACCGATATGCTCTCTTCCGGGATGGTCACCAAGCCGGAGGATCAGCAGCGGTTTTTGACCATGATCTCGGTGGAGGTGGACCGACTGTCCAACCTGGTGGACGACATTCTCACCGTCTCCGAGCTGGAGACCGTGGCGGGGGCCACCGGCACCGAGCGGGCCCCGCTGAAGAGCATTGCCCAGGAGGTGCAGACCATCCTCCAGCCCCAGGCGGACAAGGCCGGGGTGAAGCTCAACGTCACCGGCGGCGAGGTGGTGGCCTGCATTGCCCCCGACCGCTTCAAGGAAGTGGCCATCAACCTGGTGGAGAACGCCATCAAGTACAACCGCAAAGGGGGCCGGGTCACCGTCACCGTGGGCGTGGCGGAAGGTATGGCCCGCTTTGTGGTGGCGGACACGGGCATCGGCATCCCCGAGGAGAGTCAGAGCCGTGTCTTTGAGCGGTTCTACCGAGTGGATAAGGGCCGCAGCCGGGCAGCTGGCGGCACGGGCTTAGGGCTGGCCATTGTCAAGCACATTGTGGCCCTGTACCAGGGCCAGATCAAGCTGGCCAGCGTGGTGGGCTCTGGTACCACCGTTTCAGTGACGCTGCCTTTGGCCAAGAACTGAATACTTACAAAATAAGGGCTGTCCACCGTGGACAGCCCTTATTTTGAGTAAATCTTCATTTAATATCCATGAGGTGGAGGAATGAACGCTCTAACCGCCCATGGTTCCGGCTTGCCAGCCTGGTGGGGACGCTTCCCGCTGGGGGTTCCTTTTGCTCGGTCAAAAGGAACCAAAACCCGCTTAGGGCGTTCCCCCCTAAGGACCTCCCTGGGGTACGAGGCTGGACCTGCGTCAAGTCTAAATTCGGCCCGTCACCCTTGCTGTGGCTTCTGTTACTGCCATCACACCAGGCTACCCTGGGTAGCTGGCCCTATGGCTGGGTGATTTCCCTATCCGGGCCTACCCTGGAGAAGCGGTGTTCCCACCGCCGGGAGCCAGGCTATCCGCAACTGGGAACAGTTGCACACCATGGTAAGGCCCTGGAGGTAGAAGCACTGTCTGTCAGAGAAGTAGGTATGTTCTATAGAAGTTTCACACCATCTATGTGACCCCACCAGCCCAAGGGCCGAAGCAAGGAGAACGCAGGTGTATCCAGCACCGCGGGGTGGATTCCACAAGGCGGGGGAAGGCCCCGCCTTTGGCGGTCTTTGGTGACTTTCTGGCGGCAGAAAGTCACCCCAGCGGAGCGTCCCCACCGGGGGCGCAGGTTTCCGTCTGAGAAATCGGAGGAGTACAATCCTTCTGTATACAAGAAATCGGTTACAAATTCTCGTTTTTCAGTGCCTCCACCAGCTGCTGTTTGCCCACCTTTCTGGCGGCGTAGGCCATGGTGGCAAACACCACCAGGAACACGCTCAGGCAGGCGATGCCCAGGGGAATCCAGGGCACCTGGAAGGGGAGGGGGTAGCCCTCTGAAATGGCGTCGTAGATGAGATAGCTGAGGAAAATGGACACGGGAATGCCAAACAGCAGGGCCCGGGTGCCGTAGAGGATGCACTCAAAGCCCAGCATTTTCCGCATCTCCCGCCTTGTCATGCCCACCGACTGGAGCATGGCAAAGTCCCGGGCGCGGAGGATGACGTTGGTGGAGATGGTGTTGAACACGTTGGTCATGGCCACCAGGGAGATCAGGGCGATGAAGCCGTAGGAGAACACGTTGATGATGGTGGTCATATTCCGGTTAGACTCCTGGGAGGCGGCGTAGTTGCGCAGTCCACGGGTGCCGAGGTTATGAGCGGACAGCCAAGTCTGGATATCCTCTTCCGCCTGTTGGTAGTCTGAGGCCAGCATATAGGAGTAGTAGCTTCCTGCTGAGGGGTCCAGGGGAAACGCCTCCAGCTGGGACAGGGGGTAGAGTACCGTCACATTTCCCCCGTTGGAGAGAAAATAGGGCCAGGTCTGCTGCACGGAGGACACAGACAAGGAAATGGGGCTGGAGACCTGATCCAGGGGATAGAACGTGGAAGTCCCGGTGTCCACATCATCATAGCGTACTTGAGTGGTCCCGTCGTCCCCTTCCACCACGCCAGCACAGTACTGGCTGGCCTTTTCCTCCAGGGTTAGCCCGGTCAGAGACAGAGAGCCCGTCCCCAACTGATTCAGGTGCACGAACTTCTCCTGTTGATAGTCAAATTGGGTGATGCCGTCGAAGGCGATGCCGGCGGTGGAGGTGGGGGCCAGCTTCCGCCCTGCACACAGGGCCCGATAGGTGTCGTCGTCCACGAAACTCAGGGTGAAGGGCTGATATACCGTCTCATTCACAGGGGTGGACAGGTTCCTCATGTCCTGGCTCAGATCTTCCGGGCGGTAGGCGCCCACAAGAGAAAACTCCACCACCAGAGCTGCATTGTCTACGGTGCTGAGATCCCGAAGCTGCTGATTGAGTTGCTGTGGGGTGACATCCAGCTGCGAGGGGGTGAAGGACAGCCGAAGGTCATAGGTGTCCCCGCCAAAGGCCCCTCCTACCGATTGGGCCAGGGAGGAGGAGAAGGAGGAGGCGGAGACAAAGAGCACCACACTGAGAAAGAGGCTGAACACCGTAGTGCGGTACTTCTTGGCGCTGCGCTTGTAGTACTTGACGCCTAAGACTCCGGGCAGGCCGAAGAGTTTCCGGGTCAGGAGAGAGGGGCGCACCAGCTTTTTGGTGGAGTGGATGTCCTGGGACTGACGGATGGCCTCCATGGCGGACACTTTTGTGGCCCGGCGGGAGGGAATCCAGGCGGAGAGGAGCACCGTCACCACACCCAGCACCACCGCAATGAGCACACCCATCCAGGACACATGAAGCCCCATGGGAACGGTAAATTCACTGCGAAGGGTGGCAAAAAGACCGCCTAAAATGCGCAGGGTGATGCCAATGCCCAGAATGCCGGACAGGACCCCCAGGGGGACGCCAATGGCGCTGAGGACCAGGGCCTCAAAGCGTACCATTTTCCGCATCTGTTTTTTTGTGGCCCCCAGGGAGGAGAGCAGCCCAAACTGCCGGGTACGTTCCGCCACCGAAATGGCAAAGGCGTTGTAGATGAGCACCACCGAGGCGGCAATGATGAGGACAAGGACAATGGCGGCCAGGCGGTAGATGACGGCGTAGAAGTTGCCGTATTGAGAGACACCGGCATACATCAGCACATTGCCGTTGTCCTGCTCCAGATGGTGGGCTTGCCGGAAGTCATAGGCCTGGCTCATCTTCTCCATAGACAGGTATACGTCGCACACCGTATCACCTGTTAAAGTTGGGTCAGCGGCAGTGAAGACGGTATATCCCGGGGCAAAGTAGTCCTCCATGTCCCAACGCTGGCAGATGCCCACCACAGTAAAGGTACGGGCTTGGGTGTTTTCCAGTGTCTCGGCGATTTCCGGGCTGTAGGGGTTGCTCTGGTCCAGGACGAAGCCGTCGGACATACGTTCCCCCAATTCCAGGGTGAGGGTGTCTCCCACCTGATAGTGCTGGGAGGTGTTGTCCAAAAAGTGCTGGGGCAGCACGATTTCATCGGGAGAGGTGGGCATGCGGCCCTGGGTGAGGTGGATGGGGAGCAGATCAGCCCCGGTATCTGACAGGCCCAGCACATAGAAATAGGGTTTGTACTCGTTGAGACTGCCCTCTGCCTTGGCGTAGCCCAGGTGCTGCAAGTAGACGGATTCTTTCACCCCCTGGGCTTGGGACAACTCCTGATATTGGGCATAGGTGGTGTTCTCCTGGCCCACATGCCAACTGCCCGAGGTGTATACCTCCTGATCAAACAAATACCGTTGGAAGCTGGTGGCGAAGGTGGTCACGGCGCACAACATGGCAGTGGACAGAATGATGCCGATGATGGTGACCAGGGTGCGGGTGCGGTTTTGCTTGAGAGATTGAAGGGTGAGCTTGTGCAGCACGTTCATGGGCGGATCACCTCGTCCCGCACAATTTTGCCGTCCTCAATGGCGATGACCCGGTCGGCCTGGAGGGCCAGCTGTTCGTCGTGGGTGATGACGATGAGGGTCTGGTGGTAGGTGCGGTTGGACAGGCGCAGCAGGTCCACAATCTCCTGGCTGTTTTTGGAGTCCAGGTTTCCCGTGGGCTCGTCGGCCAGCACCACCGCCGGGGCGTTCATCAGGGCCCGGCCGATGGACACCCGCTGCTGCTGGCCCCCGGAGAGCTGGTTGGGCAGATGCCGCTCTCTCCCCCGCAGTCCCAGAGTGTCCAGCAGTTCGTTCAGACGTTTGGGGTTCACCTTCTGTCCGTCCAGCAGCACCGGAAGGGTCATATTCTCCACCACGTCCAGCACGGGGATGAGGTTGTAAAACTGATAGATGAGCCCAACCTGACGGCGGCGGAAGATGGCCAGCTTCTCCTCGCTCTGGGCGTACACGTCGCAGCCGTCCACATACACCTTGCCGCTGGTGGGTTTGTCCACGCCTCCCAGCAGGTGCAGCAGGGTGGACTTGCCCGACCCGGAGGGGCCGATGATGGCCACAAATTCCCCTCGGTTTACGGAGAAGGACACGTCGTCCAGGGCTTTCACTTCATTTTCCCCGGCGCCGTAGGTTTTGCACAAGTGCTCCACACGAAGCAGTTCCATGTTCATTCCTCCTTTGGGATTGTGGTACCATCTTACCAGACCCAGGTGACAGGCCGGTGACTTTCAGGTGACAGATCCGTCACAAAAGGAAATCAAAAGCCTCCCTTGTGCAAAGGGAGGTGGCACGGCGTAAGCCGTGACGGAGGGATTGACGGTTCCAGGGCAGGGACAATCCCCCAGTCTGCCTGGCGGCAGACAGCCCCCTTTACACAAGGGGGCCTATGGCTGGGGTGCAAGAGGCATCCAGCAAAAAGAGGGCTGTCACACAGCCCCCTTGTAAAATCGTAACACAAATTGTGCCCCCTGGGGAGTGCGGTTGCGGGCCTGGATGGTGCCGCCCTGCCCGGTGACAATGCGCTGGGTCAGGGACAGGCCGATGCCAAAGCCGTGGGACGTGCGGGAAGAGCCCCGGTAGAACCGCTCAAAGAGGTGGGGCAGGTCCTGGGGGTCAATCCCCGGCCCGGTGTCCTCCACCACCAGCTCACTAAAGAGGGCATTTTCCCGCCCACGAACGGTAATAGAACCCCCGGCAGGAGTGTGCTCCATGGCGTTTTTGATGAGATTGCCAACTCCTTCCGCCGTCCAGTGCACATCTCCAATAAAGGAGCCGGAGCACTCCACGGAGAAGGTCTGCTCCCGCAGCTCCATGGGGATGAGGAAGGGGGCGGCGGCTTGGCGCACCACCTCCTCCAGGGGGACGGTGTCCGAGCGGAAGGGGATGGTGCCCGCCTCCAGCTTAGAGAGTTTCAGAAGGGTGGTCACCAGCCAGTCCATCTGGCTCAGCAACTGATAGAGCTCCCGGCACAGCTTGGCCCGCCGCTGGGGGGTGAGGTCCTCTTTGTACAGCAGCTCCGCCACCAGATTCATGGAGGTGAGGGGAGTGCGCAGCTGGTGGGATAGGTCGGCCAGGGAGTTGGCCAGGTATACCTTGTCCGCTTGCAGGGCCTGCTGTTGTTCCCGCAGCCGCACCGTCATCTTGTGGATTTCACTGCGGAGAATGCCCAGTTCCCCCTCGCGGTATTCCTCCACCCCCAGGTGCTCCTCCCCGTGGAGAATGCGGTTGAGGGTCTGGGAGAGCTGGGCCAGTTCCCGGTCGGTGCGGGCGGCGTTCCACTCTGCCAAGCCCCAAAAGCCCAGGCACAGGGGGAGAAGGAGCAGCCCCTGGAGTCCGCCCAGGTACCACCCGAACCCGGTGGCAGCCCCGGTGAGGGCCAGATACAGCAGCCGGGTGACGGTCTTGTGCTCCAAGGGATTCACCTCATTTCCGCCTTATAGCCCAGACCCCGCACGGTTTTGATGAGGGTGGGGCTTTGGGGGTCGTCCTCGATTTTCTCCCGTAGCCGCTTGATGTACACCGTCAGGGTGTTGTCGTTGACAAAGTCTCCGGCAATGTCCCAGATGCCCTCCAGCAGCTGACTTCGGGTGAGCACGGCCCCGGGGTGGTTGAGGAACATCAGCAGCAGCCGATACTCCAGAGCGGACAGGTTCAGGTCCCGGCCGTCCTTGGTGGCGGTGCCCCGCACGGTGTCCACCTCCACACGGCCCAGGCGCACCAGCCCGCCGCCGCTGCCTGTGCGCCGCAGCACATTTTTGATGCGCATGAGCAGTTCCCGGGGGCGGAAGGGCTTGGGAATGTAGTCGTCCGCCCCCACCTCGAACCCGGTGACGGTGCTGTACTCGTCCCCGGAGGCGGTGAGGAAAATCACCGGAAGGTGGTACAGGGCCTTCACCGCCGAGCACACCGCAAAGCCGTTGCCGTCAGAAAGGGAGATGTCCAGCAGGATGAGGTCGAACTGCTCTTGTTCCAGCCGCTCCAGGGCCAGGGCCTGGCCCGATGCGCAGCTCACCCGGAAGCCCTCCCCCTCCAAATACTCGGTGAGGTTGTCCACAATGTGTCTGTCGTCTTCCACTAAGAGAATGGATTGCATAGTTTCACCCGCCTTTTTTGTCATGATACCATACATGCATGCCTTTTTCCAGGGAGAAGCATGCCAAGAGTAACAGGAAGGCTTTCTCTTCTCCAATTTCTCAGGAGAATGTCCCCATCTTGGCGGGGACGCTCCGCTGGGGTGACTTTTGTTCGGGCAAAAGTCACCAAAACCCGCCTAGGGCGTTCCCCCCTAGGTACCCCCCTTGGGGTACGAGGCTGGGCCTGCGTCAAGTCTCAGTTCGGCCCGTAACCCTTGCTGTGGCGCCTAGTCGTGCCACCACACCAGGCCACCTTGGGCAGCTGGCCCTATCGCCAGGTGGTTTCCACATCCGGGCCTACCCTGGAGAAGCGGCGTTCCCGCCGCCGGGAGCCAGGCTATCCGCAACTGGGAACAGTTGCACACCATGGTAAGGCCCTGAAGGTAGAAGTTTGTTTGCCATAGAAGCTGAAACTTACAATAGAATTGCCATGCCATCTATGTGACCCCGCCGGGCCAAGGGCCGAATAGAGGAAGGTGCACCCTCCGCCCAGTACCGGCGGGGGTGGATTCCACAAGGCGGGGGAAGGCCCCGCCTTTGGCGATTCTTTCCCCCATTTCTCATCGGGGAGAAATGGGGCCCAGCGGAGCGTCCCCACCGGGGGCGCAGGTTTGCGCCGGAGAAATCGGAGAAGGGAAGACTTTCAGGGTACGGAAAGGGAGCCTAGGGCGTATCCCCTATTGACACAGTAGGAAAATTGTCATAGAATCAAACCACTGTTTGAAAACAAAGGGAGAAGATCCTATGATTGAGTTAAAACATATCACAAAACGCTTCCCCACCGCCGAAGGAGAGTTCACCGCCCTGAACGATGTGTCCCTGACCATTGGAGACGGGGACATCTTCGGCATCGTGGGCATGAGCGGGGCCGGCAAGTCCACCCTGGTGCGCTGCCTGAACCTGCTGGAGCGTCCCAGCGAGGGACAGGTGGTCATTGACGGGGAGGACCTGTGCGCCATGTCCACCAAGGAGCTGACCCGCCGCCGCCGCTCCATCAGCATGATTTTCCAGCACTTCAACCTGCTCATGCAGCGCACCTGCCTGGACAACATCTGCTTTCCCATGGAGATTGCGGGGAAGAAGGGGCCTGAGGTGAAGAAAAAGGCCCGGGAGCTGCTGGACATTGTGGGACTGCCCGACAAGGCGGACGCCTACCCCGCCCAGCTCTCCGGCGGCCAGAAGCAGCGCATCGCCATCGCCCGGGCCCTGGCCTCCGACCCCAAAATTCTGCTGTGTGACGAGGCCACCTCCGCCCTGGACCCCAAGACCACCCGGGACATTCTGCGCCTCATCCAGGACATCAACCGCCGTCTGGGTATCACCGTGGTCATCATCACCCACGAGATGGGGGTCATTGAGGAGATCTGCTCCCATGTGGCCATTCTGGACCACGGCGTGCTCCAGGAGACGGGGACAGTGGAGGAGACCTTCTCCAACCCCAAGACCGAGGCAGGCCGCCGTCTGGTGTACCCCGACGGGGTGGTGCTGGACCAGCTGCCCACCTCCCACGTCATCCGCATCGCCTTCAACGGCAGCTCCTCCTATGAGCCCCTCATCGCCTCCCTGGCCATGGACTGCCAGGTGAAGGTGAATATCCTGGGTGCCGACACCCGCAACGTGGACGGCAAGGCCTTCGGCACCATGCTGTTGGGCCTGCCCGAGGATGCCGGGGAGCGGGAGCGGGCCATCCAGTACATCAAAAATCAACCCAATGTGACCATGGAGGAGGTGCACGACTATCATGGATGAACTGTTTGGAACCCTGTTCGGCAACACCCCCCTGAGCCAGCAGATCGCCTATCTGCAAATGGAGCTGGGGAGTGCCATCTGGGAGACCATCTACTCCACCATTGTGGCCACCTTCTTCTCCTACGTCATCGGCCTGCCCCTGGGCGTCATTCTGGTCACGGGGGAGAAGGGCGGCGTGCGCCCCCTGCCCGGCTGGCTGATGAAGGTGCTCAACACCGTGGTAAACCTCCTGCGCTCCGTGCCCTTCCTCATCCTCATGGTCATGGTCATCCCTCTGTCCCGGATGATTGTGGGCACTTCTGTGGGCACCACCGCCTCCATCATTCCCCTGATCTGTGCCGCCTTCCCCTTTGTGGCCCGCCTGGTGGAGGCCTCTCTGCGGGAGACGGACAAGGGCATTCTGGAGGCCGCCCAGGCCATGGGCTGCACTCCCATGCAGATCATCCGCAAGGTGATGCTGCCCGAGGCTCTGCCCTCCCTCCTCATCGGCTTCACCACCGCCTTTATCACCATTTTGAGCTATGGCGCCATGTCCGGCGCCATCGGCGGCGGCGGTCTGGGCAGCCTGGCCATCAACTACGGCTATCAGCGGCAGATGTATTTCATCCTCTATGTGTCTGTGGTGATTTTGGTGGTCATGGTCCAGGTGTTCCAGTCCCTGGGCACCCATTTCGCTGTGGCTCTGGACCGCCGGGTCACCAACAAGCGGTCCAAGTCTGCCCGGAAAGCACACCGGGGCGAGAAGGCCGGATTCCAATAAGCTGTATAAAACCGAGAGAGCGAGCGGCTCTCTCGGTTTTGCTTTTGTGCAATCTGCTGATTGACTTTTTCCCAGCGGGTGGATATACTTTTGCCCAGTAAAACAAAATACGGTTTCACAAAGGCAATGAAGAGAAGAGTAGGCGTGAAGATACGGCACAGAGAGCCCGGGTAGCTGCAAACGGGTACGGAAGGTCACGGTGAACATGGTCTTGGAGCTGCGCACCGACTGCAAGGGCCCTTGCATAGGCTGCGACGGGAGTGCCCGTCATCGCACAGGAGTATCGGATGGTAGTAGCTCACCCTCCCGCACTCTCTAAGGCGACTTCCCGTGAGGGGGTCGTGAACCAAGGTGGTACCACGAAGCGAAGGCTCTCGTCCTTGACAGAAGTTTACTCTGTTGAGGGCGTTTTTGTTTTATGTATCGAAAAAGGAGAGGTTTTTATGAAAAAGAAGATTTTAGCTCTGACCCTGGCCTGTGCGGCCACCCTGTCCCTGCTGGCTGGCTGCGGCGGCAAGAAAGACGACAAGACCGTGGTGGTAGGCGCTTCCCCCACCCCCCACGCCGGCATTCTGGAGGTGGCCAAGGAGATTATGGCCGAAGAGGGATATACCCTGGAGATCAAGTCGTTCAACGACTACATTGTCCCCAACCAGGCGGTGGAGGACGGCTCCATTGACGCCAACTACTTCCAGCACATCACCTACATGAACAACTTCAATGAGGAAAACGGCACCCACCTGGTGAGCGTGGCTGAGATTCACTACGAGCCCTTCGGCCTGTATGCGGGCAAGACTGCCTCTCTGGACGCTCTGCCCGACGGCGCTCAGATCGCCGTGCCCAACGACGCCACCAACGAGGCCCGGGCCCTGCTGCTGCTGGAGC
Source organism: uncultured Oscillospiraceae bacterium (assembly GCA_944385445.1). GTDB lineage: Bacteria > Bacillota > Clostridia > Oscillospirales > Oscillospiraceae > Enterenecus. The sequence continues at coordinate 194,106 of CALWXF010000001.1, forward strand.
AGGAGGGGCTCATCACCCTGAACAAGGACGCCGGCATCAACGCCACCATCCTGGACATTGTGGAGAACCCCAAGAACCTGGACATCGTGGAGCTGGAGGCCGCCCAGATTCCCTCCCGCCTGGCGGATGTGGACCTGGCGGTCATCAACGGCAACTATGCCATTGGCGCTGGCTTGAAGGTGTCCGACGCCCTGGCCGTTGAGTCGGCTGACGGCGCTGCTGCCACCGCCTATGTCAACGTCCTGGCGGTGAAAGAGGGCCGGGAGAACGACGAGGCCATCCAGGCCCTGGTGAAGGCCCTCAAGTCCGACGAGGTGAAGGAGTACATGGAGGAGACCTATCAGGGCTCTGTGGTGCCTGTGTTCTAAGGCCCTTACCCCTGGAACTTCTGCACCAGGCCGTCCCACCACTCCACTACCTTGAAGCGCAGGACGTATTCCCCGTCCTGGCCGGAGATGAGGGAGATCTGGTCCTCACTGAGTACCCCGGAGGCGGAGGTCTCCACGCTCTCCTCACTCACCGACCCCACGCACAGAGGGGGGTACACCACGCACCACCAGTTGTGGCCCACCCCATCCCCCAGAATGACCTGGAGGGAGCGGTAGGTCCCGGCGGGCAGGGCGAAGTCGGTGTACTCCCGGGTGGGGAACCACACGTCCTGAATGGACACGGTGATGGGGTAGTCCATCCCCGCCTCACCCAGCACCTGAGCCCCCGCTTGGGCCAGCTCATTGAGGTGGGGCTCCAGGGCCTGCTGGGCCTCCACCTGGCCCTGCACGCCATCCAGATAGGGGGTGGCGGCGGCGAGAATGGCGTCTCGCACCTGGAGCTTCACCGCCTGGTCGGCGTCGCTGTCCGAGTTGGCCACCACATGGAGGCGCAGCACCTCATCGGCCAGAGCGCTCTGTGTCACGCTGGCCCACATGCCGATGGTGAGGAGAATGGCGAAGGCCATGAGAAGAGCCGCTTCCCAGCGGTATAAACGATGGGTATACATAAAAAACACCGTCCTAAGTAAGAGATTGAAGTCTCTTACAGTATGGACGGTGTTTTTTGGTTTTATACAGGGTAGGCAAAATGGGCCGCACCCCAAAGCCTCCCTTGTGTAAAGGGAGGTGGCCCGGCGTAAGCCGGGTCGGAGGGATTGTCGGTATTTGGGGAGGGTCAACCCCTCAGTCAGCCTGACGGCTGACAGCTCCCCTTACACAGGGGAGCCTTAGGACTTAGACGGGTCGGCACACAAACACGTCTTTGTACTGCTCCCCCAGAGCCAGGGCCACCTTCTGGGCCTGGCCCTGGTCCTCAAAGAGCCCAAACACGGTGGGGCCGCTGCCCGACATGACAGCCCCCAGAGCCCCATACTCAATGAGGGTGGACTTGATCTCGTCCACCGTCTGGCGGTGGCGGGGCTCCAGCACGTCCTCAAAGACGTTGTACAGCCGCCGTGCCACCCCCTGCAGGTCTCCCGCCTCCAGGGCCTTCATCAGACCTTGGGTGTCGGGGCGGCAGGTGATCTTCTTCACATTCACCCGGCCAAACAGCTGGGGGGTGGAGATGGGGAAGGGGGGCTTGCACACCACGATATAGCAGGGGGGCAGGGGGGAGATGGGAGTGACCCGCTCCCCTCGGCCCTCCACCAGGGCGGTGCCTCCCACCACGCAGTAGGGCACGTCGGAGCCCACCTGTTCCCCGATTTTGGCCAGCTCCAGAGGGGACAGCCTGGTGTGGTACATCTCGTTCATGGCCCGCAGCACGGCGGCGGCGTCCGAGCTGCCCCCCGCCATGCCCGCACACACGGGAATGTGCTTGTCAATGTGGATGTCCAGCACCTCCCCCTGGCCAGTGGCAGAGCGGAAGGCGGCGGCGGCCTTTTGGGCCAGATTGCTGCCGTCGGAGGGCAAAAAGGACAGGTTGGTGGACATGTTCCCCGCTCCCGGGGTGAGGGTGAGGGTGTCGGTGAGGTCGATGGACACCATCACCATCTGCAAGTCGTGGAAGCCGTCTTCCCGGCGGCGGAGAATGTCCAGGGACAGATTCAGCTTGGCATAGGCTTGTTTCTCCATGTGCATCCTCCGGCCTTAGTCCATGGCGGCCAGGATGGCCTCCAGCAGCTCATGGTACTCCTCCAGGGCGGGCACCTCCGGGTGCTCGGCCTGGATGGCGGGGGTGCTCTTGAAGAGGAACCCGGCCTTGCTGGCCCCGATCATGCCCAGATCGTTGTAGCTGTCCCCGGCGGCGATGGTGGTAAAGCCCGCCGATTGCAGGGCCTTCACCGTGGTGAGCTTGGACTGGGGACAGCGCATCCGGTGCCCGGTGATGGTGCCGTCCGGGGCCACCTCCAGGGTGTTGCAGAAGATGGTGGGCCAGCCCAATTTTTTCATCAGGGGCTGGGCAAACTGCTCGAAGGTGTCGCTGAGGATGATGACCTGGGTCTTCTCCCGCAGGGCGTCCAGGAACTCCTTGGCCCCGGGCAGAGGCTCCAGGGTGGCGATGGTCTCCTGGATGTCGGACAGCTTCAGCCCGTGCTGGGCCAGAATGTCCAGGCGGTAGCGCATCAGCTTGTCATAGTCCGGCTCGTCCCGGGTGGTGCGCTCCAGCTCGGGGATGCCCCGGGCCTGGGCAAAGGCAATCCAGATCTCAGGGACCAGAACGCCCTCCAAATCCAGACAGGTGATGTACATAGCCGGTTCCTCCTTTTTTATGAAATGGTTACAGGGTGCCCAGGAACCGCTCCAGGCGGTTGAGGGCCTCGGTGAGGTTTTTCATGGAGGCGGCGTAGCAGGCCCGCACAAAGCCCTCACCGCCGGGGCCGAAGGCGTTGCCGGGGATGACCGCCACATGCTCCTGCTCCAGGAAACGGTCACAGAACTCCTCGCTGGACAGGCCCGTGGAGCGAATGCAGGGGAAGACGTAGAAGGCGCCCCGGGGCTCGAAGCAGTCCAGACCCAGTTTGCGGAAGCCGTCCACCAGGAAGCGGCGGCGGCCGTCGTACTCCTGCTTCATCTCCTCAATGTCCCGGTCCCCGTGCTCCATGGCCTCAATGGCGGCGTACTGGCTGGTGGTGGGGGCGGACATGATGCCGTACTGGTGCAGCTTGGTCATGGCGGCGATGAGCTCCTTGGGGCCGCACACATACCCCATCCGCCAGCCGGTCATAGAATATGCCTTGGAGAAGCCGTTGATGACAATGGTGCGCTCGTACATGTCGGGGATGTTGGCCATGGAGACGTGGTGCTGGCCGTAGGTGAGCTCGGCATAGATCTCGTCGGATACCACCATAATATTGGTGCCCCGCAGCACCTCCGCCAGGGCCTCCAGGTCCTCCCGGTGCATGATGCCGCCGGTGGGATTGTTGGGGAAGGGGAGCACCAGAATCTTGGTGCGGGGGGTGATGGCGGCTTTCAGCTCCTCGGCAGTGAGGCGGAACTCGTTTTCCACACGGGTCTCCACATACACGGGTACGCCGTGAATCATGGACACCAGAGGGCCATAGCACACGAAGGAGGGGGTGGGGATGATGACCTCGTCCCCCGGCTCCAGCAGACAGCGGAAGGCCAGGTCCAGGCCCTCACTGCCCCCCACGGTGACCAGGGTCTGGCCGATGGGCTGATACTCCAGGTCAAACCGCCGCTTCAGATAGCGGCAGATGGCCCGGCGCAGGTCGGAGAGTCCGGCGTTGGGGGTGTACTTGGTAAAGCCCTTTTCCAGGGAGTAGATGCCCGCATCCCGGATGTGCCAGGGGGTCTGGAAGTCCGGCTCTCCCACGCCCAGGGAGATGGCGTCGTCCATCTCCGCCATGATGTCGAAGTATTTCCGAATGCCGGAGGGAGGCACTTCCTGAATGCGCCGACTTAAAATCTGTTTATAATCCATCATTCCAATACGAACCTCTCTTCTTGTTCCTCCTGCACCGGGAAAATCAGGTGCTTCTCTTTGTACTTCTTCAGGATGAAGTGGGTGGCGGTGCCGGTGACGCCCTCCATGGGGGCCAGCTTCTCACCCACGAACCGGGCCACCTCCTGCAAGGTGCGCCCCGAGATGATGACGGTGAAGTCGAAGGAACCGCTCATCAAAAAGAGGGATTCCACTTCATCATATTGGTAAATGCGCTGGGCAATGCGGTCGAAGCCGTCGCCCCGCTGGGGGGTGACCTTCACCTCAATGAGGGCGGTGACAGACTCCCGGTGGGTACGGTCCCAGTCCACAATGGCCTTGTAGCCCAGAATCACACGATTCTTCTCATAGTCGGCAATGGCTGCTGCCACGTCCTCCTGGGTAGAACCGGTCATAGATGCCAATTGGGCGGGGGTCAGGGTGCAATCATTTTCCAAAAGTTGCAGCAGCTGTTTCATGGTACGTCCTCCTTTGCTTATTTCACCGCTTTTTCTCCCTGCAACCGGGGGTTGTATGGAGAAATGTGGTTGAAACGTATTATACACTTTACCGTAGTGCAATGCAATCCCCATTGTGGGGCGTGGGAGATGAGATTTTATTTCTTGCAAGATTTAGAAAAATGTGCTTCCCTTAGTGGGAGGGGAGTGGTATAATACGCTGTTGTGTGAATTGATACAAATTCATGGTGCAATTTAGAAAGAAGGAGGCAGTGTGGATGGACTATACCATGCTAATTGACCGAATTCTGGAAGCAGAACGATCTGCCCGGGATGTAGCGGAAGAGGTAAAGACCCAGAAAGCCAATTTCGAGGCAGAATTGGAGCAGGAAAAGGCTGCAATTCGACAGAAGTATCTGGATCGCGCCAAAGCCTGGCTGGAGGAACTGAAAAGCCAGGAGGAAGAGAAGAAGGAGCAGCTGATTGCTGCCCAGAAGGTGCGTTTGGCCGACGCCAACGCCAAAATGGAGCGGGCGTACACTCGGTATGGGGACAACTGGGTGAACACGTTGTTCCACCAGACGGTTGACATTCAGTGAGCGCCGGATATGAGGCTCTGGCCACCAAGGCCAAGGCCATCTATGGCAAGCGCATCACCCGGCAGGACCTGGAGCGCATTGCCGGGATGCGCTCGGTGGACGAGGTGCTGGCCGAGCTGCGCCAGCTGCCCGGGTGGAGCCACGCAGCGGAGCATCTGCCCCAAGATGCGATCCTGACCCGTGCCACCCTGGAGACGGCCCTGCGGGAGCAGATTCGCCGGGAGTACCTGAGCTTGATGGCCTTTGTGCCCCACAAGGACCGGGCCGTCATGAGCTTTCCCATTATGCGGGCGGGGATGGACGAGATCCTCACCGCTCTGCGCCACCTCCACGCCAGTATTTATAAGGAAGTGGGGCCGCTGCCCCCGGCCTTTATGAACCACACCCGGGTGGATGTGCAGGCCCTGCGCCGCTGTACCACCTATGACGGGCTGGTGGAGGCCACCCGGGGGAGCATTTACCACGACGCACTGGAGCGGCTGCGCTCCGCCGACGGTGCTCTGCCCGATTATGGCGTCACCGAGGCGCTGCTGAGCGGGGTATACTATCAGAAGCTCCAGTCCATCATCCGCCGGAAATACGACGGAGATGTGCGCCGGATTCTGGAGAAATCCGTGGGCAGTCAGGTGGATATGCTCAACCTCATGCACATTTTGCGCATGAAGCGGTATTTCCCCCAGGAGGACAACTACCTGCCGGTGCTGCTGCCCTACCACTATAAACTCAAGCCCCAGATGATTCACGCCATGTGTGCCGCCCCCAATGCCGAGGCGGTGCTGGAGCTGGCCCAGCAGACCCCCTATGGCCGCATCTTTGACCAGCATAGCGGGGAGGACCTGAATTATCTCTATACCGCCACCATTTACCGCACCAGCCGCCGCCAGCTGATGATGGGCAAACCCTCCATCTACAGCGCCGTGGCCCTGATGAACCTCAGAGAGATCGAGCTCAAAGCGGTGGTGTCTGCGGTGGAGGCGGCAAAATACCAGATGGCCCTGAATCCGTCCATACTGGACATGATGGACCGCTGAGGAGGGAGTACATGTCTGTTCAAGCAATGAAGTTTGTCACGGTCACAGGCCCGCTGCCGGAATTTGAAGCGGTGGTGCGCCAGTGTGTCGTGGACCGGCCCTTTCACCCGGAGAGCGTGTTACAGGTGATGCACCGCAACAACCACCTGCGGTCCCTGAACATGCCCAACCAGGTGATGCCTCTGCTGCGGCAAGCAGAGGAAGTGCTCACCCGGCTGGAATTGGAGCCGGAATACCGCCCCTTTGCCGAGGGGGCAGACCTGGCCGAGGGCCAGAGATACCTGGATGACCTCACCCAGCAGCTGGACCAGATGGACCAGTGGGAGGAGGCCTTGAAGCAGGAGACCGCCGACGACCGCTCTTCCGTGTCCCAGCTGGAAAAGCTGGCTGGCATCTCGGTGCAGCTGGACGCCCTGCGCAACATGGACCACCTGTCCTTCCGCTTCGGGCACCTGCCTGAGGACAGCTACCGCACCTTCTCCGAGGTGCTGGACAAGCGGGAGGACTGCTTCTTCTTCCCCACCCACACCGAGAACAACCAGGTCTACGGCTGCTACTTCGCCGTAAAGGCCCGGGAGGAGAAGGTGGACGCCCTCTTTGACTCCATGCACTTTGTGCCGGTGCCCCTGGACGAGCGCCTGGGCGGCACCGCCCAGGAGGCCATTGAGGCCCTGCGCCACGAGATGGAGGACGACGAGCAGACCCTGGTCCAACTGAAGACCCAGCGCCAGGACCTGGCCCAGCAGCAGAAGGACCACCTCTTGAGCCTGCGGTCCTGGCTGTGCCGGGAAAACCAGGTCATGGAGATGCGCCGCTTCGGCGCCCGCTCCAAAGAGACCTTCTACCTCATGGGCTGGGTGCCCGAGGACGATCTGCCCGAGTTTTTGGCCCGGGTGGACGCCTATGGAAAGCTGGACTATGTGGTGGATAAGGCGGAGGAGACCGAGCTGACCCCGCCCACCAAGCTGAAAAATTCCCTGTTGGGCCGGATTTTCGAGCCCTTCCTGCGGATGTACGGCTTGCCCAACTACCACGAGTACGACCCGTCTTCCTTTATGGCCATCACCTACTGCCTCTTCTTCGGCATCATGTTCGGAGACGTGGGGCAGGGCATTGGCCTGGCCCTCATCGGCCTGTTTTTGGCCACCAAAAAGCACATGTGGCTGGGGAAGATCATCGTCTGCTGCGGCATCTCCTCCACCATATTCGGCTTTGTCTACGGCTCTGTGTTTGGCTTTGAGAAAATTCTCCCAGGCTTCAAGATCCTGGAGGGCAGCAACGTGGTGTACCTGCTGGTGGCCTCTCTGGCCATGGGCGTGGTGATGCTGGCCTTTGTGATGGTGCTCAATGTGCTAAACGGCATCCGTCAGCACGACTTTGACAAGATTTTCTTTGGCCCCAACGGTCTGGCCGGGATGGTGTTCTATTTAGGGCTGATCATTGCCGCTATGGTGACTTTGCTCACCGGGTTCAGCCTGTTCCGGGTGTGGTACGTCCTGCCGGTGCTGGTGCTGCCCCTGGTGCTCATCCTGTTCCGGGAGCCCCTGTCCGCCCTGGCAGAGGGGAAAGAGGATTGGAAGCCCGAATCCCTGGGGGCCTTGCTGGTCTCCGGCTTCTTCGAGCTGTTCGAGACCCTGCTGTCCTTCCTCACCAACACCCTGTCCTTCCTGCGTGTGGGCGCCTATGCCATCACCCATGTGTGTCTGATGCTGGTCATCCACACCATGGCAGGAGCAGACCTCAACCCCGTGGTCCTCATTCTGGGCAACCTGTTTGTCATGGGCTTTGAGGGCCTGCTGGTGGGCATCCAGGTGCTGCGTCTGGAATTCTACGAGCTGTTCGGCCGGTTCTATCAGGACAGCGGCCGGGAGTATACCCCCCGCATCATTGACTATACGGCAAAAAATTCTTAATCCATCCCAAAAACACAAACATTGGAGGTCATTATTATGAAAGTTATCCTGTTTATCCTGGGCTCCCTGATGCTGTTCCTGCCCCTGGTGACCATCGCGGTCAAGAAGCTCACCGGCGCTTCCGCCCGCCACGCTCTGCTGAGCAACATCGCCATGTTCTGCGGCCTGTTCGTCATCACCGCTGTGCTGGGCCTCACCGGGGCCTCCGCTGCCTCTCCTGACACCACCGCTGTGGCCGCTGACGGCCTGTCCACTGGTCTGAAGTACATCGGCGCCGGCCTGGCCGTGGGCCTGTCCGGCATCGGCGGCGGCATCGCCGTGTCCTCCTCTGCTTCCGCCGCTCTGGGCGCCATCTCCGAGAACGACTCCATGTTCGGTAAGTCCCTGATCTTCGTGGGTCTGGCCGAAGGCGTGGCTCTGTACGGTCTGATCATCGCCCTGGTTCTGCTGTTCGTGTCCTAAAGGAGAAGCGAGAGGGTAGACGCATAGGGGGGCTAAGCCTGGAGCGGATGGGCAAAGCCCAGGGGCGGCGGTGTGTGCCGGACCGGGTTTGCCCGAAGTCGGAGGGGTTAGAACCCCCGTGTATGCGTCCAACCCGAACGTGACAACATCGAGTAAGGAGGTAACCAGATGCGTTACTTTGTCATCTCCGATAATACGGACACCCAAGTGGGGCTGCGCCTGGCCGGCGTGGAGGGCGTGGTGGCCCGCAGCAAGGAAGAGGCGGAAACCGCCATCCAGAACGCCCTTGCCGATGAAACCGTGGGGATTCTGCTCATCACCGAGAGCCTGGCTGGGCAGTGTGCCGACCAGCTGGCGGACTGGAAGATGAGCGGCCGCACCCCGCTGGTGGTGGAGATTCCAGACCGACATGGAGCTCGCAACCACGATGCCATTGGCCGATACATCCGGGAGGCTATTGGAGTCAAGCTTTAAATGGACAGGCTAGTCCCGTGAGACAAGGAGGGATCTCAACATGCCAGAACAAACCGAAAAGCTGCTTCACTTCACCGAAGAGGTGGTGCGCAACGCCGCCCAGCAGAGTGAGCAGATGAAGAAAGAATTGGAAGAGCAGCGGGCTGCCGCTCTGGCGGAGGCCAAAATTGAGGCCAAGGACGCTGCCCGGTCCTATTACGATAAGGAGGCCGCCCGCATTCGGGCGGAGTCCGGCCGGGAGGTGTCCCGGCACCTGATGGACAGCAAGCGCCAGATCTATCTCCGCCGCAAGGAGATCACCCAGGAGGTGTTTGAGCAGGTGTGCGAGCGCATCCGCACCTTCACCGGCACCGCCGACTACTATGACCACATGGTGCAGATGCTCCGCCGTGCCATGGAGCAGCTGCCCGGGGCTCAGGCGGTGACGGTGCAGCTGCGGGGGGAGGACATGTCCTTCGCCCCCAAGCTCTCCGCCGCCCTGGCCCCGGTGAAGGTGGAGTGCCAGGAGGGAAGCTTCTCCCTGGGCGGCTTCATCCTCCAGTGCAGCCAGTTAGGGCTGCGGGTGGACTGCTCCTTCGACAACCGGCTGGACGAGCTGGCCGGCCACTTCGCCGAGTCCTTCGGGCTGTCCCTGTCCGATGACTTGGACGAGATGTAAGGAGGGGGAAGTGGAATGAGTGAATATCGCATTTACAGTGTCAACGGCCCTGTGGTAAAGGTGGTGGGCGGCAAAGGCCTGGCCATGATGGACATGGTGTTTGCCGGCGACCAGCAGCTCATCGGCGAAGTGGTGGGCGTGGAAGGGGATATGACCACCGTGCAGGTGTACGAGGACACCGCCGGACTGGCCCCCGGTCAGCCCGTGACCACCACCGGGTCCCCCATGGCCCTGATGCTGGGCCCCGGCCTGCTGGGCAACATCTTTGACGGCATTGCCCGCCCCTTGAAGAGCCTGGAGGCCATCTCCGGCCCCTTCCTGGGCCGAGGGGTCAACATCCCCGCCCTGGACCTGGAGAAGAGGTGGGATGTGGAGATCACCGTGAAAGAGGGAGACCCGGTCAAGCCCGGCACCCTCTACGCCCAGTGCCAGGAGACCTCCGCCATCCTCCACCGCTGCCTCACCCCTGCCGGACTCACCGGCACCGTCACCCGGGTGGTGCCCAATGGTCCCTACACCGTGGAGGACGTGCTGGTGGAGGTCACCGATGCCCGGGGCAAGGTGACGAGTTTGAAGCTGGCCACCCGGTGCACCATCCGAGGCGCCCGGCCCATCGCCCAGCGTCTGCCCATCCACCGCCCCCTCATCACGGGTCAGCGGATTCTGGACACCCTCTTCCCCATCGGCAAGGGGGGCGCTGCCGCCATCCCCGGCCCCTTCGGCGCAGGCAAGACCATGACCCAGCACCAGCTGGCCAAGTGGTCGGACGCAGACATCATCGTCTACTTAGGCTGCGGCGAGCGTGGCAACGAGATGACCCAGGCCCTGGAGGAGTTCTCCGAGCTGAAGGACCCCCGTACCGGGCTGCCCCTGATGAACCGTACCATCCTGATTGCCAATACCTCCAACATGCCGGTAGCCGCCCGTGAGGCCTCGGTGTACACCGGCATGACCATCGCCGAGTACTACCGGGACATGGGCTACCACGTGGCCCTCATGGCCGACTCCACCTCCCGCTGGGCTGAGGCTCTGCGTGAGATCTCCGGCCGTCTGGAGGAGATGCCCGCCGAAGAGGGCTTCCCCGCCTACCTGGCCTCCCGTTTGGCCGAGTTCTACGAGCGGGCGGGCTATGTCCAGACCCTGGAGGGCAAGGAGGGCTCTGTCACCGTCATCGGCGCTGTCTCCCCTCAGGGCGGCGACTTCTCCGAGCCGGTGACCCAGAACACCAAGCGCTTTGTCCGCTGCTTCTGGGCTCTGGACCGCAGCCTGGCCTACGCCCGGCATTTCCCCTCCATCAACTGGCTCAACTCCTACTCGGAGTACACCGTGGACTTCAAAGACTGGTACAGTGAGAACGTCTCTCCGGACTTCGCCCCCTGCCGTCAGCGCATTGCCAACCTGCTGCGGGAGGAGAGCCAGCTCATGGAGATCGTCAAGCTCATTGGCTCGGACATTCTCCCCGAGAACCAGAAGCTTATCATGGAGACCGCCCGCCTCATCCGCCTGGGCTTCCTCCAGCAGAACTCCTACAACCCTGTGGACACCTATGTGCCCCTGAAAAAGCAGCTGCTGATGATGCAGACCATTCTGCGCCTCTATGATGGGGTGAAGGAGGGCATTGACAAGTCCATCCCCCTGTCCCAGTACACCGCCACCGGCATCTTTGACACGGTGGTGAAGATGAAGTACGAGATTCCCAACGAAGACCTGTCCAAGTTCGATGACTACGCCGCCATGATCGACAAAGCCCTGGAGCAGGTCAACACTGCCAATAGCTGAGGTGACTGCCATGAGATTGGAATATACCGGACTATCTGACCTGAACGGCTCCCTGGTGGCTCTGGAAGGGGTCTCCGGCGTGTCTTACGACGAGATGGCCGAGCTGGTGATGGCCGACGGCTCCCGCCGCTATGGCCGTGTCATTCTCATCGAGGGCGACCGGGCGGTGCTCCAGGTGTTTGAGGGAACCCGTGGCATCTCTCTGGAGAACACCTCCACCCACTTCACCGGAAAGCCCATGGACATTGCCCTCTCGAAAGAGATGCTGGGCCGTGTCTTTGACGGCGCAGGCCGCCCCATTGACGGCCTGGGCGAGCTCTACCCCGACGAGCGGCGCAACATCAACGGCTCCGCCATCAACCCGGTGAGCCGCCAGTACCCCCGCAGCTGCATCTACACCGGCGTGTCCGCCATCGACGGCACGTCTACCCTGATTCGTGGCCAGAAGCTGCCCATCTTCTCTGGCGCTGGTATGGCCCACAACGAGCTGGCCGCCCAGATGGTGCGCCAGGCCCATGTGGCCGGGGACGACGGGGAGTTTGCCATCGTGTTTGCCGCCATGGGCGTGAAAAACGACGTGGCTGAGTTCTTCCGCCGCAACTTTGAGGAGTCCGGGGCTCTGCCCCGGGTGGCCATGTTCCTCAACCTGGCCTCCGACCCCATCATTGAGCGTATTCTGACCCCCCGCTGCGCCCTCACCGCCGCCGAGTATCTGGCCTTCACCCACGGCTACCATGTGCTGGTGGTGATGACCGACATGACCTCCTACTGCGAGGCCGTCCGTGAGTTCTCCTCCTCCAAGGGCGAGATTCCCTCCCGAAAGGGCTTCCCCGCCTACCTGTACTCTGATTTGGCCTCCCTCTATGAGCGGGCGGGCATGATCGTGGGCAAGAAGGGCTCGGTGACCCAGGTGCCCATCCTCACCATGCCCAACGACGACATCACCCACCCCATCCCCGACCTGACGGGCTACATCACCGAGGGCCAGATCGTGCTGGACCGGAACATGGACCAGTCCGGGGTCTATCCCCCCATCAACATCCTGTCCTCTCTGTCCCGTCTGATGAAGGACGGCATCGGCGAGGGCTACACCCGGGCCGACCACCCCGCCCTGTCCAACCAGCTGTTTGCCTCCTACTCCAAGGTGCAGGACGCCCGCAGCCTGGCCTCGGTCATCGGCGAGGATGAGCTGTCCCCCCTGGACCAGCAGTACCTGCGCTTTGGCCGGGCCTTCGAGCAGTACTTTGTCCGCCAGGGCCAGCAGGAGGACCGCACCCTGGAGCAGACCCTGGAGCTGGGCTGGGCCCTGCTGTCCATCCTGCCCAAAGGCGAGCTGGACCGTATCAGCGACAAGGAGCTGGAAGAGCACTACAAGGAAGGGGCCTTCGAGTCCCTGGGCGAGCTGTAATGGGACACGTGACGGAAAGGGGGTGGCCCAATGGCTGCCATTCTGCCCACCAAGGGTAACCTCATGGCCGCCAAGCGCTCCCGGGCGCTGGCAACCACCGGCTATGAGCTGATGGACCGGAAGCGGAACATTCTGGTCCGTGAAATGATGACACTGATGGAGGACGCCTCCCGCATCCAGCGGGAGATCGACCAGGTCTTCCAGTCCGCCTATATCGCCCTGGCCAAGGCAAACATCGAGCTGGGCCTGTGCGACCGCATCGCAGAGGGCGTGGAGCCGGACAACAGTCTGGACGTGCGCTGGCGCTCGGTGATGGGGGTGGAGCTGCCCCACATCCCGGACAACACCCCGCCTTTAAACCCCAGCTATGGCTTTGCCTATACGTCCCCCGCCTTCGACCAGGCCTACATCCAGTTTGCCAAGGTCAAGGACTTGACCCGGCGCATGGCGGAGGTGGAGATCTCCATCTACCGCCTGGCCCAGGCCATCAAGAAGGCCCAGAAGCGGGCCAACGCCCTGAAAAACATCGTCATTCCCGGTCTGGATGAGACCATTCGCTTCATCACCGAGGCGTTGGAGGAAAAGGAACGGGAGGAGTTTGTGCGCCTGAAGGTTATCAAGCGCCAGACGGGCAAATAACCGATATAAAAATACACCTGAGACTCGTGGGTGAGTCTCAGGTGTATTTTTGTGCTTATTCACTGCGGATCGTGTCCTGAGTGGTGCTTAGAATGCTGTCTCCGTCCTGTGTCACCGTTATGGCGTAGTCGTGGATTTCCCAGAGGGAGGCGGCGGAGGGGATGGACACATCCAGGGAGAGCCGGACCACATTCCCGTTCAGGGTGATGCCGTCCTCCTCCCGGTAGACGGTGTAGGAGTCTTGGGCCAGCTCCAACTGCTGGGTCACGCCGTTGTCGCCCAGCAGGAACAGGGTGGAGGAGGAGCCACTCTCGGTGTCTTTGGCAATGACAGCCGCATGGATGGGGGCGGTGTCCGGGCTGCCCACGGCGTAGTCCAGCAGCTCATAGCCGGGATGGTCCTGGGAGAAGGTCTCCGCAAAGGCTTCCGCCTCCTCCTCGTAGGGGTTGGGCGTGGGGGCCACCGTGGGGGTGGGCGTAGGCGTAGGGGTGGGAGTGCCAAGGGTACAGCCGGGCAGCGCCGCCAGAAGAGCGGCGGAGAGGGCCGCTGCACAGAGCTTGTATTTGTCCATGTTCACACCTCGTTGTGTTCAGATTTACCGGGTATTGTATCAGACTTGGGGTAGAAAAGTCAACACAACCGGGTCGGAAGGGTGTACAAAAAGGGTGCGCCTCCAAAATTGGGAAGGCGCACCCTGGGGTTATTCTGCAAGCTGGTCCACCAGTCCGTGGAGAAATTCCGTCACCGTAGGCCGGGCCTTGCCTCCGCACATCTGGGAGACCTGGGCCTGGCACCTGGTACAGCACAGGGAGATGGCGGTGCGCATGGCGCTGTCCACCGCTCCGGGGTTCATGCCGAAGAACCGGGCCACCTCGGGGTACAGCCGCTTGGTGGCCATGTCCAGGTAGGTGTCGTCGGCCTGAATGAGATGCACGCTATATAACAGACAGTGGTACCCCTGATAGTTTCCCATCAGGCCTAAGGAGCGCAGCTTATTCTCAACATTCAGGTCTACCATGGTCTTGTCGCTTCTTTCTCTGCTGTTTTTTTTCTATGTTACAGGGAGGAAGTGGGAATGTCAAGGGGTGGGGGTCAGGACAGAGTCAGGTCGCCCTCCCGAATCCAGCCCATCCGGCGCAGCAGCAGGCCGAAGGCCCAGGTGAGCAGGGCGGGGAGGATGAAGCAGAGGAGGGCCATGGCCACCCAGTCCATGGCGGTGATGGCGGCTTTGGCCCCGTTGGCCACATCGTTGACCCATCCGGCGTATACTCCGATGGGGCCCACCATGCCGCAGGTGCCCATGCCCGAGGCCACGCCCCCGGAGGGGTCATTCATCTGGAATTGGAACAGGCAGGTGGCCAGAGGTCCCGTGATGGCGGAGGTGAAAATGGCGGGCAGCCAGATGCGGGGATTGCGGACGATGTTGCCCATTTGCAGCATGGAGGTGCCCAGGCCCTGGCTGATGAGGCCGCCCCACCGGTTTTCCCGGAAGGAGAGGAAGGCAAAGCCCACCATGTTGGCGCAGCAGCCCGCCACGGCGGCGCCGCCCGCCAGTCCGGTGAGGCCAATGGCAGCACAGATGGCCGCCGAGGAGATGGGGAGGGTGAGGGCCACGCCGATGACCACAGACACCAGAATGCCCATCCAGAAGGGCTGGAGCACGGTGGCCCACTCCACGAAGTCGCCCACGGAGGAGGCGGCGGTGCCGATGGCGGGGGCCCACCAGGCGGACAGGCCCACGCCCACCAGAATGGTCACCAGGGGGGTGACCAGAATGTCAATTTTGGTCTCCTTGCTCACCAGCTTGCCCAGCTCGGCGGCGATGATGGCGATGAACAGCACTGCCAGGGGGCCGCCGGCTCCCGACCCGCCGTCCAGGGTGGTAGATCCCAGGGCGTTGGCGGCGTAGCCCACGGTGACCAGGGAGAAGAGCACCAGGGGAGGGGCTTTCAGAGCGTAGCCGATGGCCACAGCCATGGCTGCCCCGCTCATGGCGGAGGCGTAGCCTCCCACCGTCACCAGCACCTCCAGACCCAGCTGTTTGCCTAAGGTATTTAAGATGGTACCGATGAGCAGGGAGCAGAACAGGCCTTGGGCCATGGCCCCCAGGGCGTCAATGCCGTACCGCTTGCCCGAGATGACAACGTCCTTCCGGGCCAGAAACTCCTTGAATTTGGACATGGGATTTCCTCCTTCTTTATATCCATACATGTGTCATGACACCAGTGGGTTTTATTATACGAGATTTTTTCCCCTTGTCAATGTGCATGTTTCACAACTCTCCTTGCCAGGGGCGGCGGAAGCGTGCTATACTGATAGTCCCTCGCTGTGGGGGTTCATACCGAGTTATAAGGAGTATTCCACCATGAATGAGAAGGAAATCGGCGAAATTCGCCGCCGCTTTAAAGATGATCGCAATGCCATTGGCTCCATCCGGGGCTGTTATGTCAACGAGCTCAAGCACATTGTCTCCCAGTTTAACCAGCCCCTGTCCATGCTCAGCGAGGACGAGCGGGACATGTTTTTGGGGGTGCTGCGCAAGACCTTGTCGGGCAAGCTGGGCAAGAACCTGCTGCCCATGGAGTTTGAGACCCAGCAGGTGGCCTATGGGGAGGAGCACAAGCTGCTGATGACGGTGCGGGACTCCGCCTTGAAGGATGACGCCGCTGTGGAGGAGCTGTTCCGCCGCATTGTGGAGACGGTGGAGCTGGAGGGCAGCTATCTTATTCTGCTCATTCAGGACAGCTACGACGTGCCCTACCGGGGCAAGGACGGCAGCCGCCAGGACGACGGCGGCAATGAGGTCTACCGCTACATCATGTGCTCCATCTGTCCCGTGAAGGAGACCAAGCCCGCCTTGAGCTACTACATGCGGGAGAATGAGTTCCACAACCGCCAGATGAACCACCTGGTCAGTCCCCCCGCCCTGGGCTTTTTGTTCCCCGCCTTCGACGAGCGCAGCACCAACCTGTATGGGGCGCTCTTTTACACCAAGGACACCAAGGCCAGCCAGGAGGCCATGTGGAGCGAGCTGTTCCGCTGCCAGCCTCCCATGCCTGCCCAGGCCCAGAAGGAGACCTTCCAGACCATTTTCAGCGAGGCCCTGGAGGGACAGGGCAGCTACGAGGTGGTGGAAGGGGTGCACCAGCAGCTGCGGGAGATGATGGAGGTCCATAAGGAGAGCCGTGAGCCGGAGCCTCTGACCCTGAACCACGGGGAGATGGCAGGGGTGCTGCGCTCCTGCGGGGTGCCCGCCCACTGCGCTGAGGAATTCGGGCGCAAGTTCCAGGAGGCCTTTGGGGAGGAGACCGCCATCAACCCCGCCAACGTCATCCAGCCCAAGCAGGTGGAGGTGGCTGCCGCCGACGTGACGGTGCGCCTGCCCGCCGACCAGAGCGACCTGGTGTCCACCCGGGTCATCGACGGGGTGAAGTACATCTTGATCCGTGCCCAGGATGGGGTGCAGGTCAACGGCGTAGACATTGCCATTGAGGAATAAGAGGAGGAGGAAGCCTGGGGCTTCCTCCTTTGTCTTATGAAGAAGAATTTGCTTCTCCAATTTCCTCGGCAGAAACCAGCGCCCCTCCAGGGACGCTCCGCTGGGCCCCCTTTCTCCCCGATGAGAAAGGGGGGAAAGAATCGCCAAAGGCGGGGCCTTCCCCCGCCTTGTGGAATCCACCCCGCGGTACTGGGAGTCCCTGCGTTCTCCTTGTTTCGGCCCTTAGCCTGGTGGGGTCACATAGATGACTTGTCATTCTATGGTTTGTATTTACTCCTCTGTTCGTGTGTCCTTCTATTGCCAGGGCCTTACCTTGGTATGCAACTGTTCCCAGTTGCCGGAGGCCTGGCTCCCGGCGGCGGAAACGCCGCACACCGGGGTAAGGCCCTGGAAACAGAGGTACAGTCTCACAGAGAAGGGAATGCTTTCTATAGACTCGCCAGGCCATCTATGTGACCCCACCGGGGCCAGGGCCGGCCATAGAAATGACGCAGGTCCAGCCTCGTACCCCAGGGGGGGTACTTAGGGGGGAACGCCCTAAGCGGGTTTTGGTTTCTTTTGCCCGCTCAAAAGAAACCCCCAGCGGGAAGCGTCCCCGCCAGGCTGGCAAGCCTGTGCCAGGGGGAAATAGAAGGATAGTTTTCCAACCAAAGAGAACCAGGCGGGGAAGTTCGCAACCAGCAACTTCCCCGCCTGGGAATTTTTGTTGTGCACCTCCACTATGATAAAACGTCGAAGTTTATGGAACGTGTATGAATCTGTAAAACTTAAAATCACCCCTTGACTTTGGGGGCGATGGTGCTACAATGTACTTAAATTATTTTACTTAAATAATTTTAACTAAATGCAAAAACAAAAATTCAAAGGAGCTGTTAATATGGATTTCGAGCAGATTCGTGACATTATCGTGGAGACTCTCAACTGTGACGCCGACAAGGTGACCATGGAGGCCCGCCTGGCTGAGGACCTGGACGCCGACTCCCTGGCTGCCGTGGAGCTGTCCATGGCTCTGGAGGAGGCCTTCGGTGTGACCATCGAGGACGAGGCTCTGCCCCAGATGAAGACCGTGGGCGACCTGGTGAACTATCTGGAGAGCCACCAGGGCTAATCGAAAGAGGAAAAGCAATGGCACCGGGGACCCCGGTGCCTTTTTTCCAAAAGGAGGAGCTATGACCAATCAAGAAATTTACGAGCTGATGGCTCGTTTTGACCAGAGTGGGCTGACCACTCTCAAGGTGACCCAGAAGGACTTTTCCCTGGAGCTGGGCAAGAACGTGACGGTGGCCGCCGCCCCCGTGGTGGCTCCTGCTGCCGCTCCCGCCGCTGCTGCCGCCCCTGTGGCTGAGCCTGTGGAAGAGGGCAGCTTTGTCACCGCCCCCCTGGTGGGCACCTTCTACGCCGCCTCCGCCCCCGGAGAGGAGCCCTATGTGAAGCCTGGGCAGAAGGTGCAGAAGGGCGACGTGCTGTGCCTGGTGGAGGCCATGAAGACCATGAACGAGATCAAGGCCCCCTGTGACTGCGTGGTGGAGGAGGTACTGGCCCAGGACGGCGACCTGGTGTCCTTTGGCCAGAACCTGATTCGCTACCGGGAAGGGTGAGCGGCATGTTTCGACGCATTCTCATTGCCAACCGTGGCGAGATCGCCGTGCGCATCTTCCGGGCCTGCCGGGAGATGAACATCCAGCCCGTGGTGGTGTACTCCCAGGGAGATGCCGACGCCCTCCATGTGCAGCTGGCAGAGGAGGCCTACTGCATCGGCCCCGCCCGCTCTGCCGACAGCTACTTAAATATGAACGCCATTCTCACCGTGGCCAAGCAGACGGGCTGTGACGCCCTCCACCCTGGATACGGCTTTTTGTCGGAGAACGCCGACTTTGCCGACGCCTGCGCCCAGGCTGGCATCGCCTTCATCGGCCCCTCCGGGGACGTCATCCGCAAGATGGGCAACAAGGCCGCCGCCCGCAAGCTGATGCAGGAGGCGGGGGTGCCTGTGGTGCCCGGCTCCGACGGAGCGGTGGAGACCCCCGAGCAGGCCAAGGCCCTGGCCGATGCCATGGGCTACCCCGTGCTCATCAAGGCCGCCGCCGGCGGCGGCGGGCGAGGGATGCGCCGGGTCTACGAGCCCGACCAGCTTATCCCCCTGTTCCAGGAGGCACGCAGCGAGTCCATCGCCTGCTTTGGCAGCGATGAGATGTACCTGGAAAAGCTCATCGTCAACCCCCGCCACATCGAGTTCCAGATCATGGCCGATGGGCAGGGCAACGTCATTCAGCTGGGGGAGCGGGACTGCTCCATCCAGCGGCGCAACCAGAAGATGCTGGAGGAATCCCCCTCCAAGGCCCTCACCCCCGAGTTGCGGGAGCGCATGGGGGCTGCGGCGGTGGCGGCGGCCAAGGCGGCCGGATACGTCAACGCCGGTACCATTGAATTTGTCCTCTCTCCTGAGGGAGAGTTTTACTTCATAGAGATGAACACCCGTATCCAGGTGGAGCACCCGGTCACCGAGATGGTCACCGGGCTGGACCTGGTGCGGGAGCAGATTCGGGTGGCCTCCGGGCTGCCCCTGTCGGTGACCCAGGACCAGGTGCAGCTCCATGGCCACGCCATTGAGTGCCGCATCAACGCCGAGGACCCCAACCATGACTTCCGGCCCACCCCCGGACATGTGGACTTCCTCCACATGCCTGGCGGCTGCGGGGTGCGGGTGGACAGCGGCCTGTACGGTGGTTACGACCTGCCCCCCTACTACGACTCCATGATGGCCAAGATCATCGTCCACGCCCCCACCCGGCTGGAGGCCATCCGGCGGATGCGCCGGGCCCTGGAGGAGCTGGTCATTGAGGGCACCACCAACAACATCGATCTGCTCCACCAGATTTTGTACCACCCCGACTTTGTCCGGGGAGCTTACCACACCGGGTTTATGGATGCCAATCTGGACACCCTGTTGGCCTGGAGCAATCCTGCTGAGGAGGAGAAGAAGGCATGAGTTCTGTGTTTCAACGGCGCAGACAGAAGCTGCTGGCCCTGAAGGCCATGCACAGCGTGTCCGCCTCGGTACACCCCCACAGCAGTGAGGTGTGCAAAAATTGCGGCGGCGAGGTGCCCCACCGGGACCTGGTGGCGGCGGGGTATGTGTGCCCCCTGTGCGGCTACCACCACCCCATCGGCGCCTACTACCGCCTGAGCCAGATTCTGGACCGGGGCAGCTTCCGGGAGCTGGACGAGGAGCTGGCCTCCGCCGACCCCCTGGACTTCCCCGGCTACCGCCAGAAGCTGGAGAAGGCCCAGGCCAAGACCGGCATGAACGAGGGCGTGGTTACCGCTCTGGGCCGCATCGGCGGCATGAAAGTGGCGGTGGGCGTGCTGGACAACCGCTTCTTCATGGGCAGCATGAGCGCCGCCCTGGGTGAAAAGGTCACCCGGCTGGTGGAGCAGGCTGCCAAGTCCCGTCTGCCCCTCATCCTCTTCTCCGCCAGCGGCGGAGCCCGGATGCAGGAGGGCATCTTGTCCCTGATGCAGATGGCCAAGACCTCGGCGGCCCTGGAGCGGTTCTCCCGCCGTGGGGGCCTGTACATCTCGGTGCTCACCCACCCCACCACCGGCGGCGTCACCGCCTCCTTTGCCAGCCTGGGCGACATCATGCTGGCTGAGCCGGGGGCCCTCATCGGCTTTGCCGGGCCCCGGGTCATTGAGCAGACCATCGGTCAGGAGCTGCCCGAGGGGTTCCAGAGTGCAGAATATTTGTTGGAGCACGGCTTTTTGGACGCTGTGGTCCCCCGCAGTCAGATGCGGGAGACCCTCATCCGGCTGCTGAAGCTCCATGGAAAGGCAGGTGCAAACCGGGATGGCTGAGTATACTGCTGCTGAGCGCGTGGCGCTGGCCCGCAACACCGCCCGTCCCGGGGTGGTGGACTATGTCCAGGGCCTGTTTACCGACTTTTTTGAGCAGAAAGGGGACCGTCTGTGCGGGGAGGACCCCAGCATTTTCGGCGGCATCGGCCTGTTCCACGGCCGACCCGTCACCGTCATCGGCCACCGCAAGGGCAAGGACCTGGAGGAGCGCATGGCCTGCCGCTTCGGCATGCCCAACCCCGAGGGGTACCGCAAGGCCGGGCGGCTCATGGACCAGGCGGAGAAGTTTGGCCGCCCGGTGATCACCTTCATCGACACCCCCGGCGCCTACCCCGGCCTGGAGGCGGAGGCCAGAGGCCAGGGCGAGGCCATTGCCCGAATGCTGGCCAAGATGTCCGCCCTCACCGTGCCCACCATCGCCATTGTCACCGGAGAGGGTGGCAGCGGCGGCGCCCTGGCTCTGGGCGTGGGCAACCGGGTGCTGATGCTGGAAAACGCCGTGTATTCCGTCCTCTCTCCCGAGGGCTTTGCGGCCATTTTGTGGAAGGACGCCTCTCGCAGTGACGAGGCCTGCGAGGTGATGAAGCTCACCGCCGCCGACCTCTTGGAGCTGGGGGTCATCGACCGGGTGATTCCCGAGCCCGTGGGCGGGGCCCACACCGATGTGGCCGCCATGGTGCGCACCCTGGACCGGGTGCTCCAGGAGGAACTGGCGGGTCTGAGCCGCATGAGCGGCCACGCCCTGTTCACCGGGCGATATGAAAAATTTAGAGCCATGGGCGCAAAGGCCCTGAGAAAGGAGCGCACATGAGTGGAATAAAATTGCTGGCCACGGGCAGTGCCCTGCCCCAGCATGTGATCACCAACCAGGATTTTGAGAAAATCGTGGACACCAGCGACGAGTGGATTCGGTCCCGCACCGGCATCGGCGCCCGCCACCACTGTCGGGGGGAGGAGTGCCACACCAGCCTGTGTCTGGACGCCGCCTGCAAGGCCCTGGAGCGGGGGGGCATTGACCCCCAGCAGATCGGGGTGTGCCTGGTGGCCACCCTCACCCCTGACCACCTGACTCCCGCCACCGCCTGTGTGCTGCAAAAGGAGCTGGGGCTCCAGGAGGACACCATCTGCTTTGACTTGAATGCCGCCTGTTCCGGCTTTGTCTACGCCCTGCACACCGCAGAGTGCCTGCTGGCTGTCTCTCAGCGCAAGTACGCCCTGGTGCTGGGTGCCGAGGTGCTCAGCCGGGTCATCGACATGAATGACCGCAGCACCTGCGTCCTCTTCGGCGACGGCGCTGGCGCCGCCCTGGTCCAGTGGCGGGAGGACTACCCCTCCATCCACGCCGTTCTGGGCTGCCGGGGTGACGACCGGGTGCTCACCATCCCCGGGGTCAACAAGGGTGTCCCCGCTGTGGTACATATGGAGGGACAGGACGTGTTCCGCTTCGCCGTGGAGGCCCTGCCCCGGTGCGCCCGGGAAGTGGCCCAAAAGGCGGGCATCACCCTGGAGGAGGTGGACCGCTTTGTGCTCCACCAGGCCAACCAGAGGATCATCAATTTTGCCGTGAAGAAGCTGGGGGTGGACCCGGCCAAGTGCACCGGAAACATCGAACATACCGCCAACACCTCGGCGGCCAGCGTGCCCATTTTGCTGGACGAGCTGGTGCAGCAGGGAGAGGTGAAGCCCGGAGATAAGGTCCTGTGCGTGGGCTTTGGCGGCGGACTGACCTGGGCGGGCGCTCTGCTGGAAGTGGCCCAGGGCTGAGAATGGAGGATGGAACAGATATGAAGTTAAATGAACTGCTGGGAATTGAATTTCCCTTGATTCAGGGCGGCATGGCCAACATCGCCACCGGCGCCTTCGCCGCCGCCGTGTCCAATGCCGGCGCTCTGGGTCTGGTGGGCTCCGGCGGCTGGGACGCTGAGACCTTACGGAAGGAAATCCGCATCGCCAAGGAGCACACCGACAAGCCCTTCGGCGTCAACCTCATGCTCATGAACCCCCACATCGACGACCTGGCCAAGGTCGTGGTGGAGGAGGGGGTGGCTGTGGTCACCACCGGTGCCGGCAACCCCGGCAAGTACGTCCCCGCCTGGAAAGAGGCTGGCATCCGGGTCTTCCCCGTGGTGGCTGCCCCCATCCTGGCCAAGCGCCTGGAGCGGCTGGGTGTGGACGGCTTCATCGCCGAGGGCACCGAGAGTGGCGGACATGTGGGTGAGATGACCACCATGGCCCTGGTGCCTCAGGTGGTGGACACCGTGTCCGTCCCCGTCATTGCCGCCGGCGGTATCGCCGACGGCCGTCAGCTGGCCGCTGCCTTTGCCCTGGGCGCCTGCGGCGCTCAGATCGGCACCTGCCTGCTGGCCAGTGAGGAGTGCCCCATCCACGAAAACTACAAGAAGGCGGTCATCAAGGCCAGCGCCACCGACACCATCGTCACCGGCCGCACCACCGGCGCTCCCGTGCGGGTGCTGAAAAACAAGATGGCCCGGGAGTATGTGCGCATGGAGAAGGACCACCTGCCCCTGGAGGAGCTGGAGAAGCTGACCCTGGGCTCCCTGCGCCGGGCTGTATTTGACGGCGACGTGGACACCGGCAGCTTCATGGCCGGCCAGGTGGCCGGTATGGTCCACGACATTCGACCCCTGCGCCAGATCTTTGAGGATCTGATGGCAGGCTATGACAAGACCGTAAAGGAGATGCAGGGATGAGCATTGCGTTTTTGTATGCCGGACAGGGCAGCCAGCACCCGGGCATGGGTGCTGACCTGTACGAGACCTACCCCCAGTTCCGGGCCGTGCTGGACGGGGCAGACCTGGACTTTGACGTCAAAGAGGTCAGCTTCCAGGACAGCCAGGGGGTTTTGAATGAGACCCGGTACACCCAGCCCTGCATGGTGGCCTTTGCCGTGGGCGTGACCCAGATCCTGGCCGATGAGGGCATCCGCCCTGACTATGTGGCCGGCCTGAGCCTGGGCGAGTACTCCGCCCTCCAGGCCGCCGGGGTGTTCAACCCTCAGCAGGCCATCTCCCTGGTGGCCTTCCGGGGCAAGGTGATGGCTGAGGCCTCCAAGGACGTCCCCTGCGGCATGACCGCCGTGCTGGGCCTGGACCGGGAGAAGCTGGAGCAGGCCTGCGACGAGGCTAGTGCTTTGGGCGTGGTGGCCATTGCCAACTACAACTGCCCCGGACAGCTGGTCATCGGCGGCCACCAGGCTGCTGTGGACGAGGCCGCCCGCCTGGCCAAGGAGATGGGCGCCCGCCGCTGCATGCCCCTGAAGGTCAGCGGACCCTTCCACACCCCCCTCTTGAAGCCCGCCGGGGACGCCCTGGCCGAGAAGTTCAAGGGGGAGACCTTTGGAGAGATGCAGGTGCCCGTGCTCTTTAACTGCCTGGGCCGTGAAAAGGGAGAGAATGACACCATTCCCGCCCTGCTGGAGCGCCAGGTGCAGTCCTCCGTGTACATGGAGGACACCATCCGCCGCCTGGCTGAACTGGGTGTGGACACCATCGTAGAAATCGGACCGGGGAAGGTGCTCAGCGGCTTTGTGCGCAAGACCACCCCCGACATCAAGACTTATGCCGTGGAGACCGTGGCCGACGTTCAGGCCCTGGTCCAGGCGCTGAAATGAGGAGTATTGCCATGTCTTTATACGGAAAAGTGGCCATCGTCACCGGCGGCAGCCGGGGCATTGGCCGAGCCATCTGCCTGGAACTGGCCGCCCAGGGGGCCAATGTGGTGTTCTCCTACGCCGGCAACGACGCCGCTGCCCAGGAGACCCTGGCCGCCCTCAAAGAGCTGGGTGTGGAGGCGAGAAGCTGCAAGGGTGACGTCACCGACCCCGAGGCGGTGAAGAACCTGGTGGACACCGCAGTCAAGGAGCTGGGCGGGGTGCACATTCTGGTCAATAACGCCGGAATCACCCGGGACGGCCTGGCCATGACCATGAAGGAAGAGGACTTTGACTCCGTCATCAACACCAATCTGAAAGGCACCTTTTTGTGCATGAAGGCGGTGACCCGGCCCATGATGAAGGCCAAGTACGGCCGCATCGTCAACCTCAGCTCGGTGGTGGCCCTGCGGGGCAACCCCGGCCAGGTCAACTACTGCGCCAGCAAGGCCGGCGTCATCGGCATGACCAAGTCCCTGGCCAAGGAGCTGGCCGGACGGGGCATCACCGTCAATGCCGTGGCCCCCGGCTACATCGCCACCGATATGACCGCCGCCCTGCCTGAACAGGCCCGGGAGGCCATGCTCACCACCATTCCCGCCCGCCGGGCAGGCACCCCCGAAGATGTGGCCAAGGCCGTGGCCTTCCTGGCCAGCGACGGGGCCGGCTACATCACCGGACAGGTGCTGTCTGTGGACGGCGGCATGGGCATGTGACCAGACAAGGAGGAAATTATGGGAAATAAACGCAGAGTTGTCATCACTGGCATGGGCACGGTCAACCCCCTGGGCCACAACGTGGCCGAGAGCTGGAAGGCTGTGCAGGAGGGGGTGTGCGGCATCGACACCATTACCCTCTATGACCCCACCGACCGCAAGGTGAAGCTGGCTGCCGAGGTGAAGAACTGGGACCCCACCACCGTGCTGGATAAGCGGGAGGTCAAGCACATGGCCCGCTATGCCCAGTTTGCCATGGTGGCCGCACGGGAGGCCTTTGCCGACAGCGGCCTGGACAAGGAGAAGCTGGACCTGACCCAGTGCGGCGTCATCGTCTCCAGCGGCGTGGGCGGCATCGGCACCACCGAGGCCGAGCAGACCCGTGGCCTGGAGAAGGGCTTCGACCGGGTCAACCCCTACTACATCCCCGAGGCCATTGCCAACATGGGCGCCGGCCTCATTGCCATCGATCTGGGCTTTAAAGGCATGTGCACCTGCCCCGTCACCGCCTGCGCCGGCGGCTCCAATGCCGTGGGCGATGCCTTCCGCCACATCCGGGACGGCTACGCCACCGTGATGGTGTGCGGCGGCGCGGAAGCCGCCGTCACCCCTCTGTCCATTGGCGGCTTTACCACCATGCGTGCCCTCCACACCGGAGAGGACAAGAACGCCGCTTCCGTGCCCTTTGACGCCCGCCGCAGCGGCTTTGTCATGGGCGAGGGCGCCGGTATCCTGGTGCTGGAGGAGCTGGAGCACGCTCTGGCTCGTGGCGCCAAGATCTATGCCGAGATGGTGGGCTACGGCGTCACCTGTGACGCCTACCACATGACCGCACCCGCCCCCAACGGCGAGGGCGGTGCCCGTGCCATGGCCCAGGCCCTGGCCGACGGCGACATTTCGATCGAGGACGTGGACTACATCAACGCCCACGGCACCTCCACCCCCCTCAACGACTCCGGGGAGACCGCCGCCATCAAGACCGTGTTCGGCGACCACGCCTACAAGCTGGCTGTGAGCTCCACCAAGTCCATGACCGGACACATGCTGGGCGCTGCCGGCGGCGTGGAGGCCATCTTCACCGCTCTGGCCGTGAAGGAGGACTACATCCCCGCCACCATCAACTACCAGGAGCCCGACCCCGCCTGTGACCTGGACATCGTGCCCAACCAGGGCCGCAACGCCACCGTGCGCTGCGCTCTGTCCAACTCTCTGGGCTTCGGCGGCCACAACGCCTGCGTGCTCATGAAGAAGTGGGAGGGCTGAGAAACCATGCAGTACAATTCCAATGAGATCGCTCAGATCATGCCCCACCGCTACCCCTTCGCCCTGGTGGACAAGATCGTGGACGGAGAGGAGGGCAAGTGGGCTCGTGGCATCAAGTGCGTCACCGTCAACGAGCCCTTCTTCCAGGGCCACTTCCCCCAGTACCATGTGATGCCCGGGGTGCTCATTCTGGAGGCTCTGGCCCAGGTGGCCGGCATCACGGTGCTGTCCATGGAGGAAAACCGGGGCAAGCTGGGCTTCTTCGGCGGCATTAAAAACGCCCGCTTCCGCCGTCAGGTGGTGCCCGGGGACGTGCTGGAGCTGGAGTGCACCATCACCAAACAGAAAGGCCCCGTGGCCGTGGCAGAGGCCAAGGCTGTGGTGGACGGCCAGGTGGCCGTCACCGCCGAGCTGACCCTGGCCCTGGGCAAGTAAATCACCGGGCTTTTGTGTGAAATCTGGACCTATGTACCACAAAACAGACGGACACGGAGGCAACGGAATGTTGGAGGAGCGATTCGGAGCGGTGTATACCAAGTTTAAGCTCCATTTTTACCAGGAGATTTTCGCCCATTTTCAGAATCGGGAGGCCAGCCTCACCACGGTGGAGACCTTCGCCATGGAGACCATCCAGGCTCTGGGCACCCCCACCGTCAACGAGTTTGCCACCTTCATGCGCATCTCACCCCCCAATGCGGCCTATAAGATCAACAGTCTGGTGCGCAAGGGGTATCTGACCCGTGTGCAGTCGGAGCAGGACAAGCGGGAATACCACCTGCAAGTGACCCAGAAATACCGGGATTACTACAATGTCAGCACCGACTATATCCGAAAGGTCATGGAGCGCATCAAAGAGCGCTTCAGCCCCGAGGAGTGCAACAAGCTGGAGGAGATGCTGACCATCGTCAGCCAGGAGTTGATGCCGGAGGTGGACATCCCCGGCGAGACGGGCTGAGCCCTCACCGACAGGTAAATACTGGGAAAAGACCCGCCAATGGCGGGTCTTTTTTTGTCTTCGCTGTCCCGTCAGCGAAGAAGGAGGAGAAGCGCACATTGTGTAGGGAAATGTTGACACTGTGGTAATATTGTGGTAGACTATAACGTATATAGCGTGGGAATTTATGCGTTCCAACTAATTCCACAGGGGGAGGCACAGCTTCCAGGCGAGGCAGGTGAAGAATGAGAATCGGAAGGGGAGGCAGCCATGGTTGTCTCCCAATGTTATATGTACCCTACCCCCATACCCGATACAGACGGAGAGTGACGGCTCCGGCTGTGATGAGAGATACAAACGTAATTAGAAAAGGAAGAAGTTTATTACCACAAGGAGGTTAGAGTCGTGAAACGATTCAAACGGGCATTGCCCATTCTGCTGTCCGCCGCAATGGCTGCCAGCATGCTGCTTCCCGCCGCTGCCGCCAATCAGGGCAGTGGGGAGACCACCACAACCGCCACTGAGGGCTCTTACGACAAGTCCATCGTCATGGTGGACGCTGGCCGTAAGTATTTCTCTGT
Source organism: uncultured Oscillospiraceae bacterium (assembly GCA_944385445.1). Classification (GTDB taxonomy): domain Bacteria; phylum Bacillota; class Clostridia; order Oscillospirales; family Oscillospiraceae; genus Enterenecus. The sequence continues at coordinate 221,918 of CALWXF010000001.1, forward strand.
GGACAGCCTGAAGTCCATCATCGACAGCGCTTCTTCCGCTGGCATGCACTATGTGATGCTGGGTCTGGGCAACGACGGTATGCGCTTCCTGCTGGACGACATGACCCTGACCGTGGGCGGCACCACCTACACTGACAAGCAGGTCTCCGACGCCATCCACGCTGGCAACGAGGCTTACAGCGACTTTGAGGTGGACGAGCTCACCGAGGACGAGATGAACGAGATCCTGTCCTACGCCGCCACTAAGGGCGTGGAGATCGTGCCTCTGATCAACACCCCCGGCCACATGGACGCCATTCTGGACACCGCCGAGGCCCTCACTGGCGTGGACTGCGCCTATGGCACCTCTCAGCGCACCATTGACATCACCAACGAGACCGCCACCAGCTTTACCAAGGCGTTCCTCCAGAAGTACATCACCTACTTCGCCGGCAAGGGCTGCACCCTGTTCAACATGGGTGTGGACGAGTACGCCAACGATACCGGCAGCATGGGCTTCCCCAAGCTGGTGGCCAATGGCCAGTACGACGACTTTATCAAGTACGTCAATGAGGTGTCCGCCATGGTCAAGGAGGCTGGCATGACTCCCATGGCCTTCAACGACGGCATCTACTACAAGAACACCACCGATCAGGGCACCTTCGACCAGGACATCATCATCTGCTACTGGTCCTCCGGTTGGTGGGGCTATGACGTGGCCAAGCCCGCCTTCCTGGAGGAGATGGGCCACCAGCTGGTGAACACCCACGGCGACTGGTACTGGATCGTGGGCGGCAACAAGTGCACCGCCGACAAGGCTGGCCAGTTTGACATCAACAACTTCATGGGCGGCACCATCGAGGACCCCGTGGGCGCCATGTTCTGCATCTGGAGCGACGTGCCCCAGGCTCAGACCGATGCCAGCGTGGCAGAAGAGGTGGCTGAGGTCATCACCGCCTTCGGCTCCACTCTGCCTGAGACTCCCGAGCGCCATGTCCACAACCAGTCCACCCTCAACGAGTATGACAAGTCCTTTGTCATGGTGGACGCTGGCCGGAAGTACTTCTCTGTGGACAGCCTGAAGTCCATCATCGACAGCGCTTCTTCCGCTGGCATGCACTATGTGATGCTGGGTCTGGGCAACGACGGTATGCGCTTCCTGCTGGACGACATGACCCTGACCGTGGGCGGCACCACCTACACTGACAAGCAGGTCTCCGACGCCATCCACGCTGGCAACGAGGCTTACAGCGACTTTGAGGTGGACGAGCTCACCGAGGACGAGATGAACGAGATCCTGTCCTACGCCGCCACTAAGGGCGTGGAGATCGTGCCTCTGATCAACACCCCCGGCCACATGGACGCCATTCTGGACACCGCCGAGGCCCTCACTGGCGTGGACTGCGCCTATGGCACCTCTCAGCGCACCATTGACATCACCAACGAGACCGCCACCAGCTTCACCAAGGCTCTGCTGCAGAAGTACATCACCTACTTCTCCAGCAAGGGCTGCACCCTGTTCAACATGGGCTGTGACGAGTTTGCCAACGACAACCCCAACGGCATGGGCTTCAACCACCTGGTGGACAACGGCGAGTACGGCTACTTTGTGGAGTACGTCAATGAAGTGTCTGCCATGGTCAAGGAGGCTGGCATGACTCCCATGGCCTTCAACGACGGCATCTACTACGACAGCACCACCCGCTTCGGCACCTTCGACCAGGACATTATCATCTGCTATTGGTCCTCCGGTTGGTGGGGCTATGACGTGGCCAAGCCCGCTTTCCTGGCTGAGCAGGGCCACCAGCTGGTGAACACCCACGGCGACTGGTACTGGATCGTGGGCGGCAGCAAGTGCACCGCCGAGAAGGCCAGCCAGTTCAACATCAACAACTTCATGGGCGGCACCATCGAGGACCCCGTGGGTGCCATGTTCTGCATCTGGAGTGACGTGCCCCAGGCTGAGACTGACGAGAGCGTAGCTGAGCAGGTGGCCGACGTCATCGCCGCCTTTGGCTCCACTCTGCCCGAGACGGCCCAGCGCAACGTCCACCCCATCATTGCCGGCAACAAGTACCTGCTGGAGAAGACCTATGAATATGCTCTGACCCTCTCCACTGAGGGCGTTGTTGACACTGCCAAGGAGGCCTTTGAGACCGCTCTGGCCAATGCTAAGGTGGTCCTGGACAACGAAAAGGCAACCCAGGACGAGATCAACGCCGCTTGGGATGCCCTGCTGGAGGGCATCTGGGGCCTGGGCCTCACCCGTGGCGACAAGACCATGCTGGAGCAGCTGATCGCTAAGGCGGACAGCATGGTGGCCGACCAGGACAAGTATGTTCAGGACAACTGGCAGACCCTGGTGGACGCTCTGGCCGCTGCCAAGGAAGTGGCCGCTGACGGCGATGCCATGGACGAGGACATCCAGCCCGCCGCTGAGGCTCTGCTCAATGCCATCCTGGCCCAGCGCTTCAAGGCTGACAAGTCCATCCTGGAAGACCTGATTGCTCAGGCCGAGAACATGGATACCACTGGGGCCAGCGAGGCCGCCGTGGCTACCTTCCGCACCGCTCTGGCCAATGCTCAGGCTGTGATGGCCGACGAGACCCTCTCCGAGGACGACCAGGCCACTGTGGACGCCGCTGTGGCTGCCCTCACTGACGCCATGAACGGCCTCACCGCCGGTGGCGCTCCCGAGACCACCGACAAGCCCGAGGCTACCGATCAGCCTCAGACCACTGACAAGCCCCAGACCACCGAGAAGCCCGAGAACAACGTGCCTCAGACTGGCGACTCCGCCCAGCTGACCGTGTATGTGGTGGCTCTGGCTGCCGCCGTGTGCCTGCTGTCTGGTGCCACTGTTGTGGCCCGCAAGAACCGCGGCTAATTTCCCAGTTTCATAAAAAAGTACGGTCAGCGTCAGCTGACCGTACTTTTTATGCCTTTTATAGAAATGAATGACGGGTGTCCTCAGAACTCCAGTGAGACCGCCTCAGCGATGCGGGCGCCGATGGGGCCGTTGTGGGCGAACATGTCGCTGGGCTGGGTGGGGATGAGGGGGTTGCCCTGGTAGTCCCGCACCTGGCCCCCGGCCTCTTCCACCAGCAGGATTCCGGCGGCGAAGTCCCAGGGCTTCAGGCCCCGTTCCAGATAGGCGTCCATCCGGCCACAGGCCACATAGGCCAGGTCCAGGGAGGCGGTGCCCATGCGGCGGATGTCAGCGCCCACCTCGAACAGGCGGCGGAACAGGGCGAAGTTTGTCTCAGCCAGCTGCTTTTGGTAGGGGCTGGTGCCGATGGCAATGAGGCTGTCCGCCAGCTCCTGCTGGTCGCTGACGTGGATGGGCTCGCCGTTGCGGAAGGCCCCCTGTCCCCGGACGGCGTGGAACATTTCTCCGGTGAAGGGGTTGTACACCACGCCCGCCATCACCCGGCCACCCTCCACCAGGGCCAGAGAGATGGCGCTCATGCCCATGTCGTGGATGAGGTTGCAGGTGCCATCCACCGGGTCCAGGATCCACATGGGGGCGTTGGGGTCCAGATGGGCGTTGGACTGCTCCTCGCTCATGAACTGGATATGGGGCCACCGCTTGGGAAGTTCTTCCCCGAAAAAGCCTTGGACTGCCATGTCCACCTGGGTGACGTAGTCCGCCCGGCCCTTCTTGCGGATGTGGGTGGAGCCCTCCCGGTCGTAGAGCAGTTTGCCTGCCTGGCGGACCAGCTCCATGAGGGCCTGGATGTCAATGTCTGTGTGCATGGGAATGTCTCCTCTCGCAGTGGGGTGATTTTTGTGAGCACAGTATACTCCCCCAGGCGGGGGGATGTAAAGCAGAAAGATTTCCACGAAACAAGCGTCCCATGTGGAAGCTTCTTCCCATGGGACGCTGCTAGGACTGGCATCGACCGCACCAACGGCAGCCGTTGCAGGTCTCCCGCCGGGCACAGGCGGCGCACCGCTTTTGCAGGGGTACCTCTTGGGCTGGGGCGGGATATTGCAGCCCGGAGCGCAGGGCCTGTACATGCTGATAGGCTTTGCAGATGTGATACTCTTTCCCGTCTTTGACAAAGCGGTCTCCGGTTCCGAAAAAGGTGAAGGGGACCTGGTATTGCCGGCACTGGTCATAGAGCTGCTTCACCCACTCGTAGTGCAGGGGCCTGGCTCCTTCGTAGTTTTCCCCGTCTGCAATCACATGCTCCAGTTGCCCAGTGGCCAGGTAGGGGGCCAAATCCACCGGACCTAGAAAGGGGGCTACCATGACGCCCTTGTGTTTGGCGGGAATGTCCAGGAGGATGGGGAGCCGCTCGTCGGCCCGCCGTTGGTTTTCTGCCGTGACATTCAGGGACACGTGCTCCCAGCCGTCCAGCCAGTCCCAGGGCAGACACTCCTGGATGCGGTGGGCCCGCTTGGTCAGAAGGAAGAAGTGGACGTCGGAGCGCTGGCGGATCATGTCCCACACCTCGTCCCGCCACGGGTCCGCCTCTTCCAGAAAAAAGTCGCTGGTCATGCATACCCGGAGAGATTCTCCGCTCTTGATTTTATAGTTGCCCTGTCGGTCCTTTTTCAAGGGCAGGTTAAAGTTGGTTTTGACCTTGTAAATGTCGCCGCCAAAGCGGTCCCGCTGGCTGTCCTGGTAAAACATGTAGCAGTGGTCGCAGCCCTCGCTGAACTTGCGGCAGCCGTGCCAGGGGTTCCAGATATCCCGGCTCATGGTGGGCATTCCTCCTTCCTCCAGGGGTATGGGTAGATACAGTATAAGTTTTGGATGGGAGAGCGTCAAGGAGGGGGAGAGCAAATACAGCGCCATGTAAACATGTCTTATGGTATAATGAACACACAATATATCTATAAAGGTGATTTTATGGCAATTAAAAGTGTGTCTATTCGCATTGAGGAAGAAATGCTGGAGAAGCTGGGCTTTGTGGCCGACTATGAGGGACGTTCGGTTAACAGTCACATCCTAGTGCTGATTCGGGAGAATATCAAAGCCTTTGAACAGGAGCATGGAGAAATTGACGGAACCATCCGACCGGATGTGAATGTGAAGCCAGGAAGGAAGAAGTAACAGATGGACGCAAGATATCACCTTGCGTCCATTATACTCTGCATTGCAAATGCAATGCAGACTTTCCAGAATTTATGAGATAGACTGATTGCAATACAAAAGTATTGCGAGGAAACATCTATGGCCAGATTTGAGATACCGTCCACGCCGCCCACCGTCAACAAGACCATTCGCCTTCCCAGCGATGTCGTAGAAGAGGTGGAACAGGCAATTCAAGGTAAAAATTGTACGTTTTCTGCCTTTGTCATCGCTGCCGTCCGTACGGCCCTAGAGGATATCCACGAAGGTGAGGTACCAGGAGAGAATCGGCATCTATAGTGGTTAATGTTTTTAAAAGACCTGTTGACCTCCATTTTTGTGGTGAGAAACTCCCTGATACCTCTAGTATTCTTGGGAAGAACTTCGGCCTGCGTGTACTGATGGTGGCTGTGATTCCCTACGGCGTGGCGGGGAGTGATCAACAGCTTTGACACCGCCGTCATGGCAGTCTTAGCTAGAAAGTAAAACAGAAAAAGAACTATCACCTGCTTGATAATTGGTCCATTATATCATGCATGAGCTAATTAAGCCGATAGGAAAAACAGCTGTTAAATTATACATAAAAATGATGTAAAAGATATTATGTGAGGGGGAAATGAATATGAAAAAGAAAGCAATCATGAAAAAAGCTATCTTGCTATTGTTGTTTGCTGGCGCCATGTTCCTGTTCGCCGGGTGCGGGGAAAAGACACCTGACGAAAACTGGTTTATGGAGAATCTTCCGGAAGAGATTACAACATACACTATGAAGGACCAGAGTTATCAGTCAGAGGTTACATCACTGGAGATAGAAAAGCGAGTTATAGACGAGGGATTTGACACTGCATACTGCAAGATTGTTCTGGACGATGAAAACTTAAGTCGCACACTGTATCTTATTCTCTCGGCAAGCTACTATGACCAGAGCTGGCATCTGTTTTCCTACCAGGAGTATCAGGAAGAGGAAGTCACCCCTTTAAAAGGCGTGTCTGAGTCGTTTCTCATGGATGAGCTCAGCGCATGCGGCTACACAGGCATCAGCAATTATAGGGAAGACTTAAGCGGTCTTTCCGAGAAGCACTGGAGCGCAGACTGTGATGTATCGCAGGAGTACACCTACTTGACCCTGGGCGGCAGTCTGCACTTTGAGGCGGAATTTATAGATCATCAGATGGAAGATGCATTTCCACGTTCTTATGGATGGATTACCGGCACAGATGCAAGCGGCCTGACAAGAGACTGGAAAATCGACGGAAACTGGACGGGAGCGACGGATGACTACCGACTGGAGCTGTCCATCTCCTCCAACGGCGATGGTACATTTACCTGGAACGGGAGATGCTTGTTTGACACTTCCGACGGCAGAGAGGAGGCCTATGAGGACGGCGGTGTCGTGGAGAACGGAATGGAATACGAGGAAAAGCTGAAGGATGTAGAAGACATGGGCTGGAGCTGGTCCTTCTGGTGCGGCTATCCATACTGCACTCTGACGCTGACCCCGGACGACGTGTACATTAGCATCTCTGGTGATACAGCAGAAGGCGTACAACGGCTGTAGAGTCCGCCGAGCATTGAAATAAACTTGCGGTTACCAAAATAAAAGCACCTGCCGAGGCAGGTGCTTTTATTTTGGCAAATGACCCTAATTGTGATACAAATGAACCCCCTTTGGGCGTCAGGGGGTTCACTTTGTGCCAAGGGGGTTCACCGATTCCTGAGGCCGGTGTTCTCCGAGCCGCGCACTTCCTCGTGATAAAAGTAATCCACGATGACCGGATGCCCCGGCTCTGCCCGGCCGTAGGGGAGTTCGTTGTCCACAAAGGGACAATCATATTCTCTCGCAAGGTGCTCTGCCCGCTCCTCCAACTCCCGGAAATAGCCCCTGTCTCCTCTGGTATAGATGGCGTTGTACAGCGGCATGAGGTCAGGGTATTTCTCCTGAATATAGGCCAGGATGTCTTTTTTGAAGCCGCCCCGCAAATTCAGATTTTCCAGCCACACCAGGTCGCACTGGTCTTTCACCCGGTGGAAGATGGCCTCGAAATCCGTGATACCGGGAAAAACCGGAGCGATAAAGCACACGGTGCGGATGCCTGCATCATAGACCTGCTTCATGGCGTCCAACCGCCGCTGGATGCTGACGGCATTGTCCATGTCATTTTTGAAACCCTCATCCAGCGTGTTAATCGACCAGGAAACAGTGACTTTTCCCATCTCTTTCAGCAAGTCGATGTCCCGCACCACCAAGTCGGATTTGGTACAGATCAGAATCTCCGCGCCGCTGCCTTTCAGCTGCTCCAACAGCCTGCGGGTATTGCCGAACTGCTCCTCCTGAGGCAGGTATCCGTCTGTCACCGAGCCGATGACTACACGCTGCCCGGCATACTTCCGGGGATTTTTAATGGCAGGCCAGTGTTTCACATCCAGAAAGGTGCCCCATGGTTCGGTATGCCCGGTAAATCGCTTCATAAACGAGGCGTAGCAGTACTTACAGCCGTGGGTGCAGCCTACATAGGGGTTCACCGAATAGCCGCCCACTGGAAGGGTGGATTTGGTCATGATGTTTTTCGTTTCCACATCCCGGATCAGGACACCGCTTTCCACTATTTCCGCCATGCTTTCTGTTCCTCCAATACCCGGCAGAAGGCCGGGGGCAGCTCTTGTGTCATGCTTTCCTCGCCAATGATAGGAAGCAGATCTTCCTTCATGAACACAGGAGTACCAAGTGCGTGAGCCTGATGAGTCAAATTCCACACCCACTCCGGTTTGGAGACGGCCTTGCCCTTCCTGCGTCCAGTCTCAGTACCAATGACGATCCATTCGATGCCAGTGAGGTCTACTGTACCGATGTTGTCAAACATGGGTTCAAAGGTCACATGGTAATGCCCGCCGCGGATGTGCTCCCGTAAAGTCTGGATGCGGCCTTTCTCCCTGCTGGAAGTCACAGTCACGCCGAACCAGGCATTGTCTAATGGGGTGGAAAAGACGATGTCCTCCGGCCGCTTGGTCAAGAACAGATACTGGTGCTGTGGATTTTCAGCCATTTTGGAAAATACCTGTTCCCGCCACCCCGGCTTCCAATGGGCAAAATCGCTCATACCGGTGAGCAGAAAATTCTGAGGACGCTTCTTCTCCATCAGCCGCAGCTTATTTGGGAAGAACTCCGGCTTTTCAAAGTCGTCGATCATGTGGAACCGGCGGACATTGTTTCTGGCGTAGCAGTAGCTGCAGCCAATGGGACAGCCGATCACCAGATTCATATTCTGAATACAGTCCTTGATGCAGATGGCCACCGCTGACGCCTCCTTCCTGCTTTAAGATTCAACCTTCTGCCGCAGATGCGACCTTTCCAAAGCCGTTCCAAGCATACAGACCTTTCTTGTCCTCATCGCCCAGGAACTTGTCCACCTGGCAGATGTGCAGGATGTGGTCGCCCACCTCCACGGACTGCTGCAGGGTCGCCGCCATAGCCAGCCGGGTGTCCGCCGGAATCTGGATGTCGCTGCCTTCCACTTCTTTCATTTCAATGTGGTTCGCTGCCACCTTGTTGACCTTTGCACCGGTAGAACCGCCGCAAGCCATTACCGCGCCAGCCAGACTCTCACCGGGAACCGTGACGATGACTTTTCCAGTCTCCCGCACACGCTTGCCGGTGTGGGACTGCTTTCCGGCGGCGAATCCCACCATCGGCGGGTTGAAAGAGAGATAGGAGACAAAGCAGATGGGGGCCAGGTTGGTGGTGCCATCTTCATTCAAAGAACAGATCAAAGTCAGCGGATTGGGGGAAGAATAGACAGTGGCCTCCATAATGTTCAGTTCTCTCATCGTGTTTCATCCTTTCAGAGTGATTTGGAGATTGACATATCCAGCTTCTGCTGGTACAATTATTATACTTGATTGTCATAATAAATCAAGTACGCAAATTGTTTGTACCTGGTATCAAAAACAATACCTGTCTAAAGTGGGGAATCAACAATGACTTACGAGGAATTCAAAGAAAAGGTAAGCAACGTCATTCTTACGGAGAGTGGCAATTGCCCTGTTATGCCGGTGGTGCAGATGCTGCAGGGTAAGTGGAAGCTCCAGATCCTCTATGAGCTGTGCATCAAGTCTCCCATGCGGTTTGGCGAACTCAAAAAGCTGCTCAAGCCCATCACCAATACGGCGCTAACCAATGCGCTCAAAGAATTGGAAAAGGATGAACTGGTGCAGCGCATTCAATATAATGAGATGCCGCTGCGGGTGGAGTATTCCCTCACAGAGAAAGGGCAGGACTTATTGCCAGTGTTTTATGCTATTTCACAGTGGGGGATGAAATACATTCCATAATAGTAAAGGGGACGGAAACCTTCCGCCCCCTTTTTTAATAAAATTGATTCTTATTCAAGCATCTCATGCCCCGTCTGGAATTTGTACGATAGCCCACGGCAATCCGGTGCCTTTGCGGACTGGATTGGCGATGGGCTATCATTCTGCCGAGCAGCAGCAGATACCTCAAAAACCAGAAAGCACTTGAAATCAGGGCTTTTGGGCAAAAAGAAAGCACCGCAATCCTGATACGCTTTGTATCAAAATTACGGTGCTTCTCTGGTGGAGGCGAGGGGAGTCGAACCCCTGTCCGAAAACCATTCCACAGGACTTTCTCCGGGTGCAGACGGTTATTTACATTCCCTTCCCACGCCGTGAATCGTCACACTGCGCAGGTTGGTAGAGTCATGATGCGTGGCACGGTCAACTCTTTCCGTACGCACGGGCACCACTAAGATGACGCCCCGGCCGGCTCGTGGTCCTTCCGGCAGGGACGGCCGCATTAAGCAGCGGCGAGAACGACGTTATCGTTGTTCTTTAATTTATAAGTTGCCCATTTTAAGGCGGCTGGGCGCCGCCACCCGCTTATCCTGCTTCCTAGTCCCCGTCGAAACCAGTACGCCCCCATAGAGCCTCCCGGCATAGCCGGGAGGCGTGGGTGTTTCAATTAGAGGGTCTCGGGCTCGGGATACTCCACGCCGAAGGTCTCCACGGTCACAGCCTTCATGCGCTGGTCCTCCAGGGGCTTGTCGTTGTAGTCCCGCTTGGCGGACACGATGCCGTCGGCCACTTCCATACCCTCGATGACCTTGCCGAAGGCGGCGTAAGCGCCGTCCAGGTGGGGAGCCTTCTCCACCATGATGAAGAACTGGCTTCCGGCGGAGTCGGGCCGCATGGAGCGGGCCATGGACAGCACGCCACGGTCGTGGGCCAGGTCATTGGGGAAGCGGTTCTGGGCAAACTCACCCTTGATGGAGTAGCCGGGGCCACCGATGCCGATGCCCTGGGGGTCGCCGCCCTGAATCATGAAGCCGGGGATGACACGGTGGAAGATGAGGCCGTTGTAGAAGCCCTTCTTCACCAGAGAGATGAAGTTGTTGACGGTGTTGGGAGCCACCTCGGGGTACAGCTCGGCCTTCATGATGCCGCCGTTCTCCATTTCAAAGGTGACAATGGGATTTTGAGCCATGGGAATTTCCCCTTTCCGTATATTAATTTAATATGTCATTGGGTTGATACCCTAGGACCTGGCCTTATAGGCAGAGAATATCGAATGGACGAGAGATTTTTCTGTCAGACAAGGCGCTTTTACGAAGTCATACTTTGTGTATGACAAGGGAAAGCAACGCAGTCTGGCGGGAAAAGGTCCGTTCAGGCGATGTTTGATTGCTTATAATGACAGGTCCTCAATAACGTCCACGGGAGAGTCGGTCCATCTCCCGCTTGGCGTCCCGCTTGGCGGCCGCCTCTCGCTTGTCATACAGTTTCTTGCCTCGGGCCACTGCCAGCTCCACCTTCACCCGGGGACCGGAGAGGTAGACCGACAGGGGGATGAGGGAGTACCCGTCCTGCTGGACCTTGGCGTGGAGCTTCATAATCTCCCGCTTGTGCAGCAGCAGCTTCCGGGTGCGCCGGGGGTCCTTATTAAAGATGTTGCCCTGTTCATAGGGGGAGACATGCATCCCGTGGAGGAACATCTCTCCGTCTTTGACCATGCAGAAGGAGTCCTTCAGGTTTACATTTCCCTTGCGGATGGACTTGACCTCCGTGCCGCACAGCTCAATGCCGGCTTCGTATTTGTCTTCAATGAAGTAGTCGTGAAAGGCCTTTCGGTTCGAGGCCAGCTGTTTCACCGATTGCTTTCCCACCCGGGACACCTCCTCTCTGGGCAGGGCAACAGTATACCACGGATTTCACCACCCTGCAAGGGGGAGAAGGGGGGAGAAAGCGTAAAAAAAGCCCGTTCTGTGCCGGGAATCCTTCCCCTTCCATTGACAAAATTGTGCGCTGGTGGTTAAGATAGAGGTAACAAGACAGGGAAACGGCGGGAAGGGGCTGCCGCAGACCGGGAAAGGGGCATGGGTATGAACATTACCGAATTTGCAGCGTTGGCAGGAGTTTCCAAAACGGCGGTGAGCCGTTACTTCAACAATGGGTACCTCAGCGCCGAGAAGCGAGCTGCCATTGAGGAGGCGGTGCGCCGCACCGGATATTCCCCCAGCGAGGCGGCCCGAGGGCTGCGTACCCGCCGCACCCGGCAGATCGGGGTGGTGCTGCCCCGGCTCAGCGGCGAGAGTACCGCCCGGGTGGTGGACGGCATCAGCCTGGTACTGGGCGACAAGGGCTACCGGATGCTGTTGGCCAACACCGCCAACCGCCCGGAGCGGGAGGTGGAGTATCTGGACGCCCTGCGCCAGAGCGGGGTGGACGGGGTGATCTTCCTGGCCAGCATCTTCACCCCCGAGCACCGGGCCGTGCTCAAGAGTATGCACATGCCTGTGGTGATCGTGGCCCAGCAGTACGACGGGTACAGCTGCGTCTACCATGACGACCTGGGCGCCGCCCGGGATTTGACCAGTCTGCTCATCCGCCGAGGCAGCCACCCGGCTTACATCGGTGTCACCGCCCAGGACCGGGCTGCCGGCCTGTCCCGGCGGGAGGGCTATGTGCAGGCCATGCGTGAGGCGGGGCTGCCCGTGCGCACCGAGGACATGTGCGTGTCCGGGTTCCGCATGGAGGAGGGGTATGCCCGAGCCAAAGACCTGCTCCAGGCCCGCCATCCCGACGGCATCTTCTGTGCCACCGATGCCATCGCCATCGGGGCCATGCAGGCCTGCCGGGAGCTGGGGCTCCGGGTGGGCGAGGACGTGCTCATTGCCGGGGTGGGGGATACCACCCTGGGTCAAGTCACCGCCACCCCCCTCACCACCGCCCACCTGCACTACCAGACCAGCGGCCAGGAGGCCGCCCAGCTGCTGCTGCGGCTGCTGAGCAGCCAGGGAGCCGGGGTGCGCAACGTGTGCCTGGGCTATGAGATTATGGAGCGAGCTTCCACCGGTATTTTGTGAAACCTTGTGGAACCGACAAGATATTGAAGTTTAGTTTTCCCGGTAGGACAATGGATTTTCCCCCAAATTCATGGTATGATAGGTTCAACAAAGATGAAATCGATTTCATTCAGATTTCACCAAAATCGTGAACAAGGGAGAGGAGATTTATGGACTACAGGAAGACAGCAGTGGAAATTCTCAATGCCGTTGGCGGCTCCGAAAATGTGGCCAGCGCAGCCCACTGCGCCACCCGGCTTCGTCTGGTGATCGTAGACGATAAGAAGGTGGACAAGAAGACCTTGGAGAACACCGACGGCGTGAAGGGCGTGTTCCAGGCACAGGGCCAGCTCCAGATCATTCTGGGCACTGGTACAGTAAACAAGGTGTACGCAGAGTTTGTTGCACAGTCCGGCACCGCTGCGGTGAGCAAGGACGAGGCAAAGGCTCAGGGGGCCAAGAAGGGCAATTGGTTCCAGCGTGCCATTAAGACCTTGGGCGACATCTTCGTGCCCATCATCCCCGCCATTGTGGCCTCCGGCTTCCTGATGGGCATCATGGAGTCGCTGAAGTTTATGACGGGCAACGGATTCCTGGCTCTGGACACCAGCAGCTCTCTGTTTGTGTTTGCCGATCTGTTTTCCAACGTGGCATACACCTTCCTGCCCATTCTCATTGCCTTCTCTGCGGCCAAGGTGTTTGGCGGCAACCCCTTCCTGGGTGCGGTTATCGGCATGATTATGCTCCACCCCAACCTGCAAAACGCCTGGACCGTGGCTACGGAAGGGGTGCACACCTATCAGGAAGTGTTCTTCGGCCTGTATGATGTGCCCCTGGTGGGCTATCAAGGCCATGTGATTCCCGTGATTATCGCTGTATGGCTGATGTGCACCATTGAAAAGAAGCTGCACAAAGTCGTACCCCCCATGTTTGACCTCTTTGTCACCCCGCTGGTGAGCGTGTTTGTCACCGGCTACCTGACTCTGGCCGCCATCGGCCCCGTGTTCACCACGGTGGAGAACTTCGTCATCAACGGCGTGCAGTGGCTCATCGCCATCCCTCTGGGTATCGGCTCCTTTGTCATGGGCGGTCTGTATGCCACCACCGTGGTCTCCGGCATCCACCATATGTACACCATCATCGACCTGGGTCAGCTGGGCCAGTACGGCCTGACCTTCTGGCTGCCCCTGGCCTCCGCCGCTAACGTGGCCCAGGGCGGCGCTGCTCTGGCGGTTGCCCTGAAGACCCGCAACAAGAAACTCAAGTCCATGGCCCTGCCCGCCTCTCTGTCGGCGTTCATGGGCATTACCGAGCCCGCCATCTTCGGCGTCAATCTGCGCTTCCTGCGGCCCTTCATTGCCGGGTCCATTGGCGGCGCTTGCGGCGCTCTGTACGCCTCCATCGTGGGACTGGGCGCCACCGGTACCGGCGTCACCGGTATCTTCGGCGTGCTGCTCCACCTGCACCGCCCGGTTCAGTACCTCATTACCATCGGCATTGCCACTGGCGTGGCCTTCGTCCTGTCCTGGATTTTCGGAATCAAGGAAGAGGAGCCGGATGCCCAGCCGGAACAGGCTGTGGAGCAGGCTCCTGCCTCCGCCCAGCTGGCGGCAGGCCAGGGAGAAGACGCAGTCTGAGCCCTCCCTCTTCCAGGCGCCTCTGGGAAGCTTCCCTGGGGCGCCTGGATTTTTGGAAACCGACAACGATAAGCGCTGAATGAGGAGGACCACAATACCATGAGTAATGCATTGCAGCGGGATTTGGAGCGGCTGGTGGCCCGGGTGGAACGGGAAGACGGACCCCGGGCGGCCGCAGATCCCTTCCGCCAGACCTTTCACCTGATGCCCCCGGTGGGGTGGCTCAACGACCCCAACGGCCTGTGCCGGAGCGGGGAGTGGTACCATGTGTTTTATCAGTACGGGCCCTTTGACGTCACCGGAGGGGTAAAGCACTGGGGCCACTATCGCAGCCGGGACCTGGTGAACTGGGAGGCCCTGCCCGTCATGCTCTACCCGGACCAGCCCTGGGACATCCACGGGGTGTACTCCGGCTCCGCCCTGGTGGAGGACGGGACGCTGTATCTCTACTACACCGGAAACGTCAAGCACGCCGGAGATTACGACTACATCAAGGCCGGACGGGGCCACAACACCGCCCTGGCCGTGTCCAAAGACGGGGTGACGGCGGAGTCCAACACCCTGCTGATGGAGAATCAGGACTACCCCGATGGCCTGACCTGCCACGTCCGGGACCCCAAGGTGTGGGCCCAGGATGGGAAATACTACATGGTCCAGGGGGCCCGCACCCTGGACGACCACGGGGAGCTTCTGGTGTTTGAGTCCACGGATAAGTTCAACTGGACCTTCCTCCAGGCCCTGAAGACCCCCCACCACTTCGGCTACATGTGGGAGTGCCCCGACCTGTTCTGCCTGGACGGGCAGTGGTTCCTGGTGTGCTCCCCCCAGGGGGTGCCCCATGAGGAGACCCGGTTCCAGAACGTGTACTCCTGCGGCTATTTCCCCCTCCACGGGGACTTCCGGGGGGAGTATTCCCTGGGCGAGTTCGTGGAGATGGACCTGGGCTTTGACTTCTACGCCCCCCAGACCTTCCAGGACGGGGACCGCCGCCTGATGTTCGGCTGGATGGGGATGCCCGACGCCGACTACACCAATCCCACCACGGAAAGCGGCTGGCAGCACTGCCTCACCGTGCCCTGTGAGCTGCGGCGGCAGGGGGAGCAGCTGGTGCGCCTGCCCGCCCGGGAAGTGACGGCGCTGCGTGGGGCGGCGGTGGACCCCCAGCAGGCCCGGGTCTTTGACCTGGAGGCCATGACAGAGCCCAGCGGCCGGATGGTGTTCCGGGATGCTGCGGTGCTGGAGTGGCAGCCGGGGCTGGTGACCCTCTCCTTCCTCCAGGGAGGGGCTGGACGCACGGTGCGCCGTGTGGCTCTGGACAAGCTGGACAGCCTGCGTATTTTGGGAGACAGCTCCAGCCTGGAGATCTTCCTCAACGATGGCCAGCAGGTGCTCTCCACCCGCTACTATCCCCAGCCCCAGGCCCAGGGCATTGCCATCACTGGGGCCCAGGCTCGGGTGTGGGAGATGGGCGCCATGCAGGTGACCCAAGCCGAACTTTAAACCAACGACCGGACAAGCGGATGCACTCTTTCCTGGGTGCATCCGCTTTTTTAGCAAAAGGGAAGGGGAAAGAGGGGGGATTCTGTGGCAAATCACCACTTGTTTTTCGGTTAAGAATGACATATAATACTATGGTTTCATATGAAGGAAAGGAGGGGCGTCAGATGGATACACGTCCCATTGGAGTGTTTGACTCCGGCCTGGGCGGCCTCACCGCCCTGCGAGAGCTGGCCCGACTGATGCCCCAGGAGGACCTGGTGTACTTCGGGGACACCGGACGGGTGCCCTATGGCAGCCGCTCCAAGGAGACCATCATCAAGTACGCCCAGCAGGACGTGGCCTTTTTGAGCACCTTTGACCCCAAGGCCATTGTCATTGCCTGCGGCACCGTGTCCACCACCGCCCTGGACACCCTGAGAAGGCAGTATGCTGTGCCCCTGTACGGGGTGGTGGAGCCCGCTGCCCGGGCCGCTGCCCAGCGCACGAAAAACGGCAAGGTGGGGCTCATCGGCACCCAGGCCACCATCCGCTCCGGGGCCTATGAGCGGGCCCTGGACGCCTTGCGCCCCGGCACCCAGGTGACTGCCCGGGCCTGCCCCCTCTTTGTGCCCCTGGTGGAGAACGGCCGCTTCCATCCCGGCGATGTGGTGGTGGAGACGGTGGTGGGAGAGTACCTGGAAGAGGTGAAGGCCCAGGGGGTGGATACCCTCATGCTGGGCTGCACCCACTACCCGCTGCTCCGTGAGGTCATCGGGGGCTGTATGGGCCCTGAGGTGGAGCTGGTGGACGTGGGGGCGGAGTGCGCCCGCTGGGTCATGGGACAGCTCTCCGGCCGGGACCAGCTGGCCCCCCAGGGCCGGAAGGGCAGCCACCGCTACTTCGTCAGCGACAGCACCGGGGACTTTGCCGCCCTGGCCTCCATGTTCCTGGGGGAGGACGTCACCGGGGGCGTGGAGCAGATCGACATCACCGTGTACTAATGGGAGGACGGGAGCCATGACAGACAATGTGATTATTTCCATCAAGGGCACCCAGGTCAGCGCCGAGGGTGGCCACGACGAGATGGAGCTGGTGACGGCGGGGGTGCTCAGCCGAGAGGGAGAGGGGCGTTACACCATCTCCTATGAGGAGAGCGAGCTCACCGGACTGGAGGGCACCACCACGGTGGTACAGGTGGATGGCCCCCGGGTGACCCTGCTGCGAGAGGGGAGCATCAACTCCCAGATGGTATTTGAAGAGGGACAGCGCCACCTGTCCATGTACGAGACCCCCTACGGCTCCTTGTCCGTGGGTATCCTCACCCGGCGTATGCGTTCCACCTTGGGCGAGGCCGGGGGAGATCTGGAGATCGACTACGCCATTGAGATCGACCATCTGCTGGCGGGTCAGAATCTCTTCCGCATGAATGTAAAACGTGACACTTCATGTGTCTGTGGCACATCCCACAAAGGAACAAAATCGTAACACATGAAGTGTGTCGCGCATCAGTTCCGGTTTCCTAGCAAGGAGAGGAACTGGCGCATCTTCGTGTTTTGTTGTGCGTATGCACAACGAAAACCCGTCCATTACCCAGTGAGGGGCGGAGTTAGACTACAAAGGAGAGAATAACGATGGCAAATTTGATTCAGACCGCCCGGGACCAGGTGGCGGAATTGACCCAGAAGGCCTATGAGAAGGCCGCCGCCCAGGGCCTGCTGCCCCAGGGTGAGACCATCCGAGGCACCGTAGAGGTGCCCAAGGACAGCCGCAACGGGGACTTTGCCTCCTCCTTTGCCATGGCCGGGGCCAAGGCATTGAAGATGGCCCCCCGTGCCATTGCCCAGGTCATTCTGGACAACCTGGAGCTGGAGGGCACTCTGTTCCAGCGGGCTGAGATCGCCGGACCCGGCTTTTTGAACTTCTTCTACTCCCCCAACTGGTACCAGCAGGTGCTGGGTGCGGTGGAGGCGGACCCCGCCGGATATGGCTCCAGCGACGTGGGCCACGGCCAGAAGGTGATGGTGGAGTTCGTCTCCGCCAACCCTACCGGCCCCATGCACATGGGCAACGCCCGTGGCGGCGTGCTGGGTGACACCCTGGCCAATGTGCTCGCCCGGGTGGGCTACAACACCTGGAAGGAGTTCTACGTCAACGATGCCGGCAACCAGGTGCACAAGTTTGCCCAGTCCATTCACGCCCGGTACATGCAGATCATCCTGGGTGAGGACGGCTACGAGTTCCCCGAGAAGGGATACCAGGGCGAGGACATCAAGGAACTGGCTCAGGCCTTCTACGCCGTCCACGGCGACAGCTACAAGGACGCTCCCGAGGAGAAGTGGCTGGAGGACATGAGCGCCTTCGGTCTGGAGCGCAACATCCCCAAGATGAAGGCGGACCTGAACAAGTACCGCATCACCTATGACCAGTGGTTCCTGGAGTCCGAGCTGCACAATTCCGGCTATGTGGCCCAGACCGTGGACCTGCTGGCCCAGAAGGGCTGGACCTACGAGAAGGACGGGGCTCTGTGGCTGGACACCACCGGACTGCTCAAGGAAAAGTACCTGCGGGAGGGCAAGAGCCAGGAGCAGGTGGATAAGCTGGACCTGAAGGACGACGTGCTGCGCCGGGCCAACGGCTTCTACACCTACTTTGCCGCCGACATCGCCTACCACCGCAACAAGTTTGAACTGCGTGGCTTTGACAAGGTCATCAACGTCTGGGGCGCCGACCACCACGGCCATGTGGCCCGTCTCCAGGCCGCTCTGGACGGCCTGGGCCTGGACGGTTCCAACCGCCTGGTCATCGTGCTCATGCAGCTGGTGAACCTGCTCCAGGATGGCAAGCCTGTGCGTATGTCCAAGCGCACCGGCAAGGCCATCGCCCTCCACGACCTGCTGGACGAGATCAGCGTGGATGCCGCCCGCTATTACTTCAACAACCGGGCCTCCACCAGCCCCCTGGACTTCGACCTGGACCTGGCCGTGCGGCAGGACTCTGACAACCCCGTCTACTACGTCCAGTACGCCCACGCCCGTATCTGCTCCCTCATTGCCAACCTGGCTGCCGAGGGCGTGCAGGTGCCCGCCTGCGTGGACATGGACGCCGCTCTGCTCTCCACCGAGGAGGAGCGGGGCCTCATCAAGACCCTGGCCCAGTACCCCAACGAGATCGCCCTGGCGGCCCAGCACTACGACCCCAGCCGCATCAACCGCTATCTCACCGGCCTGGCCGGAGACTTCCACCGCTTCTACAACGCCTGCCGCATCAAGGGCGAGCAGCCCCAGGTGCAGGCAGCCCGGCTCAAGCTGGCCCACACCGTTCGTCTGGTGCTGGCCAACGGCCTGGGCCTGCTGGGTGTGACCGCTCCGGAAAAAATGTAAGTGTCCCACCGCTTCCGCCCTCCGGCTTGCAACAGGAGGGCGGATTTTTGCGGATGGATTGAAAAAGTGCACAAAATATCCCTTTATTTTTTATAGATTATGAATATAATATGGAGAACTTCTAAAGAATCTATTAAGAAATGGAACAACCCCTTGCAAGTTGCGTCCAAAGGGATTAGAGTAGTACAACCGATCGGTGTGGAGACCGATGGGTTGGAGATAGAAGAATGAAAAAGAACGAAGAAAAGGATATGAGGTGTGAACTATGTTGATGATGCTACAGAAATTCTGCGGCGTACTCACCTTGATCTTGGCGGTCTTGTATGCATATCAGGCGTTTTACGTCGTTGTGGGACTGCTGCGCCGGAAGCATCCGGTGTCCGGGCAGGCCAAGACCCTTCACCGATATGCAGTGCTCATCTCCGCCCGAAATGAAGAAGAGGTCATAGGTGAGCTCATTGAAAGCTTGCAACAGCAGGACTATCCCAAGGAGCTGCTGGACATCTATGTGATTGCCGATAACTGCACCGATGCCACGGCCCTGGTGGCCCGCCAGGCTGGCGCCCACGTCTATGAGCGCTTTGACCGGGTGCGGGTGGGCAAGGGCTACGCCATGGACTGGTTCTTCCACCGCCTGAAGGAGGAGGGGAAGGAAGAGGTCTACGACGGCTACTTTGTCTTTGATGCGGACAACATTGTGGACCCTGCCTTTGTGCGGGAGATGAACAATGTGTTCGATTCCGGCGACTACGCCGCCATTACCAGCTACCGCAACTCCAAGAACTACGCCTCCAACTGGATTTCCGCCGGGTACTCCCTGTGGTTTTTGCGTGAGGCCCGCTTCTTGAACTTCTCCCGGATGCATATGGGCACTGGCTGCGCCATCTCCGGCACCGGCTTTTTGGTCTCTGCCCAGGTGGTGCGGGACAACGGCGGCTGGCCCTTCCACCTGCTCACCGAGGACATCCAGTTCTCCATCGACTGCGCCGTCCAGGGCCGCCGCATTGGCTACTGCGACAAGGCCGTGGTGTACGACGAGCAGCCCACCACCTTCCAGCAGTCCTGGACCCAGCGGATGCGCTGGTCTAAGGGCTTCTACCAGGTGGCTGCCCGCTACATGGGCGGACTGTTCCGGGGCTGCTTTACGCAGAAGAAGGGCCGCTTTGCCTGCTATGACATGATGATGACCGTGGCCCCCGGTATGCTGCTGACCATGGGCGTGCTGGGCGTCAACATCTTCATCTTCCTGTCCGCCCTCACCGAGCCCCGCATTGTGGCCGCCGAGCTGGTCCAGGACTCTGTGCTCTTTGTCTTGGACAACATCATCAACTTCTACCTGGTCATGCTCCTCTACGGCGCTGTGACCCTGGCGGTGGAGTGGAAGGCCATCCACGCCAAGCCCGAGCAGAAGGTGATGTACCTGTTCACCTTCCCCCTGTTCATGCTCACTTATGTGCCCATCTCTCTGGCCGCTCTGGTGCGCCGGGTGGAGTGGAAGCCCATTCGCCACAACTCTTCGGCCAGCCTGAAGGCCAAGAATGGCTCTTTGACCTAACGTTCAAAATGACTCCCTGGGGTGTGAACTCCAGGGAGTTGTTTTTGAACGTAGATGTCAGGGAGGGCCTGGTCTTCTCTTGTTTCAAGGCGTTGGCTTGCCAGCCTGGTGGGGACGCTACCCGCTGGGGGTTCCTTTCTGCTGCCAGAAAGGAACCAAAGACCACCAAAGGCGGGGCCTTCCCCCGCCTTGTGGAATCCACCCCGCCGGTACTGGGTGTCCCTGCGCCGTCCTCATTTCGGCCCTTGGACTGGTAGGGTCACATAGATGGTTTTCCGTTCTATGGTTTCCACCTACTCCTCTGCTTGTGCATCCTTCTACCGCCAGTGCCTTATCCTGGTGAGCCACTGTTCCCAGCTATCGGTGGCCTGGCTCCCGGCGGCGGGAACGCCGCTTCTCCAGAGTAGGCCCGGCTGTGGAAAACACCTGGCTGTAGGGCCAGCTACCCAGGGTAGCCTGGTGTGGTGGCAGTAGCAGGAGCCACAGCAAGGGTGACGGGCCGAATTTAGACTTGACGCAGGCTCAGCCTCGTACCCCAGGGGGGTTCTTAGGGGGGAACGCCCTAAGTGGCTTTTCGTCCATTTTGGCCACTCAAAATGGACCCCAGCGGAGCGCATCTCCCCTCGCCAGGGGAGAAAGGTTGCGCCTGAGAAATGAAAGAAGCACCAGCTTCTTCACCAAAAGGCGTGGGTCAAAGCCCACAGAGATTTTTCCATCTGTGCGCCTTGAGGGCTTGCAATCCAGAAAGGCTTGTGGTATACTGCTATCGTAAGTAGGGTAGTTTAGGTAAGAGTGAGGCATCCGCCTCACTCTTTCTTTTCGGACAGAGGAAAGGAGCTGAGTGAACATGGCAAAAGTAACCGACGTGGTGGCCCAGCTGGCACAGCCCATCGTGGAGCAGGCCGGATGCACCCTGTGGGACGTGGAGTACGTCAAGGAGGCCGGAGAGTGGTTTTTGCGGGTCTACATCGACAAAGAGGGCGGTGTGGACATCAACGACTGCGAGGCGGTGTCCCGACCCCTGTCCGATCTGCTGGACGAGGCCGACCCCATCCAGGGCAGCTACACCTTTGAGGTGTCCTCTGCCGGGCTGGACCGCCCCCTGAAAAAGCCCGAGCACTTTGCCGCCTGCGCCGGACAGCAGGTGGATGTGCGCTTCTATCGCCCCGTGGACGGGCGCAAGGAGTACACCGGCGCCCTGGTGGGCTGCGACGGGGACGGCAACGTCACCGTGGATGACAAGACGTTTGAGAAAAAGGACGTGGCGCAGGTGCGTCTCCACGTCACATTTTAAAGGAGTTCATTGATATGGCCAAGAAAAAGACTGCTGCAAAGAGCATGGAGCTGGACGCCAAGGAATTCTTTGCCGCCATCTCCGACATTGAGAAGGAAAAGGGCATTCCCAAAAGCTACATGATCGACAAGATCACCCAGGCTCTGGTGGCCGCCTACAAGCGGGACCACGCCGGCATCACCGACAACGTGATCGTGGACGCCAACGAAGAGAAGTGCTCGGTGCGCATGTTCGTGAAAAAAGAAGTGGTGGAGGAAGTGACCAACCCCAACACCGAGGTTGCCATCGCCGACGCCCGCCGGGCTCTGCCCCGGGTGGCCCTGGGCGACGTGCTGCGCATTGAGATCAAGCCCAAGAACTTCGGCCGTATCGCCGCTCAGACCGCCCGCCAGGTCATTGTCCAGGGTATGCGGGAGGCGGAGCGCTCCATGATCTTCGACGCCTTCTCCGCCAAGGAGCACGAGATCATCTCCGGCGTGGTCACCCGTGTGGACGCCCGCAACGGCTCTGTGTTCGTGCGTCTGACCTCCGGGTCCGAGTTCACCGACTCCTTCCTCTCCGCCGATGAGCAGGTGCCCGGCGAGGTGGTGAAGGAGGGCGACCGCATCCGGGTGTATGTGGTGGAGGTGCGCCAGGCCAACCGTGGCCCTCAGGTGGTCATCTCCCGCACCCACCCCGGCCTGGTCAAGCGCCTGTTTGAGCTGGAAGTGCCTGAAATCTACGACGGCACCGTGCAGGTCATGTCCATCTCCCGTGAGGCGGGCAGCCGCACCAAGCTGGCCGTGTGGAGCGAGGACGAGAACGTGGACGCCATCGGCGCCTGCGTGGGCCCCAAGGGCCAGCGGGTCAACGCCGTGGTGGAAGAGCTGCGGGGCGAGAAGGTGGACATCATCAAGTACTCCGAGGACCCCGCCGAGTATGTGGCTGCCGCTCTGGCTCCCGCCGAGGTGCTCAGCGTGGTGGAGCTGGAGCCCGGCAAGCGCTGCCGTGTGGTGGTGCCTGACGACCAGCTGTCCCTGGCCATCGGCAAGGAGGGCCAGAACGCCCGCCTGGCCGCCCGCCTCACCGGCCTGAAGATCGACATCCGGCCCGCCAGCGATCCCGAGCCCGCCGAGGAGCCCGTGGAGGTCGTGGAGGACCAGGCCGAGGAAGCTCAGGAGCCCATGGGCGAGGAGGAGTGAGCCTCCCGCCCCACAGAAGATCAACCATTGGGGGTGAAGGAGAATGCCGAAAAAAATACCCATGCGCCAGTGCCTGGGCTGCCGGGAGATGAAGCCCAAGGGCGAGCTCATCCGTGTGGTGCGCTCCCCGGAGGGGGAGATCTCCCTGGATTTTAAGGGGAAGAAGCCGGGACGGGGGGCCTATGTGTGCCCCAACCAGGGGTGCCTGGCCCGAGCCAAGAAGGCCAGAAGCCTGGAGCGGGCCTTTTCCGCCCCCATTGCCCCCGAGGTCTATGAGGCCCTGGAGGAGCAGATGAAGGCGGGTGAGACGCCGTGAGCCAAAAGGCACTGAGATTGCTGGGGCTGGCCCTGCGGGGCAGCAACCTGGCGGTGGGAGAGCTCCCCGTGGGGGAGGCCTGCCAGACCCACCGGGCCCGCCTGGTGCTCCACGCCGCCGACGCAGCGGACAACACCGTGCGCCGGGCGTTGCGAGAGGCCCAGCGGGCGGGGGTGGAGCTGGTGGCTCTGCCCTGCACCAAGGAGGAGCTGGGGGCGGCCCTGGGCCGCAACAGCTGCGCCGTGGCGGCCCTCACCGATAAGGGGCTTGCCGCAGCGGTGGCAGCGGACCTGGCCCAGACCAACGGGGACCTGGAGCCCTTGGCCCAGGCTCTGGCGCAGTCCAGCCGTGGAAAACAAACCAAACCTGTGGGGCGTCGCCGCACCCCACGCAATGCGAACTGATGGAGGTGGCCGATTTGAGCCTTACGAAATATAGCGCCCGTGACGTGGCCAAGGATTTTGGGGTACAGCCCAAGGAGATTGTGGGTGTGCTGGCCCAGCACGGGATGAGCAATGTCTCTCCCACCAAGACCCTCACCGACAAGGAACTGACGGTGATTTTTGAGCACCTGACCCAGCACAACCAGGTGGCGTCCATTGAGAGCATCTACGCCGACGTCTACCACGAGAAGAAGCCTGCGGCTCCCGCCGCCAAGGCCCAGAACAGCAAGCCTCAGCAGGCCGCCCCTGCCAAGCAGGGTGAGAAGGAGCCTGCCAAGGTGGAGCATAAGCCCCACAGCCGCACCCCCGAGAAGAAGATCGTGGACACCCGCAAGGGCGGCGGGGTGAACCTGGAGAAGTACGACCAGCGTCTGGAGGACCTGGCTCCCGATAAGGCCAACCGCATGCAGACCGGCAAGCAGAAGTTCCAGAACCGTGGCGGCAAGAACCGTGGCCAGAACTTCGGCAACAAGCGCAAGCAGGAAGAGGCGGAGAAGATGCGCCGCCTGCAGCTGGAGATCGCCAAGAAGACCCCCCTCACCGTGAAGATTCCCGACGAGATCGGGGTGGGCGAGCTGGCCAGCCGCATGAAGAAGACCGGCGCCGAGGTGGTCAAGTGCCTGATGAAGAACGGCATCATGGCCTCTCTGTCCGAGATCATCGACTACGACACCGCTGCCCTCATCGCCATGGAGCTGGGCTGCAAGGTGGAGAAGGAAGTCATTGTCACCATCGAGGAGAAGCTCATTGACGTCTCCGAGGACAAGGAAGAGGACCTGGTGCCCCGTGCCCCCGTGGTGGTGGTCATGGGCCACGTTGACCACGGCAAGACCTCTCTGCTGGACTATATCCGCCACGCCAACGTGGTCTCCGGCGAGGCCGGCGGCATCACCCAGCACATCGGCGCCTACCAGGTGGAGGTAAACGGCAAGCCCATCACCTTCCTGGATACCCCCGGCCATGAGGCCTTTACCGCCATGCGTGCCCGTGGCGCCATGGTCACCGACGTGGCCATCCTGGTGGTAGCCGCCGACGACGGCATCATGCCCCAGACCGTGGAGTCCATCAACCACGCCAAGGCCGCTGAGATCCCCATCATCGTGGCCGTCAACAAGATGGATAAGCCCACTGCCAACCCCGAGCGCATCAAGCAGCAGCTCACCGAGTACGGCCTGGTGGCTGAGGACTGGGGCGGCGACACCATCATCTGCCCCATCTCCGCCAAGACCGGCATGGGCATCGACAACCTGCTGGAGATGGTCACCCTCACCGCCGAGATGCGGGAGCTGAAGGCCAACCCCAACCGTACCGCCCACGGTACCGTCATCGAGGCCCGTCTGGACAAGGGCCGCGGCCCTGTGGCCACCCTGCTGGTGCAAAATGGCACCCTGAAGCAGGGCGACGTCATCATCGCCGGCATGGCCGTGGGCCGTGTGCGTGCCATGACCGACTACAAGGGCAACAAGGTCACCCAGGCCGGCCCCTCCGTGCCTGTGGAGATCATCGGTATGGGCGAAGTGCCCGGCGCCGGTGACGACTTCCACGCCGTGGCCGACGAGCGCATGGCCCGTGAGCTGGTGGCCCAGCGCAAGGAAGAGATGAAGAACGCCACCACCGGCCACGCCAAGCAGAAGGTGTCTCTGGAGGAGCTGTTCAGCCAGATTCAGGCCGGCGAGATGAAGGACCTGAACATCATCGTCAAGGCCGACGTCCAGGGCTCTGCAGAGGCTGTGAAGGCCAGCTTGGAGAAGCTGTCCAACGCAGAGGTGCGGGTGCGTGTCATCCACTGCGCCGTGGGCGCCATCAACGAGTCCGACGTGATGCTGGCCACCACCTCCAACGCCATCATCGTGGGCTTCAACGTGCGGCCTGACAAGAACGCCGCCGACTCCGCCCACCGCAACAACGTGGATATGCGCATGTACCGGGTCATCTACCAGGCCATCGAGGAGATCGAGGCCGCCATGAAGGGTATGCTGGCTCCCAAGTTCAAGGAAGTGGCCCTGGGCGAGGCCGAGGTGCGCCAGGTGTACAAGATCACCGGCGTGGGCATCGTGGCCGGCTGCTACGTCACCGAGGGCAAGGTGGCCCGCAACGCCCAGATTCGTCTGGTGCGGGACGGCATCGTCATCCACGAGGGCGTCATGAACTCCCTGCAGCGGTTCAAGGACTCCGTCAAGGAAGTGGCCCGTGGCTACGAGTGCGGCATCGGCATTGAAAAGTACAGCGACATCAAGGAGGGCGACATCATCGAGGCCTTCCAGATGGAGCAGGTGCAGCAGTAATTACGCTCTATTTTTGTGTGGGGGCGGGCGGCAACTCGCCTGCCCCCACATTCCATATTTGAAACTGGAAGTGGTACTATGAAGCCCAAAGTATACATTGACGGCAAACAGGGCACCACCGGCCTGCAAATCTATGACCGGCTGGCCCAGCGCAGCGACATTGAGCTGCTGCTCATCCAGGAGGAC
The DNA here is from genome assembly GCA_944385445.1 of uncultured Oscillospiraceae bacterium. Classification (GTDB taxonomy): domain Bacteria; phylum Bacillota; class Clostridia; order Oscillospirales; family Oscillospiraceae; genus Enterenecus. Next base: position 248,088 of record CALWXF010000001.1, read on the forward strand.
AAGCGCAAGGACGTGGAGGAGCGGCGCAAGCTCCTCAACGCCGCCGACCTGGTGTTTTTGTGCCTGCCTGACCAGGCGGCAAAGGAGGCGGTGGCTCTGGTGGACAACCCCAACACCCGCATCATTGACGCCTCCACCGCCCACCGCACCAACCCTGACTGGGACTATGGCTTTGCGGAGCTGTCCGAGAACCATCGGAATAACATCGTTATCTCCAAGCGGGTGGCAAACCCCGGCTGCCACGCCAGCGGCTTCATCGCCTCAGTGTACCCTCTGGTGCAGCGGGGCGTGATTCCCGCCCACTTCCCCCTGACCTGTTACTCCCTCACCGGATACTCCGGCGGCGGCAAGAGCATGATCGCCGAGTATGAGCAGGAGGGACGGGAGGCATGCTATGATAGCTGCCGCATTTACGGCCTGACCTTGCAGCACAAGCACCTGCCCGAGATGCAGAAGATCTGTGGCCTGGACCGGGCCCCGGTGTTCGCCCCTGTGGTGGGAGATTACCCCCAGGGCATGGCCACCACGGTGCTGCTGCCCTGGGTGGATGCCAAGCTGGCCCATGAGGCCCTCAGCGAGCACTACGCCGGGCAGGCCCTGGTGAGCGTGGCTCCCCTGGGTGGGGATGCCCCCATGATCTATTCCAACGCCCTCTCTGGCAAGGACACCATGCGTCTGGTGGTGTACGGCCACCAGGGGCAGACCGCCGTCACCGCCGTCTTTGACAACCTGGGCAAGGGTGCGTCCGGGGCTGCGGTGCAGAACATGAACCTGATGCTGGGCTTTGACGAGACCTGTGGTCTGAGCCTGTAACCAAAGGAGGAAAACACTATGGCAAGCAATCGCCTGGGACGTATCAACGAGGAGATTCAGCGGGAGCTGTCCGCTCTCATCCCCACGGTGAAGGACCCCCGGGTCACTGGCCTGATCTCTGTGACCCGTGTGGAGACCACCCCTGACCTGCACTTTGCCAAGGTCTATGTGTCCGTGCTGGACAAGACCGAGGTGGCCGGAGTGATGAAGGGGCTCAAGTCCGCCGGGGGCTACCTGCGCCGGGAACTGAGCCGGGCCCTGAACCTGCGCCACACCCCCGAGCTCATCTTTGAGCGGGACGACTCCATCGACCACGGCGCTCACATCCTGGAGATGCTCCGGGACCCCAACGTGGTCAAGCCCGCCAACCCCGCCAACGCCCACATCGTGCTGGACGAGGAGGAGGGAACATGACCCATCAGGAAGCGGCTCAATTTCTCACCGAGCACGACAACTATCTCATTTTGACCCACAAGCGCCCCGACGGGGACACCATCGGCTGCGGAGCGGGGCTGTGCCACCTGCTGCGCAAGATGGGCAAGACCGCCTGGCTGCTCCCCTCTCTGGACGCCACCGCCCTGTTTCGGGAATATCTGGAGGGGGTAGAGGCCCCAGAGGGGTACACCCCGGACACCGTGGTGAGCGTGGATGTGGCCACCCTGGGGCTGCTGCCCCAAAATGCCCAGCCCTATGTGGGGCGCATTGACCTGGCCATCGACCACCACCCCTCCCAGGAGTTCTTTGCAAAGGACACCTGCCTGGAGGCGGACAAGGCCGCCTGCGGTGAAATCCTGTGGGAGATCGCCCAGGACCTGGGAGTCATGGACGAGACCATCGCCACCCCCCTCTATGTGGCGGTGTCCACCGACACCGGGTGCTTTGTCTACGCCAACACCACCCCCCACACCCACCGGGTGGCGGCGGGGCTGATGGAGCAGGGCATTGACTTCAAGCGCCTGAACAAAAAGCACTTCCGCACCAAGTCCGTGGCCCGGATGCGCCTGGAGAGCCTGCTGCTCCAGGGGCTGTACCTGTGCCACGACAATACCGTGGCTGTGGCCACCCTGTCCCTGGATGTCATGGAGAAGGCCGGAGCCACCAACGACGACACCGAGGACATCGCCGCCTTTGTGGGCCAGCTGGAGGGGCTGCGCCACTCCGCCACCATCCGGGAACTGAAGCGGGGAGAGTGCAAAATCTCCATGCGCACCAACGCCGACTACCTGGACGCCTGCGCCGTGTGCGCCCATCTGGGGGGCGGCGGACACAAGGCCGCCGCCGGCTGCACCGTCATGGGCAGCGTGGAGGAGGCCAAGGCCGCCATTTTGCAGGCCATTGACCAGGAACTCAATGGGAAGTAACCGGGGAGGAACTCAGGATGCCCAACGGAATTATCATCATTGACAAGCCCCAGGACTGGACATCCATGGATGTGTGCGCCAAGCTGCGGGGGGTGCTGGGGGAGCGGCGGATTGGACACGCCGGGACCCTGGACCCCATGGCCACCGGAGTCCTCCCCGTGTTTGTGGGCCGGGCCACCCGGGCGGTGGAATTTGCCGAGCGGGGAGACAAGGAGTATGTGGCCGGGTTGAAGCTGGGCATCGTCACCGACACCCAGGACACCAGCGGCAACACCCTGGAAGAGCACCCGGTGGCGGTGACGGCGGAGCAGGTGAAGGATGTTCTGCCCCAGTTCACCGGGGACATCCTCCAGGTGCCCCCCATGTATTCCGCCATTAAGATCAATGGCAAGAAACTCTATGAGCTGGCCCGGAAGGGGAGAGAGGTGGAGCGGCCCGCCCGGCCCGTGACCATCCATGCCCTCACCCTGGAGGAGCAGACCGCCCCCGACGAGTTCACCATCCGGGTGAAGTGCTCCAAGGGCACCTATGTGCGCACCCTGTGCCACGACATTGGAGCGGCTCTGGGCTGCGGCGGGTGCATGAGCTCTTTGCGCCGCACCATGGCCTGCAGCTTTGACCTCAGTGAGGCCCACCCCCTGGAGGCGGTGCTGGCCTGTGAGGACCCGGCGGGGCTGCTGCGGCCCACCGACTCCCTCTTTGCCGATTTTCCCGCCCTGACCCTGGGCAAGCGGGGGGCGGACCGGGTGCGCCACGGCGCCCAGGTGTGCCAGCCGGAGGCGGAGGACGGCACTTACCGCATTTACGGGCCGGAAGAGGAATTCCTGGCTCTGGGACGGGTGGAGCAGGGGAAGCTCCTCATCCTCAAAAGCTTTTTTCAACCCACTTGAACGGAGAGAGAACCATCATGGCAGAGAAACAACGAGTCATAGCCCTGGGCTTTTTTGACGGGGTACATCGGGGCCACGGGGCGCTGCTGCGCTGTGCCCGGGACGTGGCGGACCAGACGGGGGCTTTGGCCTGTGCCGTCACCTTCGACCACCACCCCCGGGACCTGATCCGGGGCGTGCCCACCCCCCTCATCAACACCCACCAGGAGCGGGCCGTCATTATGAAACGGTACTACGGCACCGACGAGGTGCTGGTGCTCCCCTTTGACCGGGCCATGATGGAGATGCCCTGGCGGGAATTCGCCACCCACATCCTGTCCGAGCAGATGGGGGCTGTCCATGTGGTGGCGGGCCACGACTACCACTTCGGCTACAAGGGAGAGGGGAACGTGGACCGGCTGCGGGAAATCTGCGGGGAGATGGGCATTGGCTGCACCATCATCCCCCCGGTGCAGATGGACGGCATCACCGTCTCCTCCACCTACATCCGTGGACTGGTCTCCCAGGGGAATATGGACCGGGCCTGTGAATTTTTGGGCCACCCCCACCTCATCAGCGGCACCGTGGTCCACGGCAAGCAGCTGGGCCGCACCCTGGGCATCCCCACCGCCAACCTGGTGCTGCCCTCCAATGTGCTGGTGCCCGCCTTCGGGGTGTACGCCACCCGGGTGCATGTGGCAGGGGGGACCCATCTGGCGGTGACCAATATGGGGGTGCGTCCCACGGTGGACGACTCCAACCAGGTCACCGTGGAGCCCTGGATTCTGGACTTTGAGGGAGACCTGTACGGGCAGCCCATGGAGGTAGAACTGTACACCCGGCTGCGGGGGGAGCGGAAGTTTGACTCCCTGGAGCAGCTCCAGCAGGAGATTTTCCGCAATGCAGACCAGACCCGGGCGTTCTTTGTGGGAGCAGGAAAAGAGTAAATCTAGGTGGAGAAGCGTACTTTTCCATTTTATCGGCAGCCTAGGACCCTAGGCTGTCGATTTTTTGCCCTGGAAATGGGCACTATGCACAAAAATATAGGAAAAAATACCGTTTGGAATGTACAGGTAATTATAAGAAAATTCCTTGCAAATGTACGGGGAAAGCAGTATACTGAATGTCAGGAAAGCGACATTCCAGATTTTTTTGCGGCAAATTTGTTAAAAAAATAACGACAAGTCTGCCGCTGACCTTTTGTAACGTCGTGTTAAAAATATAACGTTCCACCGCAATTTGATGGAAATTCGATGGGAAAAAGGTGGTCTGGATGTAAAATTTGATTGCAAGGAGGCAATCCACATGTCATTTGTGAAGTTTGAAAAGCAGGGCAATGTGGCCGTTCTGACCATCGACCGTCCCGAGGCCCTCAACGCCCTGAACTCTCAGGTCCTGTGTGACCTGGACGCTGCCATCTCCCAGGTGGAGGCCGACGACGAGGTTCGTGTTGTGGTGCTCACTGGCGCTGGCCGTTCCTTCGTGGCTGGTGCTGATATCGGCGAGATGGTGAACTTCTCCGCCATCGACGGCAAGAAGTTCGGTGTCCACGGCGGCTCCATCTTCCTGCGTCTGGAGAACCTGTCCAAGCCCGTCATCGCTGCCATCAACGGCTTCGCTCTGGGCGGCGGCTGCGAGCTGGCCATGGCCTGTGACATCCGCATTGCCTCTGAGAAGGCCAAGTTCGGCCAGCCCGAGGTGGGCCTGGGCATCACTCCCGGCTTCGGCGGCACTCAGCGTCTGCCCCGCATCGTGGGCATCTCCAAGGCTATGGAGCTGATCCTCACCGCCAAGGTCATCGGCGCTGCTGAGGCCAAGGAGATCGGCCTGGTCTCCCAGGTGTACGCTCCCGAGGAGCTGATGGACAAGGCCCTGGAGCTGGCCCGTGCCATCTGCGCCAACGCCCCCATCGCCGTGTCCGAGTCCAAGCGCTGCATCCGCATGGGCATGCAGACCGACATCGCCACCGGCTCCGCCTTCGAGGCTGAGGCCTTCGGCGTGACCTGCGGCACCGAGGATAAGAACGAGGGCATGGGCGCCTTCCTGGCCAAGCGTGCCGAGAAGAACTTCCAGAACAAGTAAGCACCTCTTGGAACACAAGCCCTCGGCAGAGTTTCGCCGTCCGCAGACGGCGAAAGGAAATGAAATTCGTATTTTCTGAGGACATGTGCATCAGAAAATACACTTCTCAGCCCGCAAACGTGCGAGCAAGGCGAGTGCGATGCAGCGGGCTGCAATCTCCTCGAGAAAACGCTTGCGTTTTCGAGACTTAGTCGAGAAGAACTTCCAGAACAAGTAAGCTATTTCCCTTATCATATATTAAAACTGGTCATTCCAGTGAGGAGGAACTTATCATGAAGAAAGTTGTAGTCATCGGTGGCGGCACCATGGGTCTGGACATTGCCCAGGTCTTCGCTCGCAAGGGCTTTGACGTGGTTGTCCGTGACATTAAGGACGAGATCATCCAGGCTTCCGAGGCCCGTCTGAACAAGGGTCTGGACAAGCTGGTGGCTAAGGGCAAGATGGACGAGGCTGGCAAGCAGGCCATCCTGGACAAGATGTCCTTCACCACCGACCTGAACGCTGCTGCTGATGCTGATCTGGTGGTTGAGGCCGCCATCGAGAACCTGGAGATCAAGAAGTCCATCTTCGCTGAGCTGGACGCCATCTGCAAGCCCGAGACCATTCTGGCTTCCAACACCTCTTCCATCTCCATCACCGCCATCGCTGCCGCTACCAAGCGTCCCGACCGCTTCATCGGCATGCACTTCTTCAACCCCGCCACTGTCATGAAGCTGGTGGAGGTCATCCGCGGCGCTAACACCTCCGACGAGACCTACAAGGCCATCTATGACCTGTCCGTGGAGATCGGCAAGGAGCCCGTGGAGGTCAACGAGGCCCCCGGTTTCGTGGTCAACAAGATCCTGATTCCCATGATCAACGAGGCCTGCGACCTGCTGTACACCGGCGTTGCCACTGCTGAGGGCATCGACACCGCCATGAAGCTGGGCGCCAACCACCCCATGGGCCCCCTGGCTCTGGGCGATCTGGTGGGCCTGGACGTGTGCCTGGCCATCATGGACACTCTGTACAATGAGACCCACGATCCCAAGTACCGTGCCTCCCTGCTGATGCGCAAGATGGTGCGCGCTGGCCACCTGGGCCGCAAGACCGGCAAGGGCTTCTTTGACTACACCAAGAAATAATTTGCTCCCATCCGGGGGGCGGCAATGCCACCCCCCGGTCTCATACTGATAAGGAGGAAACATTCCATGGATTTCAAACTGTCCAAAGAACAAGAAATGATGCGCAAGCTGTTCCGTGAGTTTGCGGAGAACGAGGTCAAGCCTCTGGCTGCCATGGTGGACGAGGAGGAGATGTTCCCCGAGAACACCGTCAAGAAGATGGCTGAGCTGGGCATGATGGGCATCTACTTCCCCAAGAAGTACGGCGGCGCTGGCGCCGACGTGGTGAGCTACGCCATGGCCGTGGAGGAGCTGTCCAAGGTCTGCGGCACCACCGGTGTTATCGTGTCCGCTCACACCAGCCTGTGCTGCGCTCCCATCTACGAGAACGGCACCGAGGAGCAGAAGATGAAGTATCTGCCCAAGCTGTGCTCCGGTGAGTGGCTGGGCGCCTTCGGTCTGACCGAGCCCGGCGCTGGTACCGACGCTCAGGGTCAGCAGACCACCGCCGTGCTGGATGAGTCCGGTGAGAACTGGATCGTCAACGGCTCCAAGATCTTCATCACCAACGCTGGCTTCGCCAACGTGTTCGTCATCTTCGCCGTCACCGGCACCGTGGTGGACAAGCGTGGCCGCAAGAGCAAGGAGATCTCCGCCTTCATCGTGGAGCGCACCGATCCCGGCTTCAAGGTTGGTAAGCACGAGAAGAAGATGGGTATCCGCGGCTCCTCCACCTGTGAGCTGATTTTCGAGGATTGCGTCATTCCCAAGGACCGTCTGCTGGGCAAGCAGGGCAAGGGCTTCGCCATCGCCATGAAGACCCTGGACGGCGGCCGTATCGGTATCGCTGCTCAGGCTCTGGGTCTGGGCGAGGGCGCCGTGGAAGAGGCCATCAACTACACCAAGGAGCGTGTCCAGTTCGGCCGCCGCATTTCCCAGTTCCAGAACACCCAGTTCCAGCTGGCTGAGATGCACACCAAGATGCAGGCCGCTCAGTTCCTGGTCTACTCCGCCGCTGCCAAGAAGCAGGCTGGCGAGAAGTATACCATGGACGCCGCCATGGCCAAGCTCTTCGCTGCTGAGGCTGCCAGCGACGTGACCCGTCGTGCCGTTCAGCTGTTCGGCGGCTACGGCTACACCCGTGATTACCCCGTGGAGCGCATGATGCGTGACGCCAAGATCACCGAGATCTACGAGGGTACATCCGAGGTCCAGCGTATGGTCATCGCTGCCAACCTGGGCATTAAGTAATTGAGGAGGAAGAGCGCAATATGAAAATCATTGTCTGTGTCAAGCAGGTGCCCGACACCTCCGGCAAGGTTGCTGTGAAGGCTGACGGCACCATGGACCGTGCCGCTATGGCCACCATCTCCAACCCCGATGATATGAACGCTCTGGAGGCCGCCCTCCAGATCAAGGATAAGAACCCCGACACCAAGGTGGTTGTCATCTCCATGGGTCCCCCTCCCACGGAGTCCATGCTGCGTGAGTGCCTGGCTATGGGCGCTGACGAGGCTGTGCTGGTGTCCGCCCGTGAGTTCGGCGGCGCTGATACCTTCGCCACCTCCACCACTCTGACCGCTGCCATCCGCAAGATCGGCGTGGAGAAGGACGACATCGTGTTCTGTGGCCGTCAGGCCATCGACGGTGACACCGCTCAGGTGGGTCCCCAGATCGCTGAGAAGCTGGGCCTGCCCCAGGTCACCTATGTCACTGGCATCGACTATACCGACGGCCAGCTCACCGTGCGCCGCGAGCTGGAGGATGGCTACATGACCATCAAGGTGCAGACCCCCTGCCTGCTGACCTGCATCAAGGAGCTGAACACTCCCCGTTACATGCGTGTGGCTGGCATCATGGATTGCTATTCCAAGCCCTACACCGTGCTGGACTTCAACGCTCTGGTGGACGATCCCATGGTGGAGCTGGAGACTGTCGGCCTGAAGGGCTCTCCCACTCAGGTGTACAAGTCCTTCTCTCCCCCCGTCAAGGGCGCTGGCACCATGCTGGAAGGTGCCGACAAGGCCACCTGCGAGCAGCTGGTGTCCATTCTGGGCGAGAAGCACATCATTTAAGGGAAGGAGCACTGAATTATGGCTTTCAATAGTAAAGACACCGCCGCCTTCAAGGGCGTGTGGGTATTCTGCGAGCAGCGCGACGGCGTCATCCTGAGCACCGGCTACCAGCTGCTCAGCGAGGGCCGCAAGCTGGCCAACGATCTGGGCGTGGAGCTGTGCGGCGTGCTGCTGGGCCACGAGGTCAACGAGACCTACGCCAAGGCTCTGGGCGGCTACGGCGCTGACCGTGTGTACATCTGCGATCACCCCCTGCTGAAGGACTACACCACCGATGCCTACACCAAGGTCATCTGCGACCTGGTGGAGGAGAAGAAGCCCGAGATCTTCCTCATCGGCGCTACCAACATCGGCCGTGACCTGGGCCCCCGTGTGGCTGCCCGTCTGAAGACCGGTCTGACTGCTGACTGCACCCACCTGGACGTGGATGTGGAGAAGTACAAGGCCTTCCTGAAGACCACCTCCACCATCGATGTGGACAACACCAAGTTCGAGGAGAACACCAACCTGAAGATGACCCGCCCCGCCTTTGGCGGCCACCTGATGGCCACCATCGTGTGCCCCGACTATCGTCCTCAGATGTCCACCGTGCGTCCCGGCGTTATGCAGACCCAGGCCTTCAACGAGGAGACCGCTGCCAAGACCATCCTGGAGAAGGTGGACGTGCAGCTGACTGAGGCTGACATCCACGTGGATCTGGTGGAGATCGTCAAGTCTGCCAAGAAGGCCGTTGACCTGATCGGCGCCGACGTGGTTGTCTCCGTGGGCCGTGGTATCAGCGCCGACCCCAAGCGTGGTCTGGAGATCGCTGAGGAGCTGGCCAACGTCCTGGGCGGCGTGGTTGGCGCTTCCCGTGCCGTGGTGGACGACGGCTACATCGGTGTGGACCACCAGGTTGGTCAGACCGGTAAGACCGTTCACCCCAAGATCTATGTGGCCCTGGGCATTTCCGGCGCCATTCAGCATGTGTCCGGCATGCAGGACGCTGAGTGCATCATCGCCGTGAACAAGAATGCCAACGCCCCCATCTTCGACGTGGCTACCTACGGCATCACCGGCGACCTGTTCAAGGTCGGCCCCATGCTGGCTGAGGCCATTGCCAAGTACAAGGCTGAGAAGGCCTAATTGACCATTTCAAACATGGGTCCCCTCGGGGGCCCATGTTTTTTGTCCACTTTCAGCAAGAAATTTCCAATTGTGTGGATTTTATCGCCGGTTCAGCCACTTTAGCAGAATAGAAAACTACCAGTTCCGGCCCTGCGTAATTTTGGAAAAAACCTGGAATCCCTTGTACCACAATGGATTGAGGCTGTTGAAAACTTTGTGGAAGTTGTGGATAACTCCCTGTAATATACGGAGAAGGAACTTGTAGAGTGTAGAAACGGGGAAAGGCCTTGACGCTTTGGGGGGAAAATGGTAAGATAGACACGCTGTATGACTGACGGAAGTGGAGTGACCACATGGAGTACAGCCGACGCCCATGTGCGCCGTATTGCCGACCGTCTGGGCGCACGAGAAATCAGTGCGCCCTTTTTTTGTTTTTGAGGCGCAGGAAGGAGCATGGAAGATGAAAACAGACATTCAAATTGCCCAGGAGGCCCAGATGCTGCCCATCGGACAGGTGGCGTCCATGGCCGGTATTGACGAGAACCTGCTGGAGTATTACGGCAAGGTGAAGGCCAAGATCGACATTACCCCGTTGCGCAATGTGCCCCGGAAGGGCAAGCTGATTCTGGTCACCGCCATCAACCCCACCCCCGCCGGAGAGGGTAAGACCACCACCTCGGTAGGGTTAGCCGATGCCCTGCGCCGCATGGATAAAAATGTGATGCTCTGCCTCCGGGAGCCCTCCCTGGGCCCCGTGTTCGGTGTGAAGGGCGGCGCTGCCGGCGGCGGCTACGCCCAGGTGGTGCCCATGGAGGACATCAACCTCCACTTCACCGGCGACTTCCACGCCATTGGCGCCGCCAACAACCTGCTGGCCGCCATGCTGGACAACCACATTCAGCAGGGCAACGCCCTGGGCATTGATGTGAAGAAAATCACCTGGCGCCGCTGTGTGGACATGAACGACCGCCAGCTGCGCAACATCGTGGACGGCCTGGGTGGCCGGATGCAGGGCGTGCCCCGGGAGGACGGCTTCGACATCACCGTGGCCAGCGAGATCATGGCGGTGCTGTGCCTGGCCACCGGCCTGGCGGATTTGAAGGAGCGTCTGGGCCGCATGATCGTGGGCTACACCTACGACGACAAGCCCGTCACCGCCGCCGACTTGAAGGCCCAGGGCGCCATGGCCGCCCTCTTGAAGGACGCCATCAAGCCCAACCTGGTGCAGACCCTGGAGCACACCCCCGCTCTGGTCCACGGCGGCCCCTTCGCCAACATTGCCCACGGCTGCAACTCCGTCTCCGCCACCGACACCGCTCTGAAGCTGGCCGACTATGTGGTCACCGAGGCGGGCTTCGGCGCCGATCTGGGTGCCGAGAAGTTCCTGGACATCAAGTGCCGAGCTGCCGGACTCACCCCCGACGCTGTGGTCATCGTGGCCACTGTCAAGGCCCTGAAGTACAACGGCGGCGTGCCCAAGACCGAGCTGGGGGCTGAGAACCTGGAGGCCCTGGAGCGTGGCCTGCCCAACCTGCTCAAGCATGTGGAGAACATCACCCGGGTGTTCGGCCTGCCCGCCGTGGTGGCCATCAACCGCTTCGCCAACGACACCGAGGCCGAGCTGAACCTCATCCGCACCCGCTGCCAGGAGCTGGGGGTCAACGTGGCCCTGTCCGAGGTGTGGGGCAAGGGCGGCGAGGGCGGCCTGGAGCTGGCCGAGGAAGTGCTGCGCCTGTGCGACCAGCCCCAGGACTTCCACTACGCCTACGACCTGGACCTGCCCTTGAAGGACAAGATTCAGGCCATTGTGGAGAAGGTGTACGGCGGCGCCGGGGTGCACTACACTGCCGCCGCGGCCAAGGAGCTGGCCCGGCTGGAGGCCATGGGCTTTGACAAGCTGCCTGTGTGCATGGCCAAGACCCAGTACTCCCTGTCCGACGACGCCACCCAGCTGGGACGGCCCGAGGGCTTCACCATCACCGTGTCCAAGGTGAAGGTGTCCGCCGGCGCTGGCTTCGTAGTGGTGCAGACCGGCGACATTATGACCATGCCCGGCCTGCCCAAGGTGCCCGCCGCCGAGAAGATCGACGTGGACGAAAACGGCGTCATCTCCGGACTGTTCTGAGAAAAGACCAAAATACCCCCTCAGCTCAGGGCTGAGGGGGTATTTTTGCGTCAATGTTTGCCAAACAGCGCCGCCTGCCGCTCCAAAAACAGCTGGACCTGTTCTTCGTCCAGGGTGTAAAAGGTGCGGTTTCCGTGGATGGTGCACTGCACCAGTCCGCAGTCGGAGAGCTTATTCATATGGTGGTGGATGGTGTTGCGGCTGAGAGAGAAGCGGGTGGACAGCTCCTGCACATAGGCGGTGCGTCCCCGCAGATAGCACAGAATGTCAAACCGGGTGGAGTCCCCCAACAGACGGTAGGTCTCGCACACCTGGTCCTGGGCGGAGGTACGGCCGCTGACCAGCTCCATGAGCTCCCGCCGCAGCACGCCGCCGTAGATGCGCACCTGGCCGGGGGCCTCGTCAAAGGTCAGATTGGTGTCCGCCCCGAAGAGGAAGGGGTGAAGGGTGTAGGTGGTTTCCGGGGCGGGGCGCAGGTGGGACAGCTGGGTGAAAAACTCCAGCTGAGACAGGGGGGCGCACTGTTGGAGATAGGGGGCGGCCAGCTCTTCCAGCTGCGCCTGGTGTTCCTCCAGGTGGGCCACAATGGGGCGCAGGCACGCCAGGGCCCGCGCTCCCACCGCCCGGTGGTTGCGGGAGAGCTCCAGCAGGGCCACCTTGGTGGAGTCCGGGGCGTTGAGCCCCAGTACCAGGTCGGTGAAGGCCTGAGTGTCCATCCGGTGCTGGTTGGGCAGGTCATCCTCAAAGATGCTGGCGATGCCCCAGACCACCTCCTCCCGGTCCAGTCCGTCCACCAGCTGGGAGAAGGCCTCCCAATCCCCCTGAAATCGGTCCAGCAAGGGATAGAGGAGGAAGAAGGCGGGGGAGCTGGAGCCGATGGTGTTGTAGGGGAAGCCCTCCAGGTTGCCAAACAGCGCCTGAATTTCCTTTTCCTCGGCAGTGGCCACCTGGTCCAGCTGGTGGGTGAGGGCCTTGAGTAGCTCCAGGGCATGACACAGAGCGGGGCTGGGCAGCACCTTGCGCTGCTGGATGCGCTGCTCCACCTGGTCCCAGGTTTTGTTGCTGGCACGCCGCCCCAGATAGGCCAGTGCTTCCAGAATGAGGCTTGGTTTGTGTTGAATTATCATAGAAATTCCTTTCTGCCCCGGAGTTTCAGCTGATATGGTAAGATTGGCTGGGGCTTGCAGTTGACAATTTTTTGGAGAGTTGACAATTTCTCTTGACAAAGGGAATGGGTGGAGGTATCATTTGACCATGACATACATCCATCGTACAAAACAAACGATGCTCATATGATAACATGGCAGAGCCCTTTGGGCAATGGGCGTATGTGAGATTCAAATAGAAGGGAGAAGAACAATGGAAAAAGTCAAAAAAAGCATGGCAGTTTTACTTGCCGTCATGATTTTGGCTGGCGCACTTCCCGGAGCCGCTTGGGCTGAGAGCACTCAGACCAATGAGCGCACGGTCCAGGCCCAGGAAGTGGAGTCCGAGTCCCGGGTGGAGTATCAAAACGCCCAGGACGACAGCCAGCCCCGATATGCAGAGGATGAGGTGGTAACCGTCATCGTGGAGATGGAAGCTCCCGCTGTGATGGATTACTACCAGGTCAGCAGCTACGCTGCCTCTGTGGGCGACGAGACCAGCGCTGGTGAGGCGGTGTCTGAGTACCTGGCCTCCGCCGATGCCCAGCAGACCACCCAGCAGCTGCTGGACGATCAGCAGGGCATCATCGACCAGGTGACCGCTCTGGCCGCTCAGCAGCCTGCGGTGACCGATGCCACCGAGGAAAACAGCGGTGAGCCGGTTGGTACCATTGTAGGCCAGTGGGCCACTCTGGTCAATGCCATGGCCATCCGGGTGCCCTACAGCGCTCTGGACGAGATCCGCGATCTGGACGGGGTCAAGCGGGCCTATGTGGAGCATGTGTATGACCGCCCCGAAGAGACCAGCGGCACCGTGGACGGGGACAAGGCCTGGTACTCCTACAGCTATGATAAGGTAGGGGTGGAAGGTGTCTGGAGCCAGGGCTACACCGGTCAGGGTATGCTGGTGGCCGTGCTGGACACCGGCCTGGACCTGAAGTGGGGCGTGACCCAGAACGAGGATGGCACCCAGGGCCGCGGCGTGGTGCGGGTCCACGAGGCCTTCACCGACAACTCCTTTAAAAACGACCCCAGCGATGCCGAGAGCGGCTGGAATCTGCGCTACACCTCTGAGAGCCTGGCTGCCTTCCTGGAGGACAACCAGCTCAACTCCACCACGGGTGCCGATGGCGGCGTGATCGTGTGGGACTACAACGGTCTTTATAAGAACCTCAAGGTGCCCTACGCCTGTGACTACGCAGACGGCGACATCAACGTCCTGCCCACCTCCAGCGACCACGGCACCCACGTCTCCGGTACGGTGGCGGGCTATGCCGAGACCAGCGAGGGCGAGGTCATTTTCTCCGGCGTGGCCCCCGATGCCCAGATCATGATGATGAAGGTGTTCCCCGATCAGGACGGCGGCGCCCAGCAGTCTGTGACCCTCAACGCTCTGGAGGATGCTCTGGCCTTGGGCGCAGACGTAATCAACCTGAGCTTGGGTTCTGACAACGGCTTTGCCGACGACGACACCATGCAGAACGAGCTGTATGCCAAGATTGAGGCCGCTGGCATCGTGCTCATGACCTCCGCTGGCAACAGCAGCTACTCCTCTGCCAGCAACAACTATGGGGACAACCCCCTGACCTCCAACGTGGACACCGCTATGATGTCCTCTCCTGCCATTTACGACTCCAACCTGAGCATTGCCTCTCTGGAGAACTCCATCCAGGTACAGTCCTACCTGACCTGGACCAACGAGGACGGGGAAGTGCGGGAGATCTCCTACACCGACCCCTGGACCGTGGCCATGAAGGCCACCTTCGCCGACGGCAAGGAGTACCCCGTCTACCTGGTAGAGGGCACCGGTACCTGGAGCGACTACAACGCCGTGGGCTGGTACAATGAGTACTCCAACCCCAACGGCAAGACCGGCTTTGCCCTGGTCAAGCGCGGCGACCTGTCCTTTGCCGATAAGGTCACCAACGCCCAGTCCTTCTCCACTGTGGTCCACGGAGAGAAACGGGGCATTCTGGGCGTGCTGATCTATGACAGCGATCCCAATGCCACGGAACTGATCAACATCAGCGTGGAGAACACCAGCCTCACCAGCGCCTTTATCAACGGCCAGGACGGCGCTGCCATGGAGGCTGCCCTCAAGGCAGGTCAGTCCGTGAACATCGTGGTTCCCGACGCAGACAAGGCCGTGGAGAGCCCCACCGATGGTCAGATGTCCACCTTCTCCTCCTGGGGCGCCGGTCCCAGCCTGGAGCTGAAGCCTGAGATCACCGCCCCCGGCGGCAACATCTGGTCCACCATCATTGACCAGCTGAACACCGCCGACCAGGGCTACACCGGCAGCTACGGCATGATGAGCGGTACCTCCATGGCCGCCCCTCACATGTCCGGTATTGGAGCTCTGGTGCGCCAGTACGTGCAGTCCAGCGCAGCCTTTGCCGGCAAGGAGCCCAGCGAGGTGGGCGACATTGTCAACCAGCTGCTGGTGAGCACCGCCGTGCCTCAGACCGATACCAATGGCGTGTACTACTCTCCCCGTCAGCAGGGCGCCGGCCTGGTCAACGCCACCGCCGCCGTGGAGACCCCTGCCTACGTCACCGTGGACGGTCAGAACGTGGGCAAGCTGGAGCTGTTGGACGACCCCGACCGCACCGGCAGCTACGACATCACCTTTGATGTACACAACATTTCCGACAAGGCCGTGACCTACAATGTGGCCATCACCCTCCAGCGCCCCGACACCCAGACGGTGGACAGCACCTGGGGCGAGCGCAACACCATGATGCACCAGGACGTGGTCATCAAGACCGTGGAGCTGGGCCAGGTCACCGTGGAGGCCGGACAGACCGCCCGCTTCTCCAAGACTGTGACCCTCACCGACAGTGAGAAGGCTCAGCTGGACCAGCTGTTTGAAAACGGCGTGTATGTGGAGGGCTTTGTCTCCCTCACCGACACCGCCGGCACCGCTCCTACCCTGGGCCTGCCCATGCTGGCCTTCTACGGCGACTGGACGGCCGCCCCCATCTTTGACCAGGGCGACTGGACCGACGAGGCCGAGGACGGCGAGAACGTGATGAACAACGAGTCCACTTGGGGCGTGTCCCTGATGGGTAGCACCGTGGTCAACTGGAGCTCCGGGGGGATCATTGGCTATCTGGACCTGGGCCAGAATCCCTTCGACTCCGATGCTGTCATGAACCAGACCCTCTATTGCGAGGAGAACATCACCATCTCCCCCAACGGAGACGAGTACTTCGACCGCGTGGACGACTACATCCTCTATCAGCTCCGTGACGCCAAGATGATCGTGGTGCGGGTCACCGACGCCGAGACCGGCGAGGTGTATATGTCCGACTGGAACTCCTACATCACCCGCACCCTGTACAACGCCTCTTACGCTACCCCCATCCCCCTGAGCGCCATGTACTACGGCCTCATTCCCACCTGGGACGGCACCGACCAGGAGGGCAACGTGCTGCCCAGCGGCACCAAGTGCAAGTATGAGATCATCGCCTACGGCGAGGGCGACTACGGCGACAAGGTGTACAACGAGGACATGGGCTATGAGATCACCAACTTCGACGGCGTGGCCGCCGGGGAGCTCACTCCCACCTTTAACGGCCACGAGATGGACATGACCGGCGACGTGATCGACTTCTCCATCACCGTGGACACCGTGGCCCCCGAGCTGGAGAACAACACCGTCTCCATCTATGAGAAGGACGGCCGCACCTATATGACCGGCACCGTCTATGATGAGGACGGCTCCCTGGCCAACATCGAAGTGTCCCCCTATGTCACCCGTACCTACAAGGAAGGTTACGGCGATCCCAACTACTCCGAGGTGGGCGTGGATAGCACCAACGCCTTCCTGGTGGAGAACTTCTATGACCCCGCCGTGAAGACTCACACCTTCACCGTGGACGTCACCGAGTACGCCCACAGCATTGAGAGCTATCCCGGCGAGAACAACGTCTATGATTTCACTTGGAACGGCAACGTGCTGGTGTCCTGCGGCGACTACGGCGCCAATGACCGCAGCTATGCCATTACCGTGGATTCCACCCAGGGCCTGGTGCTCTCCCAGACCTCTGCGCTGCTCCATCCCGGCAGCACCTTCAACCTCAGCGTCATCGACAACACCGACCAGGAGGGCGCTATGACCCGCACCTCCAGCAATCCCGACGTGGCCACCATTGACGAGTTCGGCCTGGTCACCGCTGTGGCTCCCGGCCAGACCGTCATCACCGTGGCCAAGGGCGACGCCAGCGCTACCTGCGTGGTGGCGGTGGAGGAAGTGCCCACCGTGGTGGAAGACTTCGACCTATCCATCCAGAGCTTTGACGGCCTAAAGCCCGACGGCCAGGTGGTGGTGAAGGTGGACAACCTCCAGCCCGCCAACGTGGATCTCTCCGAGATCAAGTGGACCGTGTGGGAGGACGAGGACTACGCCGAGAACTATGCCGAGGGCCTCATCGATGTGGACCAGTACACCAGCGACGGCCTCACCGGCGTGCTCTACCTCACCGTGTCCACCTCTCAGGAGGGCCTGGAGCTGCCTGAGGGCAACGGCAGACTGGATGTGACCCTCAACGGGGTCACCCATTCCATGGACATCAATTGGGACGACATCTACACCACTTCCGATGAGGACGACCTGATTTCTGACATGGCCATGGGCGACCAGGTGGTATACGTCCAGCAGGGCGAGACCGCCGAGCTGGTGGCCAGGTATCGCCAGAACAAGCTCCACGAGACCAGTGAAGTGCTCACCGAGCTCACCGGTCTGCAGCTGGACGGACCCGACTTCTACTATGTGGGCGGCACCTATGATGGCACCCTGGTCAACGAAGAGGGATATGAGCTGCCCGAGGAAATCCACCTGTACACCCGTTACAACTATGACGATGGCTCTACCTACGATGTGGAGATCGTCAACTACGACTGGTATCACGCCTATGACTACAACCCCGAGACCGGCGTGCTCCACGTCAATTACGCCCCCAACGGCGCCAACAACAACCTGGTAAT
Organism: uncultured Oscillospiraceae bacterium; assembly: GCA_944385445.1. Lineage (GTDB taxonomy): Bacteria > Bacillota > Clostridia > Oscillospirales > Oscillospiraceae > Enterenecus. The sequence goes on from CALWXF010000001.1 coordinate 265,757, forward strand.
CAAGGCAGAGGGCGTGGTGTCTGAGGGTAACCCCGCCGGCGAGATGTCTGGCGATACCTGGGAGCGCCCCGACCCCCTGTATGGTCCCTTTGACTGGACCGTCACTTCCGGCAACGGCGAGCTGACTCAGGGTACGGTAGAGAACAACTGGGGCCAGGAGATCAATGCGGCTCTGTACACCCCCTCTGAGCCCGGCGTGAGCTACCTCACCGCTACCACCAAGGACGGCCAGTACTCCGTCAATTTCGCCGTGGTATGCCAGGGCGTGATGGCTGATACCTTGGATTTGGACACCCACAGAATGGACCTGGAGGCTGGCCAGAGCCAGACCCTCACCGCCACTCTGAGCCCCGAGCCCACTCTGGCCGAGGATGCCCAGGTCAACTACATCAGCTTCAACCCCGATGTGGCCTCTGTGGATGAAAACGGTGTGGTCACCGCCCACAAGGAGGGCTATGCCTACCTGAAGGTGGAGAGCGTGGCCGACAACCAGGTCACCAGCTACTGCGTGGTCAAGGTCACCGGCAACATGTACCAGGTGAAGTTCGTGGACGACACCGGCAACATCTACAAGCTGGTGGAAGTGGCCGAGGGCAGCTGCGTGTCCAAGCCCCAGGACCCCGTGCGGGAGGGCTACACCTTCGACGGCTGGTTTGTGGACGAGGACGGCACCCAGGCCTACGACTTCAACACCCCTGTGGATGCCGACCTGACCCTGTACGCCCACTGGACCAAGGTGGACACCGAGCCCACCCCCAATCCCGGTGGTGACGGCGGCTCCCAGGGCGGCGGCAGCGGTACCGGCGACGGTTCCCAGACCGGGGGCAACACCAAGCCCGACGGCTCCGTCCCCGGCACCGGCGACGAGAGCAACCTGATTGTCCCCATGGCCACTCTGGTGTGCGCCATGGCGGGCGTGGCCGTGCTGAGCGTGGTACGCCGCAAGGAAGAGGACTAAACTGAACTTCCCCAACGCCAAACAGGCGGGGCCGGATTTTTCCGGCCCCGCCTGACGCTTTTCAAAAATACAGATATGTTGTGAAAAAAGAAAGCCGCACAGCCAAAGGCTGTGCGGCCTGCTTTTTTGCAGACTGAAATTAGTCGGCGGGAGCGATGGCGCCCACGGGGCAGGTGCCGGCGCAAGCGCCGCAGTCGATGCAAGTACCAGCGTCGATCTGCATGTGATCGTCACCCATGGAAATAGCGCCCACGGGGCAAGCGGACTCGCAGGAGCCGCAGGACACGCAGGTGTCATTGATTGCATGTGCCATGTAAAATACACCTCCATCATTAGAGTTAGAACCATTCTCATTGTAGCATAACTGGCGAAAAATGCAACAAGGAATTTTGGGAAATGGGGGTGGGAGAAAAATCTGGGCACAGGGGTATAAACTGGGGAAAAGCAACCCATGATTGGAGGGAAGACAGGAGGGATTCCATGGAAGACAGGAAGGAATGGAAGGAACGTTTCCCAGTGGGGAAGAAGGGCGGCCTGCCCCGGGACTCTGCGGGGTGGGGCGGAGAGATGCAAGCCACCCGGGGAGAACGGGCCAGAGTGCGGGAGGGTGGGGAGACCAAGCTCACCGACCGCTATTCCCGGGACCTCACCCGTCTGGCGGCCATGGGAGCCTTGGACCCCCTCATTGGACGGGACGAGGAGGTGGGCCGGGTGGTGCAGATCCTCTCCCGGCGCACCAAAAACAATCCCGCCCTGGTGGGAGAGCCGGGGGTGGGCAAAACCGCCGTGGCCGAGGGCTTGGCCATGCGTATGGCCGCCGGACAGGTGCCCCCGGTGCTGCGGGGCAAGCGACTTTTGTCCCTGGACCTGGTGTCCATGGTGGCGGGCACCAAGTACCGGGGTGAATTTGAAGATCGTGTAAACCAAATCCTGGCGGAGGTACACCGGGCAGGCAACGTCATCCTCTTTCTGGACGAGCTGCACAACATTGTGGGTGCGGGCTCGGCGGAGGGGGCCATTGATGCTGCCAACATCTTGAAGCCCGCCCTGGGCCGGGGTGAGATCCAGGTGGTGGGGGCCACCACCCTGGAGGAGTACCGCAAGTATATCGAGAAGGACTCCGCCCTGGAGCGGCGCTTCCAGCCCGTGCGGGTGGGGGAGCCCACCCCGGAGCAGACCCTGGAGATCTTGAAGGGCATCCGCCCCCGGTATGAGGCCCACCACGGCATTGTCATCACCGACCGGGCCCTGGAGGCGGCGGTGGTGCTGTCCCGGCGGTACCTCCCCGACCGCTTCTTGCCGGACAAGGCCATTGACCTCATGGACGAGGGGGCGGCCAAGCTGCGGATGCAGGGGGAGGTGCCCCACTCCCTGCGGGGACTGATGGGCCGTATTGAGCAGGCCGCCCGGGAGCGGCGGGCGGCAGCGGCGGAGCAGAATTACGAGCGGGCCGCCATGCTCCGGGATGCAGAGTGGGACTTCCGGGGGGAGCTGGAGCGGAAGCTGTCCCGAAAGCAGCTTGCTGCCCATCAGCAGCTGGAGCCGGAACACATCGCCTCGGTGGTGGCCCAATGGACGGGCATCCCGGTGGAGACGGTGACCAAAGGAGAGGCCCGGCGGCTGCTGGGGCTGGAGAACGAGCTGCGGGCCCGGGTGGTGGGGCAGGACCAGGCGGTGGCGGCGGTGTCCGCTGCCATCCGCCGCTCCCGGGTTGGGCTCAAGGAGCCCAACCGCCCGGTGGGGGTGTTCCTCTTCCTGGGCCCCACCGGAGTGGGGAAGACCGAGCTGTGCCGGGCCCTGGCCGCCGCCCTCTTCGGCAGCGAGGAGGCCATCATCCGCTTCGACATGTCCGAGTATATGGAGAAGCACTCGGTGTCCCGGCTGGTGGGTGCGCCCCCCGGCTATGTGGGCCACGAGGAGGGGGGACAGCTCACCGAGCGGGTACGCCGCCGCCCCTGGTCGGTGGTGCTCTTTGACGAGATGGAAAAGGCCCACGCCGATCTCCACAACATCCTGTTGCAGGTCATGGAGGACGGGGTGCTCACCGATGGCCTGGGACGAAAGGCGGACTTCCGCAACACCGTGGTGGTGATGACCTCTAACGTGGGGGCCCGCCACATGGTCAGCCACACGCCCCCCATGGGCTTTGCCGGGGGCGACCTGGACGCCTACCGCACCAGGGCGGTGATGGAGGAACTCAGGCGCCAGTTCCCACCGGAATTTCTCAACCGCCTGGACGAGGTGGTGCTCTTCCACCGCCTGGACCAGCCCCACTTGGAGCGCATCGCCGGGCGGCTGCTGGGCGGCCTGGAGGGCCGCCTGGCCGCCCTGGGGGTGGGCCTCAAGGCGGACGAGAGGGCGGTGTCCCTGCTGGCCAGCCCCATGGAGGAGCGGGAGCGGGACCAGGGGGCCCGCCCCATCCGCCGCTCGGTGCGCCGCCGGGTGGAGGAGCCCGCCGCCCAGATGCTCCTGTCCCGGGACCTGGAGCGGGGAGACGTGCTGTGCCTGGGGGTGGAGGAGGAGCAGCTGGTGCTCCACCGGGAGAAAAAACAAATCTGAATGCGCAGCGGGCCGTCTCTCCCGTGAGACGGCTCGCTGCCTTGCATGAATATGCATATATACATGAATAAACCCCGGATATTGTGGAATATTACCCATAGAATTTTGGGAACGATTGAATAGTTATGCAAATTGGGGGTTGCAATTTTCCAGGAGAAGGGGTATACTCTACTTCACTAAGACAGAGAAACGCATTGGAGGAATGCAACCATGGCAGAAGTGAAAAAAGTAGTGCTGGCCTATTCCGGCGGCTTGGATACATCCATCATCATCCCCTGGCTGAAGGAGAACTACGGCAACCCGGAGATCATCGCCGTGTCCGGCGACGTGGGCCAGGGCACCGAGCTGGACGGCCTGGAGGAGAAGGCCATCAAGACCGGCGCCTCCAAGCTGTATGTGGAGGACCTCACCGACGAGATGGTGGACGACGTGATCATCCCCTCCATGATGATGGGGGCCAAGTATGAGGACTACCTGCTGGGCACCGCCTTCGCCCGGCCCATCATCGCCAAGCGTCTGGTGGAGATCGCCAAGGCCGAGGGCGCTGACGCCATCTGCCACGGCTGCACCGGCAAGGGCAACGACCAGGTGCGCTTTGAGCTGGCCATCAAGCGCTTCGCCCCCGAGATGACCATCATCGCCCCCTGGCGGGAATGGGACATCAAGGGCAGAGAAGAGGAAATCGCCTACGCCGAGGCCCACAACGTGCCGTTGAAGATCAGCCGGGAGACCAACTACTCCAAGGATAAGAACCTGTGGCACCTGTCCCACGAGGGCCTGGACCTGGAGGACCCCGCCAACGAGCCCCAGTACGACAAGCCCGGCTTCCTGGAGATGGGCGTGTCCCCCGCCATGGCCCCCGACCAGGCCACCTATGTGACCATTGACTTTGAGAAGGGCTGGCCCGTGGCCGTGGACGGCGAGAAGATGAAGGCCAGCGACATCATCCGCAAGCTCAACGAGCTGGGCGGGGCCAACGGCATCGGCCTGCTGGACATTGTGGAGAACCGTCTGGTGGGCATGAAGGACCGGGGCGTGTACGAGACCCCCGGCGGCACCATCCTCTACCGGGCCCACGAGGTGCTGGAGATGATCACCATCGACAAGGACACCAAGCACATGAAGCAGAAGCTGGCCATTGACTTTGCCGACCTGGTGTACAACGGCAAGTGGTTCACCCCCCTGCGGGAGGCCCTCCAGGCCTTTGCCGTGAAGACCCAGGAGTACGTCACCGGCACCGTGAAGCTGAAGCTGTACAAGGGCAACATCATCACCTCTTCCGTCACCTCTCCCTGTTCTCTCTACTCTGAGAACCTGGTGACCTTTGAGGAGAGCGACTACAACCAGGATGACGCCACCGGATTTATCAATCTGTGGGGTCTGCCCGACACCGTGCAGGCGCTGCGGGAGCAGGGCAAGCTGTAATAACCTTTTGCGTAGAGGAGGGCTTTTCGCTCTCACCTCAGACGCTCAAAACTCTCTTGGTATAGAGCCTCGCAGAGTTCCGTCACCCGCAGGTGACGGAATAAAATGAAATCCAGTCATTTCCGGGGACATGCGCATCGGAAATGACACTTCTCATGACGGGTGGGGTGACTTTTTCGTAAGAAATCGAACCCCATCCGTCATGCAATCCTTTCGCCAAAGAAGTCTTGGGACTTCTTTGGCATGTTGCGCAGGGGCGGTTATCCTCCGCCCCTGCTGTGGTTTATTTTTCCGAAAGGCTGTGTTATTATGAAACTATGGGCAGGACGCTTCCAGAAGGAAACGGATACACAGGTCAATGACTTCAACTCCTCCATCACCTTTGACGCCCGCCTCTATGAGCAGGATATCCGTGGCTCCATTGCCCACGCCACCATGCTGGGCAAACAGGGCATCATTGAGGAGCACGAGGCGGAGAAGATTGTGGAGGGCCTGAAGGCCATTTTGGAGGACATCGAGGACGAGAAGGTGGAGTTCTCTCTGGACAATGAGGACATCCACATGAACATCGAGGCCCTCCTCACCCAGCGCATCGGCCAGACAGGCAAGCGTCTGCACACCGGACGCAGCCGCAACGACCAGGTGGCCACCGACTTCCGGCTCTATGTGAAGGAGCAGATTCCCACCATCATCGACATGATTGTGGATCTGCAGAAGGTGCTCATCCGCAAGGCCAAGGCCAATGTACATACGGTGATGCCCGGCTACACCCACCTGCAGCGGGCCCAGCCCACCACCTTCGGCCACTACATGATGGCCTACGCCAACATGCTGCGCCGGGACGTGACCCGGCTGGAGGACTGCCTGGAGCGCATGGACGAGTGCCCCCTGGGTGCTGGCGCCCTGGCCACCTCCACCTATCCCGTGGACCGGTTCCAGACCGCTGCCGCCCTGGGCTTTGCCAAGCCCTGTGACAACTCCATGGATGCCGTGTCCGATCGGGACTACGCCATCGAGCTGCTGTCCGCCCTGTCCATCCTCATGATGCACCTGTCCCGGTTCTCTGAGGAGATCATTCTGTGGTGCTCCTGGGAGTTCAAGTTCGTGGACCTGGACGACGCCTACTCCACCGGCTCCTCCATCATGCCCCAGAAGAAGAACCCCGATGTGGCCGAGCTGGTCCGGGGCAAGACGGGCCGGGTGTACGGCTCCCTCATCACCCTCCTCACCGTGATGAAGGGTCTGCCCCTTGCCTACAACAAGGACATGCAGGAGGACAAGGAGCCGGTGTTTGACGCCATCGACACCGTTCAGCTGTGTGTGCCCGTGTTCGGGGCCATGCTGGACACCCTGACCGTGCGGCCCAAGAACATGTCCAAAGCTGCCTCCGGCGGCTTCATCAATGCCACCGACTGTGCCGACTACCTAGTGAAGAAGGGCATGCCCTTCCGGGAGGCCTATATGATCGTGGGCCGCCTGGTGAATATGTGCATCAAGTCCGGGGAGAGCCTGGACACCCTGCCCTTGAAGGACTTCCGCTCCATCAGCGCCCTGTTTGACGAGGACGTGTACGAGGCCCTCCAGCTCAAGACCTGTGTCAACGGCCGCACCGTGTACGGTGGCCCCTCGGAGGAGTCTGTCAACCAGCAAATTCAGCTCATGGAGGAGTTTGTCGCCCTCCACAGTCCAAAGCAATAAGGAGAGATTGCATATGAAAACCATTTCCGGCGGTGTCACCGCCCCCCGTGGCTTCCGGGCCGCTGGGGTGTACTGCGGGGTCAAGGCCAGCCACGGCGGCGACGTGGCTGGTGTGCCTGGCACCCGCGGCAAGCCTGATCTGGCCATGATCGTGTCCGACTGCGAGTGTACCGCCGCCGCCACCTATACCCTCAACCGGGTGAAGGCCGCCCCCCTGTATGTGACTATGGGCCACCTGGAGGACGGAGTGTGCCGGGGCATTGTGGCCAACAGCGGCAATGCCAACGCCTGCGCCCCCCTCAGCCACGAAAACGCTGAGAAGATGTGTGAGCTGGCCGCCGCCGCCACCGGGCTCAAGCCTGAGGACTTCGCCGTGGCCTCCACCGGCGTCATCGGCCAGACCCTGAACATCGCAGCCATCGAAAAGGGAATGCCTCAGGTGGCCGGGGAGCTGTCCTATGAGGGCTCCGATGCCGCTGCCCACGCCATCATGACCACCGACACGGTGAAAAAGGAGATCGCTGTCACCATCACCATCGGCGGCAAGCCTGTGACGGTGGGCGCCATCGCCAAGGGCTCCGGCATGATCCACCCCAACATGGGCACTATGCTCTGCTTCATCACCACCGACTGCGCCATTACCTCCGAGATGCTCTCCGAGGCCCTCCACGACATTGTGCCCCGCACCTTCAACCGGGTCACGGTGGACGGGGACACCTCCACCAACGACATGTGCGTGGTGCTGGCCAACGGCATGGCAGGCAACACCCAGATCGAGTGGAAGGACGACGACTACACCCTCTTCTACAAGGCCCTGTATCAGGTGTGCGAGACCATGGCCCGTTCCATCGCCGGAGACGGCGAGGGCGCCAGCCGCCTCATCACCTGCACCGTCACCGGGGCACGCAGCGAGGAGGCTGCCGAGCGCCTTTCTAAGGCCGTGGTGGGGTCCTCCCTGGTGAAGGCCGCCATGTTTGGCGCCGACGCCAACTGGGGCCGGGTGCTGTGCGCCATGGGCTACTCCAAGGCCCCCTTCCGCCCCGAGTATGTGGACGTGTCCTTCTCCTCTGTCCAGGGTGACATTCTGGTGTGCCAGCATGGCACCGGGGTGGACTTTGACGAGGACCTGGCCAAGAAGATTCTCAGCCAGGACGAGGTGGTCATTGCGGTCGACCTCCACGAGGGGGAGGACCAGGCCACCTGCTGGGGCTGCGACTTGACCTATGAGTATGTAAAAATCAACGGAGATTACCGCTCCTGATAAAAACGAAGGTGCTGAACATGGCTTATACACTGGCAGACCAGGCCCAGGTGCTGGCGGAGGCTCTGCCCTACATTCAGAAATACAACGGCAAGACCATTGTGGTCAAATACGGCGGCAACGCCATGATCTCCCAGGAGCTGCGGGAAGCTGTCATCTCTGACATCATTCTCCTGTCCCTGGTCGGGCTAAATGTGGTGGTAGTCCACGGGGGCGGCCCTGAGATCAACCAGATGCTCAAACGCCTGGGAAAAGAGGGGAAGTTCGTGGACGGCCTGCGCTACACCGACGAGGAGACCATGGACGTGGTGCAGCAGGTGCTGTGCGGCAAGGTGAACAAGGACCTGGTGGCCACCCTCAACCGCATGGGCGGCCGGGCCCTGGGGCTGTGCGGTATGGACGCCCAGCTGTTCCAGGCGGTGCAGCTGGACGAGAAATACGGCCTGGTGGGGGAGATCACCCACGTCAATCCCAAGGCGGTGCAGGATGCTCTGGCCATGGGGTATATCCCTGTGGTGTCCACCGTGGCCCTGGGCACCGATGCAGACACCGCCTATAACATCAACGCTGACACCGCCGCCGCCAAGCTGGCGGTGGCGCTGGGGGCGGAGAAGCTGGTGCTGCTCACCGACGTGCGGGGCCTGCTGCGAGACCCCAAGGATGAGTCCACCCTCATCCATTCTGTGGGGGTGTCTGAGATTCCCGGCCTCATCAAGGACGGCATCATCAGCGGCGGCATGATCCCCAAGATCGACTGTGCCGTGGAGGCGGTGCGCTCGGGGGTCAACTCCACCGTCATCCTGGACGGGCGCATTCCCCACTCTATTTTGATCGAATTGCTCTCCGACGACGGAGCGGGCACCATGCTGGTGCGATGAAGGAGGAGAAACCCATGAACACACAACAGCTGATGGACTTGGACCATCAATATTTGGTACAGACCTATGGCCGCAACCCCATCGCCCTGGACCACGGGCTGGGGGCCACCCTGTATGACCTGGAGGGCAAGGAGTACATCGACTTCGCCTCCGGCATCGGCGTGTTGTCCCTGGGCACTGCCCACCCCAAGTGGCTGGCGGCAGTGACCATGCAGGCGGCCAAGCTGGGCCACGCCTCCAATCTGTATTACACCCAGCCCTACGCCCAGCTGGCAGAGAAGCTGTGCACCCGGTCCGGCATGTCCGCCGCCTTCTTCGGCAACTCCGGTGCCGAGGGCAACGAGGGTATCATCAAGCTGGCCCGCAAGTACTCCTTTGACAAGTACGGCAAGGGGAGAGGCACTGTCATCACCCTCCACCGCTCCTTCCACGGCCGCACCATCACCACCCTGGCCGCCAACGGCCAGGAGGTGTTCCACCAGTATTTCTTCCCCTTCACGGAAGGATTCCGCAGCGCCGACCCCACCATGGAGGCCATCCAGGAGGTGGCGGGCCACGACGTGTGCGCTGTGCTGCTGGAGCTGGTGCAGGGCGAGGGCGGCGTGCTGCCCATGGACAAGGAATTTGTCCAGCAGCTGGCCCAGCTGTGTGAGAAGCGGGACTGGCTGCTGCTGGTGGACGAGGTGCAGACGGGCATTGGCCGCACCGGCACCCTCTTTGCCTTCCAGCAGTACGGCATTCAGCCCGACGCCTGCTCCTTTGCCAAGGGCATCGCCGGGGGCCTGCCCATGGGCGGCTTCCTGGTCAATGAGAAGTGCCGCAATGTCCTGGGCCCCGGCACCCACGGCTCCACCTTTGGCGGCAACCCCGTGAGCGCCGCCGCCGGCTGCGCCGTACTGGAGGTGCTGGACGACGAGACCATCGCCCAGGTCAAGGAGAAGGGCGCTTACATCCGCCAGTCCATTGAGGACATGCATCTGCCCTGTCTGGGCAAGACCCGTGGTCTGGGCCTGATGATTGGAGTTGATGTGGCGGAAGGCTACAACAACAAGGAGCTGTGCGCCAAGCTGAACGTGGGGGGATTGCTCACCCTCACTGCAGGAACCGGGCTGCGGTTCCTGCCCCCGCTGCTCATCACCCGGGAGGAGATGGACAAGGGCCTGAGCGTGTTCCACGACGTGCTGTCTAACGTATAAATATGGTTCCCAGGGAGGTTCGAAGAATGAAGAAAGATTTACTCAAGCTGTTGGATTTGAGCGGGGAGGACATCAAGGAGATTCTGGACACCGCCGACCAGATGAAGTACAGCCAGAAGCATGGCATTCCCCACGATGCGCTGCGGGGCAAGACCCTGGCCATGATCTTTGAGAAGAACTCCACCCGCACCCGTGTCTCCTTCGAGGTGGGCATGTACCAGCTGGGGGGCCACGCCCTGTTTCTCTCCGGCAAGGAGAGCCAGATCGGCCGAGGCGAGCCCATTGAGGACACCGCCCGGGTGCTGGCCCGCTACTGTGACGGCATCATGATTCGAACCTACTCCCAGGAGGAGGTGGAGGCCTTGGCCCAATACGCCTCCATCCCCGTCATCAATGGACTCACCGACTTTGCCCACCCCTGCCAGGTGCTGGCGGACCTGATGACCATCCGGGAGAAGATGACCCGGCTGGAGGGGCTGAAAATGGCCTTTGTGGGGGACGGCAACAACATGGCAAACTCCCTCATCGTGGGTGGCCTCAAGTGCGGCATGGACGTGTCGGTGGCCTGCCCCGAAGGGTATGACCCCGACCCCCAGGTGCTGGACTTCGCCGCCACGGTAGAGGGCCCCAAGTTCCAGCTGTGCCGTAAGCCGGAGGACGCCGTGGTGGACGCCGATGTGGTGATTACCGACGTGTGGGCCTCCATGGGCCAGGAGGAGGAGCGGGCCCAGCGGGCGAAGGCCTTTGCCGGGTACTGCATTGACGACAAGCTCTTGTCTCTGGCCAAGCCTGGTTGCATGGTGCAGCACTGTCTGCCCGCCCACCGGGGGGAGGAGATCACCGCTGAGGTGTTCGAGGCCCACGCCGACGAGATCTTCGAGGAGGCGGAGAACCGCCTCCACGCCCAGAAGGCGGTTATGTACTTACTGATGACCTAAAACAAAGTCCTCTCTTGCCAGGCAAGAGAGGGCTTTGTTTTAGGTCAGAAGGGGTAGGGAAGAGTGACGAGGTGTGGTGTGCCACTGTGCGGCACGGATGTGAAAGACAGGGGTGCGTGACGCACCAAAGGCTCCCTTGTGCAAAGGGAGCTGTCAGCCGCAAGGCTGACTGAGGGATTGTCTGTGGCAGGTGAGGAAGAAGGCCCGATGAAAGGATACTCTGCCCCGTCAATCCCTCCGTCGCCGCCTGCGGCGGCGCCACCTCCCTTTACACAAGGGAGGCTTTGTACTGCGGTGCCCCAACACCAGTGTGTGCAATGCTGAAACAAAAAGCCGATGCAAAGCAGAAGAAATCTGTTTTGCATCGGCTTTGGTTACACGGTACTTATGGGTCGCAGCGGTACAGGTAGATCCACTGGTATCCCAAATAGCTCATGGAGCCGGAGCGGATGGGAATGTGAAGGGGATTGAACGCCCGATAGGGCTCCCCAAGCCGACACACATAGGTCACGCCCTCCACTTCAATCACCGGCTCCATGCTCTCCTGCTGTACGGTGATGGACTTGCCCTCCTGGGAAAAATACTTCACCAGTTCATGGGTGAACTCCTGGGGAGTGGTGATGGGGTCGGTGGGCTCAATGTACAGCTCGTGGTTGTGGGGCAGCAGTTTCATAACAATACCTCCCGTCCATGGCACAACGAAAAAACCCGCAAAAAAGGTGTGGCCCTTTCTTGCGGGTTTTGCTTACAGGGCTCAGCTCAAATGCCCAGATAGCTCTTCAACAGCGTCTGCAACAGCTCGTCCCGGTCCAGCTTGCGAATGAGGGCCCGGGCGTTGTTGTGGTTGGTGATGTAGGTGGGGTCCTCGCTGAGGATGTAGCCCACCAGCTGGTTGATGGGATTGTAGCCCTTCTCCTGCAAGGAGGCGTAGACGGAACTGAGGATGGAGTGGATCTCGTCGTCCTTGTTCATATTGACGCTGAACTTGCGGGTATAATCGATATCATTCATTGGGAGCACCCCCGATAAAAATCTTCCAATCCGATTCACCGGATGAAAGTATTGTACCCCAAACGGGGCGAATTGTAAAGAGGGAGGAGGAAAAAACCCGTGGCAACCCAGGATATGGATTGCCACGGGGTCTTGCATGTGGGAGAAATGTTAGCCCATGCGCTTGACTGCCACCACATAGTTGCCGTAATAGCCGCCGAACAGGGTGTCGGTGCGCACGGTGTTGCTGGTGGTGGAGGCGTGGAGCACGGTGTTGTTGCCGATGTACATCACCACATGGGTGGTGGGCAGAGTGCCGCCGGAGTAGTCGTACTTGGGGTCGAAGAGGAACACCAAGTCGCCGGGCTGCATGTCGTCCTCGGAAACAAAGGTGCCGCTGTTGTAGTACTGGCTGGAAGAGCCACGGGCGATGTTGATGCCCAGCTCACGGAAGATGTAGTAGAACAGGCCGGAGCAGTCGAAGCTGTTGGGGCCGGCTGCGCCGTACACATAGGGCTTGCCCAGCTGCTGCTTGGCCAGGGCCACCGCCTTCTCACCGATGGAGGAGGTGGAACTGTTGTTGTTGTCGTTGCTGCCGCTATTGTTGCCGCTGTTGCTGCCACCCTTGGTGGAGACGTACTCGGCACTAACATAGCCCACGCCGTTCTTATAGGAAATTTTGTACCAGCCGTTGCTGCTGCCCAGGATGGTCACAGAGTTGCCCTTGTACAGCAGACCCAGGCGGGAGTAGCCGGTGCCGGCGCCGGAGCGCACATTCAGGGCATCGGCGGTGATGGTGCCGGTGGTCTTGGTGTCGTTGCTGCCGGAGTTGGAGCCGCCCCGGGTGATGTACTCAGCGCACACATAGGCGCTGCCGCTGCCGTAGGAAATCTTGTACCAGCCATTGCCGCAGTCGGCCAAAATGGACACGGAGTTGCCGTTGTACAGGTAGCCCACACGGGAATAGCCGGTGCCGGCGCCGGAGCGCACGTTGAGGCAGGCGGTGTTGACGGTTCCGGTGCCGATGGGCTTGGAGCTGCCGGAATTGGAGCCGCCGGAGCTGCCGGATACCTTCACCCACTCAGAGGACACATAGCCGGAATAGCCAGCGCCGGTGATCTGGTACCAGCCGTTGCCGCAGTCCTTCTGGATGATCAGAGCGGTGCCCTTGTACACCAGACCCTTGCTGGCGTAGCCAGTGCCGGGGCCGGAGCGGACATGGAGGGCGTCGGCGGTGACGGTGCACTGACCCACCACAGCCTCGCTGCCGGTGAGGGTCACGTCCAGCCAGTCGGCGGACATGTAGCCCACCTGATCGCCGTAAGAGACCTTGTACCAGCCGTCCAGCTCCTCCAGGAGGGTGACGACGCTGTTGTGGGGGGCAAGGGTGAGGATATTAGAGTTGGTATTGGCCTGGCTGCGCAGGCGCAGAGCATCTGCCGTCACGGTACCGGTGCCAATGGAAGCCATGGCAATTCCGGTGGTCATGACCAATGCAAGGCCGGTGATGGCGGCGACCTTCATCAGTCCCTTCTTACTGTGCATGGGGTTCAGCCTCCTGTTGGTTTCATTATTTCCCAGACAGGGCACGCATCAGCCAGATGGAGCCCATGTCGATGGCAGAGAACAAATCGGGCAGATCGGACTTCTTCACCACACGGTCCCGGCTCTTCAGGTCGGGGTCGGTGAGCTGAAGCTCCAGATGCACCTTGTCGGCGATCTCCAGATCGCCGGACTTGGTGGTGCTCATCACCTGGATCATAATGATATACTTGTCCGCCATGGACCCGTAGTAGATGAGGTTGTCCTTGCGGCGCAGGGGGTGTCCCTTATACATAAGCGTGCTGGATTTATCAGCCATGATAGCCTCCTTAGAAATGTGCGAAAGTCATTGTAACCAATTTGTAACTATTGTAACTCTTTGTTTCCCACTTGTCAACCATATATATTGTCGAAAAAGGCCCTCCTGCCACTTTTTTCAGGGCAGAAGGGCCTTTTATCAAGTTCGCATCAGAACCACGGCGAAAAGCACCGCATCCAGGACGAAGAGCAGGGGAACCGTCACATAGAACTTGGGTTTGCGGATTTTGTGGTGAAACAGATACATGCCCACCAGACCTCCGGCGGCCCCGCCCGCCAGGCAGGCAAAGAGGAGGGAGGCCTCAGGAATGCGGCGGCGGCCCAGCTTGGCCATGAGCTTGTCCCAGCCGAAGAGGAGCAGGGTGAAGGCGGAGAGTACCCCCAGCCACACCAGGAGCAGATAGACGGGCTCAGTCATGGTGGAGCTGAGACTCCAGGTAGTCCTCGTAGCTCATGCGCTTGTCAATGAGCTTGCCGTCGGGGGTGAAGTCGAAGATGCGGTTGGCCACGGTCTGCACCAGCTGGTGGTCGTGGGAGGACACCAGCACGTTGCACTTGACCGCCTCCAGGCCGTTGTTCAAAGCGGCGATGGACTCCAGGTCCAGGTGGTTGGTGGGCTGGTCCAGCAGCAGCACGTTGGCCCCGGACAGCATCATCCGGGAGAGCATGCACCGCACCTTCTCACCACCGGAGAGCACCTTCACGGGCTTGAAGATGTCATCCCCGGAGAAGAGCATCCGGCCCAGGAAGCCCCGGAGATAGCTCTCGTGCTGGTCCTCGGAGAACTGGCGCATCCAGTCCAGGATGTTCAGGTCACAGTCGTTGAAGAAGGGGGAATTGTCCTTGGGGAAGTAGGAGAAGGTGGCGGTCTGGCCCCACTTCACGGTGCCCTCGTCGGGCTCCCACTCCCCGGTGAGGATCTTGAACAGGGCGGTGTGGGCGTTTTCGTTGTCGCCCACAAAGGCGATCTTGTCCCCGTGGCCCACAATGAAGGACACCTTGTCCAGCACCTTCACCCCGTCCACGGTCTTGGACACGTCGGTGACAAAGAGAATGTCCTTGCCCACTTCCCGGTCGGGGGAGAAGCCCACCCAGGGATAGCGGCGGGAGGAGGCGGGCAGTTCCTGCACGGTGAGCTTGTCCAGCAGCTTGCGCCGGGCGGTGGCCTGCTTGGACTTGGACTTGTTGGCGGAGAACCGGGAGATAAACTCCTGCAGCTCCTTGATCTTGTCCTCGTTGCGCTTGTTCTGCTGCTTGATGAGGTTCTGCACCAGCTGGGAGGACTCATACCAGAAGTCGTAGTTGCCCACATACATCTTGATCTGGTTGTAGTCGATGTCCACGATGTGGGTGCACACGGTGTTGAGGAAGTGACGGTCGTGGCTGACCACGATGACGGTGCCGTCGTAGTCCAGCAAAAAGTCGTTGAGCCACTCCACGGCGGCAATGTCCAGGTTGTTGGTGGGCTCGTCCAGCAGCAGGATATCGGGGGCGCCGAACAGGGCCTGAGCCAGCAGCACCTTCACCTTGAGACGGGCGTCCAGGGTCTCCATGTTGTTGTAGTGCAGGTCCACCCCGATGCCCAGGCCCTGGAGAATGCGGCTGGCATCGGACTCGGCCTCGTAGCCGCCCATCTCGGCATACTCTGCCTGGAGGTCAGCGGCCCGCAGGCCGTCCTCGTCGGTGAAGTCCTCCTTCTCATAGAGGGCATTCATCTCCCGGCCGATCTCGTACAGGGTCTGGTTGCCCATGATAACGGTGTCCAGCACGGTGTAGGCGTCATAGGCGTTCTGGTCCTGCTTCAGCACGGACATGCGCACCTTGGGCAGGATGGACACCGAGCCGCTGGTGGGCTCCAGCTGGCCGGAGAGGATTTTCAGAAAGGTGGATTTACCAGCGCCGTTGGCGCCGATGATGCCGTAGCAATTGCCCCGGGTGAACTGCAAATCAACGTGGGAGAACAGGGGGGCGCCCTGATAGCTCAGGGACAGGTCAGAAACAGTAATCATATCGGACTCCTTCGCTTATCGTGAAAGTTTTCTAGGCATAGTACCCTATATCATACCATATGGCCTGGGGAAATGGTAGCACAATTTTGCAAAAACAGGGGAGAAGCCTGGAAAATCAAAAAAATATGCCCCGCAATCAAGAACAACCTTGACAGGGGACAAAAGCTATGGTATCATTAATTGCTTTTAACATATGGTCAAAACCCGGAGGATACTCCCCCAGGCTAAGCACAGTATACCAGACCATACCAGGAAATGCAAGAGCAAATTTTCCGATTGTGACAACAACCCCGGGTGTGCGCAACTGCGCCCACCTGCAAAATTCTTACGAAGTGGAGCGTGATCAGCAAATGGCAAGAGCGGTCAAAGACGTCTATTACGGCAAGACCTTGCGCAAGAGCTTCGCCCGCAGCGAGGAGATTCTGGAGATGCCCTACCTGCTGGAGATCCAGAAGTCTTCCTACAAGTGGTTCTTTGAGACCGGGCTGCAGGAAGTGTTCAACGACGTGGAGGCCATCACCGACTATGCCGGGAACCTGGAGCTGAGCTTTATCGGCTTCTCCATGGACGACCCCCCCAAGTACACCATTGAAGAGTGCAAAGCCCAGGACGCCACCTATGCCGCCCCCATTAAGGTGCAGGTGCGTCTGCGCAACAAGGAGACGGGCGAGATCAAGGAGCAGGAGATCTTCATGGGCGATTTCCCCCTGATGACCGATGCCGGCACCTTCGTCATCAACGGCGCTGAGCGTGTTATCGTCTCCCAGATCGTGCGTTCTCCCGGCGTGTACTACGCCAAGAACGCCGACAAGGCCGACAACATCACCTACGCCTCCACCGTGATCCCCTACCGGGGCGCCTGGCTGGAGTATGAGACCGACCTGTCCGATGTGTTCTATGTGCGCATCGACAAAAACCGCAAGCTGCCCATCACCTGCCTGATCCGTGCTGTAGGTCCCAAGACCGACGCCGAGATTCTGGACATGTTCGGCGAGGACCCCCGCATCCTGGCCACTCTGGAGAAGGACTCCTGCAAGACCTATGAGGAGGCCCTGCTGGAGATCTACCGCAAGATGCGGCCCGGCGAGCCCCCCACGGTGGACTCTGCCGAGAGCCTGCTCAACGCTCTGTTCTTCGACCCCCGCCGCTACGACCTGTCCGCAGTGGGCCGCTACAAGTTCAACAAGAAGCTGACCATGTGGACCCGCCTCTCCGGTCAGAAGCTGGCCGCCCCCGTGGCCGACCCCTCCACCGGTGAGATCGTGGCCGAGGCTGGCGAGGTGCTCACCCGTGAGCGGGCCATGGAGCTGGACCGCTTGGGCGTCAACGAGGCCTTTGTGGAAGTGGAGGACCTGCACACCGGCACCCACATCGTCAAGGTGTTCTCCAACGGCATGGTCAACATGGCCGACTTCGTGGACTTTGACCCCGAGACCGTGGGCGTGTCCGAGAAGGTGCGCTTTGTGGTCCTGAAGGAGCTGCTGGCCAAGCGGGACGAAGAGGGCCTCTCTCAGGAGGACTTCGCCGACCTCATCCGGGAGCGCATGACCGACCTCATCCCCAACCACATCATTGTGGATGACATGATGGCCTCCATCAACTACCTCAACTGCCTGGCCTTCGGCGTGGGCACCCCCGACGACATCGACCACCTGGGCAACCGCCGCCTGCGCTGCGTGGGCGAGCTGCTGCAGAATCAGTTCCGCATCGGCTTCACCCGCATGGAGCGAGTGATCCGGGAGCGCATGACCATCCAGGACCTGGATATCGTCACCCCCCAGTCCCTCATCAACATCCGTCCCGTCACCGCCGCCATCAAGGAGTTCTTCGGTTCCAGCCCCCTGTCTCAGTTCATGGACCAGACCAACCCCCTGGCTGAGCTGACCCACAAGCGCCGTCTGTCCGCTCTGGGCCCCGGCGGTCTGAGCCGTGACCGTGCCTCCTTCGACGTGCGAGACGTTCACTACAGCCACTATGGCCGTCTGTGCCCCATCGAGACCCCCGAAGGTCCCAACATCGGCCTGATCTCCTACCTGGCCTCCTACGCCCGCATCAACCGCTATGGCTTCATCGAGGCTCCCTACCGCAAGGTGGAGCGCATCTATGACGAGAACGGCAAGTGCGTGGCCGCCCGTGTCACCGACCAGGTGGAATACATGACTGCCGACGTGGAGGACGAGTTCAACGTGGCTCAGGCCACCGAGCCCGTCAATGAGGACGGCACCTTCATCAACCGCCGTGTGGCCTGCCGTCACCGCAACGAGATCATCGAGGTGGACTTCAACCAGGTGGACTATGTGGACGTGTCCCCCAAGATGATGGTGTCCGTGGCTACCGCCATGATCCCCTTCCTGCAAAACGACGACGCCAACCGTGCTCTGATGGGCGCCAACATGCAGCGTCAGGCCGTGCCTCTGCTCACCACCCAGGCCCCCATCGTGGCCACCGGTCAGGAGTACAAGAACTGTCAGGACTCCGAGGTGGTCGTGCTGGCCGAGGGCGACGGCGTGGTCACCCGTGTGGACGCCACCGCCATTTCCGTGCGCTACGACGGCGGCGAGGAGAAGACCTACAAGCTGACCAAGTTCCTGCGCTCCAACCACGGCACCTGCATCAACCAGCGTCCCATCGTCTCCGTGGGCGATCGGGTGAAGGCCCGGGATACCCTGGCCGATGGCCCCTCCACCTGCGACGGCGAGATTGCCCTGGGTAAGAACATCCTCATGGGCTTTATGACCTGGGAAGGTTACAACTACGAGGACGCCATTCTGCTCAACGAGCGGATGGTGAAGGAGGACGTGTTCACCTCCATCCACATTGAGGAATATGAGACCGAGGCCCGTGACACCAAGCTGGGCCCCGAAGAGATCACCCGTGACATCACCAACGTGGGCGAGGACGCTCTGAAGGACCTGGACGAGCGGGGCATCATCCGTGTGGGCGCTGAGGTCCACGCCGGTGACTACCTGGTGGGTAAGGTCACCCCCAAGGGCGAGACCGAGATGACCGCCGAGGAGCGCCTGCTCCGTGCCATCTTCGGTGAGAAGGCCCACGAGACCCGTGACACCTCCCTGAAGGTGCCCCACGGCGAGTGCGGCATCATCGTGGACGTGAAGGTGTTCACCCGTGAGGAGGGCGCCGAGCTGGCTCCCGGCGTCAACCAGGTGGTCCGTGTCTACATCGCCCAGAAGCGCAAGATCAGCGTGGGCGACAAGATGGCCGGCCGTCACGGTAACAAGGGTGTTGTCTCCCGCATTCTGCCCCAGGAGGATATGCCCTTCCTGCCCGACGGCACCCCCCTGGACATCGTGCTGAACCCCCTGGGCGTGCCTTCCCGTATGAACATCGGTCAGGTGCTGGAGGTCCACTTGGGCTACGCCGCCCAGGCTCTGGGCTGGAAGGTGGCCACCCCCATCTTCAACGGCGCCGACGAGAAGGACATCGCCGACACCCTGGAGCTGGCCGGCCTGCGCCGGGACGGCAAGAGCTGGCTGTACGACGGCCGCACCGGCGAGCGGTTTGACAACCCCGTCACCGTGGGCTATGTGTACTTCCTCAAGCTCCACCACCTGGTGGACGATAAGATCCACGCCCGTTCCACCGGCCCCTACTCCCTGGTCACCCAGCAGCCCTTGGGCGGCAAGGCCCAGTTCGGCGGCCAGCGCTTCGGCGAGATGGAGGTGTGGGCTCTGGAGGCCTACGGTGCCGCCTACACCCTGCAGGAGATCCTCACCGTCAAGTCCGACGACGTCACCGGACGTGTGCGCACCTACGAGTCCATTGTCAAGGGCTTCAACGTGCCCAAGCCCGGCGTGCCCGAGTCCTTCAAGGTTCTGGTCAAGGAGCTCCAGGCCCTGTGTCTGGACATCCAGGTCCTGGACGAGCACGGCAACCAGATTGAGCTCAAGGACGAGGACGAGGATACCTATCAGCCCGGCCGCTTCAAGGAGGATTACGACCGCTACCAGGATTACGGCAGCGAGAGTGACTTCGCCCAGGCTGGCTTCACCATGAAGGAGACCAGTGACGACGACGATCTGTCCGTGGCCATCAATGAGAATGATACCGCCGACCAGGATGACTCCTACGGCGATGAAGACTAAGAAAGGGAGGTTGAGGTAATGAGCTACGCTGAATTTAACGCCATCCGCATTGGCATCGCCTCCCCAGAGCAGATCCGGGAGTGGTCCTACGGCGAGGTCAAGAAGCCTGAGACCATCAACTACCGCACCCTGAAGCCGGAGCGGGACGGTCTGTTCTGCGAGCGCATCTTTGGTCCAACCAAGGACTGGGAGTGCCACTGCGGTAAGTATAAGAAGATTCGTTTCAAGGGCAAGGTGTGTGACCGCTGCGGCGTGGAGGTCACCCGGGCCAAGGTGCGCCGTGAGCGCATGGGCCACATTGAGCTGGCCGCCCCCGTGTCCCATATCTGGTACTTTAAGGGCATCCCCTCCCGGATGGGCCTGCTGCTGGACATCAGCCCCCGCATCCTGGAGAAGGTGCTGTACTTCGCCTCCTATATCGTCACCGATCCCGGCCCCGACTACACCCATCTGACCAAGAATCAGATTCTGTCCGACGCCGAGTACCGCAAGCTGCGGGAGTACTACGAGGACGATTTCCAGGCCGGCATGGGCGCTGAGGCCGTGAAGAAGCTGCTGCAGGACCTGGATCTGGAGCAGCTGTCCGAGACCCTCCGGGCCCAGCTCAAGGACGCCACCGGCCAGAAGAAGGCCAAGATCGTCAAGCGTCTGGAAGTGGTGGACGCCTTCCGCCTGTCCGGCAACAAGCCCGAGTGGATGATCATCGACGTGCTGCCCGTCATCCCCCCCGAGCTGCGCCCCATGGTGCAGCTGGACGGCGGCCGCTTCGCCACCTCCGACCTGAACGACCTCTACCGTCGTGTCATCAACCGGAACAACCGTCTCAAGCGCCTGATCCAGCTCAACGCCCCTGACATCATCGTGCGCAACGAAAAGCGCATGCTCCAGGAGGCTGTGGACGCCCTCATTGACAACGGCCGCCGTGGCCGTGCCGTCACCGGCGCCAACAACCGGGCCCTGAAGTCCCTGTCCGACCTGCTCAAGGGTAAGCAGGGCCGTTTCCGTCAGAACCTGCTGGGTAAGCGTGTAGACTACTCCGGCCGTTCCGTTATCGTGGTCGGCCCTGAGCTGAAGATCTACCAGTGCGGCGTGCCCAAGGAGATGGCCATTGAGCTGTTCCGCCCCTTCGTGATGAAGAAGCTGGTGGAGGATGGCCACGCTAACAACATCAAGTCCGCCAAGAAGATGGTGGATAAGGCCTCTCCCGCCGTGTGGGACGCCCTGGAGTTTGTCATCAAGGAGCACCCCGTCATGCTCAACCGTGCTCCCACCCTCCACCGTCTGGGCATCCAGGCCTTCGAGCCGGTGCTGGTGGAAGGCCGCGCCATGAAGCTCCACCCCCTGGTGTGTACCGCCTTTAACGCCGACTTCGACGGTGACCAGATGGCCATCCATGTGCCCCTGTCCGCTGAGGCTCAGGCTGAGGCCCGCATCCTGATGCTGGCCGCCAACAACCTGTTGAAGCCCTCCGACGGCGGCGCCGTGGCCGTGCCCACCCAGGACATGGTGCTGGGCTCCTACTACCTGACCTACGAGAAGGACCCCCAGCACGATCCCGACTGCGCCTATGAGACCACCGCCGACGCCGCTGCCGCGCTGGAGCGGGGTGAGGTGGGCATCAATGACCGCATCTGGGTGCGGGACGAGGAGGCAAACCGCTGGTACCGCACCACTCCCGCCCTGTGCGCCGAGGCTGTGGACGGCAAGGCCCGGGAGATCTACCAGGCCTTCGAGTGCGACCAGGCCGCCAAGCTGGCCTATGACGAGGGCGAGCTGGACCTCCACGAGCCCATTCTGGTGCGCCGCACCGCTGAGCTGGACGGCGTGACCCAGGAGAAAATGGTGCGCACCACCGTGGGCCGCCTGATCTTCAACGAGGGCATCCCCCAGGATCTGGGCTTTGTGGACCGCAATGACCCCGAGAAGGCCTTTGACCCTGAGATCAACTTCGTCTGCGGCAAGAAGATGCTGGGCAAGATCGTGGACAGCTGCATCGCCAAGCACGGCTTCACCGTGTCCGCCACCGTGCTGGACATCATCAAGGCCCGTGGCTATAAGTTCTCCACCCGTGGCTCTCTGACCGTGGCCATCGCCGATATGACCGTACCTCCCCAGAAGAAGGAACTCATCTCCAACACCGAGAAGGAAGTTGTGAAGATCGAGAACCAGTACAAGCGAGGCTTCCTCACCAACGAGGAGCGGTACCGCTTGGTGGTGTCCGCCTGGGAGAAGACCACCGCCGACGTGTCCGACGCCCTGCAAAAGGGTATGGACCGTTACAACCCCATCTTCATGATGGCCGACTCCGGCGCCCGTGGTTCTGCCGCTCAGATTCGTCAGCTGGCCGGTATGCGTGGTCTGATGGCCGATACCTCCGGCCGTACCATCGAGATTCCCATCAAGGCCAACTTCCGTGAAGGTCTGTCCGTGTTGGAGTACTTCATCTCCTCCAGAGGCGCTCGAAAGGGCATGGCCGATACCGCTCTGCGTACCGCCGACTCTGGTTACCTGACCCGCCGTCTGGTGGACGTCTCCCAGGAGGTCATCATCCGGGAGGAGGACTGTGGTACCCACGACGGTATCACCGTGTTCGAGATCAGCGAGAACGGCCAGGTCATCGAGCCCCTCAACGAGCGTCTGCGTGGCCGCTACCTGTGCGAGGACTTCGTGGACTTCCGCACCGGCGAGGTGCTGGTCAGCCACCACGACATGGTCAACGCCCAGCAGGCCAACCTCATCGAGAAGAAGCTACGGGAGCAGGCCGAGGCCGAGGGCGATCCCGACCGCAAGGTGTCCATCCGGGTGCGCTCCGTGCTCACCTGTGAGGCCCGCAACGGCGTGTGCGCCAAGTGCTACGGCATGAACATGGCCTTCGGCGAGCCCGTGGGTCAGGGCGAGGCTGTCGGTATCATCGCCGCTCAGTCCATCGGCGAGCCCGGTACTCAGCTGACCATGCGTACCTTCCACACCGGCGGCGTGGCCGGCGGCGATATCACTCAGGGTCTTCCCCGTGTTGAAGAGCTGTTCGAGGCCCGCAAGCCCAAGAAGATGGCCCAGCTGGCCGAGATCTCCGGTACCGTCTCCATGGAGGAGGCCAAGCGTGCCACCCTGTGCAACGTCACCATCACCGCCGACGACGGCGAGGTGGTCACCTACGCCATTCCCTACAGCGCCGGTATCCGGGTCAAGGCCGGGGACCGTGTGGTCAAGGGCCAGGAGCTCACCGACGGCGCTCTGTCCCCCCATGACGTGCTGCGGGTGCGTGGTGTGGACGCCGTTCACAACTACCTCATTCAGGAAGTTCAGAAGCCCTACCGTCAGCAGGGCGTAGATATCAACGACAAGCACATCGAGGTCATCGCCCGTCAGATGATGCGCAAGGTGCGTGTGGAGGACGCCGGGGATTCCACCCTGCTGTCCGGCTCCACCGTGGATATCATCGAGTATAAGGACGCCTACAAGGCTGTGGAGGCCCGCATCGCCGCCGGCGAGAAGCAGGAGACTGGCGAGGACCTGCGCCTGCCCACCTGCACCCGTCTGCTGCTGGGCATCACCAAGGCCTCTCTGGCCACCGAGTCCTTCCTGTCCGCCGCCTCCTTCCAGGAGACCACCAAGGTGCTCACCGAAGCCGCCATCAAGGGTAAGGTGGACCACCTGCTGGGTCTGAAGGAGAACGTCATCATCGGTAAGCTCATCCCCGCCGGTTCCGGTCTGGCTGCTTACCGCAAGTATGACAAGATCGAGGACGAGATGCCCCAGGAGGAGAGCCGCTTTGATGCGGTGAATGCCGCCGCTGAGGCCGCCCGGGACGCCGAAGAGCCCGTGGACAACGCCCCCGAGGAAGTGGAGGAGGACGAGATTCTGTCCATCTCCATTGAAGGCGACGAGGAGTAAGCTCCCGTTTTCTGAAATCAAAATTCCCACCGCTGTACATACAGCGGTGGGAATTTTTTTGCCTTTGGGTCCTTGACAAATGCGTTAGCATATGCTAACTTATGAGCAGTTAGCAAGAACTAACCGAAGGAGGACCCACTATGCAGACATCTCTGGACCAACTGTTTGCCACCCACTGTGCCCCGGCCCTGGCCGGAGTGGCCCCTGCCAACCTCATCTCACTGCGCCGGGGGGAATTTCCACATCTGGAGGAGGCATTGCGGAAGTATCGGCAGGCCTTTGCCCGCCGGGGTGTGAAGTTTGACCGCCTGTGCTCCTGTGCCAACCGGGAGCTGATCTTGGTTTATCGGCCCCAGCTTATGGCCCAGGCCCTGGAGCGAGACGGGGTAGAGGACATTCTCACCCCCTGCGGCTACGACCTGAGCCGTCCGGTGGAGGAGATTTTGGCCCACCTGGGGCGGCGTGTCCGGCAGGGCGGGGCGTTTCCCCATGAAATCGGCCTCTTTCTGGGCTATCCGGTGGAGGATGTGGTGGGCTTTATCGAGAATCAGGGGCAGAACTTCAAGCTGTGCGGCCCGTGGAAGGTGTATGGGGATGTGGAAGCGGCCCAGCAGTGTTTTACTCGTATGCAGAAGGTGAGTCAGAAGATTCGGGAGCGCATGGAGCAAGGGAATACCTTGTTTCAGGTATTTGCAGTGGCATAAATTGCAAGGAACTACCGCACGCAAAGGCTCCCCTGTGTAAGGGGAGCTGTCAGCCGTGAGGCTGACTGAGGGGTTGTTCTTCTAAAAGGTCTAGTTCCGGCTTGCCAGCCTGGTGGGGACGCTACCCGCTGGGGGTTTCTTTTGAGCGGGCAAAAGAAACCAAAACCCGCTTAGGGCGTTCCCCCCTAAGTACCCCCCTGGGGTACGAGGCTGGGAATGCGTCAAGCCTATGTTCGGCCCGTGACCCTTGCTGTGGCCCCTGTTTGTGCCACCACACCAGGCCTCTCTGGGCAGCTGGCCCTATAGCTGGGTGATTTCCACCTCCGGGCCTACCGTGATGAGTGCGGCGTTCCCGCCGCCGGAAGCCTGGCTTCCGATAGCTGGGAACAGCGGCTCACCAGGGTAAGGCCCTAGGAGTAGAAGTGCCCTCAACCACAGAAGCCTGCATCCCCGGTAGGATTTCTGAGCCATCTATGTGACCCCACCGGTTCAAGGGCCGAACACAGGAAGGCGCACACTCCAATTAGTACCCCAGGGAGGTCCTTAGGGGGGAACGCCCTAAGCGATTCTTTCCCCGATTTCTCATCGCTGAGAAATCGGGCCTAGCGGAGCGTCCCCGGCTGGGGCGCTGGTCTCTGCCTGAGAAATCGGAGAAGAGCAAGCCTTCACCCCAAGCCCTGACGGACTGCACCTCTCCAAGAGGGAGCGGAGAAAATTATTCACTCAACGAGTCATATCAAATCATATATCCTTTAGGAGGTCTTACACATGAGCAAAGTAGCTGTGATCTATTGGAGCCAGACCGGGAACACCCAGCAGATGGCCCAGGCCATCGCCGAGGGTATCACCGGAGCCGGGGCGGAGTGCGACCTGATGGAGGTGTCCGCCGTCACCCCGCAGCAGGCCCTGGAATATGACAAGCTGGCCCTGGGCTGCCCCGCCATGGGGGCGGAGGTGCTGGAGGAATCTGAGTTCGAGCCCTTCTTCACCCAGCTGGAGGGCCAGCTGGGCGGCCACACCGTGGCCCTGTTCGGCTCCTACGGCTGGGGCGACGGACAGTGGATGCGGGACTGGGTGGAGCGCACCCAGAGCACCGGAGCCAACCTGCTGGACGAGGAGGGCCTCATGGTCAACGAGACCCCCGACGCCGAGGCCCTGGAGGTGTGCAAGAACCTGGGCGCCCGACTGGCCAACGCATAACAAAGAAAAAGATGTGCCGTAGAAGAACAATCTTCTGCGGCACATCTTTTTTACTTTTTCAGCTGATACAGGCGGCAGGGACGGCCCCCCGTGTCATAGTTGACGGTGGAGCAGGCCTCCCCACGCTCCACCAGGTAGTTGGCGTAACGGCGCACCGTGACCACCGACAGGTTGGTCTGCTTGGAGATGGCTTCACTGGGCAGCCCCTGGGCGGGGGCGGCATGGAGACAGTCCCGAATGAGCTTCAGGGTGCTCTCCTGGAGCCCCTTGGGGGCGGAGCGGTCCCCGCTGTCCGGGGGTGCGAACAGCTTGTCCAGCTCCCCCTGGGTCACCGCCTGGCCGTGGACGGCCTCTTTGTGGCGGCAGAAGGTGTCCAGGGCCTGCTGGAATCGCTCATAGGTGAAGGGCTTGACCAGGTAGTCCACCACTCCCATTTTTAAAAGGGTGTCCACCGAGGCGGCATCGTTGGCCGCCGTGACCATGATGGCGTCCACGGGGATGGACTGGGAGCGTAGCGCCCGCAGTAGCTCCACCCCGGTGCACAGGGGCATGTACACGTCCAAAATTACCAGGTCGGCGGGGTTGTGGCTCAGCCACTCCAGGGCGGCCCGGCCATCCGAGCAGGTCTGCACCACATGGAACCGGGAGTCCTTCTCGGTAAAGGTACGGTTTAACAGAGAGACCATGGGGTCATCCTCTACAATGACAACTCGATACAAGGGCTTCACTCCTCCTCTCCGGGGGCTTCCTCCCGGCAAAAGCTGATGAAAAATGAGGTTCCCACACCGCTCTCCGACTCCACCCGGATCTCGCCGTGGTAGGCCTCCACCACCTCCTGCACCAGGGACAGCCCGGTACCCCGGTGGCGGCCCTTGGTGGAGGTGCCCCGCTGGAACATGGTGTGGCGCAGTACGGTGGGGATGCCGGGACCGGTGTCCTCCACGCACAACAGCAGGCTGTCCGGGTTCTCCCGGATGCTGACGAAAATCTCCTTGGTGGCGCTGCGGGACTGGTTGAGCACCTCAATGGCGTTTTCAATGAGGTTGCCCAGGATGGTGACATAGGCGTCCGGGGGCAGCCAGTCGCTGTCCTCCCGCAGGGCGCTCTCCCGGTCCAGGGTCAGGCGGATGCCCAGCTCGTTGGCCCGGCTGGTCTTGCCCACCAGCAAGGCGGCCACCGACGGCTCATGGAGCTGGTTCATGATGCGGTTCACCGCCTCCCGGTGGATCTGGGTGATGTCCATGATGTACTGCTGGGCCTTTTCCGGCTCCCCGATTTGCAGCAGACCCAAAATCACATGGAGCTTGTTTAAAAACTCGTGGGTGTAGGCCCGCATGGCGTCCACCATGTGGCGCACCCCGGTGAGGTCGTCAGCCATCCGGGCCAGCTCGGTGCGGTTGCGGAAAATGCTCACCGCTCCGTTGAGCTGGCCATCCTCGTACAGGGGCAGGCGGTCGGCCAGCACCCGCACTTTCTTTAAGGAGCTGATGCTCACGTTGTACTCCGGCTTTCCCGTGCGGAGAATGCGGTCCAGGGTGGAACGGGGATAGAAGTCAGACAGGGACTTGCCCAACACCTCGTCCCGGTTGAGAGAAAACATCTCAGCGGCGGCGGTGTTGAGGAAGATGAGTTTTTTATCCCGGTCAATGGCCATGATGCCCTCCTCCAGGGCGTCCATGATGTCCTCCCGCTGGTGGAAGCGGTGGACAAAGGCGTCGGGCTCGTAGCCCATGAGGGAGTCCTTGATGCGCTTGGACAGGCGCAGGGCCAGGGTGGAGCCCACCACCGCTGCGGCCAACCCCACCACCGACAGGACAACCACGGTGTGGCGGGTGAGCTGGGCCATGCTGCGGAAGTATACGCCTACAATGATAAAGCCGATGACGTTGCCGGCATCGTCCCGAATGGGGGCATAGGCGGAGTGCTCCGAGCCCATGGGCCCGGTCTCGTCGGAGGTGTAGGGGGCGGCCCCCGCCAGGGCATCGGTCTGGGCTGTGCCGGAGTAGGGGATGTCCACCAGGTTGTGGTCCGGGGCATAGAGCAGGTTGGACTGGGTGTCCCCCACCAGGATGAGGTCAATGTCCCGGGTGCTCTGGGTGGTCACATCCAAAAACTCCGCCAGCTCCTGGGTGGAGCGCTTCCCCTCCAGGGCCTCCTGGAGCAGGTCCACCCGGGAGAGGATGGCGGCGGAGTTGACCAGGGTGCTGTCTAAAGCGTCCTGGCTGTTGTGGAGGGTGAAATACAGGTTTCCCGCCGTGGATAGGATGATGGAGACAATGACGACAATGAGGTTCATTCGGGTCAGCCGGGCCCGAATGGAGGCCCCGGACGGTGTGGACATGAAAACTCCCCCTTTTCTACCAGTATAGTAAAAAGGAGAAAGACTGTCAAACCAAACCACACTCCACCGCAGTAGAGAGAAAAAGATGGGAAAATCCGTCGTTTTTCTTACTTTTTTTACTTTCATAAGTCTTACGGGAAGGGAAGGAGTGGGGTACAATGGCACACGCGAAAACGAGGTGATGTGTTTGGATGCATTCAAGGAAATGCTGCTGGAAGAGCTGGGGACACCCACGGCATTCACCATCCCGCTGCTTGGGGGCATTGAGGTGTCCCAGTCGGTGGTGGTATCGTGGATTGTCATGGCGGTGCTCATTCTGGCCGCTGTGTGCCTGACCCGAAATCTAAAGGTAGAGAACCCGGGCAAGGTGCAGGTGGGGCTGGAGAGCGCCGTGGAGTTTCTCAATGGGTTTGTCAAGACCAACATTGGGGAACACTGGAGGCCCTTTGCCCCCTGGCTTGGTACCGTAGCGCTGTACATCGGCTTTGCCAACATCATCGGCATCTTCGGCTTTGCGCCCCCCACCAAGGACGTGAGCGTCACGGCGGGCTTGGCCATTCTGAGTATGCTGCTGATCTACGGCTCCCAGTTCCGGTATAACGGGCTGGTGGGCGGCCTGAAACGGTTTGCCGAGCCCATGCCCCTGCTGCTGCCCATCAATCTGATGGAGGTGGCCATCCGGCCCCTGGCATTGTGTATGCGACTGTTCGGCAACGTGCTGGGCGCCTTCATCATCATGGAAATGCTGAAATTTGTGGCCCCGATTCTGTTCCCGGCGGTGTTCAGCATCTATTTCGACCTGTTTGACGGGTTGATCCAAACCGTTGTCTTTGTGTTCCTGACCACCCAGTTTGTGGGCGAGGGCATCAAAGAGGAAGAGTAAGTAAGCGTAAAAAACATTTAAATTACAGGAGGAACTTATTATGTCTATCGGAATCATTGCTGCGGCTCTGTCCGTGTTCACTGGAATCGGCGCTGGTATCGGCATCGGCCTGGCCACCGGTAAGGCCAGCGAGGCCATTGCCCGTCAGCCCGAGGCCTCCGGCAAGATCAACAGCGCCCTGCTGCTGGGCTGCGCCATGGCAGAAGGTACCGCCATCTTCGGCTTTATCACCGCTCTGCTCATCATCTTTATGGGTTAAGGGGGGAGCCTCCCATGCTGGAGTTCCATCTTTCCACCATCATCTTTACCATCATCAACCTACTGGTGCTGTATGCAGTGCTGCGCAAGGTGCTCTTTGGCAAGGTCAATGACGTGCTGGAGCAGCGGGCCCAATTGGTGCGCCAGGAGCTGGACGCCGCCCAGGCGGGCAACCGCCAGGCCCAGGAGCTGAAGGCCCAGTACGAGGGCCAGCTCCAGGACGCCCACCAGGAGGCGGCCAAAATTGTCGCCGACGCCCAGACCCGTGCCCAGCGGGTGTACGACGGCACTGTGGCCGAGGCCCAGAGCGAGGCCCAGCGGCTGCGCCATGAGGCCCAGGCCCAGATCGCCTCGGAGCGGGAGACCATGCTCCGCAGCGCCCGCCAGGAGGTGGCCTCTCTGGCCCTGCTGGCCGCCGCCAAGGCCGCAGGCCGGTCCATGGACGGCAACGACGACAAGGCCTTTGTGGACGAATTTCTTTTGGAAGTAGGTGAGCAGGCATGAGTGAGTTGGCCCGCCGTTATGCCCAGGCCCTCTATGGGATTTACCCCAATGAGGGCACCCTGGATCTCACAGCTCAGCGGCTGATGGAGAACCAGGAGCTGTGGGAGAGCCTGTGCTCTCCTGCGGTACAAGCAGAGGAGAAGGAGCGTGTTCTGGCTCGGCTGCCCATGCTGGACGGACACCGGATTCTGCTCAGCTTCTATTCTCTGCTGGCAGACAAGGGCCGCATGGCTCTGCTGCCCCAGATCGTGGAGGCCTTCCACGACATCGCCCTGGAGGACCGGGGTGCGGCCCGCTGCCGCCTGACCTGTGCCCGGGCGCCCCAGGAGGAGGAGCTGGAAAAGCTCAGAAAGACCCTGTGTCATCTGCACCGCAAGAAGGATGTGGTCTTTGACATCCACACCCAGCCCGACCTCATCGGCGGCTTCGTGCTGGATATCGAGGGCGTGACCTATGACAAGAGCGTCCAGGGGACGCTGACCGGCATGTTCCGGCAACTGGAAGAGAGGCGAATGGCATGAAAACCAACCCCGAAGAGATCGTCTCCATCCTGCGGGAGGAGATTCAAGGCTACGACACCCGTGTGCGCCGGGACGAGACCGGCACCGTGCTGGAAGTGGGCGACGGCATCGCCACCGTCTACGGCCTGGACAAGGCGGTGTACGGCGAGCTGGTGGAGCTGGACACCGGAGTCCAGGGCATGGTGATGAACCTGGCCCGGGACAGCGTGGGCGTGGTGCTGCTGGGCAGCGATGCAGGCGTGAAGGAGGGCACCGTGGTGCGCCGCACCGGACGGGCCGCCGACGTGCCCGTGGGCGACGCCCTCATTGGCCGAGTGGTCAACGTGCTGGGCCAGCCCATCGACGGCCTGGGCCCCATCGAGACCACCGAGACTCGCCCCATGGAGCATGAGGCCAGCGGCGTAGTTACCCGTGAGCCCGTCAACGTGCCCATGCAGACGGGTATTCTGGCCATTGACGCCATGGTGCCCATTGGACGTGGCCAGCGTGAGCTGATCATCGGCGACCGCCAGACGGGTAAGACCGCCATTGCCGTGGACACTATTTTGAACCAGAAGGGCCAGGATGTCATCTGCATCTATGTGGCCATCGGCCAGAAGGCCTCCACCGTGGCCCGCATCCAGGACACCCTGAAAAAGCACGGGGCCATGGATTACTCCATCATTGTCTCTTCCACCGCCAGCGAGTCCGCCCCTCTGCAATACATCGCCCCCTATGCCGGTGCGGCCATGGGTGAGTATTTCATGAGCAAGGGCAAGGACGTGCTCATCGTCTACGACGATCTGTCCAAGCACGCCGTGGCCTACCGTACCCTGTCCCTGCTGCTCAAGCGGTCCCCCGGCCGTGAGGCCTACCCCGGCGACGTGTTCTACCTCCACTCCCGTCTGCTGGAGCGGGCCTGCCGCCTGACGAAAGAGTACGGCGGCGGCTCCATGACCGCCCTGCCCATCATCGAGACCCAGGCTGGCGATGTGTCCGCCTACATTCCCACCAACGTCATTTCCATCACCGACGGCCAGATCTACCTGGAAAACGATCTGTTCTTTGCCGGTCAGCGTCCCGCCGTCAACGTGGGCCTGTCCGTGTCCCGTGTGGGCGGCTCCGCCCAGACCCGGGCCATCAAAAAGACTGCCGGTACCCTGCGTATTGACCTGGCCCGATTCCGGGAGCTGGAGGTGTTCACCCAGTTCGCCTCTGACCTGGACCCCGCCACCCAGCATGCCCTGGACCATGGCCGCCGTCTGTTGGAGCTGCTCAAGCAGCCCCTGTACCACCCCCTGCCTGTGAGCCGTCAGGCCGTCATCCTCTATGTGGCCACCAATGGCCTGGTGGACGACGTGCCTCTGGACCAGGTGCGAGATTTCGTCATGGACTTCGCCCAGGAGATGGAGCAGAGCCATGCCGACGTCATGGACGAGATCCAGTCCACCGGAAACCTCAGCGGTCCCGCCATTGAGACCATCCGTGGGGTGCTGGAGGACGCCAAGAAGCGGGTGAGCGCCACATGGCAAGCATAAAGGAAATCCGTACCCACATCAAAAGCGTGGAGCAGACTCTGAAGATCACCAACGCCATGTTCCTCATCTCTTCCTCCAATCTTCAGAAGGCCCGCAAGCAGCTGACCGATGTGGAGCCCTACTTTCAGAAGATCGGCACCACTATCTCCGATATTCTCCACCACTCCCCGGAGATTAACCATGTATTTTTTGACAAGCGCACCCATATCCCCCCGGAGAAGCGGAAGATCGGCTACATTGTCATCACCGGAGACAAGGGCCTGGCCGGTGCCTACAACCACAACATCCTCAAGCTGGCGGAGGAGAAGCTGCGCCAGTCCCCCAATACCAGCCTGTTTGTGGTGGGCCAGGTGGGACGCTCCTACTTCATGGAGCACGGCATCCCCATTGATGTAGAATTCCTCTACACCGCCCAGAACCCCAACGTGGGCCGGGCTCGGGATATGGCGGAGACCATGCTGGAACTGTTCCGACGGGAACAGCTGGACGAGGTGTACGTCATCTTCACCCGCATGGTCAACTCCTTCCAGATGGAGCCCACCATCCACAAGCTGCTCCCCCTGGACCCGGACGCCTTCCCCCAGGAGGAGGAGACCAGCTCCTATAACCGGGACGTGGCCTATGTGCCCTCGGTGAAGGCGGTCATGGACCGCCTGGTCCCCGGCTATGTGAAGGGGGACCTGTTCGGCGCACTGGTGCAGTCCTACTGCTCGGAGCAAAACGCCCGCATGACCGCCATGAAGTCCTCCAGCGACAACGCCCGGGCCATGCTGCAAACCCTGAACCTGTCCTATAACCGTGCCCGCCAGACTGCCATCACCCAGGAGATCACCGAGGTGGTGGGCGGCGCTCAGGCGGCCCTGTGACCCCACAAAATCATGACACCCGAAAGGTGAGACGATATGAAGGAAAATAGAGGAACCATTGTACAGGTCATGGGACCTGTGGTAGACGTGGCCTTTGGCGGCGGCGTCCTGCCCGAGATCAAGGAAGCCCTTGAGGTGGAGCTGGACGGGAAGCGTCAGGTCATGGAAGTGGCCCAGCACATGGGCGGGGACACCGTGCGGTGCATCATGCTCTCCCCCAGTGAAGGCCTGGGCCGTGGCATGACCGTCACCGCCACCGGAGCTCCCATCTCCGTGCCCGTGGGCAAGGAGGTTCTGGGCCGTATGTTCAACGTCCTGGGCGACACCATCGACGAGAAGGGCCCCGTGGACGCCAAGGAGTCCTGGTCCATCCACCGTCAGCCCCCCGCCTTCGAGCAGCAGCGCCCGGTGGTGGAGGTGTTCGAGACCGGCATCAAGGTCATCGACCTGCTGGCCCCCTACGCCAAGGGCGGTAAGATCGGCCTGTTCGGCGGCGCCGGCGTGGGCAAGACCGTTTTGATTCAGGAGCTCATTCACAACATCGCCACCGAGCACGGCGGCTACTCCATCTTCACCGGTGTGGGCGAGCGTACCCGTGAGGGCAACGACCTGTGGCGGGACATGACCGACTCCGGCGTCATTGAGAAGACCGCCCTGGTCTTCGGTCAGATGAACGAGCCCCCCGGAGCCCGTATGCGGGTGGCCCTCACCGGCCTGACCATGGCCGAGTATTTCCGGGACCAGGAGAAGCAGAACGTGCTGCTCTTCATCGACAACATCTTCCGCTATATCCAGGCCGGTTCTGAGGTCTCCGCCCTCATGGGCCGTATGCCCTCCGCCGTGGGCTATCAGCCCACTCTGGCCAACGAGCTGGGCGCTCTCCAGGAGCGCATCACCTCCACCAAGGACGGCTCCATCACCTCCGTCCAGGCTGTGTACGTCCCTGCCGACGACCTCACTGACCCCGCCCCCGCCACCACCTTCGCCCACCTGGATGCCACCACCGTGCTGTCCCGTAAGATCGTGGAGCAGGGCATTTACCCCGCCGTGGACCCCCTGGAGTCCACCTCCCGCATTCTGGAGCCCGATGTGGTGGGCCAGCGGCACTATAAGATTGCCCGTGGTACCCAGGAGCTGCTCCAACGCTATCGGGAATTGCAGGACATCATCGCCATTCTGGGTATGGAAGAGCTCAGCGAGGATGACCGCCGCACCGTGGAGCGGGCGAGGCGCATTCAGCAGTTTTTCTCCCAGCCCTTCTCTGTGGCCGAGCAGTTCACCGGCCTGGAGGGCCGCTATGTGAAGCTGGAGGACACCCTCCGCTCCTTCGAGGTGATCTTGGGCGGCGAGCTGGACAAGTACCCCGAGGTTGCCTTCAGCAACGTGGGCAACGTGGACGAGGTTGTGGCCAAGGCCAAGAAGATGGGGGCGGTATAATGGCAGAAGCCAATACCTTCTATCTGGAGATCATCACCCCCGAGCGGCAGTTCTACATTGGACCCGCCCAGGCCCTGATCTTCCCCGCCGTGGACGGCCAGATGGGCGTCTATGCCGGCCACGCCCCCACAGTTACTGCCATTGAGCCCGGCGAGCTGCGCTACAAGGTGGACGACGAGTGGGAGCCCGCCGTTGTGGGTGCAGGCTTTGCCGAGATCAAGCCGGACTATGTGATCTTGCTGGTGGGCTTTGCCGAGCACCCGGAGGAAATCGACCACAAGCGAGCCGAGGCCGCCAAGCTGCGAGCCGAGGAGCGGCTGCGCCAGAAGCAGAGCATCCAGGAGTACTACCACTCCAAGGCCGCTCTGGCCCGGGCCATGGCCCGACTGAAGAGCCGCAGATAACGCAAGATACGCAAAAGCGCATGTCTCATCCAGAGACATGCGCTTTTTTGCGCTTATTCATGGGCTTCGTATGCTTGACGCAGCTTTTCCAGGGCCTTTTTCTCAATGCGGGAGACGTAAGAGCGGCTGATGCCACACAGGGTGGCGATTTCCCGCTGGGTGAGGGGGGCCTGTTGGTTGAGGCCGTAACGCAGCTTGATGATGTGGGCCTCCCGGGGAGTGAGGCAGGTGTCCACGCACTCCCGCACCCGCTGGCAGGAGTCCCGCAGGTCCAGGTCCTCCAGCATGGTGTCGTCCACGCACACCACGTCCATCAGGGACAGGGAATTGCCCTCCGGGTCCCCGTCCAGGCTGTCGGAGAGGGAGAGCTCTCCCTGGGTTTTCCGCTGAGAGCGGAAGTACATGAGAATTTCGTTTTCAATGCACCGGCTGGCGTAGGTGGCCAGGCGCACATTTTTGTCCCCCTTGAAGGTGGACACCCCTTTGATGAGCCCAATGGTGCCAATGGAGATGAGATCGTCCTGATCTCCCGTCTGGGTGTAGTATTTTTTCACGATATGAGCCACCAGGCGCAAATTGTGCTCAATGAGTTTGTCCCGGGCGTCGCTGTCCCCCTGGGCCATGCGCTTTAAGCAGTCCTGTTCCTCCTCCCGGGTCAGGGCCCGGGGGAAGGACCCGGTGTTGTTGGCCAGCCGCAGGGTGAAAAAGAGTCCGTTGAGCATTAACAAGAGCCATGCCGTCCACATGGTCACCACCTCCATGGGAAAGTGTATGCATGGGCGGCGTGTCCCTATGGCTGAGGAAGGGGAAAACTAAAAAAGCGGATACGGGACGCTCTGTTATGCAATCGAATGAAAGAAAACACCAGCAGTTGGTGCTAAGAGTTCAGATAGGATCCTAGCCCCGTCACGCAACTGCTGGTATTTTTTATATGTGAAATGTGCGGCTATGTCAAGAGGTTTGGAATAGCGGGAAAGGTAAGGATATCTTCCGGGGTTATTTGCTTGGGTCCCTTGGAGGCTCAAACATCCAGCGAACGTTTTTGAACTTCGAGCGATATTCTTTTTCCCTTGCAATCATAATAGGGCTCTCGTCGAACACACAACAGCAACGACCATCCTTGTAGCGAGAATAATCCTCAATTTGCTCCTCTGGGCAGGCAAGATGCATTCTAATCTGTTTGTAGTGATAGTGAAACAGGTTACGGTGAAAGGAGTATTGGGTCAAGTGGATGATGTCCTGACCGTCGGAACCTTCCACACCATTTTCGATATAGCGAGAATATGCAAATAAAGTGGGGGACCGGTCTTTGGATAAAAGAATACGGGGTCTCCAGTCTGTGACATCTAAGTATGTATCCCATGCGGAAGGATAATCTGTGGGAGGCTGGGTGAGAATGGGCATCCAGTTATGGAATAATGAGTTAATACCGGGCAGTGTACGGAGAAACTCGGAACAGAGCAGGGCCTCAAAATAGCCTTCCGGGGTTCCGTCATTGTAGATGGCCTCCATGGGATTTGCGGATCCTTTGGGGGGTGTGAGCTTTTTCCCTATAACGAAATCCACTCTAGGGTCTGAAAAGACCGATTCAACGGTGGGCTCTGAGGGAATGCCGTGGCGGAGAGCTCGCACCCTTCCGAAGGTCCCGTGATAACCATAGGTGAGATAGCACACCAAGCGGTAGTTTTCATCCAGCGTCAGGTGAGGAAATAAACGCATGACGTGGGTGATATCAAACCAAGTTGCATCCTTTCCATGGAAACTCCAATCTACATCGTTGTCGAGGAACTCCCAACAGGCGTGATAGTGCTCATAGAGTGGATAGCCATCAAGATAGTAGCAGGATTGAGCCATAGCTGACATCCTTTCTTAGCTTGGTTGAGTGTGAAAGGAAAGAACCATTCTGCTTCGTCACTCCAAAGGGCTTGCAGCTATGTCCCAATGAGCTTCTGCGGAATGGTTCTTGTAAATTATAGCATGGGGCGGGGTAACATGCAAGAGGCTGAAAAAAGTGAGGCTCGATTGCGGATACAAATAAAAACATCGGCAGTTAAGGCAAAGGGTTCGGAGTATATCCTAGCCCAGTCACATAACTGCCGATGTTTACATCATCATATCCGAAGTGTCCCCCAAAGTCAATAGAAAATCATTAGCGGGAAGAAGAACTTCAGGACAGGGTTGCCGAATGTTGTCATGGAAGGTATACTGAATGCAAGGACGCACGAAAAACATACTCAGCCAGGAAGATTTCAGTGCGTTCCCGATCACTCACGAAATGGACAAGAAAAGAGAGATTCGTTTTCATAATGACAGAGTGAATCTGTATATTTGCACGCCGGGATGGTTTGAGAAGCGGAATAGGACGGGATAAGATATGACCGAAGTGGTAGCAGCCCTAATTTGGGACGAGAATAAATTTATGATTTGCCAGCGCCCGGCCCACAAGGCCAGAGGACTCCTGTGGGAATTTGTAGGGGGAAAAGTGGAGCCGGGGGAAACCAGAGAGCACGCCCTCATTCGTGAGTGCCAAGAGGAATTGGCCATCACCCTGAATGTGGGGGAGGTATTTATGGATGTGACCCATGAATACCCGGACTTGACGGTCCATCTGACGCTATTCCATGCCGCTATCAAGGAAGGGGTGCCCCAAAAGCTGGAGCACAACGATATCCGGTGGATTACGGTAGAAGAGATCGACCAATACGAGTTTTGCCCAGCGGATGTGGAGATCTTGACGAGACTCAAAGACACCTTTGCGGATAAGTGCTGATACGAGCTGTTATATCGTCAACATGAAAGACGGTGTGTGTATGTTGTTTCAAAGATTGCAGGATTTGCGATAGGAACATAAAAAACAAGGGAGCAAGGATTACCTTGCTCCCTTGTGGTCCGAGTGGAGAGACTCGAACTCCCGACATCCTGCTCCCAAAGCAGGCGCGCTACCAACTGCGCTACACCCGGATATTTCAGCTTACGGGCTTATATTATAGCGGATTTCCTTGCCCTTGGCAAGAGTTTATGATATGATTTTCTCGACTTTCTTTGAATGGTACGAGGTGAAGCCAATGAGAATGCGGAAAAAGAAGAACTTGGACCGGCGCATGGAGAACTGTGCCGATTTGTGGATTAAAAACCCCGCCGCCCAGAGAGGCAAGTGGCGGGAGCTAATGCCCCAGGCCCAGGGGGTGCGGCTGGAGCTGGGCTGCGGCAAGGGCCGATTCACCGCCGAGACGGCACAGGCCAACCCCCAGGACCTGTATGTGGCGGTGGAGCGGGTGCCCGACGCCATGGTCATCGCCATGGAGCGGTGCCGGGAGAAGGGGCTGCACAATGTCTTTTTCATTGACGGCGACGCCGCCTGCCTCAGTGACTACTTTGCCCCCGATGAGGTGGACCTGCTGTATATCAACTTCTGTGACCCCTGGCCCTCGGTGAAGCACTCCCGCCGCCGCTTGACCCACGAGAATTTCCTGCGTGGATACCGCCAGGTGCTGCGGGACGGGGGCGAGATCCACTTCAAGTCGGACAACCGGGACCTGTTTGAGTGGTCCCTGTTCCAGTTCCCCAAGGCCGGGTTTGAGCTGTCTCAGGTCACCCGCAACCTCCATGAGCACGGCATCTGCGGGGTGATGACCGACTACGAGGAGAAGTTCCACAACCTGGGCACCCCCATCAACCGCTGTGTGGGCACCAAGGTGGCCCTGCCCGATGTCCCGGTGCTGGAGGCATTAGGTCAGCGTCTGCCCCAGTTTGAAATCCGCAGTGTGGGGGAGGAGGACCTGACTACGGTTCTGGCGCTGATGGAGGGGAATGCCCCCTATTACGAAATCCAGAGCCAGGAAATGCCCTCTCTGCGCAGCATTCGGGAGGACATGGCAGCACTGCCGCCCCGCTGCACCCAGGAGCAGAAGCACTATGTGGGCCTGTGGCAGGATGGAAAGCTGGTGGGAGTTCTGGACCTGGTGGAGGGATATCCCCGGGAGCGGACCCTGTGGGTGGGATTCTTCATGGTGGATGCCAACCTGCACCGCCAGGGTGTGGGACAGGCTGTGGCCCAGGCCCTGCCCGGGGCAGCAGCCGACGCTGGCATGGACAGCATCCGCCTGGGCTGCCTGAAGGGCAACACCAAGGGCCATGACTTCTGGCTGGCCATGGGCTTCCAGGACCTGCGGGACGGCGAGGTCCGTGGGGGCAGCGCTGTGTGGATCATGGAGCAGCTGGCAGAACACGAATAAATACAAGAAACTGGTCTTTCCCAAGGGAAGGACCAGTTTCTTGCATCTTAGAGGGGGAGCAGCACATGGTAGATCATCATGAAGTGGGCCACCGAGCCCAGCACAATGAACACGTGGAAAATCTCATGACAGCCAAACCGGGGGTTGTCCCGGGCAGGCCATTTCAGAGCATAGAGCACGCCGCCGATAGTGTAGAGGATGCCGCCGGACAGCAGCCACAGCACACCGGATACCCCCAGGGTGAGGTAGAGGGGGTAGATGGCCACCAATGCCAGCCAGCCCATGGCAATGTAGATGGTGGAGGTGAGCCAACGGGGGCAGTTGATCCAGGCCAGGGTCATCACCAGCCCTGCAATGGCCAGAGCCCAGATGATGCCGAACATGGACCAGCCCCAGGGCCCCCGCAGTGCGGTGAGACACACCGGGGTGTAGGTGCCTGCAATGAGAAAGTAGATGGAGGCGTGGTCATACTTTCGCAGCGCAATACGCTTGCTGGCCGTGGTGTGCACCGAGTGGTAGAGGGTGGAGGCGGTATATAATCCGATCATGGACGCTCCATAGATGGAGAAAGAGACCAATTTCCAGGCGTCAGCGCCGGTCATGACTGCCTTTACCAGCAGCAGAACCGTGCCCAGGATGGCCAGCGCTGCACCAATTCCATGGGTGATGGCCGACCAGGGGCGCAGTCCGTCGAATGGGGTGCGGCCATGCTCCTGGGGACGTCTCCGGGGACGGGGCAGGGCGTCAAAGGGGTCGGGTGTGAGTGCGTGTTCCATAGTGACACCATCCTTTCTGAGACTTGATTATATCATATTCACCTTGTGATATCAAGGACAATATGACCAAATATAATAATGAAAATTAGATTGAAGGAAGTGACATTGAATCTATACCAGGTATGTGCTATAATGACAAAATTAAATGAACACCCGCAGGAGGAGAGCGTATGGGAGAGTGCCTGGGACTGTATTTACACATTCCGTTTTGCCGCAGTAAGTGCGATTACTGCGATTTTTACTCGCTGGCAGGACAGGAAGACCGGATGGATGACTACCAAAAAGCGCTCCTGCGCCACATTGTGGAGAGTGCGGAGGCGGCCCACAGCTTTTCCGTCAACAGTATCTATATCGGAGGGGGCACCCCCACCTGGTACGGAGAAAAGCGCTTGGTGGAGCTGCTGCACACCATCAAACGCCGCTTCACCCTGTCCAAGGATGTGGAGATCACCATAGAGGGCAACCCGGACAGCGTGGATGAGAAAATGCTGCGCCGTCTGCGCCGGGCGGGGGTGAACCGCATCTCCATGGGGATGCAGTCCGGCTGTGACCAGGAGCTGCAGGCCATTCACCGCCCCCACACCTATCGTCAGGTGGTGGATGCTGTGACGGCGGTGCGCCGGGCCAAAATCACCAACCTGAACCTGGATTTGATCTACGGCTTGCCGGGGCAGACCGAGGAGAGCTGGCACAAGACGGTGGAAAAGGCGCTGATCCTCAACCCGGAGCACCTGTCCTGCTATGGACTGACGGTGGAAGAGGGGACGCC
This sequence comes from uncultured Oscillospiraceae bacterium, assembly GCA_944385445.1. Taxonomy (GTDB): domain Bacteria; phylum Bacillota; class Clostridia; order Oscillospirales; family Oscillospiraceae; genus Enterenecus. The sequence continues at coordinate 305,941 of CALWXF010000001.1, forward strand.
TTTGGCCCAGCGGGTGGCCCGGGGCGAGCAATTGCCCGACGAGGACCAGCAGGCGGCTCTATACCTGTGGACGGTGAAACGCCTGGCCGAGGCGGGGTATGAACAGTATGAGATCTCCAACTTTGCCAAGCGGGGCTATCAGTCCCGGCACAATATGAAATACTGGATGGGTCACCCCTATATGGGCCTGGGTGCTGCGGCCCACTCCGACTTTGGCGGGCGGCGGTACTCCTTCCTCTGCGATTTGGATCAATACATTGACCGTATGCTCCAGGGGGACGCTGTGGTGGACGAGTCGGAGCAGATCACCCGGCGAGAGCGGGGCAGTGAATACCTGATGCTCCGCCTGCGCACCGTCCACGGCATTGAGGAGTGGGAGTATCGGCGGGAGTATATGATGAACTTCGAGCCCATTGCAGCGAAGCTGGCAGGGTTTGAACAGCGTGGTTGGGCCCGCCGCCGGGGTCGCCGATGGCAGTTTACCCCAGAGGGGTTCCTCTTATCCAATCAGCTCATTGGGCAGCTGTTGGAACTACAGGAAAATGCCTCCTTGGGTGGGATGCTGGAGCGGGTGCGCCGCAACCGAGTGGCCCAGAAAGAGAACGAAGAATCAAAAGAATCCTGAGAAATCCATGGGGCAGGGAGCGCCGAATACCGCTTCCTGCCCCACTGCTATGATGAATGCATGAAAAAATGGGTATACTCTCTGTGAGGTGAGAACCCATGAACATGAGCAATGAGGAATATCAAAAATATGTGATGGCCATGGCCAAATCCTCCCCCACGGCCAAAAATCTGGTATGGGCCTTTTGCGTGGGGGGCGGCATCTGCGCTTTGGGCCAGGGACTGAGTACCTTGTATGAGCGTTGGGGGGCGGGGGAGAACGCCTTGCCGCTGGTGTCTCTGACCCTGGTGTTCGTGGCCGCCCTGCTCACAGGGCTGGGCGTGTTTGACGACATCGCCCGGAAAGCGGGAGCCGGAACCCTAGTGCCCATCACCGGATTTTCCAACGCCATGGTGTCCCCGGCCCTGGAGTTTCAAAGTGAGGGGCGCATCACCGGAACCGGGGCCAAGCTGTTCACTGTGGCCGGGCCGGTTTTGGCCTACGGGGTGTTCGCCAGCGTGGTGTACGGGTGCATCTATCAGCTGCTCCGATGAGAGGTTTGCCCTGCCGCCGTCCGAAAGACCTGTGCTCTCCGACGGCGGCTTGTGTTCTGTGTTGTGCAAAATGACGAACGAGATACAAAAGGTTTTGATATGGGACCAAATGGAATTTATTTTTTTACTGAATAAATACAAGAATTCCCACAAAAATATGGAATTACACCCATTACTTTTCTGAATTAAATTGGGAAAGAAAAGGGAAACGTAAAAAATTTAAAAATTTCGAAACACGCTGTTTACTTTGTCTAACTTAATATGGTAAGATTCACTCATAATTGGATAGATTGGATTGTTACCGCAAGGGCAAAACCGGATTGACCAGAAGACTATACAGTAGTTGCTCCTGGCGGTCTGGCTTTTTTGTTTTCTGCGGGGGTACTCCAGAGTGTCCAAAATATGATAAGGAGGAAGCGAAATGAGACGGCAAACAAGACAAGCGAGTCAGGCCCATATGGGACGCAGACTCACTGCGGCCGCCTTGGCTGCGGTGATGGGAGCGGGTTGTGTGGCAATGACCCCGTTCCGGGCCCAGGCCGAGGACACGGGGAGCACCGGGTATGAGATTTACCCCAATCCCCATGTGATGACCTATACAGGTGGAGACTACATTGTCAAAAATGAAGTCAACGTGGTGTTCGAGGACGGCATCGACCAGTACACCAAGGACCGCCTGGACGAGGTGCTGGACCTGAAGGGGGACATCACCTACACCACCTCGGACGAGATGGTCAGCGGCAAGACCAACATTCTGGTGGGTATCAACGGCTCCGGCGGCTATGTGGACAGCTACGCCAAGGAGAACCTGGAGGTGACCACCGACGGGCTGTTTGACGAGCTGGATTCCTATGTTCTGGACAACCAGAACGGTGTGATCACCGTGCTGGGCCGTGACACCGACGCCAGCTTCTACGGCCTGACCACTCTGTACCATGTGTTCACCCAGATGGACAGCTACACCATCCAGGAGTTCCATGTGGAGGACTGGGCCGACGTGGCCAGCCGTGGCTTCATCGAGGGCTACTACGGCAACCCCTGGAGCACCGAGGACCGTGCCAATCTGATGACTTGGGGCGGCTACTACAAGCTCAACTCTTACTTCTACGCCCCCAAGGACGACCCCAAGCACAACTCCAACTGGCGTGAGCTGTACACCCAGGAGGAGCTGGAGACCAAGATCAAGCCCTTGGCTGAGGCCGGCAACGCCTCCAAGTGCCGCTTTGTGTTTGCTCTGCACCCCTTTATGTACAACGCTGTGCGGTTCAACACCGAGGAGAACTACCAGGCTGACCTGGCTGCCGTTCAGGCCAAGTTTGCCCAGGTCATCGAGGCCGGTGTGCGTCAGATCGCCATTCTGGCCGACGACGCCGCTCACGTGGGCAACGACAACTATGTCCGCTTCCTCACCGACATGAGCGATTGGCTGGTGGAGATGCAGAAGACCTATCCCGATCTGAAGACCACCCTGCCTTTCTGCACCCAGGAGTACATGGGCTGGGGCCAGTCCTACTATGCCCAGTTCCCTGAGAACGTGCAGATCGTCATGACCGGTGGTAAGGTCTGGGGCGAGGTTACCGATAACTTCACCTCTTCCTTCACCAACACCGTGGGCCGCGGTCCCTACATGTGGATCAACTGGCCCTGCACTGACAACTCCAAGAAGCACCTGATCATGGGTGGTTACTCTGACTTCCTCCAGATCGGTGTTGACCCGGATAACATCCAGGGCATCGTGCTCAACCCCATGCAGCAGTCTGAGCCCAGCAAGGTGGCCATCTTCGGCAACGCCTGCTATTCCTGGAACATCTGGGAGACTCAGGAGGAGGCTGACAAGGCTTGGGACGCTTCCTTCGCCTGCGTGGACCACAACACTGTCATTCCCAATGACGCCTCCAATGCTCTGCGTGAGCTGTCCAAGCACATGATCAACCAGAACATGGACAGCCGTGTGCGCGTGCTGCAGGAGTCTGTGGAACTCAAGCCCATTCTCAACTCCTTCAAGGAGAAGCTGACTGCCGGTACCGTCACTGTGGACGATGTGAACACCGTGATGGCTGAGTTTGTCAAGCTCCAGCAGGCTGCTCAGACCTACCGGGCCAAGGCTGGCAACACCGATGTGAAGGACCAGATCGTGTACTGGCTGGATTGTTGGGACGACACCACCACCGCTGCCATCGCCTACCTCAACGGTGTGAAGGCTGTGCTGGCGGGCGACACCAGCAACATCCTCAAGTATAACTCCGAGGGTAAGACCGCTTTTGACAGCTCCAAGAACCACCCCTTCTGGTATCTGGACCACAATGAGTACGCCGAGGTGGGCGTGCAGCACATTGTGCCCTTCATCAAGACCCTGGCCAACTATGTCTCTCAGTCTGCGGAGACCGCCATGGATCCCAGCAAGGTGATTGCCAACTTCATCACCAACCGTACCGACACCCCCACTGGTGACGTTGCTAATATCTTTGATGGAAGCGACAGTACCGGCATGACGTTTAAAACTCCCAATGCCATTGCTGAGGGCGAGTATGTGGGACTGCTGTATAACAAGGTCATCGATGTGAACAACATCCGCATTACCATGCAGGGTCAGGCCGATCACTTTGAGCATTCCAAACTCCAGTATACCACCGATGGAAAAGAGTGGGTTGATATTGAGCTGCGTGAGGGAGAGAATCAATTCGATGTGCCGAGAAATCAGCCCTTCGAAATCTCCCTGGATGAGGATGCACTGCCCCAGGATTTCCAGGCTATGGGCGTGCGCCTGATCACCACTCAGGCTAACAGCGGTGCTTGCTGGTTGGATCTCAGAGAGTTCCAGATCAACGCTCAGGACAGCGAGCCTGAGGTCACTGAGGGTACCTATTCCACCAACCGGGATCGGATGAACGGCACCGCTTGGGACGTGCTCAACGATGGTGCCAACGGCGGCGCCAGCGCCAGCGAGGTGTGGCTGTCTGTGGCCAGCGGCACCGACAAGGACGGCCTGCCCGCCGGCTCCTACATCCAGTACACTCTCACTGAGCCCATGAAGCTGTCCAGCGTCACCTTCGCCCAGGGCGGCTCCGCTGCCGGCGACGTGATCACCGACGGCTCCATCCAGTACCTGGATGCTCAGGGTCAGTGGCAGACCATCGCTGAGGTCAACGGCGACAAGGTTCAGACCTTCGATTTCTCTGATGAGGACATCACTACCACCGCTGTGCGTGTGCAGAACGATGCCTTTAAGAAGATTTGGTGGCGTGTGGGCGAGTTCAACGTGGAGTTCTCCGCCGACACCTCCAGCAAGCCCATTGAGTACAACATCATCCGCACCGAGCGCTGGGCTGTCTATCAGGGCAACGAGGCCAATCTGTACGACGGCAACGACGGCACCTTCGTCTGGTACGATCCCGACGGGTCCGGCAACACCACCGGCGACGACTTCATGGTGGACGACTTCCTGGGCTACAACCTGGGTAAGGTTGCCAAGCTGGACAGCGCTCACATTGTGGTGGGCAACGGCGACAGCTCCGACAAGCTGAAGGTGTACACCATCGAGACCTCCGTGGACGGCCAGGAGTGGACCGCTGTGCCTGACTATGAGCGCTACGAGGGCAAGGCCAGCGGCACCGACGTGCTGGACATCGACCTGGACGGCGTTCAGGCTCAGTACATCCGCATCCGCAACCTGGTGCAGCAGGGCTCTTGGGGCAAGTTCAGTGAGTTCACCGTCACTGAGGTGCTCAACCAGTCCGGTTCCACCGATAACCTGTACACCAATGTGGAGACCAACATCCTCTCCAACGCCTCCGAGGGCCAGGTGAACCTCACCAGCGGCACCGCCACCCTGAACACCGGCGATTATGTGGGTGTGGACCTGGGCAACATCAAGGCTGTCACCGGCGTGACCACCTCTCAGCTGCCTGAGAACGTGACCCTGGAGACCTCCATGAACGGCGTGACCTGGACCCCCTACACCGCCAAGTCCGCCATTGACGCCCGCTATGTCCGCGCTGTGGCCACTGCCGATAGCGTGAAGCTGGACATCACCGAGTTCGTAGTCACCTATGAGTTTGTGGCTGAAAAGTCCGTGGAGAGTGACTTTGCCAAGGGTAGCGACTCTCGAGATGTTCGTACTCTGAAGAATGTGGCCAACGCCTTCGACGGCAAGTTGGGCACCTATGTGGAGATTACCGGTTCTCAGGATCAGGGCAAGCACATCACCTTCGATCTGGGCCAGGTCATCCACTTTGAATCCCTGCGCTACTACATCATTGAGACTCACCAGGATTATCTCCGCCACGCTCTGTTTGAGGTTTCTGTGGACGGTAAGGACTGGACCCCCGTCATGACTGTGGGTAAGCAGGTGGATAACGTCAATGACACCACGGTAGCCAAGGACGCCGATTACCTGACCCACGATTCCAAGAACCCCGGCTATATGTATGCAGATGCTGGTGAGCTGAACGTGGATGGCCGCTACATCCGCATCACTCCCCAGAGTACCTACAGCCACAAGTGGGTGTACATCAGCGAGCTGATGATCAACGGTGGCGCTTACATCTCTCCTGAGGCCAACCGCGACATCGTGTCCACTGTGGTGGAAGAGGCTGGTAAGATTCCCTCCAACGCTTTGGATGGCAACTACACCACCACCTATAAGCCCAGCGAGGCCAACGGTTCCTTCACCTACCGTATCTCTGAGCCCACCGGCCTGACCTCCATCCGTCTGGTGCAGCTGGGTGCCATCTCCAACGCCACCGTCACCGCTCAGTATGTGGGCGAGGACGCTGCTGTGGAGCTGGGCACTCTGAGCCAGGCCATCAACGAGTTCAAGCTGGACACCGGTAAGACTCTGGAGAGCATCACCGTGTCTTGGACCGACACCATCCCCGAGATTGCCGAGATCGTCACCTCCACCCAGGCTGTGGGTCAGGTGAATAAGGACGAGCTGAAGGCCGCTCTGGATGCCACTCAGCCCACCGACACCTGGACCGATGACAGCGTGGCTGCCTACGAGGTTGCCAAGGCTGTGGCTCAGGCCATGTATGAAAACGACAACGTCACCCAGTCCATGGTGGACTCCGCCCTGGGCTCCCTGAACAGCGCCGTGAACAATGCTGTGCTCAAGGCCAGCAACGTGGACGAGCTGCAGGGTCTGGTGGACAACAAGGTCACCAACGACAACAACGTCTACACCACCTTTAGCTTCATGACCTACTCCTCCGCCATGGAGGACCTGGAGGCTGCTCTGGCCGATGCCGGCAACCTGTCCCAGGAGAAGGCCGACCAGCTGAAGGCCGCTGTGGAAGAGGCTCAGGCCGGTCTGGTGTACTCCACCCGGAACCGTGAGCTGGCTCAGCTGGCTGTGGCTGGCTACGAGAACATCGTGGCTGAGGACTACACCGCTGAGAGCTACGCCGCTGTCACCGCTGCCAAGCAGGCCATCGATGAGCTGGTTGCTCAGGATCTGGCCGCTACCAGCAACGACCAGCGTGTGAACCCCGTGAAGTTCCTGGAGGCCAAGGCTGCCTATGAGGCCGCCGTGGACGCTCTGGTGCCCGCTGGCGAGTCCCAGCCCGGCAACAAGTTCCTGCTGCAGAAGACCTATGAGTACGCTCTGACCCTGTCCACTGAGGGTGTCACCGACTCCGCCAAGGCTGCCTTTGAGGCCGCTGTGGCCAACGCCAAGACCGTTCTGGACGACGCCAACGCCACCCAGGACGAGATCAACGCCGCTTGGGACGCTCTGCTGAAGGGCATCTGGGGTCTGGGTCTGACCCAGGGCGACAAGACCATGCTGGAGCAGCTCATCGCCAAGGCTGAGAGCATGCTGCCCGACGAGGACAAGTATGTGGCTGACAACTGGCAGATGCTGGTTGACGCTCTGGACGCCGCCAAGAAGGTCATGGAAGATGGCGACGCCATGGACGAGGATATCCAGCCCGTGGCTGAGGACCTGCTGAATGCCATCCTGGCCCAGCGCTTCAAGGCTGACAAGTCCATCCTGGAAGAGCTGATCGCCAAGGCCGAGGCTATCGACCTCGACGGCTACAATGAGGCCAGCGTGGGCGCCTTCCGCTCCGCTCTGGCTGCCGCTCAGGCCGTGATGGCCGACGAGAGCCTCACCGAGGACGATCAGGCCAAGGTGGATACCGCAGTGATGAACCTGCTCACCGCCATGGAGAACCTGACGGATAAGGACGAGGAGATGCCCACCGATAAGCCCAACCAGACTCCCGCTCCCGACGCTACCAACACCCCCGATAACGGCCAGGTGCCTCCCACTGGAGACGGCATGAACCTGACTGTGTATCTGCTGGTGGCTATGGTGTGTGCAGCCGGTCTGGCTGTGCTGGCTATCTTCCGCAAGAAGAACGCCTAATTCCCCCTAGCATCAAAAATTGCCCTGGGCGCAAAGCCCAGGGCAATTTTTTTCCTTGCAAGAGGGGGAAAAATCGGGTACTCTGAATGGAGAACCAAACGCAGGGGGAATACCCAACATGAAACGATTGACAACTGGAATCATGGCCCACGTGGACGCCGGGAAGACCACCCTCACCGAGGCCATGCTCTTTTTGACGGGCAATATCCGCCGCCTGGGCCGGGTGGACCACGGGGACGCCTTTCTGGACACCCAGGAGCTGGAGCGGGAGCGGGGCATCACCATCTATGCCAAACAGGCCATTTTGCGCCGGGGGGACCTGGAGCTGACTTTGGTGGACACCCCGGGACATGTGGACTTCTCGGCCGAGACGGAGCGGGCCCTGCAAGTGCTGGACTGCGCCATCCTGGTGGTCAGCGCCGCCGACGGAGTCCAGGGCCACACCGAGACCCTGTGGCAGCTGCTGGAGGAGGCGGGGGTGCCCGTCTTTCTCTTTGTCAATAAGATGGACCAGCCCAATGAGGGCAAGGTCGCCATCCTCAAACAGCTGGAGGGACGGCTGGGCCACGGCTTTGTGGACATGGCAGACCCGGAGGCCCGAGGAGAAGGGGCAGCTTTGTGCAGCGAGGAGCTCATGGAGCGGTACCTGTCCGGGGAGGAGTTCACCCAGGAGGAACTGGCGGCCCTGGTGGTGCAGCGGCAGCTGTTCCCGGTGTACTTCGGCTCCGCCCTCCAAGTGGAGGGGGTGGAAGAGCTGCTGGACGGCATTGAGGCCTATACTCTGGAACCGGAGTGGCCCCAAGACTTTGGGGCCCGGGTCTTTAAAATCACCCGGGACGAGCGGGGCGAACGGCTCACCTGGCTGAAAGTTACCGGGGGCCAACTGCGGGTGCGGGAGGTGCTCCACGGACCCAACTGGGAGGAGAAGGTCAACCAAATCCGCCTCTACTCCGGGGCCAAATTCACCGCGGTAGACGTGGCACCCGCCGGGACGGTGTGCGCCGTCACGGGCCTCACCCACACCACGGCGGGGGAGGGCCTGGGGGCAGAGGAGAACTGGAGCGGCCCCCGGCTGGAGCCGGTGCTCTCCTATCAGGTGATTCCCCCGGAGGGGGTGGACGCCTCCACCTTGCTGGAGCGGCTGCGCCGCCTGGAGGAGGAGGACCCCCAGCTGCAAGTGGAATGGGAGCCACACGCAGAGCAGGTGCGGGTCAAGCTCATGGGCCAGGTGCACCGGGAGGTGCTGGAGCGGGAGCTGCGCCGCCGTTTTGATTTGGATGTCACCTTTGGCCCTGGCAGCATCGTCTACCTGGAGACCTTGGCCCGTCCTGTGGAAGGTGTGGGCCACTTTGAGCCCCTGCGCCACTATGCCGAGGTGCACCTGCTCCTGGAGCCCCTGGAGCGGGGGGCGGGGCTGCAAATTGACACCGTGTGCTCCGAGGACGTGCTGGACGGCAACTGGCAGCGGCTCATTCTCACCCACCTGGTGGAGCGTCAGCATGTGGGGGTGCTCACCGGGTCCCCCATCACCGATTTGAAGCTGACCTTGCTCACGGGCAAGGGCCACTTGAAGCACACCGAGGGAGGCGACTTCCGCCAGGCCACCTACCGGGCCATCCGCCAGGGGCTGATGATGGGGGAGACCATCCTTCTGGAGCCCTGGTACACCTTCCGCCTGGAGGTGCCGGGGGAGAGCGTGGGCCGGGCCATGACCGACGTGCAGCGCATGTGCGGGGAGTTTGAGGGCCCCCAAATGCGAGGGGAGACGGCGGTGCTCACCGGGTCGCTGCCCGTGTCCGAGGTGGGGGACTACTGGAGCCAGGTGGCCGCCTATGCCCAGGGCCGGGGGCGGTTCTCCTGCCGCCTGGACGGATACCGCCCCTGCCACAACACCCAGCAGGTGGTGGAGGAGCGGGGCTACGATCCCGACCGGGATGTGGACAACCCCTCGGGCTCGGTGTTCTGTGACCACGGGGCGGGGGTGCATGTGCCCTGGGACGAGGTACGCTCCCACATGCATGTGGACAGCGGCTGGATGCCAGAGGAGGAACGGGCCAAGAAGGCCCAGTCCGCCCCTCAGTTCCAGCGGGGGTATGCCTCCCAGGTGGCTCTGGACAAGGAGCTGGAGGAGATCTTCGCCCGTACCTATGGGGCGGTGAAGTCCCGGGCCTTCCACTCGGTGAAGGCCACCACCAAGCCCAAGGAGCGGCCCTGGAAGGGGCTGAAACAGCGGACGGGGAAGGACTACCTGCTGGTGGATGGGTACAACATCATCCACGCCTGGGAGGACCTGTCCGCCCTGGCCCGGGAGGATTTGGACGGGGCTCGAGCCAAGCTCATTGACCTGCTGCGCAACTACCAGAGCTGGCGGGGCTGTCAGGTCATCGTGGTCTTTGATGCCTACAAGGTCAAGGGCGGCAAGGGAGCCGTGGAGCAGCTGGGGGACCTGTATGTGGTGTACACCAAGGAGGCGGAGACTGCAGACATGTACATTGAGCGCACCACTTACCAGCTCAGCCGGGACAACCGGGTGCGGGTGGCCACCTCCGACGGCCTGGAGCAGATGATCATTCTGGGCCACGGGGCCCAGCGCATGTCCGCCGCCGAGCTGAAATACGAGACGGACCAGGTGATGGCCCAGATTCGAGAAATGATAGGATGATAAAAGACCTCCACAGCCGGCTGCCCGGTTGTGGAGGTCTTTTCCTCACAGCGACAGCACAAATTGCAGCGCTGTCCGGGGCGTGGTGGACCCGTGGTGCCGCTCCCAGGCGATGGCCTGTTGGTGGAGCTGTTCCTGGGGCAGGGTGCACCCATGCTGGGCGGCAAACAGGTCCACCAGGTCCAAGAACTCGCCCCGGCTCAAGCCCTGGTACAGGATGCGCAGGCCGAAGCGGTCGGCCAGGGAGGTCTTCTCCCGGATGGTCTCGTTGCGGTCCATCTCGTCGCCCGCCCGCTCCGAAATGGTCTGCCGTACCAGATGGCGGCGGTTGGAGGTGGCGTAGATGGCCACGTTCTGGGGCCGACGCTCCACGCCGCCCTCCAGAATGGTTTTCAACACCGAGTAGGTGGGGTCATCCCGGTCAAAGGTGAGGTCGTCAATGAAGATGATAAACTTCAAGGGCTGCCCCTCCAGAGAGCGGATGAGGGCGGGCAGGCCGGACAGGTTCTCCTTGTCCGCCTCGATGAGGCGCAGCTGCTCCATCCCCGGCAGGGTGAGCAGGTGCTTGACGGTGGCGGACTTGCCGGTGCCGCTCTCGCCGTAGAGCAGTACGTTGTTGACATACTTCCCCGCCAGCAGCGCCCGGGTGTTCTGCACCACTTGATTGCGGTGGTGCTCGTAGCCCATGAGCTGCTCACTGGTGGGACAGTCGGGGTGGGGCACCGGGACCAGGGTACCGTCCTCCCACACAAAGGCCTTGTGCCGGGCCAGGGGTCCCACACCCTCCCGGAGGTAGGCCTGGCGCAGGGGGGCCAGGTGTAGGGAGAAGGGGAGCTCGTCGGGCCAGGTGAGCAGCTTGGGCAGCAGGGGGCGCAGCTGGACCGGAGTGGCCTGGGCCACAGCGTCCAGCCACTGCTGGCTGGAAATGGCGCTGATGGCCCGCAGCGTGTCAATGTCCAGCATGGCGGCATACTCCAGGTGCTCCGGGCACTCCCCCTTTGCCATGGCGGTGGGGTAGGGACCCTGGGACCAGCGCAGGGCCTCATAGAGCCAGTGGCCCAGGCTGGGACTGCCGGAGCGTTGCATCTCATAGAAGAGTTGGCTGTAGTGTTGGGCGGCGGTCAGGCCGTCCCCCGCCTCCAAAGCCTGTGACAGCTTGGACAGGGCCACCAGCACGGGCTGGTCCAGCAGGTCCCGGTAGACGGAGAGGGTGGACAGACCGATATGAACATGGGAGAGTTCCATGGAAAACACCTCGTCGTTTCTCTAGTGTGATAAAGTCATTATACAAGTTTTTTCCTCCTATGGCAATGGGGAGAAAAGTGTGCTATACTCAGGGAAAGGATACGAGGAGGTCTTGTGGTATGGAACTTATGGAAAAAACACTCACCAGCAAGCTGGTGTATGACGGCGGTCTGCTGAAGGTCCACTATGATACGGTGGAGCTCATCAACGGCCATACCTCCTGGCGGGAGGTCATCCGCCACCCCGGCGCCGTGGTCATGGTGCCCATTGACGACGAGGACAACATCTACCTGGTGCGCCAGTACCGCTACCCCTATGCCAAGGTGCTCCTGGAGGTGCCTGCCGGCAAGCTGGAGTACGGCGAGGACCACTTCGAGGCGGCCAAGCGGGAGCTCAGCGAGGAGATCGGCGCCAAGGCCAGAGAGTGGATTTCCATGGGCGAGATGTGCCCCACCCCCGGCTTCTGCGACGAGCTCCAGCATGTGTACCTGGCCCGTGGCCTCACCTTCGGACAGATGCACCCCGACGAGGACGAGTTTTTGGAGCGGGTGAAGATGCCCCTGTCTGAGGCAGTGGAGATGGCCATTGACGGCCGCCTGGAGGACAGCAAGACGGTGGCCTCCATCCTGCGGGCAGCGGGGCGGCTCAAGAAGGTATAATAACCGCAAAACGGTTATTATACCAGGAGTTTGATTGCCGTTTTTCTCGCCCCTAACGGGGCAACCGAAAAAACATGGCGTTCTCCCATTCCGGCTTTGCCGTTATGGGAGAAGGGGCATGTCCGGCAGCTGCCCGGTGCGTCTGCGATATTGCACCAGCTCAAACTGAAGGAAGGCGGCAATCAAAATGAGCCCCGCCGCCAGCACCTCCCACTGGGCGGCGCAATGCTCTGCGGCGTTGGCGGGGTCTGTCTCGTTTAGAGCCTTGAGGGCCTGGGTGAGGAAGAACCCGGAGCTGCCCAGGGTGAGGGCGGTCTCACCGCAGCGCAGGGGGTAAAACCCGGTGGTCTGCCCGGACTCGGCCCGGCACAGGGTGTGCACCGCCATCAGGGCGGCCACCAGCACCGCCATCAGAAAGGAAAAGTCGGAATCGGCACTCCGGTCTGGTCTGGTGGGCTGGTCCATGCTTCTACCCCCTTTTTGCCATACTATGCGGCGAAATGGAAAAAAGTTCACATGAAAAATCCCCCTTTCTCATAGAATGGAAACGCTATGAGAAGGGGGGATTTGTTTTGAGCGCCATGTGGTCGGGAACGCTGCTGCTCACCGCCACCGGGTTGTTTGCCCAGGTGGTGGGCTTTTTGTACCGGATGATGCTCTCCCGGCTCATTGGGGCGGAGACCATGGGGCTGTATCAGCTGGTGATGCCGGTGTACTCCATGTTTATGTCGGTGACGGCGGTGGGACTGACGGTGGCGGTGTCCACCCGTGCCGCCCGGTGCCACGCCCTGGGGGACGAGGCGGGGGTAACTCAGGTGTTGGGGGCGGGTTTGCGCCGCTTCTTCCTCTTGGCGGTCCCCCTGGGGGCGGTGATCGTGTGGTGCTCAGACCCCATCTCCGTGTACCTGCTGGGGGATGCCCGCACCCGGCTGGGCATTGTGTTGTTGGTGCCCTGTGTCCTCCTCACCGGGGTGGAGAACCTGCACAAGCACTGTTTTTACGGCACTGGGCGGGTGCGCATCCCCGCCACGGTGGAGACCATGGAGCAGCTGGTGCGGGCCGGGGCGGTGCTGGGCCTGCTGGTGTGGCTGCTGCCCCAAAACCAGGAGCGCACTGTGGGCCTCATTGTGCTGGGGATGGTTATCTGTGAGGTGTTTTCCGCCGTGTCCCTGGTGGTGCTCTTTCAGCGCACCCGCCCCCGGGGATTGGCCCGGGACCCGTCGGTGGCAAAGGGCCTGTGGTCCATCGCCATCCCCGTGGGCCTCACCTCGGTGCTGGGTACCATCTTGGGCTCGGCCAATGCGGTGCTCATCCCCGCCAAGCTGGTGGAGGGGGGTATGGAGTCCGGGGCGGCCATGTCCGCCTTTGGCGTCCTGTGCGGCATGACCATGCCCCTGCTGGCCCTGCCCACCGGGTTTATCGGGGCGCTGTGCTTGACCATGGTGCCCGACCTGTCCCGGCGCACCGCCCACGGGGACGCCCGGGTGGCGGCGGGATTTCTCAACCGCATCATGTCGGTGACCATGCTGCTCATGGCCCCCTGTATGGCGCTGCTGGTGGTGATGGGCCCCACCGTGGGTCAGCTCCTGTTCCAGCAGCAGCGGGTGGGGGAGTACATACTGCCCTTGGCGGTGGGCACCCTGATGACCTGTGTGCAGTCGGTGCTGGGGGGCGCCCTCAACGGCCTGGGACTCCAGGGCAAGGGAGCCAGAAATGCCATTGCCAGCGACGTGGTGCAGCTGGCCTTTACCTATGGCACGGTGTCCACCTGGGGTCTGCGGGGCTTTGTGGTGGGATTCGTCCTCTCCTCCCTGGTGGGGATGGGGATGAACCTGGCCTCGGTGCTCCACGCCACCGGGCTCCGCCTGCGGCTGTACGCCTGGTTTGTCCGCCCGGTGCTGTCGGCGGTGCTGGTGGGGCTGTGGTGTCGGCTGCTGTTTCAGTGGCTGCTGGGGGCTGGGGTGTGGCTGGGCACCACCTGCGTGGTGTGCGTGGCGGTGGGCACGGTGCTCTATGTGGCCGTGCTGCTCATGCAGGGGCTTTCAGTGTTTGGTTGGTTATGGGCCAGGAGGGGGAAGAAAACTTGAAGGTTTCCATTTTGATTTCCACCGGGGGCGGGGACGCCTCCAACTATCTGGAGGCGGTGGAGCGAGCCGGGGGCCAGGGCAGCGCCGTATACCTGCCCCAGCCGGACCTGCGCTATGATGGCCTCATTCTGGCCGGGGGCGGCGATATGCACCCGGCCTGTTTCCACTCGTTTAATCGGGGGTCCCGGGACATGGACCTGCCCCGGGACCGGCGAGAGCTGGCTCTGCTGGACGCCTTCACCGCCGCCCGCCGTCCAGTGTTGGGCATCTGCCGAGGCCACCAGGTGGTCAACGTGTGGGCGGGGGGCAACCTGGTGCAAAACCTGGACAAGACCCTGGCCCCCTTCCACCAGCAGCCCCAGGGGGATTGCCTCCACCCGGTGCGCACCCGGAAGGGCTCCCGCATGGACGACTGGTATGGGGCGGTGGGGACCGTCAATTCCAACCACCACCAGGGGCTGGGCAAGCTGGGCCGGGGGCTGGTGGCCACCGCCTGGTCCGAGGGGGAGGTGGTGGAGGCCATGGAGCATCGCACCCTGCCCCTGTGGACGGTGCAGTTCCACCCCGAGCGGATGGGTGAGGCGGGAGCGGTGATTTTTTCCCAATTTGTCCAGCTGTGCCGACGCTTGAGGGGAGACGGGGAAGTGTGATATACTAAGGGGGATTTTTTGACCTGGAGGTAACCCCATGCTGCCCATCGAACAACTGCCCATCCCCCTTCTGGAGTGGTACCGAGACAACGCCCGCACCCTGCCCTGGAGAGAAGACCCCACCCCGTACCATGTGTGGGTGTCTGAGATCATGCTCCAGCAGACCCGTGTAGCGGCGGTGCTGGACTACTACGCCCGGTTTATGGCGGAGCTGCCCGACGTGGCGGCCCTGGCGGAGGTGCCGGAGGGGCGGCTCATGAAGCTGTGGCAGGGGCTGGGCTATTACAGCCGGGCCCGCAACCTCCAGACCGCCGCCCGGCAGATCATGGAGGAATATGTCGGCGTCTTCCCCTCTCAGTATGACCAGGTGCGGGCCTTGAAGGGGGTGGGGGACTACACCGCCGGGGCCATCTGCTCCATCGCCTTCCAACAGCCTGTCCCGGCGGTGGACGGAAACGTCCTCCGGGTGGTCACCCGCATCAACGGAGACCAGCGGGACATCACCGCCCAGGCCACCAAGCGGGCCATTGCTGCCCAGCTGAGTCCCATCATCCCCCTCCACGCCCCGGACAAGTTCACCCAGGCCATGATGGAGCTGGGGGCTACGGTGTGCCTGCCCAACGGAGCGCCCCAGTGTCAGCGGTGCCCCGCCCGGGACTTCTGTGTGGCCTGTGCCCAGGACAGCTGGGGCCGCATCCCGGTGAAGGCCCCCAAACGTCCCCGGCGCATTGAGGAGCGGACGGTGTGGCTGCTCATTCATGAAAACCGGGTGGCCCTGCGCCAGCGTCCCCCCAAGGGGCTGTTGGCGGGGCTGTGGGAGTTTCCCAATGAGTTGGGTACCCAGCTGCCCCCGGAGTGGACGGGGGACATGCCCCAAGGCCGTTTTGGCGGGGTGGCCCGGCACATCTTCACCCATGTGGAGTGGCACCTCACCGCCCAGGTGGTGCGCCTGGAGGAGGACCAGCTGCCCCCGGGCTGGGTGTGGTGCACCTGGCAGGAACTTGCCGACATTTACGCCGTGCCCAACGCCTTTTCCGGGGTGATGGACGTGGTGAAGGAGGAGATTCAGGGATGATCTGCAATCTGTGCCCCCGGCAGTGCGGGGCGGAGCGTACCCCGGAGGAGGGAAAGGGCTGGTGCCGCCTGCCCAGCGTGGTGAAGGTGGCCCGGGCGGAGCTGCACCACTGGGAGGAGCCCTGTATTTCCGGCACAAAAGGAGCGGGGACGGTGTTTTTCTCCGGCTGCACCCTGGGCTGTGTGTTCTGCCAGAATGGGCCCATCAGCCACGAAAACCAGGGCAAAGCGGTGACGGAGGAGGAGCTGTACGCCCTCTTTGAAAAGCTGGCGGGGGAGGGGGCCCACAACATCGAGCTGGTTACCCCCACCCAGTACATCCATGTGCTGCAAAAGGTGCTTGCCCGACCTGTATCCGGCAACCTGCCTGTGGTGTGGAATTGCGGCGGCTACGAGCGGGTGGAGATTTTGAAAAGCCTGGAGGGGAAGGTGGACGTATACCTGCCCGACCTGAAATATGTGACGGAGGAGTTGGCGGAGAAGTACTCCGCCGCCCCGGACTATCCTTCCACCGCAAAGGCTGCCATTGTGGAAATGTTCCGCCAGACAGGCACCGTGCAGTTGGAGGATGGGCTGTTGAAAAAGGGCGTGGTCATCCGCCACTTGATTCTCCCCGGACGACTTGCCGAGTCCAAGCGGGTGATGGACTGGGTATCGGAGCAGTTCGCCCCCGGGGAAGTGCTGTTTTCCCTGATGGCCCAGTACACCCCCTGTGGAAATCTGGAGCAGTTCCCGGAATTGCAGCGCACCCTTCGACCCTCCGAGCTGAGAGCCGCCCGCAATTATATGGATGCCCTGGGCATTCAGGGCTATGTGCAGGAGCTGGATGCGGTGGGGGAGAAGTTTATTCCGGACTGGAACATGAAGTGACCGGCCCAAAGGCTCCCCTGTGTAAGGGGAGCTGTCAGCCGTAAGGCTGACTGAGGGGTTGACCCGTTACCCTGGAGCCGTCAATCCCTCCGACCCGGCTTACGCCGGGCCACCTCCCTTTACACAAGGGAGGCGGATGGACTGCGGTGCACCCCAAGGCTCCCTCCGTCACCGCCTACGGCGGCGCCACCTCCCTCCCTGAGGGAGGCTTTTTTATGCGCTTATGAGAGAACCATCGGGCCAAGAAAGTCTGGGTGGTTCATGGAAGTTCGAGAGGATTGGTTGAAATAGTGACGGGAGAATGGTAAACTATACAAAAATGATGGGGCACTTTATGAGGAAAACTGCGTAGGAGGGATAATATGAAGGCAAATGATTATGTAATTCGTGATGCTGTGAAAGAAGATGCAGCACGTGTCGATGAATTGCTCACAGAATTGATTCGGTATGAAACAGAATTTGATAAAAATTTGAATAAGGAATACACTGTAAGTAACAATTACAGTGAAGTGATTGGGCTGGATGGACATAAGTTGCTGGTTGCGGAGACAGAAGGAAAGATAGTCGGTTTTTTGTATGGCTTTGTCTACCAGATTCCTGGAATGTTTGCCCGTCCAGTGGCCCTTCTTGATGCACTGTATATCTTGGACGAATATCGACATAATGGGTTTGCAGGTGCCTTGTTCCAGCAATTCAAACAATTTGCACACGAGAACGATGCTCACAGCATTGAACTAAAAGTTATGACTGAAAATCTTAATGCATTACACTTCTATGAAAAATTGGGTTTTTGTGAAATCAAGAAGTATATGCAGTTGGAGTGCCTGTAACAATTCCGACAGCAAAACACCCCCCGGACTTCCACAGTCCGGGGGGTGTCTGTTCGTGTTTTAAATTAGAACTCAGCGTTGCCCACGGTACGGGGATGCAGCTCCACGTCCCGGATGTTGCTGATGCCGGTGAGGTACATCACCATGCGCTCGAAGCCCAGGCCGAAACCGGCGTGGCGGCAGGAGCCGTAGCGGCGCAGGTCCAGGTACCACCAGTAGTCCTCGGGGTTGAGACCCAGCTGGTGCATACGCTCCTCCAGCACCTCGATGCGCTCCTCACGCTGAGAGCCGCCGATGATCTCGCCGATACCGGGCACCAGGCAGTCGGCAGCGGCCACGGTCTTGCCGTCGTCGTTGAGGCGCATGTAGAAGGCCTTGATGTCTTTGGGGTAGTCGGTGACGAACACGGGCTTCTTGTACACCTGCTCGGTGAGGTACCGCTCGTGCTCGGTCTGCAAGTCGCAGCCCCACTCCACCTTGAAGTCGAACTTGTCGTTGTTCTTCTTCAAAATCTCGATGGCGTCGGTGTAGGTGACACGGCCAAACTCGGAGTTGGCTACCAGCTCCAGACGCTCCTTCAGGCCCTTGTCCACGAAGGAGTTGAAGAAGTTGATCTCGTCAGGGCACTTTTCCAGCACGGTGCGGATGATATAACGAATCATGTCCTCGGCCAGGTCCATGTCGTCGCCCAAGTCGGCAAAGGCGATCTCCGGCTCGATCATCCAGAACTCGGCGGCGTGGCGCTGGGTGTTGGAGTTCTCAGCCCGGAAGGTGGGGCCGAAGGTGTACACGGAGCCGAAGGCCATGGCGAAGTTCTCGGCGTTGAGCTGGCCGGACACGGTGAGGTTGGCCTTCTTACCAAAGAAGTCCTGGGACCAGTCCACGCTGCCGTCGGGCAGGCGGGGCGGGTTGTTCACGTCCAGAGTGGTCACCTGGAACATCTCACCGGCGCCCTCACAGTCGGAGGCGGTGATGATGGGGGTGTGGACGTACACAAAGCCCCGGTCCTGGAAGAAGCAGTGGATGGCGTGGGCAGCCACAGAGCGCACACGGAAGGCCGCAGAAAACAGGTTGGTGCGGGGGCGCAGGTGCTGAATGGTGCGCAGGTACTCCACGGTGTGGCGCTTCTTTTGCAGGGGGTAGTCGGGGGCGGACACGCCCTCCACCGCCACAGAGGCGGCCTTGATCTCCAGGGGCTGCTTGGCCTCGGGGGTGAGCACCACGGTGCCGGTGACGATGAGGGCAGCGCCCACGTTCTGGCCGGTGATCTCCTTATAGTTGTCCAGGACGTTGGCGTCCAGCACGATCTGGAGATTCTTGAAGCAGGAGCCGTCGTTGAGCTCCACAAATCCAAAGGTTTTCATGTCACGGATGGTGCGGGCCCAACCCATGACGGTGACCGTCTGGCCAGAGAGCTTCTCGCTGTCGGCAAAGACGGAGGCGATGGTGATGCGATCCATACTACTTCCCTCAATTCTCAAATGATCTATCCGAACACAACAAGTTGTGTCAAAGGCGTTGATGGTACAACGCCAGGTTTTTTGGTTGTCCCGTCAGGGGCAAGAAAAACGGCAATTGATAACAGCCGCCGTGCGGCTATTATACCATTTTCTGAAGATTTTGCAAGGGCTGAGGGAAAAAAGAGGGGGGAGCTAGGGGTTCTTTTCCCGTGGGGCCCGCTGTTTCAGCAGAGCTCCCACCCCGTTGCCCACCAGGGCGCACACCAGGGAGATACCGCCGTGGAAGAGGGCGGAGTCGTTGAACAGCAGCAGCGCCGCCGCCATAGAAAAGAGGGCACAGGCCACCGGGTACAGGGGAGAGAAGCCATGGCGGTGGCCCAGGGACACCCCCGAGCAGAAGGTGCCGATGGGCAGCAGCAGGAAGGGGAAATACACCCCGGAGAGGACGGGCACGTCCTGGGGGTCCAACAGGCGCAGGAGCGCGGGCAGCCCCAAGCACAGCCCCAGGGCGAACACCAGATAGGGCAGAGTCTCCCGCCAGTGGAGGAGAGAGGGACCGGGGGCCAGCCCCAGTTTGGCCCGGATGGCGGCCACCTCCACATACCAGCCCACCCAGCGGCCCAGCCACACCAGCACATAGATGGACGCCAGGAGGATGAGGCAGAAGGCAGCCCCCGCCCCGCCAAAGTTCAGCCCGCCCCACAGGGCCACGGTGGCGGCCATGAGGGCGAAGTGGGCCAGGGTGCGAAGGACCAGGGTGCGGCCACAATCGGCGAAGGGGAGGGTGGACACCCCGATCTCCGCCCCCAGGAGGGCAAAGAGCAGATAGGACAGCAGGATTCCCCAGCCCTCAAACGGGGGCGGGAAGGAGCAGGTGGGGTAGGAAAACACGGCGGCCACGCCAGGGCCAAAGAAAGCCAGAGTTCCCAACCAGTAGCCCAATAGCAGATGGACGGCCACCCCCGCAGCAGCCCCCGCAGCCATGCGGCGCAGGGCTTGTTTTTTATTGTCAAAGAACATGGTCAACCCTCCTCTCACAGGTCCAGAGCTTGCTTGATCTTCTTCACATACCGCCGGGAGACATATACCGTCGTGCCACCCTCCAAGGTCATTTTGATGGTGCCGGTGAGGGATAGATCCAGGGCGGTGACCCGGTTTAGATTTACCACCTCCGAATGGGATACCCGCACAAAGCGGGTTCCAGCCAGGGCCTCTTCCAGCTCGTACAGCCGCTCCCGCACCGTGTAGGTCCCCGTGGTGGTCTGGCAGGACACCCCTTTGCCGTCGGCGTAAAAGCGGAGAATGTCCGAGAGGGGGAGACGCCGGGCCTCGCCGTCCCGGAAGACGGTGAAGGTGGAGGGGGTGGCCAGTGCTTCCAACTGGCGGGCCAGCTGTTCCACCTGGGGGGAGCGGGCGGGGGCGTGGATGACCACCTTGGCCTGGGTCAGCTGGGGGTCTATGTGCACTTCCACTTTCATGGCGTTCCCTCCCTTCACTTGGTACTTTGAGTATACGGAAAATTCGGGGTGTTGTCTACCAGTTGGGAATAGGCGGCCTATTTTCCGGGACAGATGGAAAACAAATGGGCCGCAAGAAGCACTTGCGGCCCGATGGGGTCAATCTTCGAACACTTTGGCCACCCGCTGCAACTGCTCCACCACCTCCAAATGCTGGGGACAGGCCCCTTCGCACTGGCGGCAGGCGATGCAGGCCGAGGCGGGGGAGCCCTGAGCGCACGCCTCCCGGTACTCCTTCTTCTGCATGGGGCCCGGCTGGCCCAAGGTGCGATTATACAGGGCAAAGAGGGCGGGGATGGGGATGCGCTGGGGGCAGCCGTCGGTGCAGTAGCCACAGGCAGTGCAGGGAATGGTACCGTCGGCCTGAATCTGCTGGGCAGCCTGCTCCAGCACTGCCACCTCCTGGGGAGTGACGGGGCGGAAATCCCCCATATACCCGGTATTGTCCGCCACCTGCTCCAGGGAAGACATGCCGGAGAGCACCATAAACACATGCTCCAGGGAGGCGGCAAAGCGGATGGCAAAGGAGGAGGGGGAGGCGTTGAGGTCCAGGGCGGCAAACATCTCCCGCACAGCGGGGGAGGGATTGGCCAGCTTGCCACCCTTTACCGGCTCCATCACCACCACGGGCTTGTGGTGGGCCACTGCTACCTCGTAGCAGCGGCGGGACTGGACCTTGGGGTTCTCCCAGTCCAGGTAGTTAATTTGCAATTGCACAAAGTCCACCTCAGGGTGCTGGGTGAGCACTTCTTCCAGCAGCTCGGGGGTGCCGTGGAAGGAGAATCCCGCTTGACGGATGTACCCCTCCGCCTTCTTCTGCTGGACAAAGGCGAAGCTGTCCAGCCGCTGGGCGATCTCGTAGTTCTCGTCGTCGATGCAGTGGAGCAGATAGTAGTCGAAAAACTCCACGCCGCAGCGGCTCAGCTGGAGCTGGAACATGTCAGCTTGCTCCTGGGCGGTGGCCTCTTTCAGCTTGGCCAGGGGCAGCTTGGTGGCCAGGGTGAAGGAGTCCCGGGGGTGGCGCTGCACCAGAGCTCGGTTCACCGTCTCCTCACTGGTGCCGCCATGGTAGAAGTAGGCGGTGTCAAAGTAGGTAAAGCCCCGCTCCAGAAACAGGTCCACCATCTGGCACACCTGGGGGAAGTCGATGGAAGTGTTGTCCTCGGCGTCCAGAAGGGGGAAGCGCATGCAGCCAAAACCAAGTTTTTTCATCGGTACACCTTCCTCTTACAGCAGGATGACCCCGGCGTCCCGGCAGGCCTCCAGGGTCTGAGCGTCCCACACGGAGGCCTGAACCTCGCCGATGTGGGCCTTGCCCAGCAGGTACATGGACACCCGGCTCTGACCGATGCCGCCGCCGATGGTCAGGGGCAGCTTGCCCTCCAGGAGCATCTTGTGGAAGGGCAGCTCTCGGCGGTCGTCGCATCCGGCCAGGGTGAGCTGGCGGTCCAGGGACTCGGGGCTGACCCGGATGCCCATGGAGGAGATCTCAAAGGCGCAGCCCAGCACCGAGTTCCACACCAGCAGGTCGCCGTTTAAATTCCAGTCGTCGTAGTCCGGGGCACGGCCGTCGTGGGGCTTGCCGGATTTCAGGGGGGCGCCGATGCCCATGAGGAAGGTGGTGGGGTGGTCCTTTACCCAGGCGTTCTCCCGCTCCTTGGGGGACAGCTCCGGCCACAGGTCCTCCAGCTCCTGGGCGGTGACAAAGGACACCTCCCGCTGGATGGTGGGCAGAGGGGTGAGCTGGGGATAGACCGCCCGGAGGGTGGCCTGAGTGTCCGCCAGGGCTGCCACAATGGTGGTGACGGTATTTTTTAAGTAGGTCTCGTTGCGATCCCGGGGGGCCAGTACCTTCTCCCAGTCCCACTGGTCTACATACACCGAGTGGATGTTGTCCAGGTCCTCGTCCCGGCGGATGGCGTTCATGTCGGTGTACAGCCCTTCACCCACCGAGAACTGATAGCGGTGCAGGGCCAGACGCTTCCACTTGGCCAGAGAGTGCACCACCTGGGCGTCCCGGCCTGCGTCGGGGATATCGAAGGACACCGCCCGCTCCACGCCGTTGAGGTCGTCGTTGAGGCCGGTGGAGGCCTCCACAAACAGGGGGGCGGAGACCCGGCGCAGATGGAGGGCGCCGCCCAAATTGTCCTCAAATAGACGCTTTAAAAGACCGATGGCCTTTTGGGTATCGTATAGGTTTAAACAGGGAGAATACCCTGCGGGAATGACAGTGTTCAGCATGGCGCAGCTCCTCCAGACGTTAAGATAGAAAAGATTATACTTCATCATGCTAAAAAATGCAATTTCCGATTTGTATTTTTTTTGATATGATGTTATAATATTAAGGTATTTTGAAATCCCTGTTCTGGGGGAAATGCACAGCGAAAGGAGAACCTATCCCATGGTTCCAAATTTTAAGGAAAAATTGGAAGAATACGCCCATCTTCTGGTGGATGTGGGCTTGAATATCCAGCCCGGACAGCTGGTGCGCCTGGCCGCTCCGGTGGAGTGTGCGCCTCTGGCCCGCCTGTGTGCCCAGGCCGCTCTGGACCGGGGGGCCAAGGACGTGGTGATGGAGTGGGCTGACGACTTCATCACCCGGGAGCGGTATCTGAAGGCAGATGGTCAGGTGTTTGAGGAGTTCCCCGACTACCTGAAGGCCAAGTTTGACTGGATGCTGGAAGAGGGCTGCACCGCCCTGTCCATCATCGGCTCCGACCCTGAGATGCTCCGAGGCGTGGACTCTGGCCGCATTCAGGCCTGGCAGCGGGTGTCCGGCGAGAACACCCGGGCCTGGCACGACGCTTTGAGCGCCAACCGCTTCCAGTGGACCATCGGGGCTCACCCCACCCGTGCCTGGGCGGAAAAGGTGTTCCCTGACAAGAAGGGGGAAGAGGCCATTGACGCTCTGTGGGAGGCCATCTTCTCGGTGTGCCGCATCACCGGTGACGGCAAGGGCGTGGAGCGTTGGCGGGAGCATGTGGACGCCACGGCCCGGAGAGCTAAGCTGCTCAACGAGTACAACTTCAAGACCTTGCACTACACCAACTCCCTGGGCACTGACCTGACCATCACCCTCCCCGACAACCATGTGTGGATGGGCGGCAGCGAGGACACCCCCCGTGGCGTGGAGTTTGTGGCCAACATGCCCACCGAGGAGATCTTCACTGCCCCCCGCTGGGACGGGGTGAATGGCCGGGTATACGCCGCCATGCCTCTGGCCCTCAACGGCAACCTGGTGCGTGATTTCTATATGGACTTTGAAAACGGCAAGATCGTAAACGTCCACGCCGGAGAAGGGGAGGAGTACCTCCGCAACTCTGTGGGCATGGATGAAGGCGCTGCCTATCTGGGCGAGGTGGCCCTGGTGCCCTACGACTCCCCCATCCGCAACAGCGGCATTTTGTTCTACAACACTCTGTTTGATGAAAATGCCTCCTGCCACCTGGCCTACGGCTCCGCCTATCCCAACTGCGTCAAGGGCGGCGAGGATCTCAGCGAGGCGGACCAGAAGGCGGCAGGCCTCAACCAGTCCATGACCCATGTGGACTTTATGGTGGGCACCCGTGACCTGTCCATTGTGGGCACCACCCAGGACGGACGGGAAATCCCCGTGTTTGTGGACGGCAACTTTGCATTTTAAACAACATTGAGAATATAAGGAGGAACTGTACCATGGATTACAAGGCACAATATCAGCGCTGGATGGAGAGTCCGGCCCTGTCCCAGGAGGAGAAGGCGGAGCTGACCGCCATTGCCGGGGACGAGAAGGAAATCGAATCCCGCTTTTTCTCCCAGCTCAGCTTTGGCACCGCCGGTCTCCGGGGCACCATGGGTGTGGGCCTGTACCGGATGAACGTACATGTGGTGCGCCACGCCACCCAGGCCTTTGCCCAGGTGATTTTGGAGGAGGGCCCCGAGGCGGTGGCCAAGGGCGTGGCCGTGTGCTACGACTGCCGCAACAACTCCGAGCTCTTCGCCCGTGAGGCCGCCTGCGTCATGGCCGCCAACGGCATCCCCGTGCGCCTGTTCGACTCCCTGCGCCCCACTCCCGAGCTGTCCTTTGCCATCCGGGAGTACGGCTGCATTGCCGGTATCAACATCACCGCCAGCCACAACCCCAAGGAGTACAACGGCTACAAGGTGTACTGGTCTGACGGCGCTCAGCTGCCTCCCGGCCCCGCCGACAAGGTGGCCGCCAAGATGCAGGAGCTGGACGTGTTCGACTGCGTGAAGACCATGGACTACAAGAAGGCTCTGGACGAGGGCTGCATCACCCTGATGGGCACCGAGACCGACGAGAAGTTCCTCTCTAACGTCATGGAGCAGGTCAACGACCAGGCCGCTGTGGACGCTGTGGCGGACACCTTCAAGATGGTGTACACCCCCTTCCACGGCACCGGCTACAAGCTCATCCCCGAGGCGCTGCGCCGTCTGGGCATGAAGCATGTGATCTGCGTGCCCCAGCAGATGATTATCGACGGAGACTTCCCCACCGTGGTCTCCCCCAACCCCGAGAACCCTGAGGGCTTCGCCCTGGCTGTGGACATCGCCAAGCGGGAGGGCGCCGACTTCATTCTGGGCTCTGACCCCGACGCCGACCGTGTGGGCATCATGGTGCGCACCAAGGACGACGGCTTCGTGGTCATCAGCGGCAACCAGACCGGCGTGCTGCTGCTGGACTACCTCATCGGCGCCAAGACCCGCACTGGCAAGATGCCCGCAAACCCCGTGGCCCTCAAGAGCCTGGTGACCACCGAGATGGCCCGTAAGGTGGCTGAGGACAACGGCCTGAAGTGCTTCGACACCTTCACCGGCTTCAAGTTCCTGGCCGAGAAGAAGGACAAGCTGGAGAGCACCGGCGAGGGCAATGTCATCATGTCCTACGAGGAGTCCTTCGGCTACATGCTTGGCAGCTTCGTCCGGGACAAGGACGCTGTCACCGCCTCCGTGGCCCTCACCGAGATGGCCGCCTGGTATGCCGGACAGGGCATGACTCTGTATGACGCCCTCCAGGGTCTGTATGAGAAGTACGGCCACTTCGGCGAACGCACCATGAACCTGGTGATGCCCGGCCTGGACGGCCTGAAGAAGATGGCCCAGCTCATGGCCGACCTGCGTGCCAATCCCCCCAAGGAAGTGGGCGGCACCGCTGTGGCCCAGTGGAAGGACTACAAGGATGGCAGCGTGGTGGACGCCGCCACCGGCGACCACACCACCATGGAGCTGTCCGGCTCCAACGTGTTGCGCTACGAGCTGGTGGACGGCACCTCCGTCATCGTCCGTCCCTCCGGCACCGAGCCCAAGGTGAAGGTGTACATCCTGGCCCGTGGTGAGAGCCAGGCCGACTGCGCTTCCAAGGTGGAGCGTTACGCCGCCTGGGCCGAGGGCCTCAAGGGCTAATTTTCCTATAGACGCATAATGACAGGCCCGCCTTCTCAGGAAGGCGGGCCTGTCTTGTGGATAAAAAATGTCCCGCTCCGTGTTTGGAGCGGGACATTTTTTCGTTTAGTCCAGATGCCAGATGTCGTGGTTGTACTGGGCAATGGTGCGGTCGCTGGAGAAGAAGCCGCTCTTGGCAGTGTTGATGAGCATCTTCTTGGACCACTCGGTGCGGTCCTCGTAGTCGCTGAGCAGGCGGTTGCGCACAGCGGTGTACTCCTCCACATCCAGCAGAGCCATGAACCAGTCCTTGGTTTTCATGTCGTTCCACAGAGCCCGCAGGCAAGTCTCGTCGCCCAGAGCCACTAGGGTGGGGGAGACGATGAAGTCCACCACTTCCTTGACCCAGGGACGGTTGTAGAACTCCTGGGGGTGATAGCTGTGATTGGCGTACATCTGAATGACCCGGTCGCTGGAGGCGCCGAAGGTGTAGATGTTGTCCCGGCCCACCAGCTGGGCGATTTCCACATTGGCGCCGTCCATGGTGCCCAGGGTGACAGCGCCGTTGGCCATGAACTTCATGTTGCCGGTGCCGGAGGCCTCCTTGGAGGCCAGGGAGATCTGCTCGGAGATGTCGCAGGCGGGGATGAGCTTTTCCGCCCAGCTGACGTTGTAGTTCTCCACCATGACCACCCGCAGCCAGGGGCGCACCTGGGGGTCAGACTCAATGAGCTGGCGCAGGCAGAGGATGAGGTGGATGATGTGCTTTGCCATGACATAGGCGGGGGCGGCCTTGGCGCCGAAGATCACGGTGATGGGGCGGGTGGGCAGAATGCCGTTTTTGATGTCCAGGTACTTCTTGATGACGTACAGGGCGTTCATCTGCTGGCGCTTGTACTCGTGCAGACGCTTGACCTGAATGTCAAAGATGGACTGGGGGTCCACCTCCACGTTCTGGCGCTGCTTGAGGACTTTGGCCAGCTGCTGCTTGTTGTAGTCCTTGATGTCCAGCATGGCGCTGAGCACCTTGGGGTCCCGGACGAAGGTGGCGAAGTTCTCCAGCTGGCTGGCGTCCCGGCGCCACTCGCTGCCGATGCAGTCGTCAATGAGGGAGGCCAGACGGGGGTTGCATACCTCCAGCCAGCGGCGGAAGGTGACGCCGTTGGTCTTGTTGTTGAACTTGTAGCTGTACACGTCGGCGAAGGGCTTGAGCTCCGAGGTCTTGAGGATCTCGGTGTGCAGGGCGGCCACGCCGTTGGTGGAGTAGGTGTAGTGGATGTCCATGTGGGCCATGTGTACCACATCCTTGTGGTCGATGATGACCATGCGGGGGTCGGGGAACACGGACTTGGCCCGGCGGTCCATCTCCCGGATGATGGGCACCAGCTGGGGAGCTACTCGCTCGATGTAGCTCATGGGCCACTTCTCCAGGGCCTCGGCCAGGATGGTGTGGTTGGTGTAGGCACAGGCGTGGGCCACCTGGTGGAGGGCGTCGTTCATGGACAGGCCGCGCTCCAGCAGCAGGCGGGTCAGCTCGGGCAGCACCATAGAGGGGTGGGTGTCGTTGATCTGGATGGCCACATGGTCACACAGGTTCCAGGGGGAGATGCCCTTCTCGTCCAGCTCCTTCAAAATCAGCTGAGCGCCGGCGGAGACCATGAAGTACTGCTGATACACACGCAGCAGCCGTCCGGCCTCGTCGCTGTCGTCGGGGTAGAGGAAGGAGGTGAGGTGATGGGCGATGTCCCCCTTGTCAAAGTCGATGCCATCGGTGGGAGCGGCAGCGGGTTTCTCCACGTCAAACAGGTGCAGGCGGTTGGCCGTCTGGGTGTTGGCGCCGGGCACGGCGATGTCCCACATCACGGCGTTGAGGGTCTGGCTGCCGAACTGGACGGGGAAGGTGACGTCGGTGGGAATGAGCCAGCCCTGCTCCTCGATCCAGGGATCGGGCTGCTCTTCCTGCTTGTTGTTGCGCAGGTACTGGTGGAACAGGCCGTAGTGGTAGTTCAGACCTACGCCGTCGCCGGGCAGGCCCAGAGCGGCCAGGGAGTCCAAAAAGCAAGCGGCCAGACGGCCCAGACCGCCGTTGCCCAGGGAGGGCTCGGGCTCCTGCTCCTCGATCTCGGCCAAGGTAAAGCCGTTTTTCTCCAGCAGGGCGGACACCTGGTCAAAAATGCCCAGGGCCAGCAGGTTGTTGCTCAGCAGCTTGCCAATGAGGAACTCGGCCGAGAAATAGTACAGCTTGCGGCCGGTGTCCGGGGCGGGGCGCTGGGCGGACAGCTCTTGGGTGAGCTGGAGAAGAGCGTGGTAGACCTGGGCCTTGGTACACTTGGCCAGAGGCTTACGATAACGCTCCTTGATGATCTCGTTGAGTCTTGCTTGAAATTCCATGGTGAGATTCGCTCCTTTTTGAAAGGTATGGTGCTTTTCAACCTAGCGGTTTTCTGATATGATGGTCATTGATATGACCGGAGGGGGAAGTTTTATGGGAGAGAAAAAAGTGTCCATGCGCCAGATTGCCCAGATATGCGGCTGTTCTCTGGCCACGGTGTCCTACGCCCTCAACCACACAGGGCAGGGGAAGATCAGCAGCGCCACCCGGCTGCGTATTATTGATACGGCCAAACAGCTCAATTATCCCACCACCCGCACCACCCGGGGCAAGAAGAACCGGGCGGCGATTTTGGTCACCCGCCTCCACGGGGAATCGGTGGGGCGGCGGCTGCATCTCACCGACCTGGCCATGCAGCTGGAGGCCCAGCTGTTGGAGTTGGGCATTCCCTCGGTGATTTTGCGCCTGGGGGACCTGGTGGAGGACTGGCGGAAGATTCTGGCGGTGTCGCCCAGCGTCATCTTTGTGCTGGACGGCGGGTGCCGGGCGGTGGCCCATGTGAACCCTCCCTGTGTCACGCCCATGATCTTTGTGGACTGTGACAACGACGACCCTCTCTATTATAAGATTTTGCCGGACTATCCGTCCCTCATCCGGACCGCCAAGGCCCGCTTGGGCCGGGAAGACCTGTTTTTGGTGGCTGAGCCGGTGCGCAGCGGTCAGCTCATGACCCTGCTCTCCCAGGGCTTCCACCCACAGGATGTCTTCTTCCACGATGGGGCCCAGCCCCTGTCTGCCTTCCTGGAGGCCCACCGGGGCCGGAAAGGCGTGGTGGTGGGAGACCTGCTGGGGGTAGAGGCGTGCCAGCTGTTCCCACCGGAGGACCTGGCCGTCATCTACTCCCTGGACGACCCGGGGCTGTTCCCACCCCAGACCACCCTGCTGCCCGCACCCAATGTGGGCAAGGCCAGGGCGGCTGCCTCCGTGGCCTCCGATTTGCTGACACTGGATTATGACCCAACCCAGGGCAACCGCATTCTCGTGAAAGGAAATTTTCCGGCGAACGGGTAAATTCTACTACAAAAACAAAAACACGTCAAAGAAAACTGTGAAAAAATACTACACAAGAATAAAAAGTTCAAATTATAGAAAGTGAACAATAGTAGGTGAACAAAATTTGTTCACTTGAAATTGAAGCCGCAACTGGTTGCAGCCCAAGGAGTTCAAAATTTGTTCATAAAATGTTCACCGGGAAATTCGACTGAACAAAACAAAAATCGACCCGTGTTTATTTACCAAAAAAAGTACATTTCTTCACCGAAACAACGAGCTAACCGAGTAGAGAAGCGAGAAGAAAGAAAAATGTGGAGAAAAAAGGCTTGACAAACGGGAGAAATACGATATAATTAATGAGTCTGTCCAAGAGGACGGGCAACATCCTTGCCTCCGGCAAATCCGGGGGCCATATGTCCGTAAGGAGGTGCAAAAGTTATGGCAAAAGTGACTGGTAACTACGAGGTGCTCTACATCATCAACCCCAACCTGGGCGAGGAGGAGACTGCCGCTCTGGTGGCTAAGTTCAAGACCCTGGCTGAGAGCCGCGGTACTGTGACTGAGGTGGATGAGTGGGGCAAGCGCAAGCTGGCTTACCTGATCGACGATCTGGCTGAGGGCTACTACGTCCTGATGAGCTTCACCGCCGATCCCGCATTCCCCGCTGAGCTGGACCGTCTGATGCGCATCAACACCGGCATCATGCGCTCCATCATCGTCAGCAAGGAAGCCTGAGGAGGAGGTTGCACATGCTCAACCGAATCGTCCTCATGGGCCGTCTGACCCGTGACCCTGAGCTGAGACACACCCAGAGCGGCACCGCAGTGGCGTCCTTCTCTCTGGCTGTGGATCGAGATTTCAAGAGTCGTGACAGTGGCGAAAAGACCACCGATTTCATTGATATCGTGGCTTGGCGCAACACTGCTGAATTCGTATCCAAGTACTTCACCAAGGGCCGTATGGCTGTGGTGGAGGGCCGCCTTCAGATTCGTGATTGGACGGATCGGGACGGCGGCAAGCGCCGC
Source organism: uncultured Oscillospiraceae bacterium (assembly GCA_944385445.1). Classification (GTDB taxonomy): domain Bacteria; phylum Bacillota; class Clostridia; order Oscillospirales; family Oscillospiraceae; genus Enterenecus. The sequence goes on from CALWXF010000001.1 coordinate 336,312, forward strand.
TCTGCTGAGGTGGTTGCCGACAATGTGTATTTCGGCGACTCCAAGCGGGACGGCGAGAGCGGCGGCAGCTTCAGCCGTCCCGCTGCCCCCGCTCCCGTGGATTACGGGATTCCTGCCGGCGCCGACCAGTTCGCAGAGCTGGCCGATGACGACGGCGATCTGCCCTTCTAAACAGGGCCCATCATAAGTAAGGAGGTCTGCCATTATGGCTATGGATAATGTGAAGCCCCGCGGCAACCGTAAGCGCCGCAAGGTCTGCGCCTTCTGCGTGGACAAGGTGGAGCACATCGACTACAAGGACGCTGCCAAGCTCAAGCGTTTCCTGTCCGAGCGCTCCAAGATCCTGCCCCGCCGCACCACCGGCACCTGCGCCATGCATCAGCGTCAGCTGACCGAGGCCATCAAGCGTGCCCGTCACGTGGCTCTGCTGCCCTACGTCACCGACTAATTGCAGCACGGGAAACCAGCGATATGAAAAGCGGAAGCAACTTCGGTTGCTTCCGCTTTTTTCATGCTCTGCGGTGCGGTTGTCTTGCCCTTCTCCAAATGGCTCCCCTGTGTAAGGGGAGCTGGCAGCCCGCAGGGCTGACTGAGGGGTTGATGGTATAACCATCCATGGTTCCGGCTTGCCAGCCTGGTGGGGACGCTACCCGCTGGGGGTGCCTTTTGAGCGGGCAAAAGGCACCAAAACCCGCTTAGGGCGTTCCCCCCTAAGGACCTCCCTTGGGTACGAGGCTGCCCCTGCGGTGGTACTCAGGCCGGCCCGTCACCCTTGCTGTGGCGCCTAGTCGTGCCACCACACCAGGCTACTCTGGGCAGCTGGCCCTACAGCTAGGTGGTTTCCACAGCCGGGCCTACCCTGGAGAAGCGGCGTTCCCACCACCGGAAGCCAGGCCCCTGGCAACTGGGAACAGTTGTACACCAGGGTAAGGCCCTGACAGGAGAAGAATGCACCAGCAGAGGAGTAGATGCATCCCATAGAACGGAATGCCATCTATGTGACATGAACGAGTCCAGGGCCGAACAGAGAAGGATACACCTTCCACCCAGTACCGCGGGGTGGATTCCACAAGGCGGGGGAAGGCCCCGCCTTTGGTGGGTCTTTGGTGACTTTCTGCCCAATCAGAAAGTCACCCCAGCGGAGCGTCCCCGGCTGGGGCGCTGGTTTCCGCCAAGGAAATTGGAGGATAAATACCCCTTCGTCAGTCGGGCGGCAGACAGTTCCATGAACTCAGGGACAAAGGAAAGCCCCGGAGGAAGCAGTTGCTTCCTCCGGGGCTTTGTCATGCTTTGAGTCTCAGAGATCTGAGAGAGCCTTAGCTGCGGCGCTTACGCACCACGGCGGTGGCGCCCAGGGCGCACACAGCGGCGAACATGACGGCCACATACAGCATCAGCTGAGAGGAGTCGCCGGTCTGAGCGGGAGTCTCATTGGGCTTCTCGGTGGTCTGAGGCTGGTCAGTGGTCTCGGGCTTGTCGGAGACCTCGGGCTTATCGCTGGTCTCAGGCTTGTCAGAGGGCTGAGTCTCGCCCTCGGCGGTGAGACCGTTGATGGCGGCCTGGAGAGCAGCCGCAGCGTCGTCCACGGTCTTCTGGTCGTCCTCAGTGAGGGTCTCATCGGCCATCACAGCCTGAGCGGCGGCCAGAGCGGAGCGGAAGGTGGCCACGGACTCAGCGGTGTAGCCGGAGAGATCCATGTCCTCGGCCTGGTTGATGAGGTCTTCCAGGATGGACTTGTCAGCCTTGAAGCGCTGGGCCAGGATGGCATTCAGCAGGGCCTGAGCCACAGGCTGGATGTCCTCGTCCATGGCGTCGCCGTCAGCGGCAACTTCCTTGGCCTTGGCCAGGGCGTCCACCAGCTCCTGCCAGTGGTCAGCCACATACTTGTCGGCGTTGTCCATCATCTCGTCGGCCTTGGCAATGAGCTTGTTCAGCTCATCCTTGCTGCCCTGAACCAGACCCAGACCCCAGATGCCTTCCAGCAGCTGGTCCCAAGCGGCGTTGACCTCGTCCTGGGTGGCGTTGTCGTTGTCCAGAACGGTCTTGGCGTTCTCGAGAGCCTTCTCGAAGGCGGCCTTGGCGGAGTCGGTGACACCCTCCGTGGACAGGGTCACGGCATAGTCATAGGTCTTCTGCAGCAGGGTCTTGTCGGCCTTGGCCACAGCCTGGAAGGTCACGGTGACGGTGGCGCCACCGGCGGGCATGGTGAAGGCGTTGTTGGTGACAGCGATGGTGTTACCCTCGGCGTCGGTGACCACGATGGAGCCCACCTCATAGCCCTGGTCGGGAGTGGCGGTGATGGTCACCTGAGTGCCGGCAGCGGCGCTGGTGGGATCCACCTTCACGGTGCCGTTCTCAGTGGGAGTGATGGTCACGTCGTACTTGCGGCCGGAATCCTCCTGATCCCAGTTGAAGTCGGGATCGTTGTAGATGCCCAGACCGGTGACGTTCAGGCCGCCAGCCACCAGGTCAACCTTGGTCAGGTTGGTCAGGCCGTTCTCGTCGGGCAGGTTGAAGGAGTACAGGTTGTTGGCAGCGTCGGTGACGTAGAACTTGCCAGTGTTGGAGCTGTAGCTCATCTCACTGCTGTTCTCCACGGTGTTCAGCTGCAGGTCGGTGTTCTCCAGGATGGTGTAGGTCTGCATGTTCAGAGCCACTTCCATCAGACGGGACTCCTCGTAGTACTTACCCAGCACATAGGTCTTGCCGTTGGCACAGGCCACGGTGTGCACACGGGTGTAGTCACTGTCGAAGCCGATGCTGGTGTAGGGATTGAGGTCGGTGGTCTGGAGGCTGGGCACGTAGTACTGATACAGGTAGTAGCCGCCGCCCAGATAGATGACGTTGTGCTCGTCATCGTAGGCCAGGGTGTAGACCTGCGTGTTGGTCTGGAGCTGGCCCATGTAGACATTGGTGTTACCCTGGATGTCGTAACGGTACAGCAGGGGGAAGGAGCCGTCGTCGTACACAGCGTAGTAGAGGTAACGGCCGGAGTCGTCCACGTCCACACCCACCAGCTTGCCGTCCACGGGCATGGCGGAGTTGACCACCACGTACTCGTTGGGCAGCTCGGGATCGAAGGCCACCAGGCCGACGCCCTGGGAGATGGTGTAGGCCACGTCGCCGCTGAGCTGGGAGAGCACGGAGAGCTGGCAGGAGGCGGACAGGCCGCTGACGGTGTCAGTGACGGTGATGGTGGTCTCGCCGGCAGCCACAGCGGTGATGGTGCCGTCCTCGGCCACAGTGGCCACGGACTCATCGCTGCTGGACCAGACCAGCTGAGCCTTGTCGCTGCTCACAGCGGGCTGAACCAGAGCGTCCATGGTCATGGTGGTGCCAACCAGCATCCGGGTCACGGTGCGGTCCAGCATCAGGTTGATCACGTCCATCTCGGGCAGTTCGCTGTCCTCGGGGATGGGGCAGAGCATACCCAGCACGGCGTTGTAGCCCTGCATGGACTCACCACGCAGGTTCAGAGCGGTGCTGCCCAGCTTCATGGCGGTGAAGGAGTCGCCCTCCTTCTCGATCATGTAGAGGTTGGAGCCGCTGCACCAGCTGGCGGTGATGTTGGCAGCGTGGAAGTACAGACGGTCGCTGCCGAAGTCATAGGACAGCTGGGAGTTGTAGGCACCGTTCTGATCGGTGTAGGCCACAGCGCCCTCCACCTCAGTCAGCTGGGTGCAAGCGCCGGTGGCGGTGTCGATCTGATAGAGTACGGCGTTGGCGCTGGTGGAGGTGCTGCCTGCAGTGTACAGCTTGCCGTCCTTGTCAGCGGCCAGGGTGAAGGCACCGGCGGTATCCAGGGTGCACACAGTGGTCAGGGCACCGGTGGTCAGGTCGATCTTCACCAGCTCGGGGTAGGTCTGCTCCTGCTGATAGGTCTCGGAGTTCCAAGCCTTGTAGCTGAGGGTCAGGCCGTACATGGTTCCGGTGGTGTAGTCGAAGGCCAGATCCACCACACGCTTCTCAGTGTTGCCCAGCACGGTGTAGGCATCCACGGAATCCGCATCGATGCGCATGAAGTTGTTCAGGTCGTCCACCACATAGTAGTAACCGTCGAAGTACTCGCCGGCACGGACGGTGTAGGCACCATTGGTGCCCTGACCCACGGTGGAGTTGGCGGGATCATAGTCGTTGACGGTGATCCAGAAGTTGGCGTACATGGAGCCGTTGTCGTCCCGGGCCATGAAGGCGGCCATGGAGCCGGCAGCGGGCAGGACGGTGAAGGTGATGGAGTCGGAGTACACGGTGCCGTCACGGTCGGTGAGGCTGACGGTGATGGTGGCGGTACCCACATCCACCAGGGTCACCTTGCCGAAGGCGTCCACGGTGGCCACATCGGTGTTGTCGCTGGACCAAGTGCGCTTCTGCACGGTGGGACGGGCGGGCTCGGTGGAGGTCTGCAGCTGCACCTGAGCGCCAGCCAGGCCGGTGTAGGTCTCGCCGGTGGTCAGCCACAGGTCTTCCACGGGGATGTAGTTGGTCTCGGGTTCGTTTTCGGTGATGGTGAACATGGCAGTCTGCTCCACGCCGGAACGGCTGCTCACGTCGCCCAGGTCCATGACGTTGGCCTCAATGGAGCCCCAATCGGTGTCCTCCAGAGTGACCAGGAACAGGGGATTGATGCCGGAGCCCATGGAGGGGTTCCAGTAGATGTTGCCGGTGTTGTAGTCGTAGGTCATGCCAGCGTAGAACCAGTACTCCTGGGAGCTGGAGTAGACCTTGGTGGCCTCCATGGTGTCGGGGTCCACGATGAACAGGTTGCCGTTCATGCTGCCGCACAGGATGGTGGTCTCCTCACCCTCGCAGATGACGGCCATGGCGGTCATCACGTTGTCGCCGGAGGCAGAGCCCTCGGGGAACTTGAACTCGCCGATGGGATCCACAGCGCCGGTCTCCAGGTCGATGACCACGAGGCCGCCGTTGGTCAGATCCACGCCGTACATACGGCCGGTGTTGTAGTCGAAGCCGATGTTGCCCACTTCGATGTTCTCGGTGTGGCCGATGCGCTCGGGCTCGCCGAAGGTGGTCTTGGTGGGATCCTCATTGCCGGTGACCAGGGTGCGATAGAGGACGGTGGCGTTGTAGATCACCTGGTCCTCCACCCACTGTTCCTGCTGCACGGTGTACACATAGCCGTTGTAGTAGGTGCCGCCGGCCCAGATGGCGGAGCCAACGGTGCCGTCCAGAGTGGTGGTCTTGGGGGCGTTGAGCTGAGTGACCTGAGTGGGGGTCTGGTCGGAGTAGGTGACCCACTTCATCTGGTTGCCCTGGTTGACATCATCGGTGACGATGTAGCCATACAGGGCGTCCTGAGACTCCACTACGGTGACCTGGCAGGTGACCTCGTAGGGGGTCCACTCGGTCTGTCCAGCATACATAATCTGGGTAGCGCCGGTGATGGTGGCAGTGCCGGGGCCAATGGCCTTGACATAGCCGGTCTCAGAGACGGTGGCCACGTCGGTGTTGTCGCTGGTCCAGGTCACTTGCTGAGCAGCGGCGTTCCAGGGGGCCCAAGTCAGGTTCATGCGCTTGCCCTGGTTGACCACCAGGGTGGTCTTATAGGGCTCCAGCTGCACGCCGGTGGGGTTGACTTCGCCCACGGTGAACAGGTCGGTGCCCAGGTCGTTGGGGATGAACAGGGCGGAGGTGCCGCTGGGGGCACGGCTGCCCAGGCTCTCGGCGGTCTTGGCTACGGGGTCGATCTTGTAGGTCTCGCACACCTGGGTGTTGCCCACCTGGGCGTGAGCGTACCAGTAGATGACGTCCTCTTCGTAGTCATAGGTCATGGACTGGATGCTGCTCAGAGGCTCGCCGTTGGTCTTGACCTTGAAGTCGGCCATGGTCATCAGCCAGGTAGCAGCACCGGTGGTCTTGTCCAGGGAGTAGAGGTTCAGGTCGGTGCCGATGGCGTACAGGTTGCCCTCCTCGTCAGCGGACAGGGTGAGGATCTCGTAGCCCTCAGCCAGGCCGGTGATGGTGGCCACCTTCTCAATGCTGGTGTAGCCCCAGGGAGTGAAGCACACCTCATAGAGGTTGTTGGAACCGCCATAGCTGCCGGAGGGAGTGATGGTGCCGTCATAGGTCCAACCCACGGCGTACAGAGCGTCCTCGCCGTTGCGCTGGAGGATGCCGCCGCCGTTGTTGCCATGGCTCAGGGCCATGTCATACAGGGTGATGAAGTTGGCGGAGCCCTCCTGGCCGCTCTGGGTGTACAGAACCTGGCTGCCCCAGTAGGTGGAGTAGGGAGAGAGCAGCACCAGAGCGCCGTCGTTGCGCTGGGCAATCACACGGCCGTTGATGTACTCGCCGGCGGTGTAGGCGGTGTTCTCATAGGTCTCGTTGCGGGGTGCCTCGGTCTGGCCCTTGTCAATGCTGAACCAGCCGCGGTCCAGAACGGTGGAGTCGGTGTAGGGCTCGAAGCCGTACAGACGGCCCTGCTCCAGTTCCTTCAGGCTGGGGGTCAGAGCGGAGTCATCCAGCTCCAGGGCAACCTCGATCTCGGTCTCGTTGCAGGCGTAGTCGCCCAGCACGATGGTGAAGTCAGCGCCGTAGCCAGCCACGTTGAAGGTCTGCTCAAAGGCCTGACCAGTCTGGTACTCGCTGCCGTCGTCGGGATCGGGAGCGAACTTACCGATGATGGAGCCGTCGGGGGAGACGAAGAGGATGGCAGCCAGGTTGGCGTTATCCTGCAGCTCCAGGGTCAGGTTGACCTGGCCGTTCTCCACCTTCAGGGAGTCCTGAATGTTGTCGGCGTTGAGCAGCTGAGGCTTCTGGTTGTCCAGAGAGGCCTGGAAGGAGAAGGAATCATCCACCACATCGTCGCCGTCGTCCACATAGGCCTCTACGGTGTAGGTGATGGTGGTGCCGTCGGGCAGCTGGTTGCCCTCCTTGTCATAGCCATTCCACACATACTCCTCGTCGGTGGTGGCGTTGTAGATGAAGAAGGGGAAGATCTGGCCATAGCTGCTGTTGTAGTAGCTCTTGGTGGCGTAGTCATACACCAGGTTGAAGTACTCTTCTCCGGTCTCGGTGTTGTTGACACGGAACACCAGCTTGCGGGCGTTACGCAGCATACCGAAGTCCAGCTCCATCAGGGGGTTGGCGTAGGAGAAGGCGTTGTACTCGTCGCCGGCAGCACCATTGCGCAGATAGGGGTTGGTGCCCAGCTGAGCGTTCATGGTGAACACGCCGGTGCCGTACAGGCTGGCCTCGTTGTAGTCGGGGTTGTCAAAGACGGGGGGCTTGGACCAGTCGCCATAGTAGCCCAGGAAGGGCATGGTCAGGTTCTCGTTGTCGGCCCCTTCCAGGTACAGGTAGCCCTCCACGTACATGCCGTTTTCGAAGTTACTGTTGATGTACTCCTTGTCAGCCTCGGTGAGGGTGAGGGTGGCGGTGAGGGTGATGGTCTCACCGGCAGCCACGGTGACGCTGTCCTGGCTGACCTCCACCTTGGACTCCAGCAGATAGGGGGTGTTGGCGATGAAACCGTCGGTGGCGGTCTCGGTCTGCACGTCGGAGTTGAAGGTGTAGGTCTTGGTCTCGTCGGAGATGTTGGTCACGGAGAACTCGAAGGAATAGGTTCCCTCGGAGTTGTCGCCCAGCTCCGCCTTGGCACGGCCCATGGAGTTGGCGGTGCTGGACAGGTAGGCGTCCACAGTGGTGGCACGCACCAGGTTCACCAGACCGGCGCCCTGGACGCGGGGGGAATACTTCAGGCCATTGGAGCCGGGCACGTCGATGGGATCGGCGGTGCTCATGAGGATGTTGGTGGCCATGGTCCACATGTCCTGGTTGGAGTAGCCCTTGCTGCGCAGGTACTGCATCAGCACGGTCATAGCGCCGGTGACCTGGGGAGTGGCCATGGAGGTACCGCTCATGTTGCCGTAGCCGGTGGCGGTATCACGGGTGGAGTAGACGTTGCCGCCCACGCCGGTGATCTCAGGCTTCAGGGACAGGTCGGGAGCGGGACCCCAGCTGGAGAAGTCACTGATGGTCTTGGCGATCTGGAAGGAATCGCTCTTGCCAGTGACGGTGAGGGTCTTGGTCTCGGCGCTGGCCAGCACATCCCAGGCCTCCTGGGCCATGAGCACGCAGGGGATGTTGCCGGCGGCATCGTTGATGGCCATGTTCAGCAGACCAGCGGTGTTGTTGACCACGATACAGGCCGCAGCACCGGCGTTCTGAGCGTTGGCGTGCTTGTCGGTGAAGGCCACGCCGCCGCCACGCCACAACACGGCAACCTTGCCCTGGACATCCTTGCCCTGGAAGTCCTCGGAAGCGCCGTAGCCGTCGATCATGACGTACTCATAGGTGTTGCCAGCCAGGTTCTCCAGACGGGTGAACACGCCGGAGTCGTTGTAGCCGATCTTGGTATCACCCACGGTGACGTACTGCTGGGTGATGCGGTCGTTGTCCACAGAGGCAACAGACAGCACGTGAGAGTAGGTGCTGGGGTTGCCCACCAGGCCGGTGTCGGGGTTGCCGGTCAGGGACAGGTTGTTGCCGTGGTTGTTGTTCAGAGCGTTGTTGGTGTCGTTACCGGCGGCGATGATGACTTCCACACCGGCCTGCTCCAGCAGGTCCAGCAGCTCGGTCATGGGAGCGTCGTTATCCACGAAGCCGGCGGCGGAGCCCAGGGACAGGTTGGCGGTGTCCACGTTCAGGTAGACACAGTCCTCCAGGGCGGCCATAACGGTATCCCAGTTGGCGCCGTCGCCGCTGAACACCTGCATGACGATCAGCTGGGCATCGGGAGCCACGCCCACCACCTCAGAGGCGGCGATCTTGTTGGCGGCGGCGATACCAGCCACATGGGTGCCGTGGTCGCTCTGAGCCATGGTGTGGGACACGTCAATGCTCTTGCCTGCATAGTTGAAGGCAAAGGGGATCTTGTTGCTGAAGTAGGTGGAAGCGGGGAGCACGTTGGAGTCGGAAGCGTTCAGGTTGCTCCAAGCGTTCTGCACATCCTCCACGGTCATGGAGTCCTCGGCGAGCTTGTCCTCGCTCATGGCCTGGAAGTTGGGGTGATCGGCCACGATACCGGTGTCCAGGATGGCGATGCGCATGCCCTTACCAGTCCAACCGCTCTGATTGGCCACGTTGGAGCCGATCATGCTGGTGGCGTTGTTGGTGTAGGGCTCCAGCACATTGTCCTCTTCGGGCAGGCTGAACACGGGAGCCACATACACCCGATCCACGCCGGGCATCTCCTGGATGGCTGCCTTGTTCTCATAGGTGGTGGTGACGGACAGGCCGGTCATAGCCACGGTGTAGGTGTAGCCCACCTCTACGGCGTCGCTGCCCAGCTCGTCCTCCAGGGCCTGGGTGAACAGCTCAACGGCGTCCTTCTGGTCGGCAACATAGTTGCTGACGCTGGCGGTGTCGGCGGCGATGTCGTCACCGCTGAAGCCGGCCTCCAGAAGGGACTCCTTGTCCAGAGAGACGATGAAGGTCACCTCGTCCTCGGGGGCGGGAGCGTCGTTGTTCTGAGCGGCGGGAGTGCCGCTCTCCTCCAGGCCAATGTTGGCCTGGCCGTTGTCTTCTTTCACTTCGGCCTGGACGGTAGATCCAGACCCTTCACTGGGCAGGTCGGCGTCATAGCCTGCGTGGGGGTTGCCCTCTGTCAGGGAGAGAGCCCCGCTGCCAGCGGCGAAGCCAGGTGTCAGCAAGCCGAGCACCATGACCACCGAGAGCAGCAGACTGACGAGCCTGCGTGATGCTTTCACGTGATGTCTCATGTTATCCTCCTTAGTTTTCGTTTGCTGCGTTCGTCCCGAGGGCCGAAAACAGCGGGCAAGTTACGTCTGTCCTGAGACCGGCGTGTCCTTGCGATTATGAAAACCCCTCATCTTTTCTCTGCGTGGAAACCCACTGCCACCCCTCCTTAACTGGTTTCCAGACGCTTGGTCGAAGAAGACAGGTTATCATCCAACTGGTGTTCTCTCAATTCTCTCTATATATAAAGGGAAAGACAAAGGGACAGTCCGCCGTGGATATCTGCCCCTTTGCACACTGTGTTGTATTGTACCCGGCCGACCTGTATCACTCGGTCACGCCGGTCCCGGTGCCGCTGGCCCCGTCCAACACCCATTGACAGTCGCTCAGAGACTTGTCCACCTCAGCCCACAAAAGCCAGGTGGCCATGTCCGAAGTTCCCATACCCGAAGACTGGGCATCCACATGCACGGACACCATGTTGCTGACTTGGGTGGCGCTGTCCAGGCTGAGTTGGGTAGAGCCGCTGTTGACGGTGTACTTCACCAGCACCAGGGCCTTGCTGTCAAAAAAGTGCTTGTCGTATGCGGCCAGCTTGTCGCTGCCGTACAGACCGAAGCGGTTGAGTTCGTCCACGCTGGACACGCAGGTCACGGAGTTGGCCGCGCCCTGCTGATAGGTGATGCGCAGCTTGTCGCTGCCCTCCAGAGTCACGGACTGGCTGCCCACGGCTCCGGTGCCGCCGCCGGCAAAGCCGCTTTTGCTGGGTTTTTCAGAAATGGCTGCGGACGGACTGGTCAATGGCATACTGCTCTCCTCCTGGGGGGATGAAGTGCATCCCGCAGTTATGGTACACATGGCCGCTGCCAACAGCAGCGCAGCCAGTTTCTTGTTCTTCACGTGATTCCTTCCTCCTTATGCCCACGGTAGCGGGCGGGTGAATTCGCTTCGCTAATTCACTAAACAACACCCGGCGCAAAAACCGTCCCCACCCAGGTGAGGGGACGCATCCTCAATCAACCAGGTATGTTCTGGAATTCTGGCTTATCCTCCTGCATTATAGGGCATGTTCCTTGATTTGTCAATCCAACACACAAATCTACCTTTTTCTCCTTCTTCTCTGTGGCATTCCTGTGATTTTTTCGTAAATTTTAAGAAAAATGTTGCAAAATTGTAAAGAATATAGGTTGATTCCTTTTTTATCCAGTAAAATTTGTTGAAATTTTTCGATTTTTGGCCATGGAGGGAGCACGGCACCCCCTGTACAGGGTACTTCATTGACAGGGCGGGGGAAAGCACCTAAAATGGAGGGGATACCACCCCCTGTAATAGGGGGAGAGGAGGAAGAAGCATGTATCGAATTCTGATTGTAGAGGATGACCGGGGCATTGCCGGGGCGGTGCAGACCCAGTTGGAGGCCTGGGGACTGGAGGCCAAATGCGTCTCCGACTTCCGCAACGTGCTTGGGGAGTTTGCCCAATACCAGCCCCACCTGGTGCTCATGGACATTGGACTGCCCTTTTTCAACGGCTTCCACTGGTGCAGCCAGATCCGCACCGTCTCCCAGGTGCCCATCGTCTTTCTCTCCTCCGCCTCGGACAACATGAACCTGGTGATGGCCATGAACATGGGGGCGGACGACTTTATCGCCAAGCCCTTTGACCAGGGGGTGCTCATTGCCAAGGTGCAGGCCATGCTCCGCCGGGCCTACGACTACGCCGGAGCGGTGCCGGTGCTGGAGCACCGGGGGGCCATGCTCAACACCGGGGACGGCACCCTCACCTACAGGGGAGAGAACATCGACCTGACCAAAAATGAGTACCGCATTCTCCTGGCCCTGATGAAGAACAAGGGAAACGTGGTCAGCCGGGAGCGGCTGATGGAGCTTCTCTGGGAGGGGGACAGCTTTGTGGACGAAAACACCCTGACAGTGAACGTCAACCGTCTGCGCAAGAAGCTGGACGGGGCGGGGCTCAAATCCTTCATCACCACCAAGTTCGGGGTGGGCTACCTCATCTCTTAATAAGGAGGGTATTATGAGAGACTTCAAGATTTATCTGCGGGATCGGCTCCCGGCAGTGGGGATTTTCCTTCTGTTCTCCCTCATCTTCCTGACCGTGTTTGCCCTGTATCGACTGCCCATTGCGGCGGTGCTCTACCCCGTGGGGCTGTGCGCCGTGTTGGGGGGTGTGTTTTTGGCGCTGGATGTCCGCCGGGCCCGGGAGCGGCACCGTCGCCTGGAGCAGCTCTCCCAGCTGTCCGGGGCGGTGATGGGGGAGTTCCCCCTGGCCATCAACCAGGACCACCGGGACTATCAGCACATCATCCAGCTGCTGCGGGCCGAGCAGGCCCAGCGGGAGGGGGAGATGCAGCGCCGCTATGGGGACATGGTGGACTACTACACCGTGTGGGCTCACCAGATCAAGACCCCCATTGCCTCCATGCGCCTGACCCTCCAGAGCCAGGACTCCCCCACCGCCCGGCAGCAGCTGGAGGAACTGCAGCGCATTGAGCAGTATGTGGAGATGGTGCTGGCCTTCCTCCGCCTGGACTCGGAGTCCACCGACTACCTGTTCCGGGAGTATGAGCTGGACACCATCCTCCGGGGCGCAGTGCGCAAGTTCTCCACCCAGTTCATCCGCCGCCGCATTGCCCTGCACTATGAGCCCACGGGGCTGCGGGTGCTCACCGATGAGAAGTGGCTGTCCTTTGTGGTGGAGCAGGTGCTGTCCAACGCCTTAAAGTATACCCCCGACGGGGGCGAGGTGTGGCTGGAGCTGGAGAAACCCGCCACCCTGTGCATCCGGGACAACGGCATGGGCATCGCCGCCGAGGACCTGCCCCGCATCTTCCAAAAGGGGTACACCGGGTACAATGGCCGGGCGGACAAGAAGGCCAGCGGCCTGGGGCTGTACCTGTGCCGCCGCATCTGCCAGAGCCTGGGCCATACCATCTCCGCCCAGTCTGTGGCGGGGGAGGGCACCACCATCCGCATGAATCTGGAGCGGGAACAGCGGTGGCTGGAGTGACTTGTGACAAAAGTGTAAGAAGTGGAGGCCAAAGTGTAAGGAGATGCCATGGAGAGGCGGGGTTCTCCCGGCTATAATAAGGGTGTAAACAGCAAAGGAGGAACCGCTCTATGAGTATTTTGGAAGTACAGAGCTTACAGAAGGTCTACACCACCCGCTTCGGCGGCACCCAGGTGCAGGCGTTGAAAAATGTCACCTTCCATGTGGAGGAAGGGGAGTATGTGGCCATTATGGGAGAGTCCGGCTCGGGTAAGACCACCCTTTTGAATATCCTGGCGGCGCTGGATAAGCCCACCGGGGGCCTGGTGAAGCTGGACGGCCAGGAGCTGGGCAAAATCCGGGAGTCTGAGGTGGCGGCCTTCCGCCGGGATCACCTGGGCTTTGTGTTCCAGGACTTCAACCTGCTGGACACCTTCTCCCTGGAGGACAACATCTACCTGCCCCTGGTGCTCTCGGGCAAGCAACCCAGCGAGATGAAGCAGCGCCTGATGCCTCTGGCGGCCCAACTGGGCATTGCCCACCTGCTGAAGAAGTACCCCTATGAGGTGTCCGGCGGCCAGAAGCAGCGGGCAGCCGTGGCCCGGGCCCTCATCACCAACCCCCGTCTCATCCTGGCCGACGAGCCCACCGGTGCTCTGGACTCCAAGGCCACCGACGAACTGCTGCGGCTGTTTGGGGACATCAACGCCCAGGGACAGACTATCCTCATGGTCACCCACTCGGTGAAGGCGGCCAGCCATGCCGGACGGGTGCTCTTCATCAAGGATGGCGAGCTGTTCCACCAGATCTACCGGGGCGATAGCACGGAAAACCAGTTCTATCAGAAGATTTCCGACGCCCTCACCCTGTTGACCACAGGTGGTGAGCGGGCATGAGACTGGGATTTTACCGCCGCCTGGCGTGGACGGGCATCCGTCAGAACAAGAAGATGTACCTGCCCTACATCCTGGCCTGCATCGGTGTGGTGATGGTCTGCTACATCGTCTCCTTCCTGGGGCAGTCTCCTGCCCTGGCTGGGATGGCTGGAGGACGCACGGCCCAGAGCTTTTTGGACATGGGCTTCGGGGTCATGTGTGTGTTCTCCACCATCTTCCTCTTCTACACCAACTCCTTCCTCATCCGCAGAAGAAAGAAGGAGTTCGGCCTGTACAACATCCTGGGTATGGGCAAACGGCACCTGGCTCTGGTGCTGCTGTGGGAGACCGTGATGATTGCAGCCATCACCCTGGTGGTGGGCCTGTTCTGCGGTGTGCTATTCTCCAAGGTGGCCGAGCTGGCCCTCACCCGAATCCTGGACGGTGGGGTCACCTACACCTTGACGGTGGAGCTCAACTCCGTGGTCAGCACCGTGGTGCTGTTCCTGGTAATTTTCGGCCTCATGTTCCTCAACACCCTGCGTCAAATCCACCTCACCAGCCCCATTGCCCTGCTGCGCAGTGAAAACGCCGGGGAGAAGCCTCCCCGGGCCAACTGGATCATCGCCCTGCTGGGGCTGGTGGTGCTGGGGGGCGCTTACTACTGGGCCATCACCGTGAAAGACCCCATTACCGCCATGATTGGCTTCTTCATCGCGGTGGCCATGGTGGTGGTGGGCACCTACCTGCTGTTTGTGGCGGGCTCTGTGACCCTGTGCCGCCTGCTGCAAAAGAACAAGCGGTACTATTATAAAACCAACCACTTTGTGTCGGTGTCCTCCATGGTCTACCGCATGAAGCGCAATGGTGCGGGTCTGGCCTCCATCTGCATCCTGTGCACCATGGTGCTGGTGATGATCTCCTCCACCTCCTGCCTGTACATCGGCATTGAGGACAGCATCCGCAACCGCTATCCCCGGAATATCAACCTGGACGGCATGGTGGATACCGTGGACACCCTCACCGATGAGCGCCTGAACCAAGTGCGAGCTTTGGCGGAGGAGACGGTGGAGCGCTACGATGCCACCATGAGCAACGTTCTGGACTACCGGGTGGCGGGCTTTGTGGGTATCCAGCGGGAGGACCATGTGGTCCTGGAGAACACCTTCCAAAACTCCTACAGCGTGGAAGACATGGCCAACACCTGGCAGATATTTGTGGTGCCCCTGGAGGACTACAACCAGCTCATGGGCAAGCATGAGGAGCTGGTGAAGGGGGAGACCCTGGTGTTCACCACCAAGGAGATGAGCTATCCCTACGATACTCTGACCCTGGGGGACGGCCTCACCCTGTCTGTGGCCAAACAGGTGGACTCCTTTGCCGACAACGGGGTGGACGCCATGCAGATCGTCCCCTCCATCTACCTCTTTGTCCCCGATTTCTCCAGCGTCATGGACCGCCTGGGGGAGATGTCGGAGGGAAGTGAGCAGTTCATCAGCCCTCACTGGTTCTACGGCTTTGACCTCAACTGTGACGATGAGACCCAGAAGAGCATTGCCCAGGACCTGAAACAAGAACTGCGGGACATGGAGATTTCCGCAGGAGACGAGGAGTTCTTCCACGTCTTGATGGAGGCAGCAGCCCAGGAGCGGGCGGACACCTACGGCCTGTATGGTGGCCTCTTCTTCCTGGGAATCCTGCTGGGTGTGGTGTTTATCCTGGCGGCGGTGCTCATCATCTACTACAAGCAGATCTGTGAGGGATATGAGGACCAGGCCCGGTTTGACATCATGCAGAAGGTGGGCATGACCAAGGTGGAGATCCGCCGCAGCATCAACTCCCAGGTGCTCACCGTGTTCTTCCTGCCACTGCTCATGGCCGGGGCCCACTTGGCCTTCGCCTTCCCCCTCATCCGCAAGCTGTTGCTGCTGTTGGGCCTGACCAATGTGTGGCTGTTTGCCGGGGTGACGGTGGTGTGCTTTGTGGCCTTCGCCCTCTTTTATGTCCTGATTTATCGCCTGACTTCTCGTTCCTACTTCCGCATTGTCAGCGGTATGAGAGATGAATAACACAAAAAAGGGCCGGATGCGTCAGCATCCGGCCCTTTAAAATGTGATGTAGATGTATTAGAAATACTTGCGCACACCCTCGCTGGCGGTGGACTCGTCCTCGCTGATGGAGATGGTGTACTTGATGCCGCACTTCTGGGAGAACGCTTCCAACCAATCCAGGAACGCCTCGACATCGGCCTTGTTCTCAGTGGAGACCAGCTTGTTCAGGCTGTCGATGAACACATGGGTGATGTCGTAGTTGCTGGCGTACAGGCCGTACAGGAATCCCTTCAAAGTGTCATAGTTGGGGATGCAGTAGTCGGAGGTCTCAACCAGTCGGATCTTGTAGTTAATATCAAAAGTCAGCTTGGAATCGTGGGCGATGGCAACCACGTTGCCGTGCTCGGTTCCTGCTGCTGTGTTGATCAGATCGATCATCTGCTTGGTCTTACCGGTACCCTTGGGGCCCATAATTACTTTGACCATAACAATCACTCCTTATTGGTTTCAAGGGGGAGTCCCCTTTTCTTGTACATCATGTTACCATCTTCTCGGGGAAATTTCAATAACCTTCGTGCAAGATTTCTAAAAAATTTAACAAGTCAAAGTCAGAGGCCCAGGGCATGGTGGGCGGCGATCTGCCCCTGACCCACCGCTTTGGCCAGCTGGAGGGGCTGGCCGGTGCAGTCTCCGGCGGCGTAAATCCCAGGCAGATTGGTGGCCATAAAGGCATTGACCTTTACATAGCTGCCATCCAATTCCAGCCCCGGAGCCAGCTGGGTGGGGGCGATGGAGGCCCGCAGCAGGAACACGCCCTGGCAGGGGATTTCCTCCCCCTTGGCGGTGCGTACCCCGGTGACTTGGCTCTCACCCAGAATGTGCAGACCGGGCAGACGCACCGAAGTGACCTCACAGCCGATGGAGCGCAGGTACTCCGTCTCCTCCTCCAGGTCGGGGGCATCCCCGGCCACCACCACCTGCTTGCCCCGGTAGAACATGCCGTCACAGGTGGCGCAGTAGCTCACCCCACGGCCCAACAGCTGCTCCTCGCCGGGCAGGGCGGCGGCCCGGGCCACGCCGGGGGCCAGTACCACAGCTGTGGCCTGCTCCACCTGGTCACCGATGGACGCCATCACCGAGTCCCCCAGGGGCATGAGAGAGAGCACCCGGCCCTGGCGGAATTCCGCCCCCATTTCTTTGGCCTGGGAGAGCATATCCTCCACCAGCTGCAAGCCGGAGATGTGGGCAATGCCGGGGTAGTTGTCAATCTGGTGGGCCTTGCACAGGGGGCTGGCGGTGGGGTCATTGGACACCACCAGCACGGACTTGTTGCGGGCCCGGGCGTAAATGGCGGCGGAGAGTCCGGCGGGTCCGGCCCCCACTACCAGAAGATCATATGGCATAGAGTTGTCCTCCTTTTGTTTTTTCTCAGTATACCAAGTTTTTCAGTTCCCGACAAGATGGCCGGAATGGCGGGATTCCCTTGAAAAGACAGCGAAAATTCGCTATACTTGAAATCGATATCAAGAGAGAATCCCAGGGGGATCGACATGAAACGAATTTTACTTTTGACCACGGGCGGCACCATCGCCTCCCGTATGACGGAAGAGGGACTGGCCCCGGGCATGGACGGGGATATGCTGGCCCACTACATGGGGGGACTGGCGGGCAGCTACGACCTGACGGTGAAGGATATCCTCCACCTGGACTCCTCTAACATCCAGCCCGAGGAGTGGAGGCTCATCGCCTCCCACGTCTACAAGGCCCGGGAGGAGTATGACGGGGTGGTCATCTCTCACGGCACCGACACCATGGCCTACACCGCCTCGGTGCTGTCCTACATGGTGCGCAACATCCCCATTCCCGTGGTGCTCACCGGAGCACAGCTGCCCATTGAGCACCCCCTCACCGACGGCCTGGACAATCTGCGCACCGCCCTGGCCATGGCTGCCTCGGGGAAGCCGGGGGTGTTTGTGGCCTTTGACCGGAAGGTGATTCTGGGCTGTCGGTCGGTGAAAACCCACACCACCGACTTCGCCGCCTTTGAGAGCGTGAACTGGCCCCTGGTGGGCCGGGTCAGCGGCTCGGGGCTCACCATTGACGAGAGCGCCATTCCCCCGGTGAAGGGGCCCTGCCGCCTGCGGGACCAGCTGTGCCGGGAGGTGTTTCTCATCAAACTCACCCCGGGACTCAACCCGGAGATCTTCGACATGCTGCTGGATATGCACTACCGTGGAGTGGTCATCGAGGCCTTCGGCACCGGAGGACTTCACTTCATCCGCCGTAACCTCATTGAGAAGCTGCAAAAGGCGGCCCAGGCGGGCATGTCTGTGGTGGTGTGCAGCCAGTGCCTGTATGAGAGCAGCAATTTTGCCCTCTACCAGGCGGGACAGAAGGCCCTGGCAGAGGGGGTCATCCAGGGGTATGATATGACCACCGAGGCGGCGGTGACCAAGCTGATGTGGGCCCTGGGCCAGACTGACGACCCGGACCAGGTGCGGGAGTACTTTGCCCACAGCCTGGCCGGGGAGCGAAAGGAAGGATGAGAGGATGAACCACAGAGAGCGGATGCTGGCGGGCCTGCCCTACCTGGCCAACCAGGACGGGCTCAACGAGTCCCGCATGTCGGCCCAGGAGCTGCTGTACACCTACAATAACCTGCCGCCCCAGCGGTGGGAGGAGCAGCGGGGGCTGCTGGAACAGCTGTTGGGCGGCATCGGGGAGAACTCCACCATCTTGCCGCCCCTGCGCTGCGACTATGGCAAGCACATTGTGGTGGGCCGGGACGTGTTCACCAACTACAACCTCACTATTTTGGACGTGTGTCCGGTGACCATCGGGGACCGCACCCTCATCGGTCCCAACGTGTCCATCTACGCCGCCGGACACCCCATCGCCCCGGAGGACCGGGCCACGGGGTGGGAGTTTGGCGCAGAGGTCCACATCGGCAAGGACGTGTGGATTGGGGGCAGCTGTGTCATCCTGGCCGGGGTCACCATCGGAGACGGGGCTGTGGTGGGGGCTGGCAGCGTGGTCACCCGGGATGTGCCCCCCAATTCCATCGCCGTGGGCAATCCCGCCCGGGTGCTGCGGGAGATCACCCAGGCGGACCGAGAGCACTGGAAAAACGAAATGGTGAAATAAAAAATTGCGAGAGCGTCAGCTCTCGCAATTTTTTAATCCAATTTGTCGCTATGCTTGGCAATATGGTCCTTCAACGCCTGGAAGGACTCCGGGCTCAGGTCGTGCTCAATTTTGCATGCGTCCTCGGCGGCAATGTCCGGGGGCACGCCCAGCCAAGTCAGCCATTGGCTGAGCAGCTTGTGCCGCTCATAGATGGTCTCCGCAATGTCCCGACCGGCGGGGGTGAGGACCAGGAAGCTGTTCTCGTCCATGACCACATAGCCGTTGTCCCGCAACAGGCTCATGGCCCGGCTGACACTGGGCTTGGAGAATCCCAGGTGCTGCGCCACGTCGATGGAGCGCACCGGCCCTTTTTCGCTCAGGGCCAGGATGGCCTCCAGATAATTTTCCGCAGAAGCATGGATTTCCATTTCGTTTCACCGTCTTTCCCACGCCGCATGTCCGGCGGTGATTTTTGGGTCATTGTAGCATAATTTGGCCGCCAGGGCAAGGGGAGGGTTACTTCAGCTTTTCCTGGTTGATAATTCCCTTGAGTGGGGTCATGAGCAGAATTTTCAAGTCGAAGAAAATGCTCCAGTTTTCAATATAGTAGATGTCGTAGCGGATGCGGTCCACAATGGAGGTATCGCCCCGCAGGCCATTGATCTGGGCCCAGCCGGTGATGCCCGGGCGTACCTGGTGCTTGACCATGTACAGGGGAATCTCGTCTTTGAACTGCTCCACAAAGTGGGGAATCTCCGGGCGGGGGCCCACCAGGCTCATGTCCCCCTTGAGCACGTTGAACAGCTGGGGCAGCTCATCAATGGACAGCTTGCGGATGAGAGCGCCGAACTTGGTCTTTCGGGGGTCCCGGTTGCGGCTCCACCCGGTGTCCTGCTGGGCGTTGACCCGCATGGACCGGAACTTGTACATGGCAAAGGGCTTGTTGTGCAGTCCCACTCGCTCTTGGCGGAAGATGATGGGGCCGGGGGAGGACAGGCGCACGCCGATGGCGGCAAAGAGCATGATGGGAGAGGTGAGCAGAATGAGCAGCAGAGAGCCCACAATGTCCATGGTGCGCTTGACAATGGCGTACACCAGATTGTCCAGGGGAATCCGGCGGATGTTCATCACGGGGATGCCGTTGATGTTGTCAAACTGGGGATTGGAGGGCATGTATTCCGCATAGAAGGGGATGATAGACAGCTTGATGCCCTCTTTCTCACAGCTCTCAATGATGGTGGGGATGAGGGAGAACTCCTGGGCGGACAGAGCGGCCACCACCTCGTCGGGCTGGTAGTCGCTGAGCACCGAGGACAGGTCGTCCAGATGGCCCAGATAGCCCAGGTCGGGGATGGTGTCCTGGGAGGCCAGGTATCCCTCCACAAAGAAGCCCAGATTGGGGTCGTCGGCCAGGGCCTGGATATAGCGCTGGGCCATGGGGCCGTTGCCCAGCAGCAGCACGTGCTTTTGGTTGAAGCCCTGTTTGCGGAACTTGCGCAGACACAGCCGCAACACCAGCCGCTTGCCGCTGAGGGCGAAGAACACCAGCACGAAGTAGAGCACAAAGGTCAGGCGGGAGAAGTAGAACTGTTTGATGAGGAAGAGAATGGTCTGGAGCACCACAAAGTTGATGGAGCAGGCCCAGAACAGCCGACCAACCTCCCAGTGCAGACGCTTGGTGCGTAAAGAGTCGTAGAGATTCATGGCCCCCAGGGTGATGAGGAAGATGGGGAGCATGCACAGGGTGAGGATGAGGTAATAGCGCAGGGTGATGCCCCGGTCGTCAAAGGGGAAGAGGAAGAACCGGGCCCAATAGGCGATGGGCATGCACAGGAAAATGAGGAGGGCGTCTAAAATGACATTGATATAGTTGAGGGTGCGTTGATTTTCCTTGATCATGGTGTGTGAATTCCTCCCAAGTCGAGTAGCTGCTGATACTGTCCCATCACCTGGGGCAGTACTGTGGGCAGCAGATAAGGGGTGACCGCCTGCCGGGCGGTGGCGCTCAGGGCTTGGCGCAGTTGAGGCTGTGCCAAAAGGTCCCGGATCTGTTGGGCGCAGGCCGCTGCATCTCCGTAGGGGTACAGAAGCCCCGCCTGATGGGGGGCGAGCAGGTCGTGGTGGCCCTTCACGTCGCTGGCCACAATGGGCAGGCCGTAGTACATGGCCTCCATGAGATTGAAGGGCAGCCCTTCAATGCGGCTGGCAGACACCACCGTGTTACAGGCGGCGTACCAGGTGGGCATGTCCGACACCTGGCCGGGGAAGCGTACCCGGTGGGCAACTCCCAGCTGCTGGGCCAGCTGCTGGCAGGCCTCCAGCTGGCTGCCCTGGCCGGGGAGGAGCAGAAATACCTGCTCGGGCAGTTGGGCCAGAGCCTCCAGAAGCACCGGCTGGCTCTTGCGGTGGGAGAACTCCCCGGCAAAGAGGAGGACAAAGGCGTCCTCCGGCAGCTCCAGGTCGTTGCGCAGCTGTGCGCCCCGCTCGGGCGGGACAGCGGGGAGCTTTTGGGGGTCAATGCCCATACCGGGGATGTACGCCACCTTTTTACCCAGCTTGTGGGCAGCGGCGTACTGGGTGTCCCACTGGTTCATGGTTAGCAGCAGGTCGGTGACCGGGGCAGTGATGGCCTCGGCGGTGCTGAGCACCAGGCGCTTGAGGGCAGAGGTGTCCTGGTCGAAGAGGTAGCCGTGGCAGATGGACACCACCTTGGGGCGGCGGCGCATCCCCATCACCGCCAGACGTACAAAGAAGGAGGCCAGAGCAGTGTGGCAGCTGATGAGCTGGTAGCAGTTTTCCCGGATGAGGCGGCGCAGCCGGAGGGTGGCGGTGACATTTTTGGGAGAGGCCATGCTCTTCTCCAGCGAAATGGGGTACAGCTTGCGGGCGTGGGGCAGCTCCATCTCCGCCCCGCCGCAGGCCACATCCACCTCGAGGCCTTGCTCCGTCAGAGCCTTCAGGTAGGGGAGGTGGAAGTTTCGAATATGAGAAAACGTGGATGCCACAAAGAGAATGCGGCCCATGGGTGATACCTCCTTGTATCAAAAAGCCCGGAAAACGGGACAGTACGCAAAAATACGACGTGTATTATATCACGGGTTTGGGGCCTTGAAAAGGCTCCGGGCAAAAATATGGAGATTCTTAAGAATTACGATAAAAAACATTCGTCGGTTGTACATTGGCGGGGAATGTGGTATGATGAAGGACACTACACCTGCGAGATATAAAGGGAGGTTCTGCTGTGTATCAGCAAAAGCAGAAGTTACAAAACAGTTTACTTGTCCTGGTGGATGCCGTGTGCCTGGTGGCTGCATTCCTCTTTGGCAGCGTGGTGCGCTTGGAGTTTCGCCCTGACCCGGTGAACCCCACCATGAACGGGGTCATCGCCAACCTGTGGCTGGTGTTGGTGACCTACTTTTGTGTGTATGTATTTTTCAATGCCAACCAGGACTTCAGCCGCCGAGATGGCTATGAAGAGCTGGTATATGTGGTCAAAGTCAGTGCGTTTGTGGCAGGCGTCATTGCCCTGGTTTTCTTTGCCGCCCACAAGCTGGAGTACCTGACCCGTACCGTGTGGGCGGTGACGGTGCTCAGCAACCTGGTGCTGATGTATACCTGCCACATGCTGGTCAAGCAAGTGGCCAAGAAGCGCCGGGCCATGGCGGAAAAGGAACACATGTACCTAGTGACCACCCAGAGCCGGGTGACCTACATCCTCTCCCAGCTCAAGCACGAGGAGGTATTGGAGCAGTACACCCTGCGCATCGCCATTGTGGACCAGGATATGCGGGGTATGACCATCGGGGGCTATCCCGTGGTGGCCACCCTGGAGGACATGATGGAGGACCCCCGCCGAGAGGTGGTGGATGTGGCCTACATCAACGTGCCCTATGACACGGGAAAGTCTCTTCAGGAGTACATTGACGGCTTCGAGGAGATGGGCATTCCCGTCCAGCTCAACATCAACATGCTGGAGGGCAAAGAGGGCTACAGCCGCTGCATCGACACCCTGGGAAACATGCCGGTGGTCAGCTTCGCCCCCCGGTTCTTCGACTACAACAAGCTGCTGATGAAGCGGGTCATCGATGTCATCGGGGCCTTGGTGGGGCTTCTCATCACCGCAGTGGTGAGCATCTTCGTGGTTCCCGCCATCAAACTGGAGTCCAAAGGTCCCGCCCTGTTCCGCCAGAGGCGGGTGGGCAAAAATGGCCGCTACTTCTATATCTATAAGTTCCGCTCCATGACCGTGGATGCCGAGGACCGCAAGGCGGACCTGATGGACCAAAACGAGATGAAGGGCCAGATGTTCAAGATGAAGGACGACCCCCGGGTGACCAAGGTGGGCAAGTTTATCCGTGCCACCAGCATCGACGAGCTGCCCCAGTTCTGGAACATCCTCAAGGGGGAGATGAGCCTGGTGGGGACCCGCCCCCCCACGGTGGAGGAGTTCAAGCAGTACGAGCCCCGGCACAAGCGCCGCCTGAGCATGAAGCCGGGCCTCACCGGCCTGTGGCAGGTGAGCGGGCGCAGCGACATTGAGGACTTTGAGGAAGTGGTGCGCCTGGACGTGGCGTACATCGACAATTGGAATCTCCAGCTGGATGCCAAAATCCTGCTCAAGACCCTGGTGGTCATTTTTAAGAAGGTGGGGGCCCGATAAGCCCCTTGCCCAAGCCGTTGGATAAAAATAGGAGTGAATGAGAATGAAGCAGTATGATTACATCTTGGTGGGCGCCGGCCTGTTCTCCGGCGTCATCAACTACCTGGCCCGCCAGCAGGGCAAGAAGTGCCTGGTGGTGGAGCGCCGGGACCACATGGGCGGCAACGTGTACTGTGAGGATGTGGAGGGCATCCACGTCCACAAGTATGGCGCTCACATCTTCCACACCAGCAACAAGAAGGTGTGGAGGTTTGTCAACGATCTGGTGGAGTTCAACCGCTACACCAACTCCCCCATCGCCAACTATAAGGGCGAGATCTACAACATGCCTTTTAACATGAACACCTTCAGTAAGATGTGGGGGGTGCGCACCCCCCAGGAGGCCAAGGCCAAGATCGATGAGCAGCGTTCTGTCATCCAGGGCGAGCCCCGCAACCTGGAGGAGCAGGCCATCAGCCTGGTGGGCACCGACATCTACCAGAAGCTGGTGAAGGGCTACACCGAGAAGCAGTGGGGCCGGGACTGCAAGGACCTGCCCAGCTTCATCATCAAGCGTCTGCCCGTGCGCTTCACCTACGACAACAACTACTTCAACGACGCCTACCAGGGCATCCCCATGGGGGGCTACAACGTGCTGGTGGACAAGCTCTTTGAGGGTGCCGACGTGGAGCTGGGGGTGGACTTCCTGGCAAACCGGGAAAAGTACCAGGCCCTGGGGGACACCATCATCTACACCGGCGCCATCGACGCCTACTATGACTACTGCTTCGGCAAGCTGGAGTACCGCACCGTCCGCTTTGAGACCGAAGTGCTGGACACCGACAACTATCAGGGCGTGGCCGTGGTCAACTACACCGACCGAGAGACCCCCTACACCCGGGTCATCGAGCACAAGCACTTCGAGTTCGGCACCCAGCCCAAGACCGTCATCTCCAAGGAGTACTCCACCGACTGGCAGGAGGGCATGGAGCCCTATTACCCCGTCAACGACCAGCGCAACCAGGCCCTCTATCAGCAGTATGCCCAGAAGGCCGCTCAGGAACCCAACGTCATCTTCGGCGGCCGCCTGGGTGAGTACAAGTACTACGACATGGACAAGGTCATCGAGTCCGCCATGAACCTGTGGGAGCGGATCCAGGGATGACGTGCACCATTGTCATCGCCACCCATAAACCCTACCGTATGCCCTCCGCCCCCTGCTACCTGCCCCTCCATGTGGGCAGGGCGGGGAAGGAGGATATCGGCTTTTCGGGGGACGATACGGGGGAGAATATCTCCCAGAAAAACCCATTTTACTGTGAACTAACAGGCCTTTACTGGCTTTGGCGCAACGTGGATTCTGACTATAAGGGGTTGGTGCATTACCGCCGCCACTTCGGAGGAAGCGGGAAGAGCAAAAATCCTTGGGAACGCATCCTCACCCAGGGTGAGCTGGAGACCCTTTTGAAGGACTGGGACGTGCTGCTGCCCCGCAAGCGCCGCTATTATATCGAGAGCCTCTACTCCCACTACGCCCACACCCACTATGGGGCGCATCTGGATGTGACCCGGGAGATCATCGAGGCCCAGTGCCCCCAGTACCTGCCCGCCTTCGACCGGGTGATGGGCCGGACCTGGGGACACATGTTCAACATGTTTGTGATGAAGGGGGAGAAGTGCGACGCCTACTGCGCCTGGCTTTTCCCCATTTTGGAGCAGCTGGAGGGCCGGGTGGACTACCGGAGCCTGGACCCCTTCCAGGCCCGCCTCTTTGGCCGGGTCAGCGAGCTGCTGCTGGACGTGTGGCTGGAGACCAACGGATACGCCTATCAGGAGCTGCCCCTGGTGTCCACCGAGCCGGTGAACTGGTGGAAGAAGGGAACCTCCTTTTTGAAGGCCAAGTTCTCCGGCAAAAAGTATGGCTCCAGTTTTTGAGACGTTGGAATGGGTGAAATTGGAATGGAAGAGGAAAAGATAACCGTCAGTGTGGTGGTACCCGTGTACCAGACCCCCCTGGAGCTGCTGCGCCGATGCCTGGACAGCCTGGAGGCCCAGACCCTGAAGGGGGTGGAGGTGCTGCTGGTGTTTGACGAGCCAGTGGACGGGTACCGGGAAGTGGTGGACGCTTACCGGGAGCGGCTGCCCCTCCAGGTCCTGGAACAGGCCCATGGAGGGGTGTCCGCCGCCCGCAACCGGGGGATCGACCATGCCCGGGGGGCGTGGGTCTCCTTTGTGGACAGCGACGACTGGATCGATGCGGACATGCTGTCGGTCCAGATGGAGGATGCAGAGGATAGCGGGGCGGATGTGGTGATGAGTGAGTTGACCATGGAGTATGGCTCCGTGTCCCAGCCCCGCAGCTATCTGCCCCACAGACAGCGGTTTGAAGGGGCGGACAAGGCCCGCTTTGAGCAGGATGTGCTCAAGCCCCAGACGGGAGCGGGATTTGTCACCGCCAAGCTGTTCCGGCGGGCCCTGCTGGTGGAGCAAAATCTGCGCTTCCGGGAGGAATTGTCTGCTGCGGAGGATGCGGAGTTTATGTTTCGGGTGGCCTGCGCCGCCCGGTGCATTTCCTACCAGCCCAAGGCCATGTACCACTACTGGTTCAACTCCAGCTCGGCCGTGCGCCGGTACCGCTCCGACTACGCCCAGCGGTACATCCGCTCCATGGAGGCCATCCGGGGAGACCTGGACCGGATGGGGGACCGGGAGTACTGCCGGGACGCCTACCACAGCTGCGTGCTCTACCACCTGCTGCTCATCGCTGTCAACGACTCCTTCCACCCGGACAACGGGCTGGGGGGTCGGGCCCAGCGAAAGGCGTTCCGGGACCTGGTGCGTACCCCGCTGTTTGCCCAGTCCCTGGAGCATGTGCACCTGGGAGACTTCTCCACCACCCGGAAGGTGACGCTGCTGTGTGTGAAGCTCCGGTTCTACTACGGGGTGTATCTCATCGCCAAGGTGCGGCACTGGCAGTTTCGGAAATTTGCAGGACAGTAAGGAAAAGGCATGAAAAAAGTATTGGTATTTGGGATGACGGAAAACCCCGGCGGGGTGGAGAGCGTCATCATGAACTATTACCGGGCCATGGACCGCAGCCGGGTGCAGCTGGATTTCCTGTGCAACTCGGACACCGTGGCCTATGAAGCGGAGATTCTGGCCCTGGGCGGTGGAGTCTATAAGATTCCCGCCCGGCGGGACGGACGGCGGGCCTTCCACCAGGCCCTGGATGCCTTTATGGCCCAGCACGCCCGGGAGTACTGCGCCATCTGGGTCAACGTGTGCAGCCTGGCCAACATCGACTATCTGAAAGCGGCCAAGAAGTACGGCATCCCCAAGCGCATCATCCACTGCCACAACGCTGCCAACGGGGACAGCTTCCTGCGGGGGCTCCTGCACCGGTACAATCGGCGGGTGGTGCGGGGGGTGGCCACCGACTTCTGGTCCTGCTCCGACGGGGCCTGCCCCTGGTTTTACGGGGCCGAGGCGGGGAAGCTGCCCCACTATCAGCTCATCACCAACGCCATTGACCCCGCAAAATTTACCCCTGACCCCCAGGTGCGGCAGGCCTACCGCCGCCAGCTGGGGTGTGAGGACGCCCTGGTGGTGGGACATGTGGGGCGGTTCCACTTTCAGAAAAACCAGAGCTATCTCCTGGACGTGGTCTCGGAGCTGGCCCGTATGGGCCAGCCGGTGAAGGCATTGCTGGTGGGCCAGGGGGAGGACCTGGAGCCCATGCGTGAGAAGGCCCGTTCTCTGGGGCTGGCTGACCGGGTGGAATTTCTGGGGGTGCGGTCCGACACCGCCCAGCTCTACCAGGCCATGGACGTGTTTGTATTCCCCTCCCAATTTGAGGGGCTTCCCATGGCTCTGCTGGAGGCCCAGGCCAATGGTCTGCCCTGTGTGGTGTCCGACGCCATTGTGCCGGACATTCAGGTCAACGAAAATCTGTACCGCCTCTCCCTCCAGGACACACCCAAGCAGTGGGCGGAGTGTGTGGTGCACAAAGCCCTCAAGGTGGGGCGGGTGGACCAGACCCGGTTTACCCACTCCCCCTATGACATCAACCGCCAGGTGCAGCGTCTGCAATCGCTGCTGACAGAGGAGGCACTATGAAGCAATTCTGCATTGTGGAGCGGGACTCCCACGAGTTCCACGCAGGCTCCAAGGCCCGCAACGATGTGGGAGAGATTCTCACCGCCCAGGGGTGGACGGCCCTGCCCGTCCACCGCAGCCAGGGCAAGGGCACCCCGGACAAACTGAAAATGGCGGCGGTGACCTGGATGGACTGGCGGAAAGTGGCCCGTCAGCTGTCCCCCGGGGACACCCTGCTGGTGCAGTACCCCCTGGATATGTACCCCAAGGTCAGCCGTCTGGCCATCCCCTTTTTGCGGGGAGTGAAGGAAAAGGGCGTACAGCTCATCTTCCTCATCCACGACCTGGACAGCCTGCGAGGGGTGGAGGGCAACGGGGAGCGGCAGTTCTTGGAACTGGCCGACCTGCTCATTGCCCACAACCAGGAGATGGCGGAATACTTATGTGAGCGGGGGTACGGGGACAAGGCCATCCGCACCCTGGACCTCTTTGACTATCTATTGGAGGAGGAGCCCACCGCTTGCAACACCCAGGACCCCTGGGAGGTGGTGGTGGCGGGCAATCTCCGGCCGGACAAGGCGGGGTATGTCTACCGCCTGGGCCAGCTGGACTCCAAGGTCCGCTTCCGCCTCTATGGCCCCAACTATCAGGAGGGGGTGCCCCAGGTGGGGGTGAAGTACTGCGGCCAGTTCCCCCCCGAGCAGTTGCCCAAAACTCTGCGGGGCGGCTTCGGCCTGGTGTGGGACGGTGATCGGCTGGACTGCTGTGACGGGGTGTTCGGCAGATATCTGAAGTACAACAACCCCCACAAGACCTCCCTCTATCTGGCCTGCGGCATCCCGGTGATGGTGTGGGACCAGTCCGCTCTGGCCGACTATGTGGTGGAGCACCACTTGGGGATTGCGGTGGGCAGCCTGGAAGAGCTGCCCCGTCGGCTGCAGCACATGACCCGGGAGGAGTACCAGACCCTGTGCCAGAGCGCCCGGGAGATGGGCGCCCGCCTGCGCCGGGGCGCCATGCTGGGCCGGGTGCTCCGGGCCTATGAATCATCCAAGGACGAGGTGACAGAATGAAGACCCATGATGTTTGGCGCCTGCGTCTGTTCTGGTGTGCCTTCTTGTTCTATCTGGTGGCCACCACCCTGCAATTTACCATGCTCACCGAGGTGGGCGGAGTGGCCAAGGTGCTGACCCTGGCCCGCTACCTCTCCTTTGCCCTGGCCGGGGTGAAAATCCTGTGGGACTGGGCGCTGCTGGGCCTGGGGGAGGGGGGACGGTGGTCCCTCACCCGTGAGGCCATGGGCTGTGCCTTGAAATACGCCATCCTGGGCGGTGTGACGCTGCTGGCGGTGGTCACCTCCAAGGACACCCTGCCTCTCTTCGTGCTGGCCCTGCTGCTGGCCGCCCGTGGGGTGGAGCTGGAGAAGATCTTCGCCGTAGCCCTTCCTGTGCAGGCGGGGCTGCTGGTGCTGGTGTTTGCCTCCGCCTGGGTGGGGCTGGTCCCCGACCTCACCTATGTCCGGGAGGATGCCACCGTGCGCCACTCCCTGGGCTTTACCTATCCCACCGTGGCCATGACCTACTTCTTTTTCCTTCTCGTGTGCGCCATGTGGCGGCGCAAGAAGGGCATTTCTCTGGTGGCTGGAGTGGTGCTGTTGGCCCTCACCGGGGGGCTTTACTACCTCACCGACGCCCGCAACGGCTTTTTGCTCTCCTGCGTGGTGATTCTGGTGGAGATGGCGCTGGGTCAGCGGTCCCGCTGGGAGGGCTTGGCCCACCGCCTGGGGGAGAAAGGCTGGTGGAAGCTGGTGTGCCGGGTGGTGCGGTTTGGCTATGAGTACTGCGCCGTGCTCCTGTGCGTTTTGTTGGCGGGGCTGTGCATCCTCTATCCCGCCCAACCGGCGGCGATGCTCAACAGCCTGCTCTCCGACCGCATCCGCCTCACCGCCCAGGCGGCTGCCAACTACGGCATCCACCTGCTGGGCAACTCCATCCAGTGGGTGGGCTACGGCGGCAACACCAACTGGGAGGAGCTGGGGGCCACCTACAACTTTGTGGACTGCTCCTACTCCCTGACCCTGTTCAACTATGGCGTGGTGTTCTCCGCTCTGGTCCTGGTGGGGCTGGTGCTGCTGGCCCGTCGGCTGTACAGACAGGGCAATTGGAACCACTGCTTCCTCTATCTCATGGTGTTGGGATGCTGCTTCATTGAGCCTCGGCTACTGGAAGTGCACCTGAATCTGGTGCTCTTTGCCGCCGCCCCCATCCTGTACACCTGTCCAAAGTGGCTGGAAGGCAGGAAGTGACCATGGCCAAGATTCAGTCGGTAAAATTCAATTTCATCATGAACAGCATCCTCACCATGTCTGCCATGATCTTCCCCTTGGTCACCTACCCCTATGTCACCGGGATTCTGGGTCCTCAGGGGATTGGCACGGTGTCCTTTGCCAACTCGGTGGTGACCTACTTCTCCATGTTTGCCCAATTGGGTATTCCCACCTATGGCATTCGGGCTTGCGCCAAGGTGCGGGACAATCGGGAGGAGCTGTCCAGGGTGACCCAGGAGATTTTGTTTATCAATCTCGTCACCTGCGTGGTGTCCTATGTGCTGTTCTTTGCCTCGCTCCAGGCCATCCCCCAGCTTCGAGAGGAGAAGGGACTGTACCTGGTGATGGGCACCATGATTCTCTTTAACTCCATCGGGGCCGAGTGGCTGTACAAGGGGCTGGAGCAGTACCGCTACATCACCCTGCGGTCGGTGCTCTTTAAGTTCATCGCCCTGGTGGGCATGTTCCTCCTCATCCATGAGGAGGGGGACTATGTGATCTACGGCGGCATTACCATTTTCGCCTCCGTGGGCTCCAACCTGTTAAACCTCATCAACCTCAAGTGGCTGGTGGACGTGCGCCCCGTGGGGGGCTACAACTTCCGCCGCCACCTGCGGCCCATCTTCGTGTTCTTCGCCATGTCCATCGCCACCACGGTGTACACCAACATGGACAACGTGATGCTGGGTTTCCTGCGAGGCACCACGGAGAACGGCTACTATGACGCCGCCGTGAAAATCAAGAACATCCTGGTCAGCGTGGTGGCTTCTCTGGGCACGGTGCTGCTCCCCCGGGTGTCCTACTATGTGGAACAGGGGGAGAAGGAGGCCTTTGCCCAGGCCACCCAGAAGGCCCTGCGGTTTGTCTTCCTCCTGGCCATGCCCCTGTGCCTCTACTTCATCCTCTTTGCCCAGCCCTCCATCTACCTGCTGTCGGGCAAGGCCTTTGAGGCCTCCATTTTGCCCATGCAGCTGATCATGCCCACCCTGGTGCTCATTGGCCTGACCAACATCATGGGCATTCAGATTCTGGTGCCCACCGGGCGGGAGAAACAGGTGTTGTTCTCTGAGATCGTGGGGGCTGTGGTGAATGTGGTGGTCAATTCCCTGCTCATTCCCCAGATGGGGGCCGCCGGAGCGGCCATCGGCACCGTGCTGGCAGAGCTGGCGGTGCTGGTGGTGCAGATCGTCGCCCTGGGGCGGGAAATTCTCCCCGCTCTGGCGGTGCTGCCCTACCTGAAAACGGGGGTGGCTTTGGCCGCCGCTGTGACGTCGGTGTGGTGGTTGCTGGGCAGTTCCCTCCACCCCTTTGTTGTGCTGGCGGCCTCGGCGGTGCTGTTTTTCGCCGCCTACGGCGTGCTCCTGCTGCTGATGGGGGAGCGCATGGTGCGGGAGATCTGGTCCCAGGTGTGGGAAAAGACCGTGGGAAAAGTGTTGAAAAAGTAAATGGAATCTGGTATAATTCGTTGGATAAACACCAGCGAGGACAAAAGGAAGCTGGCGCATCCCGCCAGCTTCTCTTTTTTGGGAGGGAACCCCTTGTCTCAAATCAAACTATTTGTGTGCTGTCACCAGGCGGGGCAGCGTGTTCCGGCGCACCCCCTGCTCCACCCCGTACAGGTGGGGGCGGCACTGGCTCAGGCCCATTTTCCCGGCTTTGCCCACGACGATGCGGGGGAGAACATCTCCGGGAAGAACCGCTCCTACTGTGAGCTCACCGCCCACTACTGGGCGTGGAAGAACGTGGAGGCGGACTACTACGGCTTTTTCCACTACCGCCGCTACCTGTATCTGGACGAGCACGCCCGCCGTCCCTATCGCCTGGCGGGAGAACTGACGGAGGAGGGGCTGGAGGCCCTGGGCTTTGACCGACTAGAGCAGTGGCTGGAGGGCAAGGCCTGCGTGGTGCCCATGGGAGAGGATATGCACATCTCGGTGCGGGACCATTATGCCCGGGCCCCCTACCACCACCGTGAGGACTTGGCTCTGGTGGAGGACATTGTGAGGGAGGAATACCCCGACTATGTGCCCGCCATGGAGGAATACCTCTCCGGCACCCTCTGTTATTTTGGCAATATCTTTATCATGCAAAAGCACCTGTTTGACCAATATTGCGGGTGGCTTTTCTCCATTCTGGAGGAATTTGACCGCCGGGCGGACACCACCGGCTACTCCACCCAGGAACTACGGGTGGACGGGTATCTGGCCGAGCGGCTGCTGGGTGTGTATGTGACCCACCTGCGCCGTACCACTGGGACCCAGGTGTACGAACTGCCCCGGGTGCAGTTTGAGCCGGACAACAAGAAGCGGTATCAGCGCAAGCTGCTCAACGCCCTGCTCCCACCGGGGAGCCGTCGGAGGGCTTGGGTGAAGAAGGGAAGAGGGTGAAGTGGGTGGCTTTGTGTGAAATTTCTGTGATTATCCCGGTGTACAACATCCAGCAGCACTTGCGGGAGTGCCTGGACAGCGTGCTGGGCCAGAGCTATCCCCACCTCCAGGTGATCTGTGTGGACGACGGCTCCACCGATGAAAGCCCCGCCATCCTGGCCCAGTACGCCCAGAAGGATAACCGAGTGCAGGTCATTCGCCAGCAAAACGCCGGACCCGGCGCTGCCCGAAACACCGGGCTGGAGGCGGCAACGGGGGAGTACGTCATCTTCCTGGACTCGGACGACTGGTTCGAGCCGGACTTTTTGGAAAAGATGGTGGACACCGCAGTGCGGGAAGGGGCAGACGTGGCCATCTGCCGGGCGGTGGAGTTTGATACCAATTCCGGGCGGGAGCTGCCGTCTGAGTGGATGATGAAAAAGCAGTACCTCCCCGGTAAGCTGGCCTTTGCCCCCCAGGAGATGGCCGACCACCTGTTCCAGTTCACCTATGGCATGCCCTGGGACAAGTTCTACCGCCGGGAGCTGCTCACCACTTCGGGCATCCGCTACCCGGCCCTGAAAAACTCGGAGGACCTGGCCTTTGTCTACCCCACCCTGTTGGCGGCAAAGCGCATTGCCGTGGTGGATGAAGTGCTCATCCATCACCGCATCAACCGCATGGCCTCGGTGTCCAACAGCCGCTGCGGCCAGCCGGAGGCCCCCTATGAGGCCTTCCAGATCGTCAAGGAGTATCTGGAGCAGCACCAGCTCATGGACACCTACCGCCGCAGTTTCCTCAACTGGGCCATGGAGTTTTTGGTCTGGCACATCAGCAACATGTCCCAGCGGGACATTCAAAAGCAATACCTCAACACCCTGCGCCACCAGTGGCTGCCCCAGCTGCACTTTGAGGAGCACCCCGCCAGCTACTACGAGAGCAAGAGCTGCTACGCCAAGTACCTGCTGGCCCGGTATGCCCCCTATCCGGTGTTTGCCGCCGTGGTGAAGGTGTATAAAAAAGCCAAACATGGGGGGCAGTGACTGTGAACGCTGAGAACATCCAAATTTCTGTGATTATCCCCGTGTACAACACCGAGGCCCACTTAACCGCCTGTCTGGACGGGGTTCTGAGCCAGAACATCCCCCACCTGGAGGTCATCTGCGTGGACGACGGCTCCACCGACCGCAGCTTGGAGGTGCTCCACAAGTACGCCGCCCGGGATTCCCGGGTGGTGGTGCTCACCCAGAAAAACTCCTTTGCCGGAGTGGCCCGCAACCATGGCCTGGAGGTGGCAAAGGGTGAGTACGTGGCTTTTTTGGACTCGGATGATAAATTTTTGCCCGGAGCCTTGGAGGGGCTGTATGCCCAGGCCAAGGAGCATGACTTGGACGTCATCAAGGCGGGCTTTTCCTATGTGGAGCCGGGAGGAGAGCCCTACACCACCCTGTACTCCACGTTGAGCTGCGTGAGCAAGGGCCAGGCCAAGCGTGTGATGCGCTTCACGGACCTGCCCCTGCGGCTGCTGCAAGTGCCCGATGTGCCCTGGAACGGCCTGTACCGCCGGGCCTTTTTGGAGCAAAACCACATCCGCTTCAATAGCCTGCGGTGCATCAACGACCATTCCTTCTGGATTGCCTGTCTCATTCACGCACCTCGGCTCATGGTGACCCACACTCCGGTGGCCTGCTACCGGGTGGAACAGAGCACCTCTCTGGTGGGGCGCAAGGCGGCCCACTTCCACTGCCAGCTGGAATCCTATGAAATCGTCCGGGAGATGGCGAAGGATTTGCCGGACAAGCTGCGCCGGGCCGTCATGCGCAACGAGCTCAACGGCATGTTCGGCTGGTATGAGCGGCTGCGCCCCCAGGCCCCCGACGTGGAGGGGCTGGACCGACAGGTGGCGGAATTTTTGAAGAATTTGGACGAGGAAGAGGTGGGGGTGAAGTTCCTCCGCTCTTTCTCCTATAGTGGCTCTTATTTTTCCCTGCGCTACGGAACCCCCGCCCCCAAGCGCCCCAACCCCCTGGTGCGGGCGGTGAGCTGCTGGCGGGACCACGGGTGGACCTACACCTGGGAAAAGCTGCGCTCCAAGGGAGAGCAGACGTGGGTGCGCTGACGGCTACCCCATATGGAATGATGAAATAGAATGGAGAAAAAGAAATGGAACCTAAGGTTTCGGTGATTATCCCGGTATACAACGTGGAGAAATATCTGCGGGAATGCCTGGACAGCGTACTGGGACAAACTCTGAAGGACATTGAGGTCATCTGTGTGGACGATGGCTCCACCGACTCCTCACTGGATATTTTGCGGGAGTATGAGCAGAAGGACCCTCGGGTGAAGGTGCTCACCCAGCCCAATACCAACGCCGGTGCGGCCCGCAACCACGGCCTGCGCCATGCAAAGGGTAAGTATCTGTCCTTTTTGGACTCGGACGACTTTTTCGATTCGGCCATGCTGAAAAAGGCCTATGAGCGGTGTGAAAAGGATAAACTGGAGGTGGTGGTGTTTCGCTCCGACCACTTCATCCAGGACACCAAGAAGTATCAGCCCATCCCCTGGACCCTGCGCAATGAGCTGCTCCCTGACAAGCAGGTGTTTTCCTTTCAGGAGATTCGGAAGGACCGCCTGAAGTGCTTTGTGGGCTGGGCCTGGGACAAGCTGTTTCTCAGGGAGTTTGTGCAGAAAAACCAGCTCACCTTCCAGGAGCAGCGCACCACCAACGATATGTTTTTCACCTTTGCGGCGCTGAGCCAGGCCCAGCGCATCGGCGTGATGCAGGATGTGTTGGCCCACCAGCGCAAGAATTCCACCGGAACCCTGTCTGTGACCCGGGAAAAGTCCTGGGACTGCTTCTACCATGCCTTGATGAAGGTGAGGGACTATTTTCAGCAGCAGGGAAGCTGGGCGTGGATGGAGCAGGACTTCCGCAACTATGCGGTGCACGCTGCCATGTGGAACCTGTCCACCATTGCCGAGCCCACCCGGCAGAAGCTGTATGAGAAGCTGCAAACCCAGTGGCTGTATGAGTTTGGCATCAACCAGGGCAGCGCAAAGGATTACTACAACCAGAAAGAGTATCATATGGCGATGCGGGTACTGGCATTGCCATACCAGCAATTTTATGGAACAGAGACGAGTAACCATCAGGAAGGAGCTTGTGAGCCTGTGAAGTTGGAAGGCCAACCCAAAGTATCCATCATTCTCCCCTCCCTCAATGTGGCCGACTACATCCGGGAGTGCTTGGAGAGCGTGGTCAACCAGACCCTGCGGGAGATTGAGATCATCTGTGTGGACGCAGGGTCCACCGACGGCACCCTGGAGGTGGAGGAGGAGTTTGCCCGGAAGGACCCCCGGGTCAAAGTCATCCACTCAGAGAAAAAGAGCTACGGCTACCAGATGAACCGGGGCATTGAGGCCGCTACCGGCAAGTACATCGGCATCGTGGAGACCGACGACTGGGTCAAGGCGGATATGTACGAGCAGCTCTACCAGGTGGCGGAGGAAAACCAGGTGGACTTTGTCAAGGCGGACTTCTACCGCTTCAAGATGGGAGCGGATGGTCAGCTGGAGCTGGACTACAACAAGCTCTCCATGGACAACGGGGACTATGGTAAGGTGCTGTGTCCCTCGGAGAACCCCCGGCTGTTCAAGCTGATCATGAACACCTGGAGCGGCATCTACAACCGGGACTTCCTGGAGCGCAACCACATTGACCACAACGAGACCCCCGGCGCCTCCTATCAGGACAACGGCTTTTGGTTTAAAACCTTTGCCCTGGCCCAGCGGGCTTACTTTGTCAACAAGCCCTACTACATGAACCGCCGGGACAACCCCAACTCCTCGGTGTACAACCGCAGCAAGGTCTACTGCGTCAACGAGGAGTACCGCTACATCCTGGCCTTTTTGAATGAGCACCCGGACCTGAAGGAAAAGCTCATGCCCATCTACTGCTTTAAGAAATACCACAGCTACATGTTTACCTACCAGCGCATCGCCCCCGAGTTCCGTCTGGGCTATCTGGTGCGGTTCAGCGAGGACTTCGCCCAGGATGAGGCGGACGGCTACCTGGAGGAGCGCCTGTATGGGCAGGCCTCCTGGAAAAACCTTCAGACCATCATCCACGAACCGCTCTCCTTCTATCTGGCCAGCCTGGACAACAGTGCACAGGACATGGACGAGGTGGAGATGAGCGGCAGCGTTCAGCTCTACCGCATGGAGCAGAAGGTCAAGGCGCTGGAGGGAGAGATCGTAGCGCTTCAAAGCTCGGCCTCCTATAAAATCGGACGCCTGATCACCTTTATTCCCCGCAAGATCCGCGGCGGTATTCGCTGCATTCAGGAAAACGGCATGGGATATACCATCCATCGCTTCAAAGAAAAATTCGCACATAAGTTAGGGAGATGACAAACATGAACATTGCCATTGCCGGAACCGGCTATGTAGGACTGGCAAATGCCATTTTGTTGGCCCAGCACCACCACGTCACTGCGGTGGACCTGGTGCAGGACAAGGTGGACGCCATCAACGCCAGAAAATCTCCGCTGGTGGATGCGGAGATTGAGGACTACCTGAAACACAAGGACCTGGACCTGACGGCCACCACCGATGGGGAGAGCGCCTATGCTCAGGCCGACTACGTCATTGTCTCCACCCCCACCAACTACGACCCTGTGAAAAACTACTTTGACACCTCTTCCGTGGAGAGCGTGGTGCGCCTGGTGATGCAGGTCAACCCCAACGCCATCATTGTGGTGAAATCCACCGTGCCTGTGGGCTTCACCCTGGGCCTGCGGGAGAAGCTGGGGTGTGAGAATCTGATTTTCTCCCCGGAGTTTCTCCGGGAAGGCCGGGCGCTCTATGATAACCTGTACCCCTCCCGCATCATCGTGGGTGCGCCCTTGGACGATCCCCGCCTGAAGCAGGCGGCGGAGACCTTTGCCGGGCTGCTGGCGGAGGGAGCGGAGAAGAAGGACATTCCCATCCTCATCACCAACCCCACCGAGGCCGAGGCGGTGAAGCTGTTTGCCAACACCTATCTGGCCCTCCGTGTGTCCTTCTTCAATGAGTTGGACACCTACGCCGAGGTGCGTGGCCTGGACAGCCGCCAGATCATCGAGGGCATCGGCTACGATCCCCGCATCGGCAACTACTACAACAACCCCTCCTTCGGCTACGGCGGCTACTGCCTGCCCAAGGACACCAAGCAGCTGCGGGCCAACTATGACCAGGTGCCCAACAACATCATCTCCGCCATCGTGGACGCCAACCACACC
This sequence comes from uncultured Oscillospiraceae bacterium, assembly GCA_944385445.1. Lineage (GTDB taxonomy): Bacteria > Bacillota > Clostridia > Oscillospirales > Oscillospiraceae > Enterenecus. The sequence goes on from CALWXF010000001.1 coordinate 373,794, forward strand.
CGTAAGGACTTCATTGCCGAGCGGATCCTGGAGAAGGCGGGCTACTATGGCCCCCACGGAGAGGGGAGAAATGGTACCCCCGGCAAGTCCTGCGTGGTGGGTGTGTACCGCCTGACCATGAAGGCCAATTCGGACAACTTCCGCCAGTCCAGCATTCAGGGCGTCATGAAGCGCATGAAGGCCAAGGGGGCTGAGGTGGTTATCTACGAGCCCACCCTGAAGGAGGACACCTTCTTCGGCAGCCGGGTGATCCGTGACTGGCAGGAGTTCGTGGACATGAGCGATGTCATCGTGGCCAACCGCTACACCAAGGACCTGGAGCCCGTGATGGACAAGGTGTATACCCGGGACCTCTACTTCCGGGACTAAGTAGGGGAGTTGCTATGATAGAGAAGTTGAAACGCCACCAGTTCCTCTTCGAGGAGCTGGTAAAGCGGGATTTCATGAAGAAATACAAGCGCACGGTGCTGGGCATGGCCTGGAGTGTGCTCTCGCCGCTGATGATGCTGTTGGTGATGCGCCTGGTCTTTACCCAGTTTTTTGGCCGTGGCATGGACCACTACACCACCTACTTGTTTTGCGGAAACCTGATTTTCTCCTGCTTCAATGAGTCCACCAGCCAGGGTATGACCTCCCTGATGGGCAATGCCAGTATCTTCACCAAGGTCAATGTGCCCAAGTATCTGTTTCTGCTGTCCAAAAATGTGCAGACCCTCATCAACTTCGGCCTGACCTTGTGCGTGTTTTTTGTGTTCTGTCTGCTGGACCATATCACGTTTACCTGGAAGTTCATCCTGCTGCTCTATCCGGTCCTGTGCCTGGTGCTGTTCAACATTGGCGTGGGCATGATCCTGTCGGCCCTGTTTGTCTTTTTCCGGGATGTGCAGTATCTGTGGACCATCTTCACCCAGCTTTTGATGTATATGTCCGCCATTTTCTACACAGTGGACCGCTATTCTCCCCTGATGCAGAAGATGTTCTACCTCAATCCGGTGTATGCGTTCATTTCCTACTTCCGCAAAATCGTCATCTATGGCACCATTCCCACCCCGTGGCACCATGGATTGATGCTGCTGTATGTGGCGTTGGCCCTGGGAATTGGCTGTTTGATCTATAAGAAATATAACACCCGGTTCCTGTACTATGTGTAATTACCGGGATGGGGCACGTCAGGAGCGGTGCAGGGAGCCCAATGAGGGCAGGAAGCTGACCCTGGTGGCTGTGGAGGAGGCTGCGTCATGATGATTTCCGTGGTGGTGCCCTGCTACAACGAGGAGCAGGCCCTGCCGTATTTTATCCCAGAACTGCAGCAGGTGGCCCAGACCTTGGAAAGGCAATACCAGGTGGCCCTGGAGGTGCTGCTGGTCAACGACGGCTCCAAAGATGGGACCCTGTCCCTCATGCGCACCTACGCCCGGCAGTATGAAACTGTCCGCTATCTGTCCTTCTCCCGGAACTTCGGCAAGGAGGCGGCCATCTATGCGGGGCTGGAACACGCCAAGGGGGACTATGTGGCCATCATGGATGCGGACATGCAGGACCCGCCGGCGCTGCTGCCCCAGATGTATGAGATTCTGCGGGATGAGCCCTATGACTCAGTGGCCACCCGCCGGGTGAACCGGGCGGGGGAGCCCCACATCCGCAGCTTTTTCGCCCGCACCTTCTACAAGCTCATCAATCACATTTCCGATGCGGACATTGTGGATGGCGCCCGGGACTATCGGCTGATGAAGCGGGCCATGGTGGATGCCATCCTGTCCATGAAGGAATATAACCGTTTTTCCAAGGGCATTTTCGGCTGGGTGGGGTTCCGCACCAAGTGGCTGCCCTATGAGAATGTGCAGCGGGTGGCAGGGGAGACCAAGTGGTCCTTCTGGCGGCTGTTTCTCTACTCCATCGAGGGTATCGTGGCCTTTTCCACGGTTCCTCTGGCTGTGGCTTCGGTGTTTGGCATCCTCACCTGCCTGTGTGCCGCTCTGGCCCTGTGTTTTATTCTGGTGCGCACCCTCCTCTTTGGCGACCCGGTGAGCGGCTGGCCCAGCATGATGTGCGTGATGCTCTTCTTGGGGGGCATCCAGCTGCTGTCCATCGGCGTCATCGGCCAGTATCTGGCCAAGACCTATCTGGAAACCAAACACCGTCCCATCTACATCCTGCAAGAGAGCAGTGATGGTACAAAAAAGGATGAAGGGGTACAATCATGAGTATTTTGGAAGTGAATAACGTCTCCATCCGGTATATGACAGGAGATTTCAAAGACATTGGCATCAAGGAGTATATCACCCGCCGCCTGCGGGGCAAGTACGAGGTGAAGAAGTTCTGGGCAGACAAGAACGTCACCTTTTCCTTGGAGAAGGGGGATATGCTGGGGATCATCGGCACCAATGGCGCCGGAAAGTCCACCTTGCTGAAGGCCATTTCCGGGATTATGGAGCCCACCGAAGGCTATGTCAAGCGGGAGGGCACCATTGCGGCGTTGTTGGAGCTGGCCAGCGGCTTCGACGGCGATCTGACCGTGCGGGAGAACACCTACCTGCGTGGGGCCATGCTGGGCTACACCCGCAAGTTTATGAACGAGATGTATGACCAGATCATCGAGTTTGCCGACCTGAAGGAATTTGAGGACCGGCCCTTTAAGCAACTGTCCTCGGGCATGAAGTCCCGCCTGGCCTTCTCCATTGCCTGCCTGGTGCAGCCGGATATCCTCATTCTGGACGAGGTGCTGTCCGTGGGTGACGGCGCTTTCCGCCGCAAGAGCGAGGCCAAGATGAAGGAGATCATCTACAGCGGGGCCACCTCCATCCTGGTCTCCCACTCCCTGGAGCAGGTCCGGGAGATGTGCACCAAGATTTTGTGGCTGCACAAGGGTCACCAGATCGAATTTGGCGACGATGTGCAGGGCATCTGCGACCGCTATCAGGAGATGCTGGACGGCAAGCGGAAGATCACCATCCCCGCCAACTAAACAAGATACCCGTTCCCCCTCACCCTTTATGGGCGAGGGGGGTTCCATTGCAAAAAAACATCGGTCACAGTGCAAAAAAGGCACTACTCAACGGGGAAGAAAAGTGGTATAATCCCACAAAGGGCGTTGCTTGTTCCAACGCCTTGTAAGGCTCGTACACCATAGGCTGTCTGTCCCGGAATGGGGACAGACCACACCACACATATGGAGGTAATCAGTATGCGTTTTACTCTTCCCCGTGATCTGTACCATGGCAAAGGCTCTCTGGAGGAGCTGAAGAACCTGAAGGGCACCCGTGCATTTGTGGTCACCGGCGGCGGCAGCATGAAGCGGTTTGGCTTCCTGCAGCGTGTGGAGAATGCCCTGAAGGAAGCGGGCATGGAGGTACATATTTTTGAGGGCGTGGAGCCTGATCCCAGCGTCACCACCGTGATGCGGGGCGCTGAGGAGATGCGCCAGTTCCAGCCCGACTGGATCGTGGCCATCGGCGGCGGCAGCCCCATCGATGCCGCCAAGGCCATGTGGGCCTTCTATGAGTACCCCGATGTCACCTTCGATGACCTCATCGTCCCCTTCAACTTCCCCACCCTGCGGCAGAAGGCCCGGTTCTGTGCCATCCCCTCCACCTCCGGTACCGCCACCGAGGTCACCGCCTTCTCCGTCATCACCGACTACGACAAGGGTATCAAGTACCCTCTGGCCGACTTCAACATCACCCCCGATGTGGCCATTGTGGACCCCGAGCTGGCTGAGAAGATGCCCCCCAAGCTCACCGCCCACACCGGTATGGACGCCATGACCCATGCCATTGAGGCCTATGTGTCCACCGTCCACTGCGACTACACCGACCCCCTGGCCCTCCACGCCATCCAGATGGTGCACAACGACCTGAAGAAGTCCTATGAGGGGGACATGGACGCCCGGGACCGGATGCACAATGCCCAGTGCCTGGCCGGCATGGCCTTCTCCAACGCCCTGCTGGGTATCGTCCACTCCATGGCCCACAAGACCGGCGCTGTGTTTGAGGGCGGCCACATCATCCACGGCGCTGCCAACGCCATGTACCTGCCGAAGGTCATCCAGTATAACGCCAAGAACCCCGAGGCCGCTCAGCGCTACGCCTACATCGCCCGCTTTATGGGCCTGGAGGGCAGCGACACCCAGTCTCTGGTGGCTGCTCTGGTGGCCGAGCTGCGCCACATGAACGATGAGCTGAATATCCCCCAGTGCATCAAGCACTATGGCGAGGGCGGCACCATTGCCGACCAGGGCTTTGTGGGTGAGGAGGAGTTCCTGGCCAAGCTGCCGGAGATCGCCAAGAATGCCCTGGGCGACGCCTGCACCGGCTCCAACCCCCGCCAGCCCGACCAGGCGGACATGGAGAAGCTGCTGCGTGCCTGCTATTACGACCTGGACGTTGACTTTTAATTCTTTAGCGTGTAAAATGGGGGGAGAGGAATCGCTCTCTCCCCATTTTCTTTTGTGCGATACCCTCATGGAAGGAGATTGTTATGTTTCGAATTGCGGAAAAAACCCCGCTGAACCCCACCGTCACCAAGATGGTCATTGAGGCCCCTCTGGTGGCTAAGAAGGCGCAGCCGGGTCAGTTTATCATTGTACGCCCCTTCGAGGACTCCGAACGGATTCCTCTGACCATTGCCGACTTTGATTGCCAGGCCGGTACCATCACCATCATTTTTCAGATCGTAGGCGGCACCACCATGGAGCTCAACCAGCTGGAGGCTGGCCAGTCTGTCCATGACTTTGTGGGCCCCCTGGGCCGGGCCAGTGAGCTGGAGGGCCTGAAGAAGGTGGCCGTGGTGGGCGGCGGTGTGGGCTGCGCCATCGCCTATCCCACCGCCAAGCGCCTCCACGAGCTGGGAGCCGAGGTGCACTCCATCGTGGGCTTCCGCTCCAAGGACCTGGTGATTCTGGAGCAGGAGTTTGAGGCGGTGTCCGACCACATGGCCAAGATGAGCGACGACGGCACCTGGGGCGAGAAGGGTCTGGTGACCAACGCCCTGGAGGCCCTCATCCAGGCGGGCAACCAGTACGATGAGGTCATCGCCATCGGGCCCCTCATCATGATGAAGTTCGTCTGTAAGCTCACTGAGAAGTACGGCATCAAGACTACCGTGTCCATGAACCCCATCATGATCGACGGCACCGGCATGTGCGGCGGCTGCCGCCTCACCGTGGGCGGCGTGACCAAGTTCGCCTGCGTGGACGGCCCCGACTTTGACGGCCACCAGGTGGACTTTGACGAGGCCATGCACCGGGGCTCCACCTACCGGGAGTTTGAGGCCCATGCCCGGGAGGCCTCTTGTAATCTGCTCAACAAGGAGGTGCAGTGAGCATGGCACACCAGATCAACATGGACCCCTGCAAGTGCCCCATGCCCAGCCAGGAGCCCCAGGTGAGAAACCACAACTTTGACGAGGTAGCTCTGGGCTACACCGCCGAGATGGCGGTGAACGAGGCCAAGCGCTGCCTGAACTGCAAGAATAAACCCTGCCAGACCGGATGCCCGGTGGGCATCGACATCCCCGCCTTCATCGGCAAGGTGGCCGAGGAGGACTTTGAGGGGGCCTATCAGGTGCTCTCCGCCTCCAGCGCCCTGCCCGCCGTGTGCGGCCGTGTCTGCCCCCAGGAAAACCAGTGCGAGGGCAAGTGTGTCCGGGGCATCAAGGGGGAGAGCGTGGGCATTGGCCGCTTGGAGCGGTTTGTGGCCGACTGGCACCGGGAGCATGTGAACGAGGCCCCCGTCAAGCCCCAGCCCAACGGCCACAAGGTGGCCATCATCGGTGCAGGCCCCTCCGGCCTCACCGCCGCTGGCGACCTGGCCAAGCTGGGCTATGAGGTGACCATCTATGAGGCGCTCCACCTGGCTGGCGGCGTGCTGGTGTATGGCATTCCTGAGTTCCGTCTGCCCAAGGCCATTGTGCAGCAGGAGATTGACGGGCTGAAGGCTCTGGGCGTCACCATCGAGACCAACATGGTCATCGGTAAGGTGCTCACCATCGACGAGCTCATGGGCGAGTACGGCTTCGAGGCGGTGTACATCGCCAGCGGCGCCGGCCTGCCCCGGTTTATGGGCATTCCCGGCGAGAGCTTGAAGGGCGTGTACTCCGCCAACGAGTACCTCACCCGCATCAACCTCATGAAGGCTTACAAGCCCGGCAGCAAGACCCCCATCATGCACAGCCACAAGGTGGCCGTGGTGGGCGGCGGCAACGTGGCCATGGATGCCGCCCGCTGTGCCAAGCGCATGGGCGCCGAAGAGGTGTATATCGTCTACCGCCGGGGCATGGAGGAGCTCCCCGCTCGGAAGGAAGAGGTGGAGCACGCCCAGGAGGAGGGCATCATCTTTAAGACCCTCACCAACCCCGTGGAGGTGCTGGGGGACGAGGATGGCCGTGTCCGTGGCATGGCGTGCATTGAGATGGAGCTGGGAGAGCCCGATGCCTCCGGCCGCCGCCGTCCCGTGGAGAAGCCGGACAGCCGCTTTGAGCTGGAGGTGGACACCATGATCATGTCCATCGGCACCAGCCCCAACCCCCTCATCCGGTCCACCACCCCCGGCCTGGAGACCAACCGCCACGGCTGCATCGTCACCAATGGAGACGACGGACTCACCAGCCGGGAGGGCGTGTACGCTGGCGGCGATGCCGTCACCGGTGCCGCCACGGTGATTCTGGCCATGGGAGCGGGCAAGCAGGCCGCCGCTGCCATCCACCAGTACATCCAGAACAAGTAATTGCATAGTTGAAGGGCCCTCCGGGAAACCGGAGGGCCCTTTTCGCATTCCTTCCCTTGGCTGCGCCGGGGGAAGTTTTTATTGGGTGATGACGAACTCCGGCCGCCCGGCAGCGCCGTTGGCCAGCTCGTATTTGTCAAAGACCACCACCGCTTGCCCCTGTTCATTGAGGTAGAAGCTGCGGTCCTCGGTGATGAGAGAGTCCAGGTCCAGATTCGGCAACAGCTGATGCTGTTGTTCCTGGGACCACTGGGAGAGGGAGGCCCGGATGCTGTCAGCCACGATCTGCCGGTAGTTGTCGCCGAACCAGTCTTTCAGGGTGAGCACTTGCTCCCCATCCAGGTCCACGGTGTAGTAGTAGTCTGTTTGGTAGGCGGTAAAGGAGGTCTCATAGTGGGTGATGTGGAGGGAGACATACTGGGCGCTGAGATACTTCACGTCATAGTCGATGTTGACCCCCACAGGCTGAAAGTCTGCCGGGTCTCCGCCCGTGGCCACATGGGCGTCGTAGTATTCCTTGGCCCGGGCTTCGCTCTCCTCCAGGCAGTTTTCGATGAGCTGCTGAAGGTATTCGTTGACCTGCTGCTCCAGCTCTGTTTTGCCCGTGTTTTCAATTTGAGGGACGACGGCGTTGATATACTGAAATTGGTTCTCGCTGTGATATTCCCGGAAGACAAAAATCCGGGCCACCTCTCCCACCACGGGCAGGCTGCAAACCCCTTGGGCGAAGGTGGGGGAGAGGTTGAGCAGGAGCACCAGGCAGGCCGCCAGCGACGTGGGCACCCAGGTAATGAGGCGAATGAGCCATAACCTGTGCCGCCGTTTTCCCTGTCCACAGGCCAGAGCATCCGCCACCACGCTGGACAGCTGGGCTGGAATTTCCATGTTGTCATACGGAGAGTGATCGATCATCTTCCATACCTCCCAAATCCAGTTTTAAGAGCTTCAGGGCCTTATACAGGCGGGATTTTGTAGTGCTGAGATTGGTAGACGTGATTTCCGAAATGGAGGACAGCTTCATACCCTCAAAATACCGCAAAATGATCACCGCTTTCAGCTCAGAGGGCAGATGGTCAATGGCGGAATACAGGTCCAGATACTCATTCTGAGCGTAGTTGGCCTGGGGAGGGGGCATGAGGTTGTCGCCCAGGTCTGCCAGATACACCACCCGGGACTGCCTGCGAAAATAGCTCATGCACTCATTGACCAGGATGCGGTAGAACCAGGTGCGCACACACTCCTGATTGCGCAGGGTGTGCTGCTTTTGCAGGGCTTTGACAATGGAGGTGTGCACCAGGTCCAGAGCGGCGTCCCGGTTTTTCACATGGGCATAGGCGATGCGATATAGCTTTTCCTGGTTTTCCTGGATAAAGGAAACCAGAGGCGAGTTCTTTGAGGTGGCCATAACAGATTCCTTTCCAGTGCCCCGTGGCCGAAGGTCAAGGATTCACGGTGTGGCAGAGCAGATAGTCCAGCCATTTCTGGCAATAAGAGGGGGAGAGATGGATACCGTCAGAGGAGGCGCCGTCGGGCAGACAGAAGTTGTCATCCTCGATAAAGGCCTGGGAGACCTGGAGGTAATAGACCTCCTGTTCCTGGGTCATGTCGAGAATCAGCTGGTTAAACTCCTGAATCTTCTCATTGGAGATATAGCTGTGGGTGTCGGATACCTTCTGGGATACAGGGAGGATTTCCTGCACATAGATGATGGCGTCGGGGTTAATGGCCCGGATCTCCTCAATGATCTGGGTGAACTTGTCGATGAAAATACTGGGGTAAGCCCAGCCCAGCTCATTGATGCCAAACATGAGATACACCTTGGAGAACTGGGTGTGCTTCATGGCCTCCATCACCGTCATAGTCTGCCCATTCAGCTCCACGGAGAGGGTGGTGAAAACGGTGTCCACCATGAGGCCCTTTTTGGCATAGCTGGTGGCGTTGCTCAGGCCAGTATACAGCACCAGTCCTTCGGTACGGGAGTCGCCCAGGAACACGGCGTCATCCAGATAGCTCTTGTCCACGCTGCTGGATTCCGGCACAGGCTTGGAGAAGTCATAGGGCAGGGACTGGGTAGGGCTGGGCGAGGGATCGGGAGAAGCGGTGGGCTCCGGCGAGGCGGTGGCTGTGGGGGTGGGTGTCGGAGTGGGGGAGGGCTGGGAATTGGGCGAGAACAGACGAGTGATCACCGTTACCACAATGACCAGAGCGGCAAGGCCCAGGACGAGAAAGAAGAGAATGGTGAGAGGAGATTGACGGTGACGCCGTCTTCTGTGGCGGCGGGGATAATTGCTCATAGAAAGTACCTCCGGGCTTACATAAAATATGAAATCAATTCCAAAAGGCGTTGTGTGTGCTCGACAGTGTAGACGTACAGCGGGGGAAGAAAGTTGACGAATGGGCCATGGTTTACAAAAAATTTTTTTCTGCCAGAGCCGGCGCAAGAGCAGCCATCTGGAAAATCTGTCATTTTAGCATACCACGATTTTGGGGGTTGTCAACGGGGGGCGAAAGGAGAATTTTTTCTGTGTGGAGGGGTAGAATTTGGGCAGAGTGTTTCCAGTGCTGCGGTGGCCAAATTGGGCTGTATAAGCAGTTGGAAATTGCTCATAATAATTGACAAAACAGGTAATTTCCCATGACACCTGTGACTTTTTAAATACAGAGGAGTGGCAAAGGATGAAAGCAACGGGCATAGTGAGAAGAATTGACGACCTGGGTCGTGTAGTCATACCAAAGGAAATCCGCAGAACCATGCGCATCCGGGAGGGCGACCCCCTGGAGATCTATACCGATCGGGAGGGCAGTGTCATCTTCCGCAAGTACTCCCAGCTGGAGGACATGGCGGAGCTGGCCGGAGAGCTGTGCGAGACCATGTATCGGGTCACCGGCGTCCCGGTGGTGGTCACGGACCGGGACTGCTGCATTGCCGCAGGCGGCGCACCCCGGAAGGAGCTGATGGAGCGGAGCGTGTCCTCGGAGCTGGGGCGGTTGATGGAGGAGCGCAAGCCCTACCGCAGCAGCGGCGAGGACCTCTCCCTCACCGAGGGGGACAGCCGCTACCAGGTGGAGGCGGTGTATCCCATCCTCAGCCACGGGGATGTGCTGGGCAGCGTGCTGCTGCTCCACGGGGACATCCCGGTGGGGGATATGGAACAGAAGACCGCCCAGATCGCAGCGGCTTTTTTGGGCCGACATATGGAGAGTTGACAATGGAACAGGGATGCACGATGGAGTTCTCGTGCATCCCTGTTGGTTCACTGTCCCAAGTATTCCTCGGGGTTGGCCGGGGCGTCTCCTTGATACATGGCAAAGTGCAGGTGAGGCTGCTTGCCGCTCTCCGACACGGCGGTCTCTCCCACTTCGCCCACCACGGTGTCCGAGGCCACGGTGTCTCCCACCGCCACCGGAGGATTTTCTTCCAGATTGGAGTAGACGCTGAACAGCTCATTTCCGTGGTCCACCACCACGGTGACCCCCATCACGTCATCGTTGTACACGGCGCTGACCACGCCCTTGGCGGTGGCCTGGACTCGGGTGCCCAGGGAAGAGGCGATGTCAATGCCGTCGTGGGTCCGCCAGTCTCCCATGGTCTCGTTATAGGACAGGGCCTCCACCGAGAAGGGGGTGATCACCGTCCCGCTCACAGGCCAGGAATAGGCTGCGGTGGGTTGGACGGTGGCCTGAGGGGTAGGCGCAGGGGTGGGAGCTGGGGTGGGCGTGGGCTTGGGCGTGGGGCGAGGAGTGGCTGTGGGCCGGGGCGCCGGGGTGACGGTGATGGATGCAGTGCTGGAGGCCTGCTGATCGGCCGTCTTGGACAGGCTGCTGCGCACGCTCTGAATCATGAAGTAGGCGGACAGGCCAATGACCATCACGCACAGGAGCACCGCCAGATAGAATCCTTTCCCCGTGACAAATTCCACGGCTCGCTGCCATAAATTCGGTTTCTGGTTCATAATAACACCTCCACGGCTATTTTGGACAGGAGGAAGAAACCCTATACCGCAAAATGGAAAAATGATGGAGGAGATTCCAGACTGGGAAATCTCCTCCATGAAAAGACGGGATATTTACTTGACTTTGATGGTCATCAGCAGCTCGCCGGCCTTGACGCTGGTGCCGTCGGAGATGAGCACCTGGTCCACCACGCCAGCCATGCGGGCCACCACAGAGGTCTCCATCTTCATGGCCTCGATGACGGCCAGCACCTGGTTTTCCTCCACCATGTCGCCGGGCTTCACGGAAACCTTGGCCACCATGCCGGGGATGGAGGAGCCCACCTGGCTCTTGTCGGCGGGGTCGGCCATGACCACGACCTTGCCCTTCACTTCTGCCCGCTTGTCCGGCACGGCCACCTCCCGGCGGGTGCCGTTGAGCTCGAAGTTGACGGTGCGGGTGCCGTCGTCGTTCTGGTCGCCCAGCCCTAAGTACTTGATGACCAGGGTCTTGCCGTCCTCAATGTTGATCTTGTTGGTCTCGCCGATGGCCATGCCGTTGAAGAACACATGGCTGCTCATGCGGGTGATGTAGCCGTACTCCTGACGGTGACGGCGGTAGTCCTCGTACACCTTGGGGAACAGGCAATAGGACAAAATGCCCCGGGTGGTGATGTGCTCGGGCTCCATAAACCGGGTCATCTCCTCCCGCACGGCATCGAAGTCCACGGCAGGCAGCAGCTTGCCGGGGCGGCAGGTGATGGGCTTCTCACCCTTGAGCACCACTTCCTGGAGGCCCTCCGGCTGGAAGCCCCAGGCGGGCTGACCCATCATGCCCTTGAAGTAGCTGACCACCGAGTCGGGGAAGGACAGGCTCTTGCCCCGCTCGATGATGTTGTCCGGGGTCAGGTCGTTTTGCACCATGAAGATGGCCAGGTCTCCCACCATCTTGGAGGAGGGGGTCACCTTCACCAGGTCGCCCAGCATGTCGTTGACGGTCTTGTACATCTCCTTGATCTCGTCAAACCGGGAGCCTAACCCTAAAGATACCACCTGGGGATACAGGTTGGTGTACTGGCCGCCGGGAATCTCGTAGCGGTAGATGTCGGTGGTGGGGCTCTTCAGGCCCTCGTCAAAGCTGGCGTAGCGCAGACGCACGTCCGCCCAGTAATTGTCCAGCCGCTGAATCTCCCGCAGATCCAGCCCGGTGTCCCGCTCCTGGCCTTCCAGGGCCGCCACCACGGCGGACAGGGAGGGCTGGCTGGTGAGGCTGGACAGGGAGGCGGTGGCGCAGTCCACAATGTCCACCCCGGCTTCGGCGGCCATCAGGTAGGTGGCCACCTGGTTTCCGGTGGTGTCGTGGGTGTGCAGGTGGATGGGCAGGCCCACCTCCTGCTTGAGGGTGGAGATGAGCTTCTTGGCGGCATAGGGCTTGAGCAGGCCGGACATATCCTTGATGCACAGGGTGTGGGCCCCCCGGCGCTCCAGCTCCTTGGCCATATCCACATAGTATTTTAAGGTATACTTGTCCCGCTTGGGGTCCAGAATGTCCCCGGTGTAGCACATGGTGGCCTCCAGCACCTTGTTCTGGCGCAGGACCTCCTCCATGGCCACCTCCATGCCGGGAATCCAGTTCAGGGAGTCAAAGACCCGGAAGATGTCGATGCCCTGCCGGGCGGCCTCCCGCACAAACTCCCGCACCAGGTTGTCGGGGAAGTTGGCGTAGCCCACCATGTTGGAGCCACGCAGCAGCATCTGGAAGGGAATGTTGGGAATCTTCTCCCGCAGCTGCTCCAGGCGGTCCCAGGGGGACTCGTGGAGGAAGCGGTAGGCGGTGTCGAAGGTGGCCCCGCCCCACATCTCCAGAGAGAAGCAGTCCTGGAGGATTTCTGCGGTGCCATCCGCCCCGTGGAGCATGTCACGGGTACGCATCCGGGTGGACAGCAGGGACTGGTGGGCGTCCCGCATGGTGGTGTCGGTGATGAGCAGTTTTTTCTGGTTCAGCACCCATTCCTTCACCGCTTCGGGGCCCTTTTCATCCAGCAGCTGCTTGAGGCCCTTCAGGGGCTTTCCGGTGGGGGTGGGGAAGCGGGGCTTGTGGTACTGCTTGCGCTCGGTGTCCGGGTTGTCCACCTGAATCTGGGCGATGTACTTCAAGACCTTGGTGGCCCGATCTCGGCTGTTTTCAATCTCAAACAGCTCGGGGGTGTCGTCAATGAACTTGGTGTGACAGGCCCCGGCCAGGAAGGCGGGGTGGTTGAGAATGTTGGTGACAAAGGGAATGTTGGTCTTCACGCCCCGCACATGCTCCTCATTCACCGCACGGGTGGCCCGGCGGCAAGCGCCCTCAAAGGTGTTGTCCCAAGTGGTGACCTTCACCAGCAGAGAGTCGTAGTAGGGGGAGACCACCGCCCCGGCCGCTGCATTGCCGCCGTCCAGACGCACGCCAAAGCCGCCGCTGGAGCGGTAGGCGGAGATTTTGCCCGTGTCGGGGGCGAAGTTGTTGGAGGGGTCCTCGGTGGTGACCCGGCACTGGATGGAGTAACCGTAGATGCGCAGATCCTCCTGTCGGGCCAAACCAATGGCGGGGTGGGAGAGGGGATGCCCCTCGGCAATGAGAATCTGGGCTCGTACCAGGTCCACGCCGGTGACCATCTCGGTGACGGTGTGCTCCACCTGGATGCGGGGGTTCATCTCAATGAAGTAGTGCTGACCGGTCTTGCCGTCCACCAGGAACTCCACGGTGCCGGCGTTGACGTAGCCCACATGCTTGGCGATCTTCACGGCGTCCGCCCGCAGGGCTTCCACGGTGGCCTGGGGCACCGACCAGGCGGGGGCGTACTCCACCACCTTCTGATAGCGGCGCTGGAGGGAGCAGTCCCGCTCCCCCAGGTGCACCACGTTGCCGTGTTCGTCGGCCAGGATCTGCACCTCAATGTGCTTGGGCTCCACCAGGAACTTCTCGATGAAGATGTCCTCGTTGCCAAAGGCTTTTCGGGCCTCGTTTTTTACCAGCTCAAACTCCCGGCGCACGTCCTCCTCGCTGTCGCAGCGGCGCATACCACGCCCGCCACCACCGGCGGCGGCCTTGAGGATGATGGGGAAGCCGTAGCTCAGGGCCTTCTCCACCGCCTCGTCGGCGTTCTTCAGGGGCAGGGTGGAACCGGGGATGATGGGGACGTTGCAGGCGATGGCGGTGGCCTTCGCCGCCAGCTTGTCGCCCATCTGAGCCAGCACCTGGGAGGGCGGGCCGATGAACTTGATGCCGTTTGCCTCACAGGCCCGGGCAAAGTCGGCGTTTTCCGACAAAAAGCCGTAGCCGGGGTGGATGGCAGTGACGCCCCGGCGCTTGGCCAGGTCGATGATGGCGGGAATGTCCAGATAGGCTCCCAAGGGGGACTGGTTCTCCCCAATGAGATAGGCCTCGTCGGCCTTGATGCGGAACATGGAATTGGTATCCTCGTTGGAGTACATGGCCACCGTGTGCAGCCCTAAATCGTGACAGGCACGGAAGATGCGGATGGCGATCTCGCCCCGGTTGGCGGCGAGCACCTTGGAGAATTGCTGTGCCACTGTCCTACCTCCTTATCCTTCAAACATATTGGATGATAAGGTACATTATAGAGGTTGGTTTTCCCTTTTGCAACGGAGAACCTATGTGAAAAAATAAACTTGGCATTTCTGACATGAAATGCTTTATCTCGACAAAGAAGTTGTGGTAAACACACAAGAGTCCACAGCATGCGGACAAATGGCCGGGAGTTGGGGGTGTTCATCCGGGGGGAAGTGTGGTACAATGTATGCCATATGCCGCACAAGCGGCAGGCGTTGCCCAGGAGGTGGTGAAGGTGGAACACAAGGAGGTCAATGTGGCCCTGTCCTCTCTGTCCGGCGTGGGGCCGGTGCGCAGCGGCAAGCTGGCCAAGCTGGGCCTGGAACGGCTGGGGGACGTGCTGTGGCACTTCCCGCTGCGGTATGAGGACCGGCGGAAGCTGTACACGGTGCGGGATGCTCCTGAGGGGATGACCTGCTGTGTGAAGGCCATGGTGGCCCAGGACCCCCAGTTGTCCCGGGCGAGGAGCGGCGTGGAGCTGGTGAAGGTGCGGTGCGTGGATGAGACCGGGACACTGCACCTGACTTTTTTTCACCAGAGCTACCTCCGTCGGGCCTTTTCTCCCGGGGACCAGTACATTTTTTACGGACGAGTGGAGCGGCAGGGGCGGGGGATTGCCATGGTCAACCCCCTCTTTGAGAAGGAGGGGGAGGAGCGGTATACCGGGCGCATTGTCCCGGTCTACCCCCTGACGGCGGGCATCCACAACGCTCTGATGGTGAGCTTGGCCCAGCTGGCGGTGGACCAGGTGGCCCCCACGGTGGAGGAGGTGCTCCCCACCTGGGTACGGCGGGAGTACGGCCTGTGCCAGCAGGAGTTTGCCCTGGCGAATATCCACTTCCCCAAAAATTTCGAGGGGCTGGTCAGCGCCCGAAAGCGGCTCATTTTCGAGGAACTCATGACCCTCACTTGTGGCCTGGCCATGCTGAAAGGGCGGCGGCAGCAGGGGGAGGGGCTGGTATTGGGGCGGCACACCCCGGAACAGTTCTGCGCCCTGCTTCCCTTCACACCCACCGGGGCCCAAACACGGGCCATGGAAGATATCTTCCACGACGTCACTTCGGGGCGGAGCATGAACCGCTTGGTGCAGGGGGACGTGGGTTCCGGAAAGACGGCGGTGGCCGCCTACGGAGCCTGGTGTGCCGCCCTCAGCGGGTTACAGTGCGCCCTCATGGCCCCCACCGAGCTGCTGGCCGAGCAGCACTGCCGCACCCTGACCTCCATCTTGGAGCCCGTGGGGGTGAAGGTGGCCCTGCTCACCGGGTCGGTGAAGGGAGCGGCACGGAAAAAGCTGCTCCAGGAGCTGGAGCGGGGAGAAATCCAGGTGCTGGTGGGCACCCACGCCCTCTTCTCCCAGCCGGTGACCTACCACAAGCTGGGCCTGGTGATTGCCGACGAGCAGCACCGGTTCGGGGTGGCCCAGCGGGGGGCCCTGGCGGCCAAGGGAGGCGAAATTCCGCCCCATGTGCTGGTGATGTCCGCCACCCCCATTCCCCGCACCCTGGCCCTGATGATCTACGGGGATATGGAGGTGTCCATCATTGACGAGCTGCCTCCTGGCCGCACTCCCGTGTCCACCTATGTGGTGGGGGAGGACAAACGGCAGCGGATGTACGGCTTTGTCCGTGCCCAGGTGGGGCAGGGCAGGCAGGTATATCTGGTGTGCCCCGCCGTGGAGGAGTCCCAGGGGGAGGAAGGGGGAGAGGCCCTTTCCCCCGCCATGGACCTGAAGGCGGTGACCACCTACGCCAAACACCTGCAAGAGCGGGTGTTCCCCGACTTGACCGTGGGCTTTGTCCACGGAAAGATGAAGGCTAAGGAAAAGGAGGCCATCATGTCCGCCTTTGCCTCGGGAGAGGTGCAGATTCTGGTGTCCACCACCGTCATTGAGGTGGGGGTGGACGTGCCCAACGCCACCCTGATGATCGTGGAGAACGCCGACCGCTTCGGCCTCTCCCAGCTCCACCAGCTCCGGGGCCGGGTGGGGCGAGGCAAGCACGAGAGCTTCTGCGTGCTGGTCACTGCCAGCCGCAGCGACACCGCTCGCCAGCGGCTGCGGGTGCTCACCCAGACCACCGACGGCTTCCAGATCGCCCAGGAGGACCTGCGGCTGCGGGGTCCCGGTGACTTCTTTGGCCAGCGGCAGCACGGCCTGCCCCAGCTGAAGGTGGCGGACTTCGCCTCCGATCTGGAGCTGTTGAATCAGGCCCGCCAGGCCGCCCAGACCCTGGTGGAGGGGGATGGAGAATTGGCCAGGCCGGAGCACCAGCCTCTGCGCCGGAGAGTGGAGCACATGTTCCGGGACAACCCGGAGATTTTTCATTAATTCATTCGAAATGGAGCGTACAAACCATGACGAGAAAAGAACACAGCAAGGCCCTGCGGGTACACCCCCAGGTGCATTACAATTGCGCCCAGTCGGTGCTCATCCCCTTTGCCGGAGATATGGGGCTCACAGAGGAGCAGGCCAACGCCCTGACCCTGAATTTCGGGGCTGGCATGGGCTGCGGCGCCGTGTGCGGAGCCATTGCCGGGGCCTTTGTGGCCATGGGCGGCCTGGGGATGCCCCAGGAGAAGCGGGCGGAGCTGCTGCGGGAGTTCCGAGCGGCCCACGGAGATGTGAACTGTGCCCAGCTGCTGAAAGGAGCCATGGAGCGGGGCGAGGAGCGCAAATGCCACTGTGACCGGATGGTGGCCTGGTGTATGGACTGGGTCAGCCGGGAGAGCGGCTTGGAGTAAAGGAGCGAGACGCAAGTGGAAACCATCATTCAACGCCTGGCCCAGGAGTTTTCTGTCCCGGCCAAGCATGTGGAAAATGTCATCAACCTTCTGGACGAGGGGAACACTGTCCCCTTCATCGCCCGGTACCGGAAAGAGATGCACGGCGGCATGGATGACCAGCTCATTCGCCAGTTGGCCGACCGTCTGCAATACCTGCGGGGGCTGGACAAACGGCGCCAGGAGGTGAAAACCGCCATTGAGAACCAGGGCAAGCTCACCGATGAGCTGGCCCAGGCCATCGACGCTGCCCAGACCCTGGCGGAGGTGGAGGACCTGTACCGCCCCTACCAGCAGAAGCGGCGCACCCGTGCTACCATGGCCAAGGAGAAGGGGCTGGAGCCGCTGGCCCAGACCCTCTATGACCAGAAGCGGGACGGTCCCGCCCCCGAGACCTTGGCCCAGGACTTTATCAACCCGGACTTGGGGGTGGAGGACGTGGCCGCAGCCCTGCAAGGGGCGTCCGACATCGTGGCGGAGTGGATTTCCGACGATGCGGACATCCGCAAGACCCTGCGCACCCTCTACGGCAAAAAGGCCATGCTGGTGTCCAAAGCCGCTGCCAAGGAGCCGGAGGACACCGTCTACCGCCTCTACTATGAGTTCTCCGCCCCTGTCAGCAAGGTCATGGGGCACCAGGTGCTGGCCATCAACCGGGGGGAGCGGGAGGACATCTTGAAGGTGTCCGTGGACATGGACGAGGAGGAGGCACTGGTGGCGGTGCGCCGCCAGGTGGTGCGCCCGGGCACCCCCGCCATGGCCTTTGTGAAGGCCGCCGCTGAGGACGCCTACCGCCGCCTCATTGCCCCATCTCTGGAGCGGGAGGTGCGCAGCGACCTCACCGAGAAGGCCTCGGAGGGGGCCATCGGCCAGTTTGCTTTGAACCTCAAGCCCCTGCTGATGCAGCCCCCGGTGAAGGGCCATGTGACCATGGGCCTGGACCCCGGCTACCGCATGGGGTGCAAGGTGGCGGTCATCGACCCCACGGGCAAGGTGCTGGACACCACCGTGGTCTATCCCACCCACGGGGAGCGGGGGAAGCAGGAGGCCATTGCCAAGCTCTCCGCCCTGGTGAAGAAGCACCGTGTGCAGCACATCGCCATCGGAAACGGTACCGCCAGCCGGGAGACCGAGCAGATGGCAGTGGAGATGATCGGGAAGCTGAACTGCGGGGTCACCTATATGATGGTCAACGAGGCGGGGGCTTCGGTGTACTCTGCCTCCAAGCTGGCCGCCGAGGAGTTCCCCGACTTTGACGTGAACCTGCGCTCGGCGGTGTCCATCGCCCGCCGCCTCCAGGACCCCCTGGCCGAGCTGGTGAAGATCGACCCCAAGAGCATCGGCGTGGGCCAGTATCAGCACGACATGCCCCAGGCCCGCCTGGGCGAGGCCCTGGACGGGGTGGTGGAGGACTGCGTCAACGCCGTTGGCGTGGATGTGAACACCGCCTCGGCTCCGCTGCTGGCCCGGGTGGCGGGTCTGACCCAGACTACTGCCAAGAACATGGTCAAGTACCGGGAGGAGAACGGCCCCTTCACCACCCGCAAGCAGATTTTGAAGGTACCCAAGCTGGGCCCCAAGGCCTTTGAGCAGTGCGCCGGATTTTTGCGGGTGCCCGAGAGCAAGTCCCCCCTGGACAACACCGCCGTCCACCCGGAGAGCTACGCCGCCGCCCAGAAGCTGCTGGAACTGTGCGGCTACACCATGGAACAGGTGAAGGCGGGTACCCTCCAGGACTTGATGGACAAGGTAAAGGCCTACGGCGTGGAGCGTGCGGCGGAGGCGTGCGGCGTGGGTGTGCCCACCCTGCTGGACGTGGCGTCCGAGCTGATGAAGCCGGGGCGTGACCCCCGAGACGAGCTGCCCGCCCCGGTGCTGCGCACCGATGTGCTGGAGATCAAGGACCTGAAACCGGGCATGGAGCTCAAGGGCACCGTGCGCAACGTCATCGACTTCGGGGCCTTTGTGGACATTGGCGTCCACCAGGACGGCCTGGTGCACATCAGCCAGATCTGCGACCGCTTCATCAAGCACCCCTCTCAGGTCCTGTCTGTTGGGGACGTGGTGACGGTGTGGGTCAAAGAGGTGGACGAGAAGAAAAAGAGAATCTCCCTGACCATGAAGGGAGCGGCGGCGGCCACGCCGGGAAAGTGAGGAGTGACCGATTATGAGCGGTAAATTGTATCTGGTTCCCACCCCCATAGGCAATTTGGGGGACATCTCCCGGCGTATGGCGGACACCATGGCAGGGGCGGACTTTCTGGCCGCCGAGGACACCCGGGTGACGGTGAAACTGCTCAACCACCTGGGTCTGAAAAAGCCCATGGTCAGCTACCACCGCCACAATTGTTCCACAGCGGGGCCCGCTATTGTTCAGCGGTTGTTGGCCGGGGAGAGCTGCGCCCTGGTCACCGATGCGGGCACCCCCGCCATCTCCGACCCCGGAGAGGACCTGGTGGCATTGTGTGCCCAGCACGACATCCTGGTGGAGGCGGTGCCCGGCCCCTGCGCCCTCATCTGCGCTCTGTCCGTCTCCGGGCTGCCCACCGCCCGGTTTACCTTTGAGGGCTTTCTGCCCCAGAATAAGAAAAACCGCCGCTCCCACCTGGATAGCTTGAAGGGGGAGCAGCGGACCATGGTGTTCTATGAGGCCCCCCACAAGCTGGAGGACACCCTGGAGGACTTTGTGGCGGTGTTCGGTGGCGAGCGGCGCATTGCCCTGTGCCGGGAGCTGACCAAGCTCCACGAAGAGGTGGTGCGCACCACTGTGAGCCAGGCCCTGGCCGACTGCGCCACCCGCCCGCCCCGGGGAGAGTATGTGCTGGTGGTGGAGGGCGCCCCCGAGGCCCCGCCCCAAGAGGCAGACCCCCAGGCCGCCCTGGAGCGGGTGGCCCAGCTGCGAGGCGAGGGGCTGTCCCTCAAGGAGGCCTGCGCCAAAGCGGGGGAAGAATTTGGCATGAAGAAGCGCCAGCTGTACGATATGAGCCTGGGAAAGTGATTACGTTTAGTATAAAAAGGCGGCTTTATTTTTTTGAGAATTTAGACATTAAATGACAAAAAAGTCCGGTGGAAATAGTTTCCACCGGACTTTTCGCTCGAAAAAGTAGTTACTTTCCTTCCAGTTCCCGCAGGCAGGACGCACAGATGTTCTTGCCCTTGAAGGTGGTGATTTCGGAAGACTCTCCGCAGAAAATGCAGGCGGGCTCGTACTTCTTTAGCACGATAGAGCCACCATCTACGTAGATTTCCAGGGCGTCACGTTCTGCAATGTCCAGGGTGCGGCGAAGCTCGATGGGCAATACGATGCGGCCCAACTCGTCTACTTTACGAACGATACCAGTAGATTTCATGTGTGAAGTCCTCCTTACAAAATGTACACTTTCACAAACCTCATTCATTATAACACAGGGTATAATCTTGTCAATCGCAAAAGTATAAAATTAATAGAACTATAATATTTTTCCAAGAAATTCGTCGAAGGCGTATGGAGGGGGAAAAGGGGGCATAAACATGGGGGAAGAAGGAGGGAAAATGGACCATGGCGATGTCTTGGATCTGGGTTGTGATGGTGGGAGCGTCCATTTTATGTGGTGCAGCCACCGGGCGTATGGATGCGGTGGCCGGGGCGGCCCTGGAGGGGGCCAACGCCGGGGTGGAGCTGAGCCTGGCCATGGCGGGGGTGATGTGCCTGTGGATGGGTGTGATGCGGGTGATGGAGAAGAGCGGCCTGGTGGGCGGGCTGTCCCGGTGTCTGCACCCCATTCTCTCCCGGCTCTACCCTCAGCACCGGGATGATGCGCAGGTGATGGGGGCGGTGAGCGCCAACGTAGCGGCCAACCTGTTGGGGCTGGGCAACGCCTCCACCCCCTTGGGCATCCGGGCGGCCCAGCTCATGGCCCAGGGGGCGGGGGGCGTAGCCAGTGACAGCCTGTGCATGCTGGTGGTGTGCAACACCGCCTCCATCCAACTCATCCCCGCCACGGTGGCCAGCATCCGCCAGGCGGCGGGGAGCGGGGCGGCCTTTGACATTCTGCCTGCGGTGTGGCTGGCCTCGGCGGTGTCGGTGACGGTGGGCATTGTGGCGGCCAAGGTGATGGCCCGTGTGTGGAGGGAGTGAGAGGACATGATGTCCATGGTGGTGCCTGTCATCATGCTGGGGGTCATGGTGTGGGGCATTGCTTGCCGGGTAGATGCGTGGTCCACCTTGGTGGAGGGGGGCGCCCAGGGGCTCCAGACGGCGGTGCGCATGGTGCCCTCCCTGGTGGGGCTGCTGTGCGGGGTGTACATGCTGCGGGCCTCTGGGGCCCTGGAGCTGCTGGAGGGGCTCATAGCGCCGGTTCTGGGCCTGGTGGGCATCCCGCCGGAGACGGTGGGGCTGCTGGTGGTGCGGCCCATCAGCGGCTCGGCGGCTCTGGGGCTGGGGGCGGAGCTCATTGAGACCTACGGTCCCGACTCCCTGGTGGGGCGCACGGCGGCGGTGATGCTGGGCTCCACCGAGACCACCTTCTACACGGTGGCGGTGTACTTTGGGGCGGCCAAGATCAGCCGCACCCGCTACGCCATCCCGGCGGCTCTGTGCGGGGATGTGGCGGGGTTTCTGGCCGCCAGCTGGGCAGTAAGATGGCTGTTTGGGATATAAAAAAGAACGGGCTTGGTAGCCCGTTCTTTTTTATGCTTCTTCTTCGGTTTCTTTGGGGAGTTTCTTCACCAGAATCTCCAGCACCCGGTGGTGCTCCACACTGGTGACGGTGACGTCCAGGTCCTGCCACACGAAGTGGTCGCCCACGTCGGGGATGCGGCCCATCTGCTCCAGTACCCAGCCGGAGACGGTAGCGGCGTCACAGGAGCCAGTCACCGAGAACAGGTCGTACATGTCGTCCAGGTTGGCCGAGCAGGCAATGAGGTAGCCGCCGTCCGGCTGGGGGCGGAACTGCTCCACCACCTCGTCGTGCTCGTCCCAGATGTCGCCCACCAGTTCCTCCACCACGTCCTCCATGGTGAGCAGGCCCTCGGTGCCGCCGTACTCGTCCACCACAATGGCCATGTGGGTCTTGGTGCGCTGGAACTGGCGCATCAGGTCGTCAATTTTGGTGCCGGTGGTCACATGGAGCACCGGGTGAATGAGGGGGGCCAGTTGGGTGCGCCCGTGGTAGCGGGCGGCAAACAGGTCCTTCTGGTGGATGACGCCCACCACGTTGTCCAGGGACTCATGGTACACCGGCATCCGGGAGTACCCCTCCTGGGCAAACAGGGCGGTGGCCTCCTCCATGGTGGCGGTGTCCTCCAGGGCCACGATATCCACCCGGGGGGTGAGAATGTCCGAGGCCTCCAGATCGTCAAAGCGAATGGCGGAACAGATGAGCTGGCTCTCCTCGGCGTCCAGACCGCCCTGGTCCTCCGCCTCGGTGACCATGGTCACCAGTTCCTCGTTGGTAATGCCCACGTCCTCCTTGGTGTGGAAAATCTTGGACAGCAGCTTCTTCCACAGGGTGAAGAAGAAGGTGGCGGGGGTGAGGATCACCATGAAAAACCGCAGGATGGGGGCGGAGAACAGGGCGAAACTCTCGGGGGACTCTTTGGCCAGACTTTTGGGGGAGACCTCGCCGAAAATCAAAATCACGATGGTGAGCACCACGGTGGACACGGCGGGGCCTGTGGTCTTGCCCAGCAGGTCAATGAACAGCACTGCGGACAGGGTGGTGGCCACATTGTTGACAATGTTATTGCCAATCAGGATGGTGGACAGGAGCTGATCGTATTTGTCGGCCAGAGCCAGCACACGGGCGGCCCGGGCGTCTCCGTTGTCCGCCCGACTTTTTAGCCGGATGCGGTTGAGGGAGGTAAAGGCCGTTTCGGTGGCGGAGAAATACGCACTCATCACCACCATACAAATCAATACGATTAGCAGAACTATACTGTCATCACCCAACACGGAATCATCACTCCTCCATTTATTCTCTTTCTTATGTGCTTGGGTATTGTCACTAAATATACCACATCCCTGGATAATATGCAAGAAAAAGTCATGTAAAGGAAAGGCGACACCTGGGTAGAAACATAAAAATTTGTGCCATGCCGCGGGAGGAACACGGCATGGCACAAGAGGATGGATGTAAATGTAGGCTTATTCTTCCGCCATGGCCTTAGCAGCGGCGATGGCCTTCTCCTGGGCGGCGGGCGGACAGTCCTCATAGCGGACGAAGTGGAACACGAAGGAGCCACGGGACTGGGTCATGGCCCGCAGGTCGATGGCGTAGGTCATCATCTCGGCCATAGGCACCTCAGCGGTGATGATCTGGCTGCCGTCGTTGGTGGGGTCCATACCCATGACACGGCCACGGCGCTTGTTGAGGTCGCCGATGACGTCGCCCATGTAGTTGTCGGGCACGGTGACCTTCAGCTCACCCACAGGCTCCATGAGCACAGGAGAGGCCTCGGGCAGAGCGGCCTTGTATGCCAGCTGGGCGGCGGTCTTGAAGGCGATTTCGGAGGAGTCCACCGGGTGGTAGCTTCCGTCGTACAGAGTGGCCTTCAGATTCACCACGGGGTAGCCAGCCAACACGCCGTGGACGCAGGCTTCCCGCAGACCCTTTTCCACGGCGGGGAAGAAGTTCTTGGGCACGGAGCCGCCGAACACCTCTTCGCAGAACTCCAGCTCCTCGTTGGGACCGGGCTCGAAGCGAATCCACACGTCACCGAACTGGCCGGAACCACCGGTCTGCTTCTTATGGCGGCCCTGCTTGGACACGCTCTTGCGAATCTTTTCACGATAGGCCACACGGGGCTCGCTGAGCTCCACTTCCACGCCGAAGCGGCTCTTGAGCTTGCTCACCAGCACGTCCATCTGGATGTCGCCGGCGGTGGTCACCACCATCTGGTGGGTCTCGGCGTTGTTCACCACCCGGAAGGTGGGGTCCTCCTCGTTGAGGCGGGAAAGACCTGCGGCGATCTTATCCTCCTGGCCACGGACCTTGGGGGCGATGGCCTTGGAGTAGTTGGGCTCGGCGAAGGGCAGGGGGTCCAACTTCATGAACTTACGGGCGTCACACAGGGTGTCGCCGGTCTTGACCTTGTCCATCTTTCCGATGGCGCCGATGTCGCCGCACATGAGCTCCTTGACCTCGGTGTTCTTCTTGCCGGTCATCACATACAGACGGCCCAGCTTTTCATTGTTGCCGGTATTGGTGTTCACCAGGGTCATGTCGGGAGACAGGTGGTCGGAGAGCACCTTGACGAAGGAGAACTTGCCGTACTGGTCAGCCATGGTCTTAAAGACGTAGGCGGCGGGCACAGCGCCCTGGGAGACGATGAACTCGGCGGGCTCGCCCTCTCGGTCGGTACCCATGGCGGGAATGCCTTCCAGAGGAGTGGGGAGCAGGTCGATGATCAGGTCCAGCAGCATCATGGTGCCCAGGCCGGTGTAGGCGGAGCCGCACAGCACGGGGACGATGGAGCCGTCTTTGACGCCGGCCTTCAGGCCCTGCACCACCTCGGCGTAGGTGAAGGGCTCGCCGGAGAAGTATTTGTCCATGAATTCCTCGCTGGTCTCAGCGACAGACTCCATGAGTTTTTCGTAAATTTCTTCAATGACAGGAACCTTGTCCTCGGGGACCTCGATCTCCACACGCTTGCCGTCGTGGAGCTCGAAGGCTCTCTTGTGGAGCACGTCGGCGATGCCAGTGACCTTCTTGTTCTCGTCCCAGATGGGGACCACCATGGGGGCGATGTTCTTGCCAAAGTGCTCACGGAGGGTATCGAAGGCAGAGTTAAAATCCACATTGTCTTCGTCCATTTTGGAGATGTAGATCAACCGGGGCATCTTCCGCTCATTGAGCAGCTTCCAGGCCCGCTCGGTGCCCACAGACAGGCCGCCCTTGGCAGCGCACACCAGAATACCGGCGTCGGCCACAGACAGGCACTCCACCACTTCACCGGCAAAATCGAAGTTACCGGGGGTGTCCAGCACGTTGATCTTACAACCGTTATATTCCACAGGAATCACAGAGGCGGAGATGGAGATCTGACGCTTGATTTCCTCGGGATCGTAGTCGCTGACGGTGTTGCCGTCGGAGGTCTTACCCAGACGGTCGATGACGCCGGTCGTACGCAGGAAGCTCTCCACCAGAGTGGTCTTTCCGTTACCACCGTGACCCAACAGACAGATGTTTCGAATTGCATGCGGAGAATAGCTCATGTTTGTTCCACTCCTTAATCTTTGCCATTTGCGCCATTCCCGGGGAATGGGCTTGAATGAATTATACAATGGTGTTCCATAAAATGCAATGGTAATTTGACAAAATGACGAAAACTTTTTAACGCTACTGTGAGAAATACACCTGAGTTCGTAAAGGAAAAAAGGTTTACGCACGTTGGGGGAGAAGAAAAAATACAGGTTTTACCTGGCGGCAAAACCTGTATGAGAGTGGTAAAAATTCGATTGTCGAGGGGTGGGAAATTGGGGAGAATGACGAAATATGCCCCTCAGGCCTGGGGCCAGACCACGGCGATGTCGCCGCTGCCGTCGGGCTGGGCGGCATCAGCCTGGGTGTAGGCCACGCCGGACTGGTCCAGCTGGGAGGCCAGGGCAGTGGCAGTATCAGGGTCCGCCACACAGCACAGATATCCTCCCTCCAGGGTGGAGATGGGGAGGTCACCCAGCAGCTCCTGGGCCTCCTGGGGCAGAGGGGCGGAGAGGAGCAGCACCGTGTCGCCGCCGGGCACCGACAGCTTCTGGGGCTGGACGGAGAAGACGGCGGGGGCGATGCCGGGATTGGAACGGGCGGCCACCGGGGAGGGGGGGTTCTGGCTTTGGTGGAAGGAGGAATAGCCCAGAGCCACCACCAGGGCCAGACAGGCGGCCAGAGCGCCGCAGGCCTTCCCAGCTCGGGGGAAGCGGAGGACTGGGGCAGTCTGCCGGGGCAGGCCCTCCAGAATCTGCTGGTGCAGTTGGGGGGGCATATCCGGGGTCAGGCGGTGCAGGTCTCCGCTGAGTTGGGACAGCTCCCCATAGAGTTGGGCGCAGGAAGGGCAGGTGTTCAGATGCGCTTCCAGCTGGGCGTGTTGGGCAGGGGTCAGCTCGCCGTCCAGGTCGGCACTGATCCACTCCAGATAGGTCTCATGTACCATGCCCTTCACCGTCCTTTCATAGGTAATTTCATCTCTTCGTACCATTAGACGCATCTCAGGGGGAAAAGTTCCCGCTTTGGCGCAAATAATTTGCCAGAGCCAGCCGGGCCCGGGCCAGCCGGGACTTCACCGTCCCGTCGGACAGGCCCAGAATGGCCCCAATCTCCTGGTAGGACAGGCCATTGATCTCCCGCAGCACCAGGATGCGGCGGTGCTCTTGGGACAGCTGTGCAAGCCCCTGCTCCAGGGCGGTCATTTTCTCTCCCCGCTCCAGGTGCTCCTGGGGGGAGGGGCCGGGGTGGGGCAGCTGCTGGGCCAGAGACAGGCTCTCCTCATCGTCCAGAGAGGTGTCCCCCCGCCGCTTTTTTTCCCGGCGCAGCAGGTCCAGACAGGCGTTGTCGGTGAGGCGGTAGAGCCAGGTGGAAAAGCTGCTCTCACCCCGGAAGGTGGGCAGGGCCCGCCACGCCTTCCAAAAGACCTCCTGGGTCACGTCGGCGGCGTCCTCCCGGTTGCCCACCAGGCGCAAGGCCTGGTGGTAGACCACCGTCTCATAGCGTTCCACCAGGTGGGCGAAGGCCTGGGTATCTCCCTGAGCGGCCTGGCTGATCCACTCCTGTTCTTCCACATTCCTCACCTCCTGCGTGGAAATTTTCTACTCCATCAGCACAGGTCCCGGCGAATGCCAGCCGTGACCTTGTAAAAATCCTCTGCCGTGGACATGGAGCAGATCTGCTCCTTCCAGTACCCGGCGTAGGGCACCCCTTTCAGGTACCAGGCGTAGTGGCGGCGCATCTCCAGGCAGGCGATGCGCTCCCCCTTGTGGGCCATGGCCAGCTCAAACTGGCGCACGGCCACGTCGCAGCGCTGGGCCAGGGGGGGCGTCTCGGGCACCTCCCGGCCCTCCACGGCGGCGGCGCACTGCTCCAGCAGCCAGGGGTTTCCAAAACAGCCCCGGCCAATCATCACCATGTCCGCCCCGGTGTAGGACAGAGCCCGCACGGCGTCTTTGGCGGAAAAAATGTCCCCGTTGGCCACCACCGGGATGGACACGGCCTGTTTGACCTCCCGGATATAGTCCCAGTTGGCGGTGCCGGAGTACATCTGGGTGCGGGTGCGGCCGTGGACGGCCACGGCGGCCACTCCCACATCCTCCATGCGCCGGGCAAACTCCACACAGTTGATGGAGCCCTTGTCCCAGCCCAGGCGGAACTTGACGGTGACGGGCTTTCCAGCTGCCCCCCGCACCACGGCGGCGGCCACCCGGGCGGCCTTCTCCGGGTCTTTCATCAGAGCGGAGCCGTCCCCGGACCCGGCGATCTTGGGCACGGGACAGCCCATGTTGATGTCGATGATGTCCGCCCCGGACTGCTCCAGGGCCAGGGCAGCGCCCTTTTCCATGGCGGCCTCCTCGCTGCCGAAAATCT
Organism: uncultured Oscillospiraceae bacterium; assembly: GCA_944385445.1. Classification (GTDB taxonomy): domain Bacteria; phylum Bacillota; class Clostridia; order Oscillospirales; family Oscillospiraceae; genus Enterenecus. The sequence goes on from CALWXF010000001.1 coordinate 401,389, forward strand.
GGACGGCACAGGGGTGTTCCCCCTGGCCCAGGGTGAGGAGGGAGAAAGTCTTTTTATCTCCATAGCACAGGGCCTTGGCGCTGACCATCTCGGTGACGGTATAGCAGCCGGACAGCTCCCGGCACACCGTGCGGAAGGCCACGTCGGTGACCCCCGCCATGGGAGCCAGCACGATTTTGGTGTTCAGTTCAACATTGCCTATTTTCACAAAGCGTTCTCCTTTGCTCATCAATGCCACCCATCATACCACAGATTGCACCACCGGGCAAGACAGGTTACGACCTCCTTCTTGACAATTGGGGGCTATAATGGCCCAAACTGGACGAATGCGAGGGATTCACTATGACGGGGAAAGAAGGAGCACTGGGCCGGGTTTGGTCGAAGGGGCGGCGGGAGATGCCGCTGAAGGCACGACTGGGAGAGTGCGCCATTGCGTTTTTGCTCACCGCCACCCTTACCGGGGCGGAATTTTTGGAGGGACATGCCTTCTTCGCACTGGCCCTGGTGGCGGTATGGGGGCCGGGCTGGGAGGGAATCTGCGCCCTGCTGGGGGCCTCCCTGGGCTACTTATCCTTCCTGGGATTCGTGGGCGGGCTTCGCTACATCGCCGCTTCCATGATGGTATACGCCGTGGCCCTGGCCGTGGGGGAGTTCCGCCTCTACCGGAAGAGCTGGTTTATGCCTCTGATGGCCGCCCTGCTCAACGGGGCGGTGGGGTTTGTCTACCAGTCTCCTCTGGGGTGGGACAGGGCGACCATCGCCTCCTACCTGGCGGAGCTGGCCCTCACGGCGGCGGTGGTGTACTGCTACCGTCAGGCCATGACGGTGCGCACCCAGAGCCGCAGTGGCCCCTGGACCCCGGCCCAGACGGCAGGGGTGCTGGTGCTGGGTGGCACCGTAATGATGACCCTGGCCCGGGTGATGCTGGGCGGGGTGGTGTCCCTGGGTCGGGTGCTGTGCGTGCTGATCGTAATGACAGCCGCCTGGAAGGGGGGCGTGGGGGTTGGCGCTACCGCCGGTGTGGTGGCGGGGGTGGCCATGGACGCCGCCCAGGGCACCTTGCCCTACGGCACCCTCCTCTACGCCCTGCCTGGCCTGCTGGCCGGGGCCTGTTGGGAGCGGGGGCGGCTGGTGTGCGCTCTGGTGTACCTATTGACCGGGGGCGTGTCCCTGGTGTGGATGGAGCCGGGGGACAACCTCCAGGCGGTGGGGCTGGAGCTGGTGCTGGGGGCGGTGCTGTTCCTCCTCCAGCCGGAGGCGCTGGTCAACCGCCTGGGGGCGGTACTCCGCCGGGAAGAGGGGGAGGACATGGGGCAGCTGGGCCGGGAGCTGGCCGCCCAGCAGCTGCGCCGCACCGCCACCGCCTTCCGGGCGGTGACCGGGGGCCTGCGGGAGGCCTTCACCCCGGTGATTCCCAACGACCAGGACACCAGCCGGGTGTTTGACCGGGCTGCCGAAGAGGTGTGCGTCCGCTGCCGCCAGCGGGAGCGGTGCTGGCAGCAGGAGTATCAGGCCACCCGCACCGCCCTGTCCGACGCCATGACCCCCATGCTGGAGCGGGGGGAGGGCATCCGGGAGGACTTCCCCCTCCATTTCGCCGGGCGGTGCACCCAATTTGACGCCTTTTTAGGGGCGGCCAACCGGGAGCTGCGCAGCCTGCTGGCCCGGCGGCGGTATGACAGCCGGGTGCGGGAGAGCCGTGCGGCGGTGTGCGCTCAATATGGGCAGCTGGCCCAGGTGTTGGACCGGGCGGCCGGACGGCTGGACCAGCATCCCCCGGTGGACGCCCGCCGTCAGCGGCTCATGGTCCAGCGCATGAAGGCCCTGGGTATCCGGGGAAAGTGCTCGGTGACCCAGGACCCCAACGGCCATGTACATATCCAATTGGAGGGTCCGGAGGTGGAGCGGCTGGTGCAGGGGGGCGAGCTGGCAAAGCTGTCCACCCTGTTGGGGTGCCCTTTACGCCAGGATACCGCTGCCCCCAGGGGCCAGGTGGTGCTGGTACAGCAGGAGCCTCTGGTGGCGGTGGCGGGGCTGGCGGCGGCCGACCGCAAGGGCCAGTCGGTGAGCGGGGACTGCGGGGCCTGGTTTAAGGATGAGGCCGGGCGGCTGAACTTCCTGCTCTGTGACGGCATGGGCAGCGGCCCCGCCGCCCGGGAGGACAGCAACTGCGCCCTGGGCCTGCTGGAGAAGTTCCTCCGGGCAGGGCTGGAGGTGGAGGCCGCTCTGGCCACTGTAGGGGAGGCCTTGGCCCTGCGGGGGGAGGCCCAGGGGGGATTTACCACTGTGGACCTCTTTCAGCTGGACCTGTTTTCCGGCCGCAGCGCCGTGTATAAGCTGGGGGCCGCCCCCACCTATTTCCGCAAGCCCGGCGGGGTGGAGCGGGTGGTGGGACGGTCCATGCCTGCCGGGGTGGCCCCCGGCATGAAGGCGGATTCGTTTCCCCAACAGCTGGGCGCAGGGGACTGGGTGGTGCTGGTCAGCGACGGGGTGGTGAGCCCCCGGGAGGACGGCTGGCTGCGCCGCCTGTTGGCAGACTATGAGGGCTCTTCTCCCCAGGAGCTGGCCGCCCGCATCCTCCAGGAGAGCGGACAGCGGGAGGGCGAGGAGGACGACCGCACCGTGATGGTCATTCGTTTGGATGTGCGCCCTCGGGAAGGGGCGTGACCGGGTCCAAAGCCTGACCCAACAAGTTGGCGCACTCCTCCAGCTGTTCCAGAGGTAGCCCCGCATAGCCCACCACTACGGTGGAGGGGGGCGGGGGGACCTGGTGGCAGTAGCGGCTGAGGGGAGAGACCCGGATGCCGCTGCGGGCGGCCCGCGCTACCATCTCCCCCTCGGTGAGGTGAGGGGCGGTGAGGAGAAAGTGCAGCCCTGCCCCCTGACCGGACAGGGACAGGTGGGGGAATCGGGCCAGGGCCTGGGTGAGGATGGAGCATTTGCGGCGGTAGCGGTTGCCGGACCGGCGCAGATGTCGGCTGTACAGCCCCTGGACCAGGAACTGGCGCAGGGTCTCCTGCTCAAACCGGGAGACGGTACAGGCGCTCTGGGGGAACACCCGGCGATACCGGGCCAGCAGTTCCGGGGGCAGGATAAGGTAGGCCACCCGGATGGCGGGGGCGATGGATCGGGAGAAGGTGCCCAGGTAGATGACCCGGCCCCCGGCATCCAGCCCCTGGAGGGCGGGGATGGGCCGGGAGGCGTAGCGAAACTCGCTGTCGTAGTCGTCCTCCAGCACATACCGCCCCTCTCTCTGGGCGGCCCAGCGCAGCAGGCGGCTGCGCCGCTCCACCGGCATGGTCACCCCTAAGGGAAACTGGTGGGAGGGGGTGACGTAGGCCAGCACTGCCTCAGATTGCTCCAGCTCCCGGGGACACATCCCCGAGGCATCCACCGGGATGGAGATGGGGCGGTGTCCGTGCCGCTCCACCGCCTGCCAGGCGGTGGGGTAGCCCGGGTCCTCCAGAGCCACGGCGCTGCCCTGGGGAAAGAGTTGGAGGAGGAGGGAGAGCAGGTAGTCCGTCCCCGCTCCCACCACGATCTGCTCCGGGGAGCAGCGCACCCCCCGGTATTGGGCCAGCAGTCCCGCCAAGGCCACCCGCAGCGGCTGGTCCCCCTGGGGGTGCCCCGGCTGGAGCAGCCCGGGGTTTTGGTACACCGAATCCTTGTTGATGCGGGCCCAGGAGGAGAAGGGGAACACCGAGGTGTCCACCGCCGAGGTGGAGCAGTCATACCGCCACTGGGAGGGGGGCGGCGTGGGAGCGGGCAGGTCGGGGACGGCCTGCACCGGCACATCGTGGAGCTGGGCGGCCACATAGCCGCTGCGGGGCAGGCTCTTCACATACCCTTCCGCCAGAAGAAGAGAGTAGGCCCCTTCCACCGTGCTCATGCTCACCCCCAGCAGGGCGCACAGCCGCCGCTTGGAGGGCAGCTTCTTTCCGGGTCCCGGGCGGCCCTGCTGAATCTCCCGGGCCAGGTGCTGGTAGAGCTGTAAATACAGGGGGTGGCCCGGCTCGAAGACGGGCAGGTGAATAGGGTATTCCATAGGCGCCTCCAAACTGACCTGATAAAAAAGAGAAAAACTGGCCATTTTCATGATGTCAGATGGGAGTATAATACCACTCAACAACAGCCGCCGTCAACGTGTACGGCGGGAGAGGAGTGGAAAATCATGCGACAAGAACACAAAAAGCTGCTGCGGCTGGTGATTACCGCCCTGTTGGTGGCGCTGGTGTTTTGCGGAAGTAAGATTGAAGTTGTGTTGCCTCTGAGCGTGGGAGGCTATTCCCGGTTCCATCTGGGCAACATCATGTGCGCCCTCAGCGGTATCCTGCTGGGACCCTGGTGGGGCGGACTGGCAGCTGGTCTGGGCTCGGCGCTGTATGACTGCACCAATGTGCTCTACATCACCGAGGCCCCCATCACCTTTGTCACCAAGGGGCTGTACGGGCTGATTGCCGGAGCGGTGTTTGTGGCGGTGTTCCGCCGCAAGGCCACCTATCCCGCCATGGCGGTGTCCACCGTGTGTGCGGCGGTGAGCTATATCATCATCTATCTGGCCAAGACCTTCTTCTACAACTCCATGCTGCTGGAGGGAATGAGCGCCTCTGCGGCATGGGTGGCCACGGTGCTCAAGGTGCCCTCCTCCCTGTTCAACGGCGGTGTAGCTATTGTGCTGGCTCCGCTGCTGGCCTTTGCGGTGCTGCGGGCGCTGCGCATGGCTCGCCTGGATGAGGCGCTGGATCCATCAAAACAGTAAACGGCACAAAGCCGCCGGGGCGTGGGCCCCGGCGGCTTTGTGTGTTTTGTTTGAAAGAGAAAAGAGAGAAAGGGAGGATGTTCAATGAAAGCATATTCACTTCTTCCTGACACGCATATCATAGCAAACTCCCGTGGGGGAGTGATGGATAAAATACGAATCTTTTGCGAAGAAATTGTGAACAGAATCAGGGGGTTTCCGATGACACGACAAAACCGCCGGGGCGTGGGGCCCGGCGGTTTTGCGTTTTGTTTGAGAGAGAAAAGAGAGAGGGAGGATTTTGAAAATGTCTGGTGTCTTTCTTCCTGACACCATGATAATACCAGACCAGGTTGGGGAAGTGTTGTCTAAATTGAAACGAAATTATGAAAAAATCATGAATAGCTGGAATTATCTCCGGCGGCCCTTATAGCCGCCCCCTCGGCGGGGGCCGGAGTAGCCATACCGACGCCGACCACCCCGGCGCATGGGCCGGATGAAGATCAGATACACCACCAGAACCAGGATGAGCGCCACGGCCAGGATGACCAACAGCTTGACCCACCACAGGGCCCAGGTGTCCGAGATGACCTTCAAGGCGTACTGGAAGTCCGAGCGGGCCACGTCGTCGGTGGCCACCATGTCCAGAGAGCCGTAGTTGATGCCGTTGTAGATCAGGGAGACGCTGCCCACCACCTGGCCCTTTTGGATGGGGGCCTCCAGACTTTCCGGCAGTTCCATCTTCAGCTCTGCCTTGGCGGGGTCGTACTCCGGCACCGTGGCTTCAATGGAGCCCACGGGCTGGACCAATACATGTCCGGTGTCACCGGACAGGGTGACGGGTATCTCCCGGATGACGTTCTCCGAGGTCTCGCTGAGCAGGGTGGTGCGGGTGAAGTTGTCAAAGGCCCACTCCAGCAACCGGGAGCTCTCGCTGAAGGAGTAGAAGTGCCAGTTTCCGGCGCTGTCCTGGGCGTACTCCGAGCCCAGCACCACACAGTAGAAAGTGCGGCCCTGTTCGTCGGTGGCGGCGGAGGCCAGACAGCGGCCCGCCTCCTCGGTGTACCCGGTCTTGATGCCGATGGCCTTGGAGTAGGTCACACCGGCCACATACCAGTTGCTAATGAGGGCGTTGGTGCTGTGGAGAATCCGGGGCTCCGAGACCTTGTTGGTGGGCTCCAGGGTGTAGGTGGGAGTGGATACGATTTCGCGGAAGATCTCATACTTCATGGCAGCGGCGGCCATAAGGTAGATGTCATAGGCGGTGGTGTAGTGGTTGGGGTCGTGGAGGCCGTGGGGGTTGGCAAAGTGGGTACCGGTCATGCCCAGTTCCTCAGCGGTCTCATTCATGCGCTCCACAAAGGCCTCTTCCGAGCCGCACAGGGCTTCGGCCAGGATGTTACAGGCCTCATTGCCCGAGGGCAACAGGTCGCAGTACAGCAGCTGCTCAATGGTGAGCACCTCACCCTCCACAATGCCGGCGGTGGAGCTGCCCTCGGGCAGGGTCACCGCCTCCTTGGAGGCTGTCACTTGGGTGTCCAGGGTGAGCTCTCCGGCGTCGATGGCCCGGAGGACCACCAGAGTGGTCATGATCTTGGTGACCGAGGCGGGATAGCGTTTTTCATAGGCGTTGTAGTCATACAGCACTTCATTGTGGTCCCCGTCCACCACAATGGCGGCGGTGCAATGGGGCTGCGGGTCGTCCAGAGCGAAGGCGGCTGGCAGACACAGGGAAAGGGTGAGGACAAGGGCTGTGGCCAGAGCCGCAGCACGGCGAATGTATTTTTTCATAGGATTCTCCAATCATCTATGTTATAATGTGGGGGCAGACGACGGGCCAAGCCCTGCTGCAATACAAATACTATAGCAGAAATCGGACGAAAACGCAACCAAAGCCACGGGAAAAAAGAGGGGGGTCCGGCATGAAGTACATAGGCCGTTTCCTTTGCCTGGTGCTGTGCGGGATGCTCCTGACCACAGTGTCGGTCTGGCTGATGCGCCAGGGGCGTATCGAGACCCTGGAACTGCGCCCAGGCCCCCAGTCCGGGGTGGAATTTGCCGGCCTGGACCGGGGCAAAGTGAACATCAATCTGGCCACCCGGGAGCAGCTGGAGGAGTTGCCCGGCATCGGTCCGGCGCTGGCCACAGCCATTATGCGCCACCGGGAGATTCATGGCCCCTTTGAATACCCGGAGCACCTCATTGAGGTGCCGGGCATCAGTAAGAAGATGATGGAGACACTGTTGGATTTGATTGCGGTGTAATATGGGGAGGGAATGACATGCCCAATATACTGGTGGTGGACGACGAGCGTCTGCTGGTGAAAGGTATTAAATTTAACTTGGAAAATGAAGGATATCAGGTGGAGACGGGCAGCGATGGAGAAGAGGCGGTGGAGCTGGCCCGGACCGGACGGTTTGACCTGATTATTTTGGACCTGATGATGCCGAAAATTGACGGCTTGCAGGCGTGCATGAAGATTCGGGAGTTCTCCAACGTGCCCATCATCATGCTCACCGCCAAGGGTGAGGATGCGGACAAGATCATGGGCTTTGAGTGCGGCGCCGACGACTATATCACCAAGCCCTTTAACATTTTGGAGGTGAAAGCCCGTATCCGGGCCCTGCTGCGCCGGGCTGGCACCTCCACCCAGCAGAAAAAGCACGCCAATTGCCTGGTCCACGGGGCCATCACCCTGGATTTGGACCAGCGGGTGGCCCGCCGGGACGGGCATCCTGTGGAGCTCACCGCTAAAGAGTTTGACCTTATGGAGCTGCTCATGCGCAATCCCGGCCGGGTGTACAGCCGGGAAAATCTGCTGAATGTGGTGTGGGGCTACGAGTATGTGGGAGAATTTCGCACGGTGGACGTGCACATCCGCCGTCTGCGGGAGAAGCTGGAGCCCGACCCCGCAAATCCCACCCACATCCTCACCAAGTGGGGTGTGGGCTACTACCTGAGCAGTGAGTGCCCATGAGACAGGTGTTCAAGCAGTGGCGGCAGCGGGCCCGCCGGGAAAATCGGGAGGTCAAGGCGGGGGAGGTCCCCTTTTTCCACAGCCTACAGGGCAAGTATGTGGCCACCTATCTGCTGTTGGTGGTGGCCATTGTGCTGGTGCTCAACACCTACCCTTTGATTATGGCCCAGAACATGGTGTTTTCAGCCAAGGAGGCCTCCTTGAAGCGGCAGGCTCTGGCCATTGGCAGCGCTCTGGCGGTATCTGAGGTGCTCACCGAGGACGGCGTGACCCAGGCCATGGAGCTGCTGGACGACATGCAGGGGACCCGGGTGCTGGTCACGGACGAGTCCGGCCTCATCCTCTACGACAGCTCCACCCTGGAAAAACGCACCGGAGACTATGCCATCACCGCCGAGGTGGTCAAGGCCCTGCGGGGGGAGGATGTGTGCCGGTCCGAGTATCGGCAGGGGGCGTTCCGCACCCGTGTGGCCGTCCCCACGGTGTACCGTGGTGTGACTTTGGGGGCGGTGTACCTCTATGAATACGACACCGAGCAGGCGGAGGTGCTGCTGTCCATCCAGTCCACCCTGCGGTACATTTCAATCGTGATCTGTGTGGTGGCTCTGGTGGCTGCCCTCATTCTATCCAAAGCCCTCACCCGCAATACCTCCCGGCTGCTGGGGGGCATCCGCTCGGTGCGGGAGGGGGAGTACAACCACCGCATCGAGGTCAAGGGCAAGGACGAGATGGCCCAGCTGGCCATGGAGTTCAACGAGCTCACCGACCGCTTGCAGACCATCGAGGAGGTGCGGCGGCGGTTTGTCTCCGACGCCTCCCACGAGCTGAAAACCCCCTTGGCCTCCATCCGGTTGCTGGCCGACTCCATTTTGCAAAACAGCTCGGTGGACATGGAGACGGTGCGGGAGTTTGTCTCTGACATCGGGGAGGAGGCTGACCGCCTCACCCGCATCAGCCAGCGTCTGCTGGCCCTCAGCCGCCTGGATGCCAGACTCCAGCGGGAGCGGGTGCCGGTGGATGTGGGCCAGGTGGTGGAAAAGGTGGGGCACATGCTGCTGCCCCTGGCCCGTTCCGCCCAGGTGGAGCTGCAATATCGGCTCCAGCCCCACTGTATGGTGCTGGCCACCCAGGACGACCTGTACCAGGTGGCCTTTAATCTGATGGAAAACGCTGTGAAGTACAATCAGCCCGGGGGCTCTGTCACCGTGGAGGTGGCCCGGGAGGAATATTGGATTACCCTGACGGTGCAGGACACCGGAGTGGGCATCCCGGAGGAGGACCTGCTGCGGGTGTTTGACCGCTTCTATCGGGTGGATAAGGCCCGGTCCAGACAGGCGGGGGGCACGGGTCTGGGGCTGTCCATCGCCCGGGACACCGCCCGCCTCCACGGCGGCGATATCATGGCCCAGCGGGGCCCGGACGGGGTGGGGGCCCGGTTCACCGCCCGATTCCCCCGCATTGCAGAGGAAGGGGGCGAGGAACTATGAGAGGGCGCAGAGTATGGGCGCTGACCCTGGGTTCGGCGCTGCTGGCCTCCCTGATGGGGTGCGGCGGCCACCAGAGCCAGAGCGGCCTGAGCCTGTGGTACACCGCCGATCTGGACCACTGGGACAACGCCACCACCGCCCTGGAGTCCGTCCCCTACACCGGGGAGCAGACGGTGCCAGCCCTCATGGAGAAGCTGCTGGAAGGGCCGGGGGAGGACAGCAAGCTGGTCTCTCCCTTCCCCCAGGGCACCGATTTGCAGCAGTGGCAGCAGGACGGAAAGCGGGTGACCGTGGATCTCTCCTGGCCATACGGGGACCTGGTGGGCATTGAGCTGACCATGGCGGACTACTGCATCACCCTCACCCTCACCCAGCTGGAGGGGGTGGAGGAGGTGTGCATCACCGCCAACGGCAGCCAGCTGCCCTACCGGGACCGGCAGGTATTCACCGCCGAAGATGTGATGTTTACCGGCACGGAGGAGGAGCCGGTGGAAGTCACCGCTGCCCTCCATTTTAAACGAAAGGACAGCCAGGAGCTGGGCTTTGAGTTTCGGGTGTTCCGCCTCATTGAGAGCGACTCGGTGGCCCAGGTGGTGGTGGAAGCCCTCATTGCCGGGCCCCAGGACGAGGGACTGGAGCGGATTCTGCCCGGCGACCTCAAGGTGCTCTCCGCCCGTCAGGATGGCAGAGTGTGCTATGTGGACCTGTCCGGGGTGTTTTTGGAACAGGTTCCCCAGGAGGAGTGGCAGCAGCAGCTGGTCATTGACTCCCTGGTCAACACCCTGTGCAGCCTGGAAAATGTGGAGCAGGTCCAGATTTTGGTGGAGGGGCAGCCGCTGGAGTGGTACGGCGATATTTTGGTCACTCAGCCCACCCCGTCCAGCCAGCCTTCCCCAGACCCCAGTTGAGTTGACAGGGGCACTTCACTATGCTAAAATAACAAAGATTACCCCACTGTTTAGAAAGGAAGCGTTCCCATGAAATTTGATACCAGCTGTCTCCACGCCGGATATCGGCCCGGAAACGGAGAACCCCGCAACATTCCCATCATCCAGTCCACCACGTTCCGTTATGAGACCAGCGAGGACATGGGAAAGCTGTTTGACCTGCAGGCCTCCGGGTACTTCTACACCCGGCTGCAAAACCCCACCAGCGACGCCGTGGCCGCCCGCCTGTGCGAGCTGGAGGGTGGCACCGCCGCCATGCTCCTGTCCTCCGGTCAGGCGGCCTCCTTCTTCTCCGTGTTCAACATCGCCTCTGCCGGGGACCATGTGGTGTCCTCTGCCACCATCTATGGCGGTACTTATAACCTGTTTGCGGTGACCATGAAGCGCATGGGCATCGACTTCACCTTTGTGGACCCCGATTGCTCCGAGGAGGAGCTCCAGGCTGCCTTCCGTCCCAACACCAAGGCGGTGTTCGGCGAGACCATCGCCAACCCCTCTCTGGTGGTGCTGGACATTGAGAAGTTTGCCCGGGTGGCCCACAAAAACGGGGTGCCCCTCATTGTGGACAATACCTTCGCCACCCCCGCCAACTGCCACCCCTTTGAGTTTGGGGCTGACATTGTCACTCACTCCACCACCAAGTATCTGGACGGCCACGCCAACGCCGTGGGCGGCGCCATTGTGGACTCGGGCAACTTCGACTGGGAGGCCCATGCCGATAAGTTCCCCGGCCTTACCACCCCCGACGAGAGCTACCACGGCGTGGTGTACACCAAGGCCTTCGGCCAGGGCGGCGCCTACATCACCAAGTGCGTGGTGCAGCTGATGCGGGACCTGGGCGCCACCCCCGCCCCCATGAACTCCTACCTGCTGGGCATGGGCATGGAGACTCTGCCCCTGCGCATGGCCAAGCACTGCGCCAACGCCCAGGGCATTGCCGAGTACCTGTCTAACCACGAGAAGGTGGAATGGGTGCGCTATGTGGGCCTGCCCGGCGACCCCTACTACGCTCTGGGCCAGAAGTATCTGCCCCACGGCAGCTGCGGCGTGGTCTCCTTTGGCGTCAAGGGCGGACGGGCCGCCGCCGAGAAGTTTATGGCCGGGCTCAAGCTGTGCTCCATCGCCACCCATGTGGCAGATGCCAAGACCTGCGTGCTCCACCCCGCCTCCTCCACCCACCGTCAGATGAACGACGAGGAGCTGGTGGCCGCCGGGGTGTCCCCCGACCTGATCCGGCTGTCTGTGGGCATTGAGGACCTAGACGACCTCATCGCCGACGTGGAGCAGGCTCTGGCCGGCGTATAAGAAGAGAAAGGAACGTGATTCCCATGGCTGAAACAATTCAGGCAGTGGTTCTGGCGGCGGGGAAGGGCACCCGGCTGCAAACCGAGGGCATCGACCTGCCCAAGGTGCTGCGGGAGGCGGATGGAAAGCCTCTGCTGCACTATGTGTTGAAGTCTCTGGACTTCCTCCCCAAGGAGGACACCATTCTGGTGGTTGGCTGGATGGGGGATAAGGTGCGGGCCCGGTTCCCAGACTACCCCAGTGTGGAGCAGGAGGTGCTCAACGGCACCGGCGGCGCCGTGCGCTATGCCGCCCCGCTGCTCACCGACCCGGACAGCCATGTGCTCATCTGCTGTGGGGACACCCCTCTGATGCGCCGGGAGACCTTTGAGAGCCTCATCCGCACCCACCTGGAAAGCGGCTGCGCCTGCACCATGCTCTCCGCCCACCTGGAGGAGGGCGGCAACTACGGCCGCATTGTGCGCAACCCCGATGGCACCTTTGCTGCCATTGTGGAGGCCAAGGACTGTACCCCCGAGCAGGCCGCCATCACCGAGGTAAACGTGGCCACCTACGTCTTCCGGGTGGGAGACCTGCTGGCCTGGCTGGACAAGCTCACCACCGACAACGCCCAGGGTGAGTATTACCTCACTGACGTGCCCGCCCTCATTGCCCAGTCCGGGGGCAAGGTGGCTCTGTGTGATACCTGCTCTCCTCTGGAGATGCTGGGAGTCAACACCGTGGAGCAGCTGCAGCAGGTGGAAGACGTGCTGCGTCAACGCTGAGGCGTTTTGGAACAACGAAAAGGAAAGTGGAGTCAGGTAGCTGGCTCCACTTTTTATATAGTCCTATAAATGGGACTTTGTTTGTGGTATACTACTCCTAAAAAGGAGGGAAGACTATGCCAAAGGGGACCAATCAGAAGCGAAAATTGATGGTTTTGGCCCGCTTTTTGCAAAAGCACAGCGATGAGGAGCACCCTCTCACTCTGGGCCAGCTCCAGGAGGAGCTGGAGCGGTGGAACGCCCCCGCCGAGCGCAAGAGCATCTACGACGACATGGAGCAGCTGCGGCAGCTGGGGCTGGACGTGCAGACCCGGCGGGGGGTAGGGGGCGGCTGGTTCATTGGACAGCGGGACTTTGAGTTGGCGGAGCTGAAACTGCTGGTGGATGCGGTGCAGTCCAGCCGCTTCCTCACCCAGAAAAAGAGCAGCGCCCTCATTGGCAAGCTGGAGTCTTTGGCCTCCGTCCACCAAGCCCGGCAGCTCCAGCGCCAGGTGTATGTGGACCGGCGCATCAAGACCATGAACGAGAGCATTTTCTATAATGTAGACCGGCTCCACGGGGCCATCGGGGCCAATCGGGTGATTTCCTTTCACTATTTCGAGATGAATATGAACAAGGAGCGGGTGTTCCGCCGGGGCGGGGCGGAGTACTGGGTGACCCCCTATGGCCTCATCTGGGACAATGAGAACTACTATCTGGCCGGATGGGACCACGACCGGGAGGAGGTGCGCCACTACCGGGTGGACAAGATGACGGACATCACCCTCACCGACCAGCGGGGCCGGGACCGGGGAAGCTGGGACCTGGAGGGGTACACGCGCCGCCACTTCGGTATGTACGCCGGACGGCCCTGCCAGCTGCGGCTGCGGTGTGCGGCGTCCCTGGCCGGAGTGTTTTTGGACCGATTCGGCCAGAATATCATGCTGGTGCCCCAGGATGAGGGGCATTTTACCGTCACCCTGGACCTGGTGGTGAGCCCGCCCTTCTGGGGCTGGCTGTTCGGGCTGGGGGCACAGGTGGAGGTGCTCTCTCCCAGCTGGGCGGTGGAGGAGTTCCGGCAGCGCCTGGACCAGGTGCGGGCCGTCTACGATACGGCGAAACCCCAGGAGGGGTGAGCCCGAAAATTCTCAGGGTTTTGCAGGGGAAATACCCGGGAATGTCTTGAGAAAAGCAGACTAGAATGGTATAATATATCGATTAATGCTTATAGCGGAGAAAGGATGCATGAACATGAACTATCGTGAGGAATTTATTCACTTTATGGTGCGCTCCGGCGTGCTGACCTTTGGCGATTTCGTCACCAAGTCCGGCCGTAAGACCCCCTATTTCGTCAACACTGGCAACTACAAGACCGGCGCTCAGGCCGCCCGTCTGGGCGACTACTACGCCGCCTGCATTCAGGAGCACATGCCCGAGGGTATCACCGCCCTCTTTGGCCCCGCCTACAAGGGCATTCCTCTGGCGGTCACTGCCGCCGCCTCTCTGTACCGCAACTATGAGCGGGACATCCCCTACTGCTTCAACCGCAAGGAGGCCAAGGACCACGGTGAGGGCGGCTCCATGGTGGGCTACAAGCCCCAGGACGGGGACCACATCGCCATCATCGAGGACGTGGTCACTGCCGGCACCGCTGTGCGGGAGTCCATCGAGCTGTTCAAGCATGTGGCCGATGTGCACATCGACGCCCTGTTCGTCTCCGTGGACCGCATGGAGCGGGGCACCCGGGAGTGCACCACCCTGGACGAGCTGCGGGAGGACTACGGCATTCAGGTCTACCCCATCGTCACCATCCGGGACGTGATGGAGTGCCTGCACAACAAGCCTGTGGACGGCAAGGTGTACATTGACGACGCCATGCTGGAGCGCATGGAGGAGTACCTGGCCACCTACGGGGCCAAGGGCTAATGGGCGTGGCGGACCCCAGTCCCAAAAAGAAACCCGGCGGCGTGCACCAAGGGCACCGTCAACGGGTGAAACAGGAATTCATGGCCCGTGGTCTGGCAGGGATGCCAGACCATCGGGCCTTGGAGTTGTTGCTCTTTTTCTCCATCCCCCAGGGGGATGTGAACCCGCTGGCCCATGAGCTGGTGGAACAGTTCGGCTCTCTGGCCGGGGTGTTCACCGCCACCCGGGAGCAGCTGCTGGCCGTGAAGGGGGTGGGGGAGAATACCGCCACCCTCATCCAGCTCATGCCCGCCCTGGCGGGGCGGTATCTGGAGGAGTGCTCCAGCTTTGAGGGCCAGCTCACCGACAGCTGGCACTTCAAAGAACTGCTGATGCCCCTGTTTTTCGGGGCCCGCAACGAGATGGTGTACCTGGTGTGCATGGACGGGAAACAGAAGCTCATCTCCTGCCGCAAGCTGGGGGAAGGCGTGCCCGACCAGGTGGAGGTCACTGGGCGACAGGTGGTGGAGGCGGCGCTGGCCTGCGGCGCCACCCGGGTGGCCCTGGCCCACAACCACGTCTCGGGCATTGCCATGTGCTCGGCCCAGGACGTACACACCACCAAGTACCTCTCCCAGCTGCTGCGGCAGGTGGGCGTATGCCTGGTGGACCATTTCGTCATCGCCGAGGACGAGATGGTGTCCATGCGGGAATCCGGTTATTTGACGATTTGACTGTGAAAGGGAAGAGGTGGAAGGATGAATCGGTTTGAAGTGGTATCGGAATACACCCCCAGCGGGGACCAGCCCCAGGCCATAGCGGCCCTGGCCCAGGGCATTGAACACGGATTGGACGAGCAGACCCTGCTGGGCGTCACCGGTTCGGGCAAGACCTTCACCATGGCCAAGGTCATCGAGGCGGTGCAGCGGCCCACCCTGGTGCTGGCCCACAACAAGATTCTGGCCGCCCAGCTGTGCGCCGAGTTCAAGGAGTTCTTCCCCAACAACGCCGTGGAGTACTTTGTCTCCTACTACGACTACTACCAGCCGGAGGCCTACATTCCCCACACCGACACCTTCATTGAGAAGGACTCGGCCATCAACGAGGAGATTGACCGCCTGCGCCTGTCCGCTACCGCCTCCCTGTTGGAGCGGCGGGACGTGATCGTGGTGTCCTCCGTGTCCTGCATCTACGGCCTGGGCGAGCCGGAGGACTTTGCCAGCATGATGGTCTCCCTGCGGGTGGGGATGGAGATCCCCATCCCGGAGCTGCTCAAACGGCTGGTGTCCATCCGATACGAGCGCAACGACATCGCCTTCGAGCGCAACATGTTCCGGGTCCGGGGGGACACGGTGGAGATTTGGCCCGCCTACTGGAAGGACACCGCCCTGCGGGTGGAGTTCTTCGGGGACGAGATCGACCGTATCAGTGAGGTCAATGCCCTCACCGGGTCGGTGATTCGGCGGCTGAACAACATCCCCGTGTGGCCCGCCACCCACTACGTCACCCCCAAGGAGAAGATGGACGCCGCCATCCAGGAGATCTATAAGGAACTGGAGGAACGGGTGGCCCAGTTTGAGGCAGAGGGCAAGCTCATTGAGGCCCAGCGCATCAAGCAGCGCACCATGTACGACATTGAGATGATGCAGGAGATTGGGTACTGCTCGGGGATCGAGAACTATTCCCGGGTCATTGAGGGCCGCCCGGTGGGCTCCCCGCCCCACACCCTGCTGGACTATTTTCCCAAGGATTTTGTGCTCTTCATTGACGAGAGCCATGTGACCCTGCCCCAGGTGCGGGCCATGTACAACGGCGACCGGGCCCGGAAGACCTCCCTGGTGGACTACGGCTTCCGGCTGCCCTGCGCCTATGATAACCGACCTTTGAAGTTTGACGAGTTTGAAACACGGCTCAACCAGGTGGTGTATGTCTCCGCCACCCCTGGAGAGTACGAGCGCACCCGGTCCGGGCAGGTGGTGGAGCAGGTCATCCGGCCCACAGGTCTCTTAGACCCCCTGGTGGAGGTGCGGCCCATCGAGGGACAGATGGACGACCTCATCGGGGAGATCAACCAGCGCACCCAGCGTCAGGAGCGGGTGCTGGTGACCACTCTGACCAAGAAAATGGCGGAGAGCCTCACCGACTACCTGAAAGGGGCGGGTATCCGGGTGCGGTATATGCACCACGACATCGACACCCTGGAGCGCACCGAGATCATCCGGGACCTGCGCCTGGGCGAGTTCGACGTGCTGGTGGGCATCAACCTGCTGCGAGAGGGCCTGGACCTGCCCGAGGTGTCCCTGGTGGCTATCTTGGATGCGGACAAGGAGGGCTTCCTGCGCTCCGAGACCGCCCTCATCCAGACCATTGGACGGGCCGCTCGAAATGCTCAGGGCAAGGTGATCATGTACGCCGATACGGTGACCCCCTCCATGGCCCGGGCCATTGCCGAGACGGAACGCCGCCGCTCCATTCAGGACGCCTACAACCAGGAGCACGGCATTGTGCCCAAGACGGTGCACAAGTCGGTGCGGGAGCTGATGACGGTGGCCCAGGAGGGCGAGAAGACCGCCAAGCGCTCCCGCAAGCTGACCGACAGCGAGCGCAAGGCCACCATCGCCCGCCTGGAAAAGGAAATGAAAGAGGCGGCCCGTATGCTGGAGTTCGAGCTGGCTGCGCAATTAAGAGACCAAATCATTCGCCTCAAGGAGAAAGATTGATAAGCCGCCTCTTTCCAGCCCGCAAAGCGGGCCGCGCCGGGTGGCGCGTACAAGCGTTTTGCAGGGCAAAACCTTGGCGCAAAGGCGGATTCATTCCGCCTGCGCATGAAAAAATAAATGGGGTCCCCAGACGGCTGGCCGTCTGGGGGGAGATCAGATCATTCGTCTCAAAGAGAAGGACTGAATCAATACCATGGCAAAGAAAAAAGAAGAAAAAACCAACGTCATGCGGGTCCTGGAACAGAAAAAGGTGCCCTATCAGGGCCACACCTATCCCCACGACGGGGAGACCGCCCCGGATGGGGTGAGTGTGGCGCAAAGTATGGGACAGGACCCTGCCTGCGTGTTTAAAACCCTGGTGACCCGTGGGGCCTCCGGGGGATATTATGTGTTTGACATCCCGGTGGCAGCCACCTTGGACTTGAAGAAGGCGGCAAAGGCGGTGGGGGAGAAGTCGGTGGCTATGCTGCCCAGCAAAGAGCTGCTCCCCCTCACCGGATATGTCCACGGCGGCTGTTCTCCGGTGGGGATGAAAAAGCAGTTCCCCACCGTGTTCCATCAAAGCTGCCTGGACCAGGACGCCATCTATGTGTCCGCCGGGAAGATCGGCTTTCAGGTGGAGGTGGCGCCCCAGGCTATTCTGGACCTGGTGCGAGCCACCACGGCCGACGTGATTGTGGAAGAATAGAGGAGTACAACTATGAACATGGTAACCTTAGGTAATACCGGACTGAAGGTGTCCGCCATCTCCTTTGGCGGCATCCCCATCCAGCGCTCCGACGCCGCCAATACTCTGGCAGTGGTGGACGAGCTGGAGAAGTTCGGCATCAATTTCATCGATACCGCCCGGGGCTACACGGTATCTGAGGAATATCTGGGTGCTGCCCTGAAGGGCCGCCGGGACAAGTTCATCCTGGCCACCAAGTCCATGTCCCGCAGCCGTGAGGCCATGGCAAAGGACATTGATATCAGCCTGGGCAACCTACAGACCGACTACATCGACCTGTACCAGATCCACAACCTGCCCTTGAAGGACTTTGACCAGGTCTTTGGCCCCGACGGGGCCTATGAGGCCCTGGCCCAGGCCAAGGCAGAGGGAAAAATCCGCCACATCGGGGCCACCGCCCACTCCCTGGACGCCCTGCGCCTGCTGGTGGAGGAGCACGCCCACCAGATTGAGACGGTGATGTTCCCCTATAACATCGTGGAGATGCAAGGCCACGAGGTGCTGGCCCTGGCCCGGGAAAAGGGCATTGGCACCATCGCCATGAAGCCCATGGCGGGGGGCAACCTGGACGACTGGAACCTGGCGCTGCGCTTCATTGCCGCCTCCGGGGTTATGGATGTGTCCATCCCCGGTATGGGCAGCGTGGAGGAAGTACAGCGCAACGCCCAGGTGGATTTGACCGCCCCCTTGACCCAGGCCGAGCTGGAGGAGTGCCAGCGCATCCGGGCTGAGCTGGGCACCCACTTCTGCCGCCGCTGCGGCTACTGCGCCCCTTGCACCGTGGGCATTGACATTCCCTCCCAGTTCCTCATGGCCAACTACGCCCGCCGCTACGGCTTGGCCGACTGGGCGGTGAGCCGCTACCAGGCCCTGGCCCACCACGCTGGAGAGTGCGTGGAGTGCGGAGCCTGCGAGAAGCGCTGCCCCTATGAGCTGCCCATCCGGGAGATGCTCGCCGATGTGGCAAAGGAATTTGGCTGCTGAACACTGACTGAGACTTGAAGGAGACCCAACATGATCGACCGTATTCTCATTAAGGGAGCCCGAGAGAACAACCTGAAAAACATTGACGTGGAGATTCCCCGGGACAAGCTGGTGGTGCTCACCGGCCTGTCCGGGTCGGGCAAATCCTCCCTGGCCTTTGAGACCCTGTATGCCGAGGGCCAGCGCCGCTATGTGGAGTCCCTGTCCTCCTACGCCCGCATGTTCCTGGGCCAGATGGAGAAGCCGGATGTGGACTACATCGAGGGCCTGTCTCCCGCCATCTCCATCGACCAGAAGACCACCTCCAAAAATCCCCGGTCCACCGTGGGAACGGTGACGGAGATTTACGACTACCTGCGTCTGCTGTGGGCTCGGGTGGGCACCCCCCACTGCCCCAAGTGCGGCAAGGAGATTCACCAGCAGACCATTGACCAGATCATCGACCAGGTCATGGCCCTGCCCATGGGCACCCGGCTCCAGGTGCTTGCCCCTGTCATCCGGGGCAAGAAGGGCGAGCACGCCAAGGTGCTGGAGGATGCCCGCCGCTCCGGCTATGTCCGAGTGCGGGTGGATGGCGCCCTCTATGACCTGTCTGAGGAGATCAAGCTGGAGAAGAACAAAAAGCACAACATTGAGATCGTGGTGGACCGCCTGGTCATCCGGGAGGACATCACCCGCCGCCTCACCGACTCGGTGGAGACGGCCACCGCCCTGTCCGGCGGCGTGGTGCTCATCAACCTGGTGCAGGAGGACGAGGACCTGGTCTTTTCACAGAACTACGCCTGTGAGGACTGCGGCATCTCCATTGAAGAGCTCACCCCCCGCATGTTCTCCTTCAACAACCCCTTCGGCGCCTGCCCCACCTGTACCGGCCTGGGGGCCCAGCTGAAGGTGGACCCGGACCTCATCATCCCCAACCGCAGCCTGTCCATTCTGGAGGGGGCCATCTCCGCCTCCGGGTGGAACAACATCAAGTCCGATGGCATTTCCCGGATGTACTTTGAGGCTCTGGCCGCCAAATACCACTTCAACCTCACCGACCCCATGGACAAGCTCACCCCCGAGGTGCTGGGCATCATCCTGTACGGAACCAAGGGCGAAAAGCTCACCATCCACTACGACCAGCCCCGGGGCAAGGGAGTTCTGTACCAGCCCTTTGAGGGCATCGTCAACAACCTGGAACGCCGCTATAAGGAGACCCAGTCGGACGCCATGAAGCGGGAGATTGAGGAGTGCATGAGCGAGTCCCCCTGTCCCGACTGCCACGGCAAGCGGCTGCGCCCCGAGTCTCTGGCGGTGACGGTGGGGGGCATCTCCATCCACCAGTTCTGTGAGATGCCGGTGGACGAGGCCCTGGCCTTCCTGGACACCATCACCCTCACCGAGACCCAGATGATGATTGCCGACCGTATTTTGCGGGAAATCCGGGAGCGGCTGGGCTTTTTGAAGAGCGTGGGTCTGCAATATTTGACCCTGAGCCGTCAGGCGGGCACCCTGTCCGGCGGCGAGAGCCAGCGCATCCGTCTGGCCACCCAGATCGGCTCCTCCCTCATGGGGGTGCTGTATATTCTGGACGAGCCCTCCATCGGCCTGCACCAGCGGGACAACGACCTGCTGCTGGGTACCCTCAAGCACCTGCGGGACTTGGGCAATACCCTCATTGTGGTGGAGCACGATGAGGACACCATGCGGGCGGCGGACTATATCATTGACATCGGCCCCGGAGCGGGGGTCCACGGCGGCCAGGTAGTGGCCTGTGGCACCGCACAAGAGGTGATGAACACCCCTGGTTCCATCACCGGCGACTACCTGTCCGGCCGGAAGAAAGTGCCCATCCCGGAGCACCGCCGGGAGGGCAACGGGAAGGTGCTGCGGGTGCTGGGCGCTGCCGAGCACAACCTGCGCCACATCAATGTGGACTTCCCCCTGGGCACCTTCATTGCGGTGACCGGCGTGTCCGGCTCCGGAAAGTCCTCTCTGGTCAACGAGATTTTGTACAAGCGGCTGGGAGCGGAGCTCAACCGCACCAAGGCCCGGCCGGGCAAGCACGACGGCATGGAGGGCATCGAGTTTTTGGACAAGGTCATTGACATTGACCAATCCCCCATTGGCCGCACCCCTCGCTCCAACCCCGCCACCTATACCGGGCTGTTTGGAGATATCCGGGACCTGTTCGCCTCCACCCCCGACGCCAAGAGCCGGGGCTATGGGCCGGGCCGGTTCTCCTTCAACGTCCGGGGCGGCCGGTGTGAGGCCTGCGCCGGCGACGGCCTGTTGAAGATTGAGATGCACTTCTTGCCCGATATCTATGTGCCCTGTGAGGTGTGTAAGGGCAAGCGGTACAACCGGGAGACCCTGGAGGTGCGCTACAAGGGCAAGAACATCCACGAGGTGCTGGAGATGACGGTGGAGGAGGCCCTGGGCTTCTTTGAGAACCTGCCCCGGCTGAAAAACAAGCTCCAGACCCTCATGGACGTGGGGCTGGGCTATGTGAAGCTGGGCCAGCCTTCCACCACCCTGTCCGGCGGTGAGGCCCAGCGGGTGAAGCTGGCCACCGAGCTGGCCAAGCGTTCCACCGGGTCCACCATCTATATCCTGGACGAACCCACCACAGGCCTGCACACCGCCGACGTGCACCAGTTGGTGGAGGTGCTCCAGCGGCTGGTGGAGGCGGGCAACACCGTGGTGGTCATCGAGCACAACCTGGATGTCATCAAGACCGCCGACTACCTCATCGACCTGGGCCCCGAAGGGGGCGCCGGGGGCGGCACGGTGGTGTGTACCGGCACCCCGGAACAGGTGGCCCAGTGCCCGGAGAGCTACACGGGCCGCTACCTGAAAAAGATTTTAGAAGCAAATAAAGGAGAATAAAAGAATGGATTTGATGCAATGGCTCACCACCGACCTGAACGGGGAGTTTCTGCTCACCCTGCTGGTGTCCATGGTGCCGGTGGTGGAGCTGCGCGGTGGTATCCCCTTTGGTGTGGCTGCGGGGTTGCCGGTTTGGGCGGCATACCTGGCGGCAGTGATCGGTAACTTGCTCCCCGTCCCCTTCATCGTGGTGTATATCCGGCGTATTTTCATGTTTATGCGCCAGCATATGCCCCGGCTCAACAGTCTGGTGGACCGCATGGAGGAAAAGGCCCACCTGAAAAGCGCCTCGGTGATGAAGTATCAGTATCTGGGGCTGGCCATTTTTGTGGCCATCCCGCTGCCCGGAACCGGCGCCTGGACCGGTGCGCTGGTGGCAGCCTTCCTGGATATGCGCCTGAAGAAGGCCCTGCCCTCCATCGCCGGGGGCGTGCTGTCCGCGGGGCTGATTATCAGCATTCTCTCCTATGGAGTGAAAAGCTTCTTTTGAGAGAACACGTGGTGACCGCTGCTGCCTGGGGAACATAGAATGACCCAAAGGTGGTGGTGATCGGTGGAATTCTATCTGGCCATGACCGGCGTGGGCCTTCTGGCTGCGCTGGGGCTCCTCTGCCTCTGCTGGTTGGGCCTGGGGCGTCTGCTGCTGCCCATCCCTCTGGCCCTCACCGTGTCGGTGACGGGAGTAGGGGATGGGGAGCGGTTGGAGCAGGGGGTCAAGGCGCTGCACTGGCTGCGCCGCACCGGCCTGTGGCGGGGTGAAATCCTCATTTTAGACGGCGGGCTGTCTCCCCGGGGGCTGGAAGTGGCCCGGCGATTGGTGGAGGACTGCCACGCACAATTGCACATATGAAATCATGCCCCCCAGAAGGTTTCTGGGGGGCATCATGAAAGGAAGATTATGATGGAGATTCAACAGGCACTCAAACAATTGGATGAGCTGCAAAAGAAGCTGTACTCTTACACGGCAGCCCAATCCTCCCTGTACTTAGACGGCGTCACTGTGGCCCCCCGGGACACCTCTGCCGGGCGCGGTGTGGCCCTGGGCATTCTGGCCGGGGAGCAGCACAAGACCCTGTCCGACCCCAAGGTGGGGGAGATGCTGGAGGTGCTGTCTGCCAATACCGACCAGCTCACCCCAGAGCAGCGCCGTCAGGTGGAACTTCTCACCCGGGACTACCGCCAGCTCTCCCGCATCCCCGCTCAGGAGTACATGGAGTACGCCATGCTGGTCAACGAGGCCAGCGATGTGTGGCACCGGGCCAAGGAGACCAACGACTTCCCCCTCTTTGCCCCAGTGCTGGAGAAGCTGGTGGCGTACAACCGCCGGTTTGCCGGGTATTATGATCCCGACAAAGCCCCCTATGATGCCCTGCTCAACGAGTATGAGCGTGGTATCACCATGGAGCAGCTGGACCAGTTCTTTGCCACCGTGCGGGACAAGCTGGTGCCTCTCATCCATGCCATTGGGGAGAAGGAGCAGCCGGACGTGAGCTTCCTCCACCGCCACTACCCGGTGGAGGCCCAGCGCAAGTTCTCCGACTACCTCATGGAGGTTATGGGCCTGGACCGGGCCCACTGCGGCATTGGGGAGACGGAGCACCCCTTCACCCTCAATTTCAATAGTCAGGATGTGCGCATCACCACCCACTACCTGGAGGACGATGTGGCCAGCTCCATGTATTCCGTCATCCATGAGGGAGGACACGCCCGGTATGAGCTGGATGTAAACCCGGAATACGACTATACCTGCCTGACGGGCGGGGCCTCCATGGGCATCCACGAGAGCCAATCCCGGTTCTATGAAAACCTCATTGGCCGCTCCCTTCCCTTTGTTCAGGCCATCTTCCCCAAGATGCAGGAGTTCTTCCCCCAGCAGCTGGAGGGGGTGACGGCAGAGCAGATGTACCGGGCGGTGAATATGGCCCAGCCCTCCCTCATCCGCACTGAGGCCGACGAGCTCACCTACTGCCTCCATGTGATGGTGCGCTATGAGATGGAAAAGCGCCTCATCGGCGGCACTCTGGCGGTAAAGGACGTGCCCGCTGAGTGGAATCGACTGTACAAGAAGTACCTGGGGGTGGAGGTGCCCGACGACACCCGCGGCTGTCTCCAGGACTCCCATTGGTCCGGCGGCGACTTCGGCTACTTCCCCTCCTATGCCCTGGGCAGCGCCTATGGGGCGCAGATGCTGCGCAACATGGAGCGGGACGTGGATGTGTGGGGCAGCGTGGCCCGGGGAGATCTGAGCCCTGTCACCCAGTGGCTCACGGAAAAAATCCACCGATATGGTCAGATGCTGGACCCCAAGCAGCTGGTGCAGCAGTCCTGCGGAGACTTCGACCCCACGGTGTATACAGACTATCTCACGGAAAAATACTCCAAACTTTACAACTTGTGAGGTGACAGATATGATGTGGACCTTGGAACAGATTGAAGAGCAGAGCCGACAGGCCGTCTGTGAGCTGCTGGACGTGTCCGGCATGACCCCCGGCCAGATTTTGGTGGTGGGCTGTTCCTCCTCCGAGGTGGTGGGAGGCCACATTGGGAAGGCCTCCAGCCTGGAGACGGCCCAGGCCATCTTCCGTGGCATCTGGCCTGTGGTGCAGGAGAAGGGCATCTTTTTGGCGGCTCAGTGCTGTGAGCACCTGAACCGGGCCCTTATCATCGAGGGAGACTGCGCCGAACGGTACGGCTATGAGCCGGTGTGCGTGGTACCCCAGCCCAAGGCGGGCGGCTCCTTTGCCACGACAGCCTGGGCGCAGTTTGACCACCCGGTGGCGGTGGAGCATATCCGGGCCCACGGCGGCCTGGACATTGGCGGCACCCTCATCGGGATGCACCTGAAGGACGTGGCGGTGCCCGTGCGCCTGAGCCTGGATCACATCGGGGAGGGGCTGCTGCTGTGCGCCCGTACCCGGCCCAAGTTCATCGGAGGCAGCCGGGCGGTGTACGATGGAGACCCCCGGTAACCGCCTGTTTGCGGGGGCGGTCATCCGGAGAGAGCGTCTGCGCCGGGATTGGAGCCAGGAGGGGCTGTGCCGTGGCATTTGCACCGTGTCCTACCTCTCCAAAATCGAGCAGGGCAAGGCAGAGGGCAGCTCGGATGTGATACGCCTGCTGCTGGAGCGGCTGGACGTGCCCTGGTACGAGGACCAAGAGACCATGGAGGCAGGGGAGAAGTGGGTGGAGCGCTGCTATGAGGCGGTGCTGTCCGGTGACCCTGAATCCCACCATACACTGGCTCCGGAGTTTGATGCCCAGGCGCCCCGGCTCTCCAGCAGCCCCTATGGGCTGGATGTGGAAGTGCTGCGGGGCTTTGTCCACCCGGAACAGGCCATGGAGGACATGGGGCTGGAGGAGTATCTGGACCGCCGCCAGCTGGCCCTGTGGCGGGTGCAGCAGGAGCGCTACCAGGAGGCGTTGGAGCTGTACCCCTGCGCCTATACTTGGCTGCGGGCGGGAATGGACCGCTATGTCCGGGGGGACAGCTACACCGCCGCCGTGGAGTGCCTGAGCCAGGCCTACCAGCGGGCCAGTGAGCAGGGGTATGTGCGTTTGATGCTGCTTGCCAAGCTGTATATGGGCAACTGCTACTGCAACCAGCTCCATTTGGAGCAGATGGAGGAGCAGTACCGGGTGGCACGGCGACTGGCCCAGGCCCTGGAGGATGAGAGCATTCTGCGCAGCATCGCCTATAATCAGGCTTCGGGATACCTGGAGTGCGGGCAATACCAGAATGCCTATGCCTATTTCTCCACGGTGGACGACCCCACGGTGATGGACCTGCATAAGCTGGCCCTGTGCTGTGAGAAGCTGGGGCTGACCCAACAGGCTTTGGAGGCCCTGGACCAGGCAGACGGGATGGACTGGGACTGGGAACTGGGCAGACAGATGTGCCATCTGGTGCGCTACCGCCTGGAGTATCCCGACTATCTGCGCCACACGGAATACGGGGCGCAGCTCTTACAGGTGTTCCAGGACTGCCAGACCCAGCTTCCCATCGGCTATGCGGCGTTCCACCTGCCCTGGGTGCTGGAGTGGTACACCGCAAACCGACAGTACCGCAACGCCTACGAGCTTCTCCGGAATTTTCCCATCAAACTGGATTTATAACCCAGTAAGGCCCTCCCTTGGGAGAACATTTTCCCAAAGGAAGGGCCTTTTTCTACCCTTACCCCCTGTGCTACCATGAATGTGAGGTGAAACACATGAGACAGACCCTGTGGACGAAAAACTTTACCCTGGTCACCCTGGCCACCACCTTGGGGGCCGTGGGAGGCATTGCGGGCAGCTTTGCACTGTCCTTTCTGGTCTTTGATGAGACGGGGAGCACCTTGGCCTCCGCCCTCATTTTGGCTATTCAGTTGGTGCCCTATTTTGTCATCCCTCTGTTTGCCGCCCCCTGGATGGACCGGATGCCCCGTAAGCCGTTTCTGGTGGGTGGGGATGTGCTCAATGGCATCCTTTACGGGGCGGCGGGGTTATACCTGATGTTCTGGGACTTTCACTACCTGGGGTATCTGAGCTTTTCCCTGTTGCTGGCCTCCCTGAGTGCCTTTGATGAGCTAGCTTATAACTGTATCTATCCCAAGCTCATCCCCAGCGGCCTGGAGGAGAAGGGGTATGCGGTGTCCGCTACCCTCTATCCGGTGCTCAAGGTCATCATGACCCCGGTGGCGGCGGTGCTGCTGGACACGGTGGGGGTGGCGTGGATTCTCCTCATTCAGGCCGGACTGTCCCTGCTGGCGGCGGGAGTGGAGAGCCACATCCAGCTGGTGGAGCATGTGGAAAAGGGGGGAGCCCGGTTTTCCTTAGCGCTGTGGTGGGGGGACATCCGCGAGGCCGCCCGGTACCTGAAACAGGAGAAGGGCCTGCGCAGCATCTACAGTTACATGGCGGTGACCAACGGAGTGGCCAGCGGATACTCCCCGCTGCTGGTGGCCTTTTTCCGCACCATGCCGGGGATGAGCGCCTTCCTGTACGGTCTGTTCTCAGTGGCGGAGTTTGTGGGGCGCAGCCTGGGCGGTGTGGTGCAGTACCGGGTGCGCATTCCCGACGAGAAAAAGTACGGCTTCGCCTTCTTTGTCTACCAGTTTTACGAGGTTATGGATATGTGCCTATTGTGGCTGCCCTATCCCCTGATGCTCCTCAACCGGGCCAGTGCAGGTTTTCTGGGGGTGAACAGCGCCACCATGCGCCAGGCAGCGGTGCAGCGGTACCTCCCTGAGGGGCTCCGGGCCAGAATCAACGCCTTTGAGAGCATGTGCATTATGGCTGCTTCCAGCCTGTGCAGCCTGGGGATGGGAGCGCTGGGGGAGGTGCTGGATGTGAGGGTGTGCGTTACCCTGGGAGCTGCCTTTACTCTCGTGGTGTGCTGGCTCACCATCTGGAAAAACCGGGCACAAGTGCGGCAGGTCTATCAGCCTGGACGGGATTGAGAATGAAATGCATGTTTCTGAGATTTTGAGACAGAATACCAGAAAAGGAGGCGCACGCCATGCCTGTTCTCACCCTCTGTCTCACCACGGTGGGGTCCTTTGCCGTTTTATTTCTGTCGGCGAAACTCATCGGACACAAGCAGATTGCCCAGTTGGATTTTTTCGACTATATCACCGGAATCACCATCGGCTCCATCGCCGCCGAGATGGCCACCGAGCTGGAGGAGCCCTGGAAACCCATGATTGCCATGGTGATTTACGGCGGCATTACCTTGGCCTTGAGCCTCATTTCCAGCCGATTTCCCCGCTCTCGAAAGTATCTCAACGGCACCCCCACCATCTTAATGGACCACGGCAAGCTGTACTATGAGAATCTGAAAAAGGCCCGGCTGGACTTGAGCGAGTTTCTGGTCCTATGCCGCCAACAGGGGTATTTTGACCTGACCACCATCCAGACGGCCATTTTCGAGTACAACGGTAAACTCACCATCCTGCCGGTCACCACCCAGCGGCCGGTGACGCCCCAGGACCTGGACTTGAGCCCGGACCAGGAGCTCATCTTCACCGAGCTCATCATGGACGGGCGCATTCTGGAGGAGAACCTCCACCGCATGGGGCTGGACCGGACCTGGCTGGAAAAACAGCTCAAGCAGCGCCACATTTCCTCTGCCAAAGAGGTGTTTTTGGCGGTGTGTGACCGCAATCTGAAATTTGTGCTGTTCGAAAAATAGCGATGAGATACCCCCGGCTGTATGTATCCACAGCCGGGGGTATTTTGTCTAGAGATTCACTTCTTCCAGCCCATTGGGGGTCAGCTTCAGCACCCGCTGGCACACCTGGGAGAGGTATTGCCGATCGTGGGACACGCTGAGGATGGCTCCCGGAAACTCCGCCAGAACCTGGCGAATCACCGGGGCGGAGAGGGGAGAGAAGTTGCGGGTGGGCTCGTCCAGCAAGAGGACATTGCTGCCACGGAGCACCATGGCAAGAAACAGCAGCTTGGCGCATTGGCCGCCGCTGAGGGAGGCGGCGGGATGGTCCATCTCCTCCGCCTGGTACTTCATGGCCCCCAACAGGGTACGGGCCCGGGTGATGTCCTCCTTCCGCCCGGAGGGGGCCAGAATTTCCACCGGCGTCTGGCCCCGGGGCAGCTGGTCAAAGTAGTTCTGGGCCATATAGGCCGCCCGAATGTCGTCCCGGGGCAAGAGCTGGTCCGCCAACAGCTTGAGCAGGGTGGACTTGCCCACTCCGTTGGGGCCTATGATCCCAATTTTCTCCGGGCCGGTGACCCACAGGTGGAGGTTGCGGGCCAACACCCGGTCTCCGGCGGTGAGCTGGGGCAGGTCCAGGCGCAGCACCGTTTTCCCGGCGGGCAGTGCGGCCTTGACCGGGTCAAAGGCGGCTAGAATGGCTTCCTCCCACTCGGGCATGGGGGTCATCTGCTCCGCCTCCCGTTGGAAGCGGCGGCCCAAGGACTGCACGGCGTGCATCTTTTTCTTCAATAGACGGCCGCCGTGGGGGTCCTGCCTGGAGATGGTGGCCTGTTGGTGGTCCACCTTGTCCCGAATTTTCCGGTAGGTCTCCAGCTTGGCCTGATATTGGGCGTGCTCCTTTCGGGAGATCTGCTCCTGTTGGGCAAAGGCCGCCTGGCGCTGGGCGGTATAGGAGGCATAGTCCAGGTTGGATACCGTGCACCGGGCGGTGGTGCGGCGGCGCAGCCGCTCCAGATGGATGACCACGTTGGCGGTGCGGGTGAGCAGCAGCTGGTCGTGGGAGACGTACAGGACAGGGACAGGGCAGGAGAGAAGAAAATCCTCCAGCCACTCTACCGTCTCCACATCTAGGTCGTTGGACGGCTCGTCCAGCAGGAGCAGGTCCGGCTGGGCCAGCAGCAACAGACAAAGGCGCAGTTTTACCCGTTCCCCCCCGGACAGGGTGGACATGGGCCGCCAATCGTAGAACAGCCCCTCGTCCAGTCCCAGCTGTCGGGCGGTGCGGGAAATCTCTCGGGGGTCGGCATCCTCAAAGCCGAGGGCGGACTGGCAGTAGTCCAGCACCGATAGTTCCAGCGCTTCCGGGGGCAGCTCCTGGGCCAGATACCCCTTGCGGCATCCGTGGTCGATGACCTCCCCCGTCCAGTCGGCGTAGCCCTCCACCAGGGCGGGGTCATACAGGAGCTTGAGCACCGTGGATTTTCCGTTTCCCTCCTCGCCGATGAGGGCGGCCCGGTCTCCGGGGCCCAGCACGAAGCTCAGGTCGTCCACCAGTACCGTGAGGTCCTTTTTGTGGGTAATGGTGAGATGTTTGACTTGTATCATGGTCAATCGCTCCTTTCGCAGCAAACAAAAAAGTCTGTCCTCGCATGACACGAGGACAGACTGACGCAACGAAAGGCAAACCCTGTGCGAAGGGAGAACATCTCCCCAGACAGAGTGGTCAGTAAACTGTTCCTCGCGTCACGAAAACCAAGGCCCATGGCTTCATGGACCAAACACTGGTATACAATCATGACAGGAAACAGTTTACTTGTTCATACTTTCACCCTTTGCGTATGAGATTAAAAATAGTGTAGCACAGATAAAATCTGCCGTCAAGAGAGGGCGGCTCAGGCGGTGTGGTGCATCCCATTCTCCAGCCGCCGGAACAGTCGGCCCAAAGTGACCACGGCTGCCACCGCCAGGATGACCTCGGCACAGAACTGGGCCCAGGCCAGGCCATGCAGAGGGAAGAGCAGATTGAGAATGTACAGGGCGGGAATTTCCAATACTACCTTGCGTAGAATGGCGAAGATCAGGGAGTTCCGTCCCAGGCCGCAGGCCTGGAAGACACCCACCGCCAAGAAGTCGGCGGCAAAGAAGGGGAGAGCCAGACACATGGCCCGCAGGAAGGAACTGCCGTAGGAGACCACTTCCGGGTTGCTCATAAACAGAGTGATGAGCTGGGGACTGAAAAGGAAGTAGCAGGCGGTGACCACCACCAGGAAGGACACGGAGATTTTGGCGGTAAAGGTGATGCCGTGCTTCATGCGCTGGTAGTTTCGGCTGGCATAGTTGTAACTCACCAGGGGCATGAGGCCCTGGGACAGGCCCATGGCCACATACATGGGTACCATGTAGATTTTATAGGAGATGCCCATGGCGGCCACGGCGTTGGCGCCAAAGGGGGCGGTGAAGTTGTTGAGCACCGTCATGCCGGTGACGTTGAGCAGGTTCTGGATAGAGGCGGGAATGCCCACGCCGCACACCCCTTTGACGATGTCACCTTGGAAGGTGAAGTGCTTGGGGTGGATGCGCACAAAGGTATTGCCTCGGCGCACCCACAGCAGGACAAAGAAGTACAGACAGGCCACACAGTTGGAGATGCAGGTGGCCAGGCCTGCTCCGGCGGCCCCCATGTGGAAGCCCCAGGGGAGGATAAAGATGGGGTCCAGAATGATGTTGAGCAGGCATCCACTCATGGTGCCGATGCTGGCGTGGAGGGAGGCCCCCTCTGAGCGTACCAAGTAGGCCATAACTACGTTCAAAATGGCGGGGACGGCGCCCAGCCCGGTGGTCCAGGTCAGATACCCGGTGGTGCTGGCGGCGGTCTGGGCGTCTGCACCCAGTACGGTGAGCAGGGGCACACGCAGGAGGAAATAGAGCAGTGAGAAGAGCAGTCCACAGAAAATGGAGCAGTAAAAGCCAAAAGCGGAGCTTTTATACACGGTGTCATAGTCTTTCCGGCCCAGGGCACGGCTCATCATGCTGGAGCTGCCCACGCCGAAGAGGTTGTTGACGGCGTTGAAGGCCAACAAAACCGGAGCCGCCAGGGTGACGGCGGCGTTTTCCACAGGGTTATTGAGCATACCTACAAAAAAGGTATCTGCCAGGTTGTACAGCACCATGACCAGGGAGCTCATCACCGTGGGGATGGCCAGGGTGGCAATGGCCTTGGGAATGGGAGTGGATTCAAAGAGCTGGGTTTTGTCGTTGGGGTTCAAGGGTGAAACTCCCCTCCTTTGAAAATTTGTGTGATTCTATTATACGCCTTTCCCGAGAAAAGGGCAAGATAGGGAGGGGCGACCGGGGCACGAAGGGGAGGGGCCCGACTGTTTGGCCCCGGTAAGTTGTCTTTTTGGCTAAAATACTCACATGGGAACAGAAAGGAGCAATTGTTTGATGAAATTAACCCACAGAAAGGGTGCTCTGGGGAAAAAGCTGCTGGGTGCAGCGGTTTCTTTGGCCCTGCTGCTGTGTTTGATGCCCACGGCGGGGGCACAGTCTACCCAGGGGAAAAGCTATGTGGCTCTGGGAGACAGCATATCCTCCGGGTACGGGCTGGAGGACGACACGTTGAGCTTTACCCAGCAGGTGGCCCAGGACAATGGTCTGGAGCTGACCAACCTGGCCCAGGATGGAGAGACCTCTGCCTCTCTGCTGGACAAGCTGCAGACAGACCAGGTTTCCGAAGCGGTTGCCCAGGCGGACATCATTACCATAACGGTGGGCGGCAATGATCTGATGAACGCCCTGTATGCCTATTTGACCGATGCGTATAACCAGCGCAACCCCGAGAATCCCACCACCCAGGAGGACATGAAGAATGCCGTCATGGGGGGAGATATGGGAGTTCTCACCTTTGCCCTGGAAGTAGGCCCTGGGTTTTCCAATTCGGAGCAGGCCACCCAGGCGCTGGCCGACTTTCATACCCACTTGACCCAGATAGTCTTGAATATCTGCGCGGAGAATCCACAGGTTCAGCTGGTGGTGGTGGAGCAGTACAACCCGTACAGTTACTTGCTCAAGGAGCTGTCCAAGAACCCTATCTTTGCCAGCTCGGCCCAGAGTCTGTGCGCTGCCTTTGGGGCGGGGGTAGCAGACATCAACAACGTGATTGCTGCTGTGGCGCAGCAGCAGGAGTGTTCGGTGGCCAAGGTGTATGATGCCTTTGAAACCGCCCTGGAAAACCCCTGCAACGCCTCTGTGTCCGTGCCTGTAAAGTTGAACCTAGATTTTCATCCCAATGAATATGGGCATGCCCTTATTGCCCAGCAGGTCACCGAGCTTCTGGCCCAGCAGGCCATCGTGCTTCCAGAGGATGAGGTGGTGGAAGATCAGCCCCAGGGAGATGTGAGCAATCCTGCCGCACCCCAGACACCCACACCCCCAGTCCAAACACAGGACGTATTCCAGGTGCAGCAGCCGCCGGCAACCGGAGACACCAGTGATCTGGTGATCTGGATGATTCTGGTGTGCATCACGGGAGCCTGTCTGGTGGTGGTCACCATTTTGCAGAACCGACGCAAGGGTGGCAAACACGAATCTTGATACCCTATGAGAGAGACAAACGCCGGGGTACAGAGGACCGCTCTGTTGCCCCGGCTCTTTGGTGCACACAACCTTCACAGGAACTTTACACGAGTTGGATGGCGAGTCGCAGGACGGGAGACTATACTGGAGACCATAGACTAGGAAGAATCTCTAGGAGTGGTGATTGTTATGCTGCCTTGTCAGAAGACCTGTCCCAGCTACCGAGAGGGGTGCCACAAGACCTGTGCCAACTGGCTGTTGTTCCAGCGCAGGCAGAAGGAGCAGCGGGAGGCCAAAAAGGCCTATCTCCGCTATCACATGGCCCGATGCACCCAGGCGGTCCACCAGCTGGAGAGCCTACAGGTACGCCGCCAAGTATGGTAATACCAATTGTAGAGAGATAAAAAGCCCCCGCCCTCCGGTTCTCGCCGGAGGGCGGGGGCTTTCTACGACTCAAGGTGGGCTTGAGATCGCTGCGGGGAAATTACTGGTCGGCCTCGTCCTTGCGGCGGGTCACCACATAGGCGGCGCCAGCCAGGGAGATCACGCCAGCAGTGGCCCAAGCAGCCAGATGGCTGTTGTCGCCAGTCTGAGGCACCTTCTCGGGCTTTTCAGTGGCCTGAGGCTTGTCGGTGTTCTCGGGCTTCTGGGAGGCCTCGGGCTTATCGGTGGGAGCGCCACCGGCAGTGAGGCCGTCCATGGCGGCGGTGAGGGCAGCCACAGCGTTGTCCACGGTCTTCTGATCGTCCACGGACAGGCTGTTGTCCGCCATCACAGCCCGGGCATTGGCCAGAGCGGTGCGGAAGGTGGCCACAGCCTCGGCGGGATAGCCGGACAGGTCCAGGCTCTCGGCCTTGCTCACCAGGCCTTCCAGGATGGACTTGTCGGCCTTGAAGCGCTGGGCCATGATGGCATTCAGCAGCTCATCACAGGCGGCCTCGACCTCAGACTGGGTGGCGTTGGGGTCGTCATAGACGGTCTGGGCCTTCTCCAGAGCATCCAGCAGCATCTGCCAGTTGGTCTCCACATACTTGTCGGCATTCTCCACCATACCGTTGGCACGGTCGATGAGCAGCTCCAGCATGGACTTGTCGCAGCGCAGCTGCTGAGCCTCAATGGCCTCCAGCAGGGCGGCATAAGCGGCGTCTACCTCATACTGCAGAGCGTCGGGGTCAGCGGACACGGCTTCGGCCTTGTCCAGGGCATCCAGCAGCATCTGCCAGTTGGTGTCCATGTACTGGTCCTCGTTGGCCACCATTTCCTTGGCGCGCTCAATGAGCAGGTTCAGAGCTTCCTTGTCACCCTGGGTGAAGTCCAGCAGGTGCACAGCGTCAAACAGGTCCTCAGTGGCCTTGTCCACCTCGGGCTGGGTGGCGTTGGGATCAGCCAGAACGGCCTTGGCCTGGTCCAGAGCGGCCTGGTACTTGGCGGCCACGGTGGGAATGAGCTTGCTGGTGTCCTGGGCGGCGGCGTAGTCATAGGTCTTTTGCAGCAGGGCTTTACTGGCCTCGGAGGCGGGCTCGTCGGTGTCGGTCAGCTGGTCAATGGCGGCACGCAGGGCGGCCACAGCCTCAGCGGTGTCCTTGCTGTCCTCAGCGTACAGCTTCTGCACCTCGATGAGGGCGTCGATCATGGTGTTGACGGCGGCCACATCCTTGCCGGTGACGTCGATGGCCTCAGCCTCGGCGATGATGTCCCGGACGGTGGTGTCCTCGGGAATCTGCTCGTAGGTGAACTGGACCTCGGAGATCTGATACCAGTTCTTCTTGGTGGCAGTGAGCAGGACGCGGACGTACTTGACCACGGTGGAGTCAAACTCGATGGTGGTGTCGGAGGAAGAGCTGTCCAGGTGGCCCACGGTGGTCCAGGTCTCCTTGTCGGTGGACACCTGAACGTCGGCGCCCTCCAGAATGTCAGCGCCCACGTTGCTGGGCTGCACCACACGAATCTGGGTCATGTTCACAGCCTGGGGGAAGGTGAACACGAACTCCTTGCCGGCCTCCTGGTCCTTCTCGAACCAGCACTTGGTGTTCAGGTTGCCGTCCAGCATCTTGTCATAGCTGTAGCTCTGATAGTAGCTGTCGGTAGCGGTGACGGTGGGGGTGTTGCCGTCAGGCAGCATGAGAGCGGCCTTGGCGGTGTTCACAGACTCCAGGGCGGCGGCCACAGCCTGGGCGTCATTGCCCTGGGAGTACAGGACATCCTTGGCAGCGTTGACAGCGGCCTTGTACTCGGTGTAGCCGGACTGATAGCCGATGTCGGTGAGGGGGAACTGAGTCTCCACATACAGAGCGAAGTTCTTGAGCAGAACGGCCTTGGCCTTGGCCTCGGTGAGGGCGGCCAGAGCCTCGTCCACCGCCAGCTGCTCGCTGTCTTCCTGGTCATACACGGCCTGGGCAGCATCCAGAGCGGTCTGGTACTCGGCGAAGGTGGCGGGGATGTAGTCAGCGGCGTTGAGCTTCGCCTCCAGCTCGGCGCCCAGATCGGTCTTGTCGGTGAACAGGGTGTAGGTGAAGGTGTACACGTCGCCTTCCTTGGAGTAGGTGCCGGAGACATTCCCTTCGCTCACCAGCTTGTAGCCGTAGATCTCGTCGGCGGTGAAGGTGTACTCGTTGCCGATGGTGCCGTACTTCACCACGTCCTCCTTGAGCACCTTGCCGGTGTCGCTGACGTAGCGCAGGGTGACGGTGCCCAGGCTCTCAGCGCTCTGGAACTCGCCGGAGTCGGGGAGGGTGGAGCCCTTCTCAAAGCCGGCCACGTTGCCCAGCACCTGATAGTTCTCCTTGAACTGCTCGAAGTTGATGGTGGAATTGCTCTCCACGTTCCAGGCCTTGGAGGCCAGAGCACGCAGCTCGTCGGCGATGTCCTCGGTGATCACGTCCTCATCCACCAGGGTGGGGTTATCGCACCAGATGGCCATGGAAGTACCCTTGATGGAGGGGTGGTCGTCGGCAATGGTGTTGGACTGGAACTTACCGGGGGTCCAGTTTTCGAAGATGTTCTTGTCCTGGTTCAGGACATCGAAGGAGTGCTGTTCACGGCCGTCGGTGGGCTTATCGTTGCGCAGCACATAGTAGAAGAAGCTGGCGTTGACGTTGTAGATGGTGTCGTGGCCCTTGTTGATGAAGGTCTGGAGGTTGGCGATGTCCCGGTTCCAACCCATCTGGG
This sequence comes from uncultured Oscillospiraceae bacterium, assembly GCA_944385445.1. GTDB lineage: Bacteria > Bacillota > Clostridia > Oscillospirales > Oscillospiraceae > Enterenecus. The sequence continues at coordinate 436,687 of CALWXF010000001.1, forward strand.
ACCAGAAGTCAATGCCGATGTAGTCGTGCATGACAATGCGCTGAGCGCCCTCCCAGGAGTTCTCGCCGTAGTACAGGCCGTCGTTCCACACACGGGGGGTGAAGCCCTTGGAGTAGACATGCTCAGCCAGCTCGTTGATGTAGTTGGCCAGCACGTCCTTCCACTGGTACTCAGAGCCCAGGGTCTTCTTGGCGTAGTCGTTGAGCACGCTCTTGTACTCGGTGGTGAAGGGGGCACGGTCAAACTCCATGTACTCGTCGCCGCCGATGTGGAAGTCAGTGCAGCCCTCAAACAGCTCCATGTACTCATCGTACAGGGAGTAGATGTACTCCACTGCCTCAGGGTTGGTCACGTCCAGACCGGACTTGTAGTGAGAGCCCTTGTTGCTGATCTGGCCATACTCGGGGTGGGCCTTGAGGATCTGGTCCACATGGCCGGGGCTGTCAAAGGAGGGGATGACCTTCACGCCGTACTTCTCAGCCTCAGCCAGAATCTCCCGCACCTCGTCCTTGGTCAGGTACTCGTCGGAGACGATGGCGGGATCGGTCTCACACTCAATGCGGAAGCCCAGGTTCTCAGAGAAGTGGATCTGGATGGCATTCATCTTCAGGAAGGACATCTCACGGATCTGACGGATGAACCAGTCCTTGCTGATGTACTTACGGGCACAGTCCACATGGAGACGGCGCTCAGCCACGTCGGGATAGTCCACGATGGTGCCGTAGGGCAGACCGTCGTTGGCCACCATGTAGTTCTGGATGGTGCGCAGGGCGTACATGACGGCGTTCTCGCTGGCGGCGGTGATGACCACGCCGTCGGCACCGATGTCAATGCGGTAGGCCTCGGGGCTCTCGGAGCCGTCATAGAGGGAACTGTCGGTGTCCAGCTTGATGAGCACGTCAGCGGGAGCCATATCCTCCTCGTTGGCGTAGACCATGGTGAAGGGGGTGGAGGAGACCACTTCCTTCTCCACAAACTCGGAGTTGACCAGCTTCACCACTTCGGCCAGACGCTCATTGGACACGTTCTCCTGGGTGGCCAGCACAGCCAGACGGCTGGAGGGGGACATCACCCAGGTCTGCTGGGAATCGTCCACGGTGTACTTCTGCACAATGGGAGTGACCAGAGTGGCCAGCTCCTCACCGCTGCGCACATTCATGGAGACAGAGGTGTTGTTGGTGGCCCGGGCCTGGGGCAGGGTGAAGGGGGCGGACAGGCTGAAGGTCAGGGCGGTGGCCAGTGCCAGGGCGGCCGCCCGTTTGTTCTTTGCTTTCATTGTTTCAAATCCTTTCCGATGTCAGGTTCCTGCACCGCCCCGCCCCGGTGGACGGAGCGGTACAGGAGGGGAAGGGCTTACACGTTGTGCTTCTTCTTGGCCATGGCCAGAGCCAGAGCGGCGGTGCTGACCAGGGCCAGAGCCACCCAAATCTGAATCATGGCCTCGTCGCCGGTCTGAGGCACGTTCTCGGGCTTGTCGGTGGCCTGGGGCTTGTCGGTGGACTCAGGCTTTTCAGAGGTCTCGGGCTTGTCGGTGGTCTCGGGAGCGCCACCGGCGGTGAGGCCGTCCATGGCAGCGGACAGAGCGGCCACGGCGTTGTCCACGGTGGCCTGATCGTCCTCAGAGAGGGTCTCGTCAGCCAGCACGGACTGAGCAGAGGCCAGAGCGGAGCGGAACATGGCCACGGACTGGGCGGTGTAGCCGGTCAGGTCGATGCTCTCAGCCTTGCCGATGAGGTCTTCCAGGATGGACTTGTCGGCCTTGAAGCGCTGGGCCAGGATGGCGTTCATCAGAGCATCCACGGCAGTCTCCACGTCGCCCTGGAGGGCGTCGCCGTCGTCCATGACCTTATGGCCGGCATTCAGGGCGTCCAGCAGCTCCTGCCAGTGGTCGGGCATGTACTTGCTCTCGTTGGCTACCATGGACTCAGCCTTGACGATGAGTACCTCCAGCATGGTCTTGTCGCCCTGCTTCAGACCCAGGGACCAGATGCCGGTGAGCAGGTTGTCCCAAGCGGTGTTCACTTCGTCCTGAGTGGCGTTGGGGTTGTCCAGCACGGCCTTGGCCTCGTCCATAGCCTTCTGGAAGATGGTCACAGCGGAGTCCACCACACCCATGGTGTCCAGAGTCAGAGCGTAGTCGTAGGTGGCCTGGAGCAGGTACTTGTTGGCCTCCTGGCCGGGCTCCTGCACCTTCTCCAGCTGCTCCACAGCGGCGTTGAGGGCGGCCAGAGCTTCGTCTACGTCCTTCTGAGTGGCCTCGTCATTGGCCAGGACAGTCTGGGCGTCGGCCAGAGCGGCGGCAAACACGGTCCAGGTCTCGGCGGTGTAGTCGGCTTCCTTCAGAGCGGAGGCCTCGTCCACGGCGGCCTGGAGCTGCGTCTTGTCCACGGTGGGCTCGGTGCCGGAATCCAGCTCGAACTCGGCGGTGATGACCACGTCCTCCGCGGGCATCAGGAAGCTGGTGCCCTCCATCACGGTGTCGTTGTACTTCAGGGTGCCCTCTTTCAGGCGGTAGCCTTCAGCGGGGGTGACGTACACGTTGACCTTGGCGCCCTCCTCATAGTTGGAGGCGTCGGTGGTGATGGTGCCGTTGGCGATGCCATCGGCGATGGTCAGGCTGTGGGTGCGTGCCACAGTGGCGGTGTCCACACCGAACAGACGGCACTCATAGATACGAGTGGCGGCGTAGGGCACGCCAGGCTGGCAGCCGTCGGCGATGTACAGGCGGAAGTAACGGGCAGTCACGGGCTCGTCGAACTCATAGGTGGTGATGTTCTCGGTGTTGTTCACATACTCGGCCACGGTGACCCAGTTGGCGCTGTTGCCCAGATAGGACTTGTCGTGGAGCTGCTCATCCGTGGCGTTGGGGTCCTTGAGGACCTGCAGGGAGAAGTTGGAGGAGATGTCCAGCTCGTGCTCCACACCTGCATGGACGGTCTGCCAGGAGGAGATGGTCTTGTCAGCGCCCAGGTCGAAGGCGGCCCACTGGTTGTACCGGGTGTTGTCGCCGGGGCACCACTTGGAGCCGTCCTCGCTCTCATCGAAGAGGTTCTCCGGGCCGCCGCCCACGCCGGGATTGCCGGAACCACCCAGAATGGCGGCGCCGTAGGCCTGGTTGGTGGGGATGGTGGGATCCACATAGATGCGGTCGGTGACCTTCACTTCCACAGTGGCGAACACGGTGTCGTCATAGGCGGAGACAGCCTTGACGGTGACGGTGGGGGAGAGCTCGTTGGTATCCATGGTGAGGATGCCGTTGAAGTTCATAGTGGTGTTCTCGCCAGTGTTGCCCTCCACGGTCCAGATCACGTCGCTGAGGTTCTCGCCGTTGGCGGTGACCTGAGCGGTGAACTGACAGGTGGTGCCTTGACGGACCTCCACGTCCTCATTGGGCAGAATCTGCACGGACTGAATCTCGGCAGCGCTGGTGTCCAGAGAGGTGACGTCGAAGTCGGCGATGGCGTTCATGGCGGTCTCCACAAAGGCCTTCATCTTGCCGTTGGAGGGCTCAGCTTCCCAGGTGCTGTAGTAGATGTCAGCGCCGGAGCCTTCCAGAGCGATGATCTGATAGCGGGGGTTGCGGTAGATGCTCAGACGCTCATAGGCGGCCTTGGCCAGGTAGTAGCCATGAGTCTGCACCAGAGGATCGTCGGAGGACTTCACAGCCATCGCCCCGCCGATGGCAGCGGCCATGTCATAGAGCTTGTTGAAGGCGGGCTGAGCCTCCTCCACCAGCAGGCGCTCCACGGGATCGTCGCTGTTTTTCAGCGTCTCCAGCTTCTCGATGGAGTCCACGATCTCATACATCTTCTCCATGAGACTGGCGGCGGCGGTGGCGCTGCCGCTGCCGTACTGAGCGTACAGACGGGTCAGCTCGGCGGGCTCATAGCTGGTGTTCAGGCTGCCGTAGACCACCTTCAGGGCGTGGGCCATGTCGGGGTCGTCGGGGAAGATGCCGTCGAAGCAGTTCTCCCAGTTCTCCATGGCGTCAAAGGCGTTGGGGTTCCAGGTGTAGTCGGCAATGCCGAAGAAGGCCACCTTGGAGGACTCAGAGTAGTTCATGGGGTTGGACAGCACACCCTTGAGGCTGGTGGGGTTGGAGTCCAGGCTGTAGTAGTGGTTGATGGGGTTGGTGTAGTAGACATTGTCCACGTTGTCGTTGACGGGGTAGTTCCACCACAGCACGGGGTCCCGGCCAATCCAATTCTTAAAGGTGGTGGCAGAGGTGTTGCTGATGCTGGAGAACACGTCGCTGCCGGTGAAGCAGATCTCGATGTCCTCGTGCACATTGCGGAACTTGGGCATGTAGGTGGAAGCGCCGCTGGAGCCGGTGGTGTACCAGGCGGGGGTAAAGAACAGGCCCTTTACATGGTCTTCCGCTGCAGTGCCCTCGCCGTTGTAGGTCTCATACAGACGCTCCTGGGTGGTGTTGAGCATGTAGATCTGCATGTCGCAGGTGCGGGCGGCCTCAGAGTTGGAGATGTCGTCCACGAAGATGCCGAACTGGCGTACGCCCAGGTCGTACATATCCGCAAACTTGGCCATCAGGCGGTCCACGCCCTCGTTGACGGTCTCCTCATTGGTGAAGTCGATGGGCTTTTTCATGGCGGGGTGAGCCACCCACACGAAGTCCACGTTGCACTCGGTGGCCTTCTCGGCAAACTGCTGCATCTCGCTGCGGGTGCGGATGCCGATGGCGGACTCCTCCTCGGTGACGGTCTCAGGATAGGGCTCGTCCCACTGACCCAGGTGATAGGGGTCGGTCTTGGGGCCGTAGAGGAAGATGTTCATCTTGTAGCGCTTGGCGAAGTCGAACCAGCTCAGAGTGCCCTCCACGCTCCAGGGGTAGCCGTAGTAGCCTTCCACGCAGCCACGGTACTTCTGGAAGGAGTAGTCCTCAAAGGTGGAGATCTTCATCTGGCGGTCAGTGGTCTGCTCCAGCATCAGGTTCAGAGTGGCCAGACCGTAGTAGGCAGCGTCGCTGTCCTGGCCCAGAATGACGATGTCGCCGTTGTCAAACACCTTCACCACGTGCATGTCGTACTTGTTCTCGCCCTCGGTGAACACGTCCTTGGGCACACCCTCATAGGTGTCGGCGGCGTCGCCGGAGCCGTTGATGCCCACATACAGGTTGGTGTTGGTCTCAGAGGCCTGGTCGGCAACCTGGGTGGTGTACCCGTTGTCGGTGAGAACCTCTTTGATGCGGTTGGCGGTGACAGTGTCGATGCCCCCGCCTTGGATGACGTTGATGGTGTCGGTGAGGGTGATGGTGCCCTCTTCATCGGTCACCTTCTGGGGGGTGGGGTAGATGGTGTAGTTGCCGCCGGACACATCGGGGGTGTCATCCTTGGAGTTGTACACAGCCAGCTCAAAGATGGACACAGACTTCCAGTCGGCCTGGTCGTAGCGGCTGACGTACACCCGGAGATAGCGGCCCACGGCGGGAGCCTCCAGGGAGATGCTCTCGTCCTTGGTGGTGGGGTTGGAGTTGCGCTCAAACACGGTGGTCCAACTCTCGGCGTTGTCAGACACCTCCAGCTTGTACTCCACGATGTTCTGCTGCTCCCAGGAGATATCCACCGTATCAAAGGTGGTGGTGGTGCCAAAATCCACTTGCAGCCACTTGGGAGCGGTGCCTGCGTTGTCGGCGTTGGTGGCCCAGCGGGTGCTGGAGTTGCCGTCCACAGCCTTGTCGGCGGTGAAGCTGGTACCAGACTCCACATCACTGGCCGTGGCGGTCTTGTTCAGGGCCAGATTGGTGTCGGCGGCAGCTTGGGCGGTTTGGGAGAGAAGTCCCAGGCCCGGCATACCGGTGGTGACCATGCATACCGCCAGGACTGCACCTGTGATGCACTTTACGAGTTTCTTCAAGATAGTTCCTCCTTTGTCAAGATTGTTCCTTTTCTTTCACTTGCTTGCTCTTTTCGCCTCCTATGCTCTCATCTATGGTAAAAGGGGGCCTATGGCCGCCCTGTTGCCATCTCTGGTCCATACAAAGGAAAACCCCACCAGAACGCAGGAAAGGGAAAACGACACTCCAACACTTTTGGGGAAGCCTCCAACTGTGCCTTGCGGTTCGGTATGGGGTTGACAATTTGAGAGGGTTTTGCGCTGGAAAAGAGGAGGGAGAAACGCTGCCCATTCCGCTCTTTTACCCATCTATTGTAGACCGAAAACTGTGAAAAGTCAACAAAAAAATCGGGGCAAAGCGGAAATGAAACTATGCGAAATGAAGTATGACGCAGGAAAATTGTGAGGAATTATATGGAGAAGTGGAGACAAACTGGCTACATATGTGCATTTTATTCCTCTTCTGGTAAGGGATAATAGTGCTGGGAGAGACGGGAGGATTTACGACATTTTTTAGGAAAAGGGTAGGTGGACAGTTCTGTCAAAATCATGGTATATTATTCAACTGAGTGTAGACTCCATGAAAAAAGAAACTGAGAGGGAGATTCATTGCGTATGAGTAAACACGAACGAGAAAAACAACACCAGGTAGATACAGACTATTCCCTGGAGGCGGTGCCCGCCTCGGCCAGGAAAGGCTTTTGGAACATGTTCTTTGTCATGCTGGGCTTTACCTTCTTTTCCGCCAGCATGAGCGTGGGCGCCAAGCTGGGCAACGGTCTGGACCTGTCCGGCTTTGCCTGGGCCTGTCTCATCGGCGGCCTGATCCTCTCCGCCTACTGCGGCATTCTGGCCTACATCGGTGCCAGCACGGGGTTGACCATGGACCTGCTGTGCCGAAAGACGTTTGGTGAGAAGGGCTCCTACCTGTCCTCCGCCATTCTGGGCTTTACCCAGATCGGCTGGTTCGGTGTGGGCGTGGCCATGTTCTCCATCCCTGCCGCCGAACTGATGGGTGTCAATGCGTGGGCGCTGACCATCGTGGCTGGCCTGCTGATGACCGCCACCGCCGCCACCGGTATGAAGGCCCTGGAGATCGTCAGCTATATCTCCGTGCCCCTCATTGTGGTGCTGGGCATGTACTCCATGATCACCGCCACCGGAGAGGGTGGCGGCCTCACAGCCATCTTTGCCCAGTCCGCCGGCGGTATCGGTCTGGTCACCGGCATTGGCTATGTCATCGGCTCCTTTATCTCCGGCGGTACCGCCACCCCCAACTTCATCCGTTTTGCAAAAAACAGCAAGATTGCTGTGTGGACCACCGTCATCGCCTTTTTCCTGGGAAATACTCTGATGTTCTGCTTCGGCGCTGTGGGCGGTGCCTTCACCGGGAAGGATGATATCTTCTATGTGATGATCGCCCAGGGCCTGGCCATTCCCGCCCTCATCGTGCTGGGCGCCAACATCTGGACCACCAACAACAACGCTCTGTACACCGGCGGCCTGGCCATCTCCAACGTCTCCGGGGTGCGCATGAAGTTCACCACCTGGATTGCCGGTATCGTGGGCACTGCCCTGGCCATCTGGCTGTACTGGAACTTCACCGGCTGGCTGAACATTTTGAACTGTGCTCTGCCCCCCATCGGCGCCATCGTCATCCTGGACTTCTTTAAAAACCGCAGCAAGTTCCGGGACGCCAAGAAGGGTGTCGCCGTCAACTGGTTCAACATGGCCGGCATTGTGGTGGGCGCTGTGGCAGCCAACGTCCTCCCCTGGGGCATTGCCGCCCTCAACGCCATGATCGTGGCGGCGGTGTGCTTCTTCCTGGGGGAACTGCTGGATAAGAAACACAACTAAACAAACAGGGAGGATTTTACCATGCTCATTCAAAAGCTTCACCTGGGCAATGCCCAGGACACGGTGGACATTCGCATCACCGACGGAAAGTTTGAGACCATCGCTGCCCACCTGGAGCCCCTGCCTGGGGAGGAAGTGGTGGCCGACTGCGCCGGAAAGATGGCCCTGCCTCCCTTTGTGGAATCCCACGTGCACCTGGACACCTGCCTCACCGCTGGCCGTCCCCGCTGGAACCTCAGCGGCACCCTCTTTGAGGGCATCCAGTGCTGGGAGGAGTACAAGCCCTCCCTGACCCATGAGGATGTGAAGGCCCGGGTCAACCAGGCCATCCGCATGCAGGCGGCCAATGGCATCCAGTATGTCCGCACCCATGTGGACATCAACGACCCCAAGCTCACCGCCCTGGAGGCCATGCTGGAGATTCGGGAAGAGGTAAAGGACTACATGGACATCCAGATTGTGGCCTTCCCCCAGTACGGCATCCTCAGCTACCCCAACGGGGCCAAGCTGCTGGAGCAGGCCCTGGAGATGGGGGCGGACGCCGCCGGTGCCATCCCCCACTTCGAGTTCACCCGGGAGTACTCGGTGGAGTCTCTGAACATCTGCATGGACCTGGCCGCCAAGTACAACAAGCTGGTGGACGTCCACTGCGATGAGATCGACGACGAGGCCTCCCGTGGTCTGGAGACCCTGGCCACCCGGGCCTATGAGATGGGCATGGGGGAGAAGGTCACCGCCTCCCACACCACCGCCATGCACAGCTACAACAACGCCTATGTCATCCGCCTGATGCGGCTTCTCAAGCTGTCCGGCATCAATTTCGTGGCCAATCCCTGCGTCAACGTCCACCTGGGCGGCCGCACCGACACTTACCCCAAGCGCCGCAGCATGACCCGGGTGAAGGAGCTCACCGACGAGGGCATCAACGTCTCCTTCGGCTCCGACGACATCTTCGACCCCTGGAATCCTCTGGGCAACGCCAAAATGCGGGACCAGGTGTTCATGGGCCTGTATGCGGGCCACATGCTGGGCTATGAGGAGATCGTCAACTCCTACCGCTTCGTCACCACCAACGCCGCCCGAACCCTCCACCTGGGAGACGCCTACGGCATCCGGGAGGGCAACGACGCCAACTTCATCATCCTGGACGCCAAGGACTGGTACGACGCTCTGAACTATGACGCCAACGTCCTGCGCAACTACCGCAAGGGTAAGCTCATTGCCAGCACGGCCCCGGTGGACAAGAAGGTGTTTTTTTAAGTGACGAGGAGAGGTGTGGGAGATAAGAGTGGGAAATCAGACCCTGTTTGGTTGTTCGGATTTGGTTTCGTTTTCTTTCTGATTTCGCTCATATGGCTGGGAAACAGCCATATGGCATACCAGCAGCAGCTCTCCCAGGTGGATTGGCCCACCACCCAGGCCACCGTGTACCAGGTGGACAAGCACCGGGAGCGAAGCGGACGAAACCATACCCGTGACTGCTATGACGTTCAATACCGCTATGTGGTAGAAGGGCAGACGTATACCGGGGCTGCCTGGCATCAGTGGGAAGAGATCCGGGTGGGGGATGTATTCCCAGTGAAGTATGATCCAGAGCATCCAAGCCAGTCCAACTATATTCTGGAGCCATCGGACCGAAGCCTTAAGGGCGCTTCCGTCTACTGTGCCATCGGTGTCGGCATCATGGGCGTGTCCCTGGTGCGCATCCTTTGGAGGCGCCGGGCCAAGAGAAAGGCAGGATAACGCATGAAACATCCCACGGAACCCTCTTCAGGGGCTCCGTGGGATTTTGTTATACGCCGGGCAGATACGCCCACTGTTCCATGGGCAGAGGCTGGGTGGAGGCGTCTGCATCATAGGTCAGGGTATCTCCCTCTTTGTGGAATACATAGACCGATGCTCCGCCTTTGGGGTATAGGGTCAGAGTGTCCTCCGTCTGCTCAAAGTACCCCCGGCTGACAAAACTCATGAGGACGGAAGGGGACCAAAGGAAGGTGCCGTCGCTGAACAGCTCCAGATACGATGTGTCAAAATCCAGGGAGGTGTCTGGAGTTTTCAGGTGAAGGGTACCGGGGCGGCTTGGGCCCCAATAGGTGGCTAGAAGTTGGGCGGGGGGCGTGCCGTAGAACAGGTGGATGGTCTCATCTCCGGTGCCGTGGTACCCTCCATTGGCTTTTTGGTACAGGGGCTGAACCACCAGGTGGATGAGCCATCCATCCAGGTCGCTCACCCCGTCGGCAGTGTAGGTGATGGTGCGGTCCTGATTGCTGGACCCTCCCGATGCATCCATGCTGATCTGGTATCGGTCTGCCTGGGGAGACAGCTGGCGAATTTCCTCCTGCGGCAGGTATTTCAGCGCCTCCAGACAGGAGGCAAAGAGGTATATCTGGTCGGATTGAGGCTGAGCCGTGGGTTCGACCACATAAAAGTTGTCGTTTTCCAAAAACCATCTCAGCGTCGAGCGATAGAACGTTTGATGATGATAATAGTAAAAATCTGCGCCTTCAGACTGGGCAAGCTCAAACTCAGAGTTGAGCGTCAAAAAGGTTGCCCCGGAAGTGGTGTAGAGGGAAGTGGCATCGTCCAGTTTTTCCACACGGGCAATTTCCTCCAAAATATACTGAGGGTCTAGATCTGCCACATTGTGTCCCTGCATGGGAAAGCTGCGGGGGGTGGGGGGATCGGTGAGAAAGAACACCCCCACCAGGACGCACACCACCACCGAGGCGGCCACCGCCAGAACGGTGGGCCGCTGGTAGCGCAGCACCGACTTCACCCGCTGCTTCACCCCCACTTCCCCAAAGGCCAAAGGACAGGCGGCAATGGCAGGATGGCGCACCGAGCAGGAGAGCAGGGCCTGGGAGTAGTCCGCCCGTTGGTGGGGTTCCATGCCCCGCACCACCTTCTCGTCACAGGCCAGTTCGATATCTCGACACAGCAGCAGATAGGCCAGCCAAAGCAGGGGGTTGAACCAGTACACACTCAGCAGCACAAAGCCCAGGGGCTTCCACCAGTGGTCTCTGCGCTGGATGTGGGCCCGCTCGTGGGACACCACATGGTCCATGGTGTCCTGGTCCAGATAGAAGGGAAGGTAAATCCGGGGGTGCATCAGTCCCAGCACGAAGGGGGAGAGCACCGCTTCGCTCTGATAGAGATGGTCCTCCAGCCGTACTGCTGTGGACACCCGCCGCCGCAGGCGGAGATAACTCAAAGCGCTCCACCCCAGCAGCCCCGCCATACCAAAGAACCAGAGGACCGCCAGTACCGGAAGCCAAATCTCCAGGAGGTTGGGGGCGGCGTCGGGGGCGGAGGCGGCGGCCTGGGTGAGCACAGGGTTGATGGACTGGTTCAGGTTGGGAAATCCGGTGTAGACCCTGGGGGTGGCGTCGGTGAGGATGGTGGGGGAGATGGTCTCAGCGCTGGGGATGAGGCTCAGAGCGCTCTCCAGGGAGAAGGGGAAGATGAGACGCACCCCTACAATGCCCCACAGCAGCACATGGGCCCATTTTGGGGCCCGTTTCAGCACCAGGCGGGCCAGCAGCACCGCCAACACCAACCAGCTGGCGGAGATGCTCCCGTTTACCACATGTAAAAACAGCTCGGTCATGGCCCATTCTCCTTTCTGAACTGGTCGATCATCGCCTGTACCTGGTCGATCTCCCTCTGGGTCATCTTCTGGTGGCGGGTAAAAGCTGCCACAAAGGCGGGGAGGGAACCCTCAAACTTGGTCTCCACCAGCTCGTCAATCTCAGCGGCCTGTACCTGATCCTTGGATATCAGAGAGGTGACAACGGTGTTCTCGTTCTTCAGCACCCCTCGCTGAGCCAGACGTTTGATGACGGTGTAGGTGGTGGAGTTCTTCCACCCCAGCTGCTCCTTGCACAGGGCCACCAGCTCCCCGCTCTTGATGGGCTCGTGCTCCCACAAAATCAGGCAGAAGCGGTACTCGCTCTCGAAGATTTTTGGCGTGTCCATGGTATCACCTCTCTTAGTCTAATGCGTTCGATCACACTGTTAGTCTAACGCATTCGATTGAATCTGTCAATGGGGAGAAGTTGCACAGGGGGATTGATTCTTTGTGGAAGATATGAGAGAATGGGCAAAAGCAAGGACCCAACGGAGAGAGAACTGGGAGGGAATGCCACATGAATGAAGAAAACTTGGTACCCATGAACCAGGCAAAGGCCTGCTTTAGCCGATTGAGCTGGGCCATGATTGCCAATATCCTGATTGTGCTGCTGCTGCAAGTGGTGCTGGTGACCATCGGGGAAGTCCTGGTTCGCATGGGCATTGACGTGCTGAACAGACCCTGGTTTTCGTGGGTAGTCGGCTTGATCACGCAGTATCTGGTGGGGGTGCCGCTTTTCCTGTTGATGTTCCGCGGAATACCTGTGGTGGAGCAGTCCCAGAGCAAGCTGGGAGGCGGGAATTTCTGGGCACTGCTGCTGATGTGTTTTCCGGTGATGTACGTTGGAAATATCGTTGGAACATTCCTGGCCGGGCTGCTGTCTGGGGGCACAGCACAGAATGTGGTGGAGACCTATGTCTTTGAGGGGGGGCTGTTCAACCTGTTCACGGCGGTGGTGCTGGCACCCCTGGTGGAGGAGTTCATCTTCCGCAAGCAGCTGTTGGACCGCTGCTCCCGGTATGGGGAGAAGACCGCCATGGTATTCTCTGCCCTCCTCTTCGCCATGTTCCACATGAACCTGTTTCAGTTCTTCTATGCCTTCGGCATGGGCCTGATTTTTGCCTATGTGTACCTGCGCACCCGTCGCCTCCGCTATCCTGTGCTCATGCACATGATGATCAACTTCATGGGCTCGGTGGTGCCCCTGTGGGTGGTGTCCAACCTGGACTTGGATGCCCTGTCCAACTTGAACCCCCAGAGTCTGGACCAGGAGATGCTGGCGGCCATTCTGCCCGGTCTGCTCATCTACCTGGTCTATGTACTGGTGCAGCTGGTGCTGGTGATTGCAGGCCTGGTGATTGGGATCGTCAAGCGCAAGTCCTTCACCCTTCAGCCCACCCCCGAGGAGCTGCCCCGGGAGGGTCGAGTCAAGACAGTGTACGCCAATGTGGGCTTTATTTTGTTTGCCATCCTGTGCGCTGCGGTCTTTCTCCTCACTCTTTAACAATAAAAACGCCTGGAATCCTCGGATTCCAGGCGTTTTTTATGTTCTTGTAGAAAGATGATATAGCTCACCACGTTGGGCCATGAGCTCCTCCCAAGAGCCCTGTTCCGTGACGGACCCGTTCCGGAGGACGAGAATGGAGTCAAACCGTTTCAGCCACTCCCCACTCAGGTTGTGGGTGATGGCCAGCAGACCCACCCCCTCCAGGGCCAGCACCGTGTTCATCAGTGCCCCGGCGGTCTTAGGGTCCAGAGCGGAGGTGATCTCGTCCAGCACCAGAAAGGCGGGATGTCCCGCCAGACACCGGGCCAGGGCTACCCGCTGTGCCTGGCCGCCGGAGAGATTTTTTCCGTTTTCCTCCACAAAGGTCTGGGCCTGGTGTGGAAGCTGTGACACCCAGTGGGCTAGCTGCACCTGTTGCAGCAGCTGCTTCCAGTCTTCTGGGGAAAGGGAGCGGCCCAGGAGAATGTTGTGCTCCAGGGTGTCCCGGAAAAAGGTGTTGTTCTGGCTCTGGTAGCCTATCGCATGGTAGAGAGACCCGGCTTCCACCTGGTTCAGGGGAATGCCGTCCAGGGTGACGGAGCCACGAGTGGGGGTGAGAAAGCCCAGAAGCAGCTTGGCCAGGGTGCTTTTCCCGCTGCCGCTGCCCCCCACCAGGGCGTATTTTTTGGTACAGTCCAGATGCAGGGTCAGGTGTTCCACCAGCGGGGGGCGATTGGGATAGGCGAAGGAGACGCCGTGGAGGGCCAGCTGTCTGGGAGGGTGGGGGAGAAGCTGGACGCCGGGGGTGTCCAGCCCGTTTTGCAGCTGCTCCAGATTGGAGCGGTACAGCCGCTTTCCCGTCTGCAGGGCCATCCAGTAGCCGGGCAGCACCTCGAAGGGGAACATGACACCGCCCAGCAGCTGGGTGAGAGACATGGTATAGCCCACACTGAGCTTGCCCTGGATGACCAGCAGCATGGCCCCGGCCAGCAAAAGCACAAAGCTGAGCTGGCTGATGGCGCTGCCCAGAGTGTTCATCCGCTGCCGGACCACTTGGCGGCGGTTGTCTGCCTGTTCCACCTGGGCGGCGGCCTTGTGGTAGCGGGACTCTTGTTCCGGCGTTAACCTATACAGGCGGATGAGGAGAAAGTTGGTCAGTGTCTCCTGGGCCTGGGCCAGATGGGTGCGGTTGGCGTCCAGATATGCTGCCTCGGCCTGGTCGGCGCTGCGCTGGAGAAGTTTGGGCAGGGCCAGGGAGACCAGGGCACAGAGCACCGCCAGGGCTGCCAATTCCCAGCCTGCCGCCGCCAGCACCGCCAAGGAGGCGGCCAGGCTCCAGGCGCAGCGGTACAGGTCCAGGGCGTTGCCCAGGTAGCCGGAGGAGATGAGGGGGGCATCGGCGGTAAGCTTGGAGAGGTACGCGGCGCTGTCCTGCTCCTGGAGCTGTTCCACCTTTTGGGCCAGGGTGAGGTGCAGGTAGTACTGGCACAGCCTGCGGGTGCAGCGGTGGAGGATGGCCGCTTGTTTGCAAACCGTCCAGTGCTGCAGGGCCAGGTCCAACACCCCCAGAAGAAGGGCGGCCAGGCAGGCCTGCCCGAAGCGGGCCAGGTCCCCAGTGAGCCCTGTGTCCACCACGGGCTGGAGGGACAGGGCGAAGAGGGAAGCGCACAGAGCGGACAGGGGGGCCAGAAGGGCATAACAAACCAAGGCGCCACGGCCAGCCAGACGCCAAATCGAGGTGCAATTTGTTTTGTTCATGTTTGGGGAGTCCTTTCCTAAATTCCCTTAGCGGGTGAGGAAAGACTCCCCTTTGTAAATGTTCACCGACATGGTGCTCTCTCCTAACAGGTTACCCCCGCTGGAGAAGTGGGGGTAACAGTATAGTATCTTGACGGTATTTTACTGCATGGAGGAAGGCAAGTCAATGAGGTGCCGTCAGGGAGAGGGTCACGGTGACATCGCTTTGGCCCAGGGCCTCTTTCCATCCCGTGAGGTCGGTGACCCGGCCCAGGCGGGTGTAGCTCCAGGAGTTGGAGCCGTAAAAGAGGACGATCTGGCGGCCCTGATACAGCACAATATCCCCGGACTGGGTGGTAATGTGGGTGTTGCTGGTGGGGAGGGACTGACCCAGACTGCCCACCTTTTCAAAGCCGCCGTAGTCCTCCAGGGAGAGGGTGAGGGGGCCGTCAGTGAGCAGGTCCGCCAGGGCCTCGGCGCCCTGGTTGTCCGCAAAGGTGGCGGGGAAGGTGACTCCCTCCACCGTGAGATAGAAGGTGTGCGTGTCCACGGTGGTATCCTCCTTTGATTCCGGTGAAATAGTAGAGGTGGGACTGGGGTGAGAGGCGGTGGAACAGGCCGCCAGATACAGAACCAGCACCACAGCCCACAGGGCATATCCAATCCGCTTCATGGGTTATTGGGCGTCCGAGCCGCAGAGAATCTCGCCCCGGGACTCTGGGTCGTCCCGGATGATCTCGCCCACAGAGGGCACCACAATGCGGCCGGAGCGAGGGTTCTTAATGCTCACCACCGGGGTGAGCACCGTAGCCTGGACGTCGCTCTTTTCAAAGGCCAGGTCGGTGTCCTCCATGCGGCAGTCCACCAACTTCAGCCCCTTGCAGTAGCATAGAGGCTGGGTGCCGATGATGGTGCAGTGTTCAAAGGTCACGTTTTCACAGTACCAGGCCAGGTATTCTCCTTTCACCACGCTGTTGCGCACCACCACGTTTTTGGCGTGCCAGAAGGCATCTTTGGTGTCAAAGCGGCAGTTGTCGAAGATGGCATCTTCGATGTACTGGAAGGAGTACTTGCCCCGGAAGGTCACATTGGTAAAGCGCAGATTGGTGGAGCGCATCATAAAATATTCGCTCTCTGCGGTGCAGTGGTCCATGGTGATGTCGTGCACCGACCAGCCAAACTCCGGGGAGAGGATGTCACAGTCTCGCAGGGCCACCTGACCGCACTCCCGCAGGGCCTTGATGCCGTGGAGCTTGGTGTTGGTGATTTCAATGTGGTGGGAGTACCACAGGGCCGCCCGGCACATGGGGGTCAGCTCACTGTCCCGAATTACCAGGCCGTCGTCGTGCCAGAAGGGATAACGCAGGTTGAAAAAGCAGCGCAGGGCCTGGATGTTGGCCCCCTCTTTGAAGGCGCTCTCCCCGTCGGCGGGTCCGTCAAAGGAGCAGTCGGTGACCTGAATGTCCCGCTGGCCATACAGGGCTCGCTCCTGGTCAAAGGTTTCATGGTGGATGTGTCTCATGGTGTGGTTCCTCCATTTCTAGAACTGGCGTGTGGGTCAGCGGGGCGGTGCTGAATCCGGTAGACCAGATAGTCCAGACAACCGATCTGTTTTTCCATCTGGTGCACCCGGTCCAACAGGGCCGCCCGGTGACGGGACAGAAGCTGTAGCTGTTGGGCGGTGTTTTCCGCCTGTCCGTAGGCCAGGTACTGCTCCACCTGTGGAGCGTCCAGCCCGGCGGCCTCCAGATTCAAAATCAGGTCCTGTGTGGTCATCCCTTGCTCACCTTCCGTTTCGACACCAGTATATCCAACAGCTCTTCATATATCAAATACTTATACTTGATATTGAAACATAGTTGAAAGCTATAGTGTCAAATGGTATACTGATAGAAAAGGAGGCGACAGGCGTGGAACTGCGGGTGTTACAGTATTTTTTGGCGGTGGCCAGAGAGCAGAGCATTTCCGGGGCGGCGGCATCGCTGCACCTCTCTCAGCCCACACTCTCCACCCAGCTCAAGGCCCTGGAGGAGGAGCTGGGAAAACAGCTGCTTATCCGAGGAACCAAGGGTTCCCGGAAGGTGCTGCTCACCGAAGAGGGGATGCTGTTGCGCAAGCGGGCAGAGGAGATTTTGGAGCTGGTGCAGATCACCCAGCGGGAAATCTCCCTGTCCGACCAGGTGGTGGCGGGGGATGTGTACATCGGGGCGGGGGAATCGGATATGATTCGCCTGTTTGCCCGGGCGGCCAAACAGCTCCAGGCCAAATACCCCGACATCCACTACCACGTGCGCAGCGGCAATGCGGCCTTTGTCCAGGACTACTTGGACCGGGGGCTCATCGACTTCGGTGTGGTCTATGGCCCGGTGGATACCAGTATCTACAGCTCGGTGAAGGTGCCTGTTCATGACACCTGGGGGGTGCTCATGCGCAAGGACGCCCCACTGGCAGCCAAAGAATACATCCAACCCCAGGACCTCTGGGACAAGCCCCTGATCGTCTCCGCCCAGAAGGCGGATGACTGGTCTTTGGCCAAATGGTTTGAGCGAGACTATGCCAAGCTGAACATCGTGGCCACCTACAATCTGGTGTTTAACGCCTCACTGATGGTGGAGGAGGGGCTGGGGTACGCCCTGTGCTTTGACCAGATCATCAACGTCAGTGGGGACAGCCCACTGTGCTTCCGCCCCCTCTCTCCCGCCATGCACTCGGAGGCGTCTATCATCTGGAAACGCTACCAGGTGTTCTCCAAGGCCTCGGAATGTTTTTTGAAGCAGCTCAAGGGGCTGTTGAACCACCGAGATACAGAAATCTCCCCGGACATCCTGTGAGGTCCGGGGAGATTTTTTAGATGTGTGGGAAATAGCAGTCAGAGATCAGTTTGCCCGTCCGGCCTGAAACAGCCGGAACACCTGTTGAGCGGTGGCGGCCAGGTTGGCCCGGGTGGTGTCCGGTTCCATGGCCTGCTCCAGGGAGCAGGGGCCGGGGAGGACGGGGAAGAAGGCATCGATGCCCTGGGCGTGACAGGCGGCAGCGTCTGAGGTGACGCAGCCAGCCAGGGCCACCACCGGCTTGTGGTACCGTTTGGCCAGCTGGGCCACTCCCACCGGGGCCTTGCCCATGGAGGTCTGTCCGTCCAGCCGCCCTTCTCCGGTGATGACCAAATCGGCCTCCCGGATGAACTTCTCCAGGTGGGTCTCCTCCAGCACGATGGACACCCCGGGCTCCAGCACCCCACGGGTGAAGGTCTGAAAGGCAAAGCCAAGCCCTCCGGCGGCTCCGGTGCCCGGTGCATCGGGGTGAGCGGTGTCCGGGTACACCGCCCGGGCCAGCTGGGCGTAATGGTCCAGCCATTGGTCCATATCCTGAACCATCTCCGGGGTGGCCCCTTTCTGAGGGCCATAGACGGCGCTGCAGCCCTGGGGCCCGCACAGGACATTGGTGACATCGCAGGCCACCCGGAACTCACATTCGGCCAGCTGGGGGAGAACTCCGTCTAAGGTGATGCGGGCCAGTTGGGAGAGCCCTTGGGCGCCGTGGGGGATGGGGCGGCCCTCTCCGTCTAAAAAGCCGTAGCCCAGGGCCTGGAGCATCCCCACGCCGCCGTCGTTGGTGGCGCTGCCCCCAATGCCTACCAGGAAGCGGCGGCAGCCCTTGGTTATGGCGTCCCGGATGACTTCCCCCACGCCATAGGTGGTGGTGTACAGGGGATTGCGCTGGGGCTCCGGCACCAGGGGGAGGCCTGCCGCCCCGGACATCTCCACCACCGCTGTGCCTGTGGCGGGGAGGATGCCATAGGTGCACACCACGGGAGCGCCCAACGGCCCGGTCACGGTCACCTGCTGCCTTTGGCCGCCCATGCCGGAGATGAGAGCTTCCACGGTGCCCTCGCCGCCGTCGGCCAGAGGGCGGACCGTCACCTGCGTGCTGGGGTCAGCCTGGGTAATCCCTGCCCGGACCGCTTGGCCTGCCTCCATGGAGGAGAGACTGCCCTTGAAGGAGTCCATGGCCACCACGATGTTCATAAAGAGGCCTCCTAAGCTGGAAATGTTCTTGCCCTCATGATACCACAGGGCGTTTGCCCATACAAGACGAACACCCCCGGAACGACTGTTCCGGGGGTTCGATGTGGTTGGACTTAGTTCTCCTTATACAGGTAGGAGAGAATATGAAAGCCGTCTTGGAGCTCCTCCAGCTCCAGCACATAGCGGGAACCGTTCTCACCAGGGGTAGCGTACAGGGTCACCCGGTTGCCGTTCCGGGTTCCATAGTCACAGGACATGGTGCCGGCTGCAAAGTCACTGGTGAAATTGTACCAGGCATCGTACTCCTCCAGATAGATGAGCTCATCTGCTCCCACCCCTGTGAGGTCTTCGGAGGTGATGCCTGCGTACTGTTCCAGAATCTGGTCCACCGTTTCTCGGGTGTAGCGGTGGATGGGTTGGGAAATGAAGGTGGCAGAGCCATAGGGCCATAGGGGGTGGGCCCTGAGGGCTTGAAGTTCGGGGGTGTTTTTGTCCACATCAACAACACCATCATCGGGGAAATAACGTAGGAACTGCTCTAAGTTTAAATTCTCAGGACGGTCATAGGTGGTAAACAAGAAGCTG
Organism: uncultured Oscillospiraceae bacterium; assembly: GCA_944385445.1. Lineage (GTDB taxonomy): Bacteria > Bacillota > Clostridia > Oscillospirales > Oscillospiraceae > Enterenecus. The sequence continues at coordinate 455,855 of CALWXF010000001.1, forward strand.
CACAGGGGGTTGCTCACTTGGGTGCCATCGTCACGGAATTGAATGGGGTCAAACAGCTCCTCATACCGACGGATTTCTTCTTCGGACAGAAATTGAGGGGTGTTCTGGCTGGGGGCTGGGTCAGGGGTGACGATGGGGGCTGCCCCGGTGAAGGTGCAGCCTGCAGCTACCACGGCCACCAGAACCACCGCCGCCAAGGTGAGCGCTGCAGTTTTGGGCCGCTTGGCCAGCAGTAGGATGCGCTCCTTGATGTCCCGGCCCCGCCCCGTCATGCTGGTGGCGGTGAGCAGCAGATTGGAGCGGCCCTGGCAGGTCACTGCCAGCAGGGTGCGGCCATAGGAGGCTCGCTCCCCCTCACCCAACCGAGCCACCGTGGCCTCGTCACAGCACAGCTCTCCATCCCGGCTGGACACTACAGCGGCCAGCCACACCAGGGGATTGTACCAGTGCAGAGCCAGGCACAGTCCCCGCAGGACGCTCCACAGGTAATCCCGGTGGCGGAAGTGGGTGAGCTCATGGGCCAGGGTGTGGCGCAGAAGCGTCTCGTCGGAGGCGGTCAGCGGCGTGACATAGATGCAGGGACGCACCAGACCGAACAGGCAGGGAGCGGGAATGGCCTGGGAGACGTATACCGGAATGGAACTGCCCTCCACAGCCAGAGCACGACGACTGCGACGGAGCGTACGGGCAAACCGCACGTTCACCCCCGTCAGCCACAGCGCCACCGCCACAGCACCTGCCAGCCATATCCCGTGGAGCACTGGGGCGGGGGAGAAGGGGACATCCAGCGTCTCGTCCCCAGACTCAGGGGCGTTGACCTCTTGGTTGACTGGCGCCTCCACAGGGGAGAAGGTGGTGGTCACGTTGCCGGGAAGATGATGGACCTCCTGTTCCACCGTCTGGGTGGAGGTGATGGGGTCCACTGCATTGAGCACACTCACTGGGGTGTGCCCCAAGCTGACAGGGAGAAGCAGCCGCACCAGCACCAGGGCCCACAGGCCATACTGGAGCCGCAGGCTTACCCTGCCTTTCAGACATTGACGTAAAATCAGAACGACGACAATCAGAACACTGGATGTTACTGCCCATTCAGTCATGGCGCTCCGCCTCCAATCCTTTCAGGAGCTCGTAGAGCTCGTCCTGTTCCTGTTGGGACAGAGCCTGTTTTCGGGTCAATGCGCTGACCATCAGGCTCAGACTCCCATGATAGACACGGCTGAGAAAGTCCTCGGTCTCCCGCAGGGCGGCATCCTCTCGGGCCAACAGCGGGGAAAATACCTTGGGGCCTGTCTCCTCCGCTGTGCTCTTCACCGCACCCTTGGCCTCCAGGCGGCCCAGTAAGGTGAGGGTGGTGCTCCGGCTCCAGCCGCACCGCTGCTGCATGCGCTGGGTCACCTCTCGCCCGGTGAGAGGGCTCTCCTCCCACAGGCACTCCATCACCTCCCATTCCGCCTGGGTCAAGCTGATATCGTGATCCATATACGTCCCTCCTCTCTGTTGTCTACCTTTGTAAACACAGTATACCACGAGTGTCTACATCTGTCAACAGAAAGAAGAATAGAAAAAGTCCCGGAGACCACAGAGGGTTCCGGGACTTTGAAAGAATCCAAATGCGATTAGCGCTTGGAGAACTGGGGAGCGCGACGGGCTGCCTTGAGACCGTATTTCAATCGTCTGAGCGATGATTTTCCTTGATATTCCGGGCTTTTTTG
>CALWXF010000002.1 GCA_944385445.1 uncultured Oscillospiraceae bacterium
TTCACTCCGGGATTGGATACCACATCCCAAATGATTTTTTCACTGTTTTATCTGTCCACAATTCTTGACAAGTTTCCTTGCCGAGAATAACATGGCATATAGGTTGTTATATGTTCGAATTTGGCGAGTGGGAGTAACTGGAAGATACAACGAAACCACAAGAGCCGTCCGATTGGAAAGATCGGGCGGCTCTTGCTAGTCCAGTCAGAGAATGGCATGAAAAGAACAAGTTGATTTTTGGTCGGAAATTTGTTAAATTAAAAATAAATCATCGAATCGTTATCCCCGGCCTGGCAGCATCTGCCCGATTCGGTTTCCTCCGGCCTGGAGCCGGAGCAAATCATCCATTTTATAAGGAGGACAAACGAGATGCAAAACAACAAGCGTCCTGACAACATGGAGCGGATTACCACCCCCGCTCTGGCGGAAGCCTTCATTGACCAGCAGGTAGCGGAAATTCGGGCCCAGGTGGGAGACAAAAAGGTGCTGCTGGCCCTGTCCGGCGGCGTGGACTCCTCTGTGGTGGCCGCTCTTCTCATCAAGGCCATCGGCAAGCAGCTGGTGTGCGTGCACGTCAACCACGGCCTGCTGCGCAAGGGCGAGCCTGAGCAGGTGGTGCAGGTGTTCCGCAATGAGATGGACGCCAACCTGATCTATGTGGACGCTGTGGACCGCTTCCTGGACAAGCTGGCCGGGGTGGAGGAGCCGGAGCGCAAGCGCAAGATCATCGGCGCTGAGTTCATCCGTGTCTTTGAGGAGGAGGCCCGCAAGCTGGAGGGCATTGAGTTCCTGGCCCAGGGTACCATCTACCCCGACATCCTGGAGAGTGGCCCCGTGAAGGCCCACCACAACGTGGGCGGCCTGCCTGAGGATCTGAAGTTCGAGCTGGTGGAGCCCATCAAGCTGCTGTTTAAGGACGAGGTCCGTGTGGTGGGTAAGGCTCTGGGCCTGCCCGACAACATGGTCTTCCGTCAGCCCTTCCCCGGCCCCGGTCTGGGCGTGCGCTGCCTGGGCGCCATCACCCGTGACCGCCTGGAGGCTGTGCGGGAGAGCGACGCCATTCTGCGGGAGGAGTTTGCCAAGAACGGCCTGGAGGGCAAGGTCTGGCAGTACTTTACCGCCATCCCCAACTTCAAGAGCGTGGGCGTCCGGGACGACAAGCGCACCGACGAGTGGCCTGTCATCATCCGTGCTGTGAACACCAAGGACGCCATGACCGCCACCGTGGAGGATGTGCCCTTTGCACTGCTCCAGCACATCACCCACCGCATCACCCACGAGGTGAAGGGGGTCAACCGTGTCCTGTACGATCTGACGCCCAAGCCCACTGGCACCATTGAATGGGAATAACTGGAGAATATGACCGGCAAAAAGGACCGCTCATAGAGTGGTCCTTTTTGCAACTGTGGACTGTGGAGCAACTAAAAGAAATGAGTCGAACAGAATTAGAAATATCTTCTCTACATTGAAAATGGACAGGAGACCATTTACGGGGAGGCCTATCGGCTGGCCGATGGGAATTTGACCCAGAATTCAACGCTGAAAGGCTCCGTAATGGTGTGAGAACAGAGCGAATCGGCCTGATGAACAGGTCGGTTCGCTCTTTTGCATGTGGGCGATCAGGGCTTTTGCCAGACCATGTGGAAGCCATCAGGCCCCGACTGGTGTTTGACGGGAATCAGCCCCGCCTCCACGCACAGGCCGGAAATCGAGCTTTCATTCTGTGTACCCAGTTTCCCCACCCCATAGGTAGTGGAAATGTGTTCATTAGGCAGTTGAATCTCCAGGGAAATGCAGAAAGGCTCTGGATAGGCGGATTCAATGTCACAGTCCCAAATGTAGAGGAGTCCGCCGGGAACTAAAACCCGTGCGGCTTCTGTGATGGCTTTCTCCTGAACATCGGTATCCATAAACATCAGGGTAAAAAAGAATGTGACGTGTTCGAAAGAGAAGGCAGGGAATTGCAAGTCTGTGGCATCCATTCGAATTTTTTCAAAGCCGCCTGGCGCTTCATCCAGTTCTTCCTGCCGATGGTCAATGGCGGTTACTTGGGATTGATAGAGGCGCCCAATCACCCCTTCGCCACCTCCGCCGATGTCGAGAATGTGACCGGACAGTTCCTTATTCAAAGTGAGCATGGGTGCATCCTCCTGAGTTTACTGAGAAATTTGATAGAGGGAATAGAAATAGCCCTTTCGCTCCAGAAGTTCCTCAAAGGTTCCGCACTCCTCGATAGAGCCGTTGTGCAGCACCAAAATCTCATCATACTGGCGGAGAATGGGCGCATCCAGACGGTGAGATACCACGATGCGCATGGTGGAGTCCAGGCCTAGGATGGTCTGCAACACGGCACTGGCGGTCTCGTTGTCCAGGGAGGCCTCCGCCTCGTCCACCAAGATAATGGGGGATTTACGGATGAGGCACCGGGCAATGGACACCCGCTGACGCTCGCCGCCGGACAGGTGACAGCCGCCCTCTCCACACAGGTAACCCATACCCTTGGCGGCACAGAGGGTGGACAGTCCAGCACGTTGGATGGCGTGGTCCAACTCCTCCTGTGGGAAGTCCCGAAACATGGTGATGTTATTTTCAATGGAACTGTTAAAGCAGAACACCTCTTGCTGAATCATGGAGACATGTTCCAGCAGTTGATCCAGGTCCAGCTCACGGAGTTCGGTTCCATCGTATTGGATATGGCCTGTATAACCGGGGAGAAAGCCCACCAGCAATTTTAGAAGCGTAGACTTTCCGCTGCCGCTTCCACCCACCAGGGCGTAGCGTTTGCCTGCTTCAAAGGTGTGGCTGATGGCGTGGAGCACAGGGCGGCCATTGTCATACCCAAAGGAAAGGTCTTTCAGGGTAATGGAGGAGGGAGCGGTGGACAGAGTGGCTTTGCAACTTTGGGTGGTGTGGGTGTCCTCAATATCTCGGCCAATGCGCTGAATCAGGGCATTGGCGGCGTGGCGGTTGGCTACAAGGACACCCAGGCTTCGGATGGGGCTGAGCATATTGCCGCTGAGTTCATAGAAGCCGATGATTTTACCCACGCTGATTTGCCCGTTGAAGGCCAGGAGAAAGCCCACAGAGAGGAAGATCACGGACACCAATATGGATGCAATGCTTCCTGCCAGGGATACCGTGTCATTGGAGGCACGGCGTTTCTGCTTGGTGGATTCCAGCTCCACGTTTTTCTCCTGGAAAACCGACATGATTTGCTGCTCGGCTTGAAAACTTTTGATAACGGTAAAGCCACTGAGCAGGTCTTTGGTCTGAGCCACAAAATCCGAGGCTTTTTCCATGGTCTCCGCCTCATTTTTCACCACTTTGCCGCCAAAACGGAAGGAGACCAGAATGGCAATCATAGAGGAGACCACCAGGGTAATCCCCAGTGGAACGTTGAGGATTAACAGTACTGCCGCCGTCACCACATAGTTTAAAATCTCTACAAAGAGGTTCAGTTCACCCACCAGATAGTTCTGTTCAATGGAATTGAGGTCGTTGGAGAAGGCAGAGATAAACTTGGCGGTGTCTCCGCTGGCATAGCTGGAGATGGGCTGGCGCAATATCTTGGAAAAGACGTAGTTTTTAAATTGGGTCAGGGCCTTGCGCAGATAGGTGTTCTGGTACTTCCTCCGAAACAACCCACAGGCCATATTGGCCACGATATACACCCCCACCATGGCCAGGCCATAGAGAAACTTTTGAATGCTCTGGTATTCCAGCGACTCCACAACAAAAGTGAAAATCAGGCTGGAGCTGATGCCCATGACCACCACCAGAAGTTTCCCAACCAGGGATAAGATGTAGTTTTTGCGGTTATCTATGTGAAATTGTTGCCGTAACATGGCGACTTCTCTCTGTTCTCGCATGCGTGGTCCTCGTTTCTCTTGGGATGGGTGGCATATGTGCCACTGTTGCCCATTGTACCATGGAAATCCCCCAAATTCCACCATTTAAAAATACAGTTGACTTTCTCGATATTCGAGTTATAATGAAGGTGAAGGAACTCGATATTCGAGAAACGGGAGGTGGGACGATGGCCAGAGAGAAGTTCAAGACCCTCACCGAGCAGATGTTTTATCTCCTGCTCTGTCTGCACCAGGAGCGCCGTGGCATGGAGATTTTGGAGCGGGTGCAGGAGATGACAGGGGGGAGGGTGCGCATCGGTTCTGGCACCCTCTACGACCTCCTGGAGCTGTTTGTGGAAGAGGGGATGATTCGTCAGACCCGTGTGGAGGGGCGGCGGCGGAGCTATCTCATCACCCACAAGGGGAAGGAGATGCTGGAGCGGGAGTGTCAACGCCTCCGCAGCCAGTTGGACGATTATGACCGTGTGCGCAGAGAGGAGGACAAACTATGAGACAGACCAAGCGAAGAATGGAGCTGGTGTCCTTTTACGACCATACCGGTATTGAGCGCCATCTCACTCGGATGGCCCGAAAGGGCTGGAAGGTGGAGAAGATAAACAATTACTTCTGGACCTACCGGAGAATTGAGCCCCAGGAACTGCAAGTGGCGGTGACCTATTTTCCCAAGGCCTCGGACTTTGACCCCTTCCCCTCTGGGGAGCAGCAGACCCTCATTGACTACTGTGAGGAGACGGGGTGGGAGCTGGCCTGTACCTGGTTCCAGATGCAGGTGTTTTACAGTGAACGGGAAAACCCCACCCCCATCCACACGGAACCAGAGTTGGAGGTGCGTATCATCCACCAGGCCTGTAAGGCCAACTATCTCCGTGGGCTTTGGTTTGTGTTGGCGCTGGGATTGATCGGCAGCGTGTTGTATACCTCTACATGGATCAGTGATACCCTGCGCATGCTGGCAAGCCCCGGGGATTTTCTCGTTGGTATGTGCGGCTTGAGCCTGTTCCTGATCGGCGGGGTGGAACTCGTTGCATACTACACTTGGCGGCATCGGGCCAAGCGGGCAGCCCAACAGGGGCTGTTTTTGGACACACCCTCCACAAAAAAGTTTCAAATCGCCATGATGGTGCTGTTGGTGGCAGCCCTGGCTTGGTGGGGCGTGAATTTGGTCCTGGCGGGAAATCCGTTGATGGCATGGGTTGTCCTCTTTGTGACCGTAGGCTATGGAGTGCTCATCGCTTTGACCATGGGCGTGAAGAGTCTTCTCAAAGAGGTGGGCGTTTCCACCGGAGCCAATCGTGGGCTGACCATACTGGCCTGCGCTGTGTTTGCCTTTGTGATTATGGGCGGTGCGGTGAAGTTTGGAGTGTACCTGGCCACAGGGGCGGAGGACCCCGAAGATCTTGCCCTCTATGTGGAGACGCCCCTGTATATGACCGATTTGGTGGGAGAGCAAGAGGTGTTTTTCTCCAATGCCACCAGCTCGGACCAGTCCCTGCTGCTCCAGCGCCTGAAGGTGGAGCAGCTGCCCTGGGGCCGGGAAGATGAGACCCCACAGATGACCTATGAGCGGTACACGGTGTCTGTACCCGCCCTGTACTCCTTCTGTGTGGGGCAGATGAAGCGGCAGATGCTGATAAAAGCCTATTGGGATGGGGAGATGGTATCTGTGGATGCCACGCCCTGGGGCGCAGAGGAGGCCTACCGCCTGGTGGCCAAGGACGGCACCCAGCGCAACATGTTCCTGTTGTGCAGAGGAAATACCCTGGTGTCTCTGGACATGAGTTGGGATCCCACTGCAGAGCAGATGGCCTTGGTGGGAGAGAGACTCCTGGAAACTGGATAGACAAAATAGCGGGACGCCAGTCGGAAAAATCCGAGGGGCGTCCCGCTTGACATATGGAGCTTTAAGCCCGTTTCCGGGCCACAAAGTGGACAGTGTAGCAGAGAAGAATGGTGATCACCATGTCGGGCAGGGTGTTACCCACCAGAATGTCCACCTGCATCAGCAGGCGGTAGGCCACAAAGCCCACCAGCCAGATGGCCAGGTTCGCCACGTCAAAGGGGTGATGGCTGCTGTCCCGCTTGAGAATGTAGAAGTCCGCAATTTGGATGGCAATCATGGGCGCAAACACCGAGCCGATAAGGTAGAGAAAATCGGTGATGTCGTCCATGGGGAACAGAATGGCCCCCACAGTGCCCAGAACCGTGGCCCCCAGAGCCACCCACTTGCCATTGATGCGGGGAGAGAGCACCTGGCTGGAGACTCCGGCGGAGTAGGCGTCCAAGAAGGTGGTGGTGACAGTGGACAGCACAATGATCAGCAGGGCGGCCACGCCAAGCCCGGCCTTGACCATGATGTCTGCAATGTCAGAACTGCCGGTAAAAATGGCTGCACCCATGCCGATGACGTACATCCACATGCTGACCAGGCCGTATACCAGTACACTGGCGGCAGTGGCTTTCAGGGGCTTCTCCGCCTCCCGGGTATAGTCGCTGATGAGGGGCAGCCAGGACAAGGGCATGGCCACGGACAGCTCCACGGCGGCTCCAAAGCTGAGGGCGTCGGAGGGGCTCACCTGGGCCACGCCGCCACGGAAAATCACCACACTGAGCACCACCGTGAGGATGGTCAGGGCCAGCATGGACACGGTGTTCACCTTGCCCAGGTTTTTGATACCGATGGAGATCCACACCAGAATGAGCACGCCGATGAGGATAGCCCACGCCCAGGAGCCAATGTTCCAGGCCCCGTTGGCGGCCAGAGCGCCGTCGTAGATCATGATGGCGGTCCAGCCCACCAGCTGAATGATGTTTAGGATGGCGAAAAACAGGCTACCCTTGGCGCCAAAACTGATTTGCACCGTCTCCATGGCGCTTTTTCGGGTCTTTCCCCCGATGAGGCCGGAGAAGAACAGCAGAGCACAGCCGATGATGTGCCCCAGCACAATGGCGGCCAGGCCCTTGGCAAAGCCCAGGGGAGCAAAGAGGGTGCCGGTGACAATTTCCGCAATGGACACGGCGGCGCCAAACCAAATGAGGCCGTTGTCCAGCACAGAGGTTTGCTTGGTTTTCATCCCTCTGCCTCCTTTGCATACTCCCCCGTCAGGGCGAAGCCGTGATTCAGGGGGCCGGAGCCTTGGCCAAGGTCCAGCATGGTGGACAGCGCCCCGGAGATGTATGCCTTGGCCCGCTGAATGGATTGCTCCAGAGAGAAGCCCTTGGCCAGATTGGCGGCAATGGCGCTGGACAGTGTGCAGCCGGTGCCATGGGTGTTTGGGTTGGGGATGCGGGCACCATGGAACCAGGTGTAGGTGCCGTTCACACACAGAAGGTCGTTGGCGTCATTGACCTGGTGGCCGCCTTTGCACAGAACGGCGCAGCCGAAGGTATCTTCCATGGCTCGGGCCGCCTGTTCCATGTCCGCCTGCGTGCGGATGGTCCGGCCGCTGAGGGCCTCGCTCTCTGGAATATTGGGGGTGATCACCGTGGCCAAGGGGAAGAGCAGCTCTTTCATCACGCCCACAGCGCTGTCCTTGGACAGGACGCTGCCGCTGGTGGCCACCATCACCGGGTCCACCACCACTCGCTGAGCCTGGTAGTGGTGCAGCCGTTCGGCGATCACCTCTACTAGAGCAGGGGAGGAGACCATGCCGATTTTTACTGCATCCGGTCGGATGTCCTGAAAGACAGCGTCGATCTGCTGCCGCAAAAAGTCCGGAGTAGCCTCCATAATTCCAAAAACGCCGGTGGTATTCTGGGCGGTGAGGGCTGTGATGGCTGTCATGGCGTATACGCCATTCATGATCATGGTCTTCATATCTGCCTGAATCCCGGCGCCTCCGCTGGAATCGCTTCCAGCGATTGATAATGCTGTTTTCATCAAAAATCCTCCTTTTGTCTTATTCAGCACTATTTTTATTCAGCGACAAAGAGTGGTGCCCCCGGTTTGCCGCTCAAAACAGCCGACGATCGCCGACGGTTTTTCAAAGAATTGTAGGGTCAGAAGGAACGAATGACCTCATCAGAGAGGCTCATCAACTCATCCCAGTGCTCCTGAGCATCCGTGTCATACACGCCTACCACATAGAATCCGGCATCCTTGGCGGTGGCGGCGGCATAGACGGCGTCCTCATACACGGCGGCATCTGCCGGGGCGCAGCCCAGGCGCTGGGCGGCCTGGAGGTAGATGTCCGGCTGGGTTTTGCCTACCCCAACGGTCTCACAGGACAGGAGGAACTGGAAGTAGTGCCGCACCCCCAGTCGGGACAGGCACAGCTCCACCAAAGGCTCGGCGGTGGCGGAGGCCACACACATGGCGGTGCCCGCCTGGTGCAGTTGCTCCAGATAGACAGCTACCCCCTCTTTCAGAGGGATATCATTGCGGTAGTGCTGGTCCATCATCTGTTCCATTTCCGCCACCATGTGGCTGGAGGTGATGTCCAGTCCGAAGGTCCTCCGGAACAGATCGGCGGACTCCTCCATGGTCATAGGTTTGATGGCCTCTAAGATGTGGTTAGGGACCTGTGCCACCCCACGGCTGTGGAGATATTCCTCCGCCAGTTGGCTCCAGTAGGACATGGAGTCTACCAGGGTGCCGTCCAGGTCGAAAATGGCAAACTTCTTATCCATGAGCCACCATCTTTCGGGACAGTTCCAGCAGCTGGGCGGTGGCGGCGCCTGGATTGGGGGCAGCGAAGATGGCCGACACCACTGCCACGCCGTCCACACCGCTGCCGGAGAGTTCCAGTAGGTTGGAGGCGTTGATGCCGCCAATGCCCACTACGGGGATGGACACGGAGGCGCAGATCTCTTTGAGCTGCTCCATGGACAGGTTTCTGGCATCCTTTTTGGTGCTGGTACCGAATACGGCACCCACACCGATGTAGTCTGCCCCTGCCTGTTGGGCAGCCACAGCCTCCTGGACGTTCCCGGCGGAGATGCCCAAGATTTTGTCCGGGCCGATCATGGCCCGAATGTCCCGGCCCTTGATGTCGGATTGGCCCACATGAACCCCGTCGGCGTCAATGTCCAGGGCGATCTCCACGCTGTCATTGACCACGAAGGGGACACGGTAGCGGGCGCACAGCTCCTTGAGGGCCTGGGCCTCCTGCTCAAAGGCCGAGGCGTCCAGGTCCTTCTCTCGAATCTGTAAGAAGGTGGCGCCCCCCTCCAGCACCTCCTGGCACACGTCCACCAGAGTTTGGCCGGGCTTGAGCCACATGCGGTCGGTAACGGCATAGAGCAGCATAGAGCTGCGAATTTCATCTTTGGCAAACTTCATAGCGCATCTTCTCCTGTAGTTGTTCTTCCGTCAAGTTAAAAATCCCGTCGATGAGATCGGTGCGGAAGGTAGCGTTTCCCGTCCCCTTTTCCAGCCGCTTCTCCTCCGCCAGTTCTCCTGCCACGCCCATAGCGGCCATGGCAGACACGGTGGCGGCAAAGGGGTCCTGGGGCAGAGCACCACAGAAGGCCCCAATGAGGGAGGTGAGCATGCAACCGCTGCCCGTAATGCGGGCCATGGTGGCGCAGCCATTGCGCAGCGCCACCGTCTCGTTCCCATCCGAAATAATGTCCAGCACGCCAGAAATGGCGATCACGGTGTGGAGCCGTGCTGCTAAGGTGGAGGCCATTTCCACGGCTTCCGCCAAATTCTCCTCTGTGATGGCATCCATAGTGCTTACATCCACGCCGCTGCCCACGGCGTGCTGGCCCGCCAAAAAGCGAATCTCCGAGGCGTTGCCCCGGATGGCTGCAAAATGCACCTGGTCCAGCAGGCGCTTGGACTCGTCCCGGCGCAGCTGGGTACCTCCGGCGGCCACCGGGTCCAGTACCACGGGCTTGCCCAGCTCATTGGCCTTGCGCCCGGCCAAAATCATGGAGTCCACGAAGTCCATGGCACCCATGTTGCACACCAGAGCCTGAGCGCCGCACACGGCCTCCTCCACCTCACGGATGTCCTGAGCCATGGAGGGAGAAGCGCCGGAAGCCAAAATGATATTGGCGCAGTCGTTGACGGTGACAAAGTTGGTGATGCACTGGACCAGGGGAGCAACGGTGCGCACCTGACCCAGCGGTTGAGTGAAGCGGTTCATGTGTTCTACTTCCTTCCAAAGAAAAATGGGAGACAACCTGGCAGGCTGTCTCCCAAAGAATCTCTTGCAAGCTTCCTACGTCGGCATTACCCGCATCAGGTTCACGGGTCGATGGTCACACCATCCTCTCAGCCTGTGTACAAGCTCCCCAAAGTGTATTATAGGACTTCTCGGGCCCAAAGGCAAGGGGAGAAGAGAAAATACTGTAAATTTTTCTTGTGAATTACCTGGAGAGGGGGGGACAAAACTGGTGAAAACAGAGTAATTGTCCTAGATGGAATGGTTTTGATTGACAACTAACACCATTCGTTTCATAAAAACTAACAGTGTTAGTTTTGGAGGGATGAATATGAGTGCAAAGGGATTGACCAGAGAGGTCATTGTTTCAGAGGCGGTGGCCTGCATGGAACACACGGGACAGCCCACCGTGTCGCTCCACGAGCTGGCCCGCAGGCTGGGGGTAAAGCCTCCCTCTCTGTACAACCACATACAAAACACCCGACAGCTCCAGCGAGAGGTGTTTCGCTATGCCATTGACAAGTTTGTGTCCCATCAGGAAGAAGCGGTGGCAGGGAAGGAGAGAGACCAGGCGGTGCGGGCATTTGCCCAGGCCTACCATGCCTTTGCGGTGGAAAATAAGGGGCTGTACCGGCTGATCATGTCCATCTCATCCCAGGAGGATGACCAGGCCAAGGAACTGGCTCTGCCGCTGTTGAAAACGGCGGTGGAGGTGCTCTCCGGCTATGGTCTGCCCCAGAAGCGGGTGGCCCACTGGCAGCGGGTGTTCCGTGCCATCCTCCACGGGTTCATTGCCCAGGAGGACTTGGGATATTTTTATTACTACGATACCACCGATGTGGAGGAGAGCCGGGACATTGCCATCCAGTGTTTCCTGGACGGACTCCACGCAGAGGTGGATGCTGGGGAGAAGAACAGAGCAGGAGAGAGAAACCATGACGAAGAATCACGAACTCTTTACCACCATGCCGGTGGGGAAGGCGGTGGCCAAGCTGGCCATTCCCACCGTGGTCAGCCAGATCATTGTGATTCTGTACAGCTTGGCGGATACCTTTTTCATCGGACAGATTGGTGATCCCAACCAGATCGCCGCTCTGTCCATTACCTTCCCCATCTACACCCTGCTGACCGCCGTGGCCAACCTCTTTGGCATCGGAGCCAACAGCGTTATCGCCGGAAGCCTGGGGCAGAACGATGAGTCCACCGCCAAGAAAGCCTCGGCATTTGCCTTTTGGGCCAGCCTGGGCGTGACCTTGGTGCTGTCTGTGGTTTTGGCCCTGTTTACGCAGCCCATCTTGCTGTTCTTCGGGGCGGATAGGCTTACCTTGGGCTTTACCCGGGACTATCTGTTCTGGGTGTTTGTTATCGGCGGCCTGCCCACGGTGGCGGGGCTGGTGCTGGGACACCTGGTACGGTCGGTGGGTAAAACCAAGGAGGCTGGATTGGGCCTGACCATTGGCGGCGTAATGAACATCATCCTGGACCCCATCTTTATCTTTATCTTTCACATGGATGTGGCAGGCGCTGCTGTGGCTACTATGCTGTCCAATGCCATTTCCATGGTTTATTTCTTTGTGGTGCTCTACCGTATCCGCAAGGAGACGGTGCTCACCATCTCCCCCAAGCACTTCTCCCTGGAGCTCAAAGTGTCCTAGGGGACCCTGTCTGTGGGCTTCCCGGCTGCTATCTCGGTGCTGCTGGTGTCGGTGTCCATCGCCCTGCTAAATGGGCTGCTGCTTAAGTATGAAGGGGGAAATATCCTCTCAGCCGCTTACGGTGTGACTTCCAAGTGTGGCACCATTGCCCTGCACATCAGCATCGGTATCGCTCAGGGCGTGATGCCTCTGATTGGCTACAACTACGGCGCAAAAAACCACAAGCGGGTCCACCAGGTGTGCCGCTTGTCCTTTTTCATTCTGCTGGTGTTCTCGGTGGTGTTCCTGACTGTGGTCCAGCTCTTCCCTGGACCCATTGTGCGTCTGTTCATTGACCATGCGGAAACCATTGAGGTGGGCAGCGTGTTCATGCGCTGTTGGTCCTGGTGTGTGGTGGGCATGAGCCTTTTTAACATGTACAACTCCATCTTCCAGGCGGTAGGGAAGTGGAAGACCTCTCTGCTGCTGGCGGTGCTGCGCCTGGGTGTGATCTTCTCGGTGTTGTGTCTGCTTCTGGACCACTTCTTTGGGGTGTCTGGCCTGATGTGGGTGCAGGCCATCACCGATACCGTGGCCTGCCTCATTGCCATGGCTATGATTGCAGCCCTGTATCAGCAGCGATGCAGCAAGGTTACAACGTAACAGGACATCAAAAAAGTCCCCATCGCACATCAGTGCGATGGGGACTTTTGATGTAGTAAGAGGGAAGAATTACTTCTTCTGCACATACTTCAGGCAGTCCAGGGTCACGGCCACCAGGATGATGATGCCGGAGAACACGAACTGCAGGTTGGTGTCGATGCCCAGGGTGGTCAGGGAGTAGGTCAGAGCAGTGAAGATACACACACCGACCACAACGCCGGAGATCTTACCGATACCACCGGTGAAGGACACACCGCCCACAACGGCAGCGGCGATGGCGTCCATCTCCCAGCCTTGGCCGTAAGCAGCGGAACCGGAGCCCACCATGCGGATACACTCCAGCCAGGAGCCGAAGCCGTAGAGGATACCGGCCAGGACGAAGGCAGCCATGGTGACGGCGAACACGGAGATACCAGACACGGAAGCGGCCTCAGGGTTGCCGCCCACAGCGTACAGGTTCTTACCAAAGGTGGTCTTGTTCCAGATGAACCACACAATGAGGATAGCGGCCACAGCCCACAGGATGATGGTGGGGAACTTGCCGATCTTGGGGATGATCATGCCGGGGATGGTGGTCTCAATGGCGCCGAAGGACACGCCCTTGGTGCCGTAGGTCACCAGACCGAAGATGACCAGCATGTTAGCCATGGTGGAAATGAAGGGGTGCATCTTGAACTTGGCAGTGAAGAAGCCAGCGATGGTGGTGAAGATGGTGCACAGCACGATGCAGACCACCAGAGCCAGGATCACACGGCCCACGACAGGGATGCCGGTGAAGTCAAAGGTGTGGCCGAACACAGCACCGGTGTTGATGCCCTGGTGCATGATGATGGTGGAGACCGTCATGCCCATACCCATCATACGGCCGATGGACAGGTCGGTACCGGCCAGCATGATCAGGCCGGCCACGCCCAGAGCCAGGAACATACGGGGGGAGGCCATCTGGAGGATGTTCAGCACATTGTTCACGGTGAGCAGCTGCACGCCCTTGACTGCGGGGGTGATGAAGCACAGGGCGATGAAGATGACGATGATGGCCAGATACAGACCGTTCTTCAGCAGGAAGTTCCGGGTGTTGAAGGTGTAGCGGTAGTTCTCCACCTTTTGAGCCAGGGTCTCGCCCACAGTGAACTTGGACATGCGCAGCAGGTCGATGAGGTGGAACTTGTGCTCATAGGCGGCATGGCGGCGGTCCTTGACCTCCTGGAGGTCTTTGGACAGCTGCATCTTGGCGTCAAAGAGGCGATTTTTGTGGACGTACTTCTCGTCCTTAATCTCGTGGGCATCGGAGAGCTTGGACAGGGCCTTCTGGTGCTCCTGGTTCAACTCAGCCACAGTGGCCTGATACTTCTGCTGGGCGAAGGACTTCTCCTCCTTGCAGCTGGCGGCCACATACTGGAAGTAGTCCTGATTGAAGTGAGCCTTCAGGTAGGTCTCAGCGTCAGCAATGAGCTTGGAAATCTCGGCCTTGTTCTTGGCCTCCACGGCCTTGGCCTTCTCCAGCTCCTTGCGCCAGCCAGCAGCGATGGAGTCCTTCTCCTGCTGGGTGTAGATGCGGTCTCGCTTCAGGCTGTCCAGGTTGGCTTGGATTTCCAGCACCTTGTCGGTGCCGTCTGCCCGGAGGGCGTCGATTTTTGCTTGGATACTGCCGACGTATTCGTCGATGGACTGGCGGAGCTTGTCCTCCTGCTCAGCCGTCAAAATATTTGTTTTCACAGGTGCCATATACAACTTCTCCCATTAAAGGTATTTTGCGCTCAATCTCAAGAGCTCTTCCTGGTCGGTCTCCTTGGTGTTGACGATACCGGACAGACGTCCGTTGGACATCACGCCGATGCGATTGGTGATACCCAGAATCTCCGGCATCTCAGAGGAAACCACGATGACGGTCTTGCCCTGCTTGGCCATGTTGATGATCAGCTCATAGATCTCATACTTGGCGCCCACGTCGATACCACGAGTGGGCTCGTCCATCATGAAGATCTGGGGCTCACGCTCCAGCCAGCGGCCGAAGATGACCTTCTGCTGGTTACCACCGGACAGGCTGGTAATCATATCCTCGGGGCCCATGCACTTGGTGTGCATGGTACGCAGCTCCTTGTTGGTGGCCTTCACCATCTTGGGGACCGACAGAGCCACGCCGCTCTTGTACTGGTTCAGATTGGCGATGGTGGTGTTGAAGGTCAGGTCGCACTTGAGGAACAGACCGTTGGCCTTACGCTCCTCGGTGATGAGGGCGAAGCCGTGGTCGATGGCCTCTTTGGCGGTGTTGAAGTTCATCAACTTGTTGCGGAAGTACACACGGCCAGAGGCACGGGTACGGATGCCGAAGATGGTCTCCATCAATTCGGTACGGCCAGCGCCCACCAGGCCGTACAGACCGAAAATCTCGCCCTCTTTCACATCGAAGGAGATGTCTTGGAGGTGAGGGGCAAACTTGGTGGACAGGTGCTGCACCGACAGAATGGTGTCGCCGGGGGTGTTGTCCACCGGGGGGAAGCGGCTTTCCAGAGAACGGCCCACCATGGCGCTGATCAGCTCGCCCATGTTGGTCTCCTTGGCGGGCTTGGTCATGACCAGGTTACCGTCTCGCAGGACGGAAATCTCATCGCAGATCTCGAAAATCTCGTCCATCTTGTGGGAGATGTAGATCAGGGAGATGCCCTGATCCCGAAGCATCCGCATCATTTCGAAGAGCTTGTCCACCTCTTTTACCGTCAGGGAGGAGGTGGGCTCGTCCAGCACGATGACCTTTGCGTTGTAGGAGATGGCCTTGGCGATCTCGCACATCTGGCGCTGGGACACCGACATGTTGCGCATGGGCTGGGTCAGGTTGACCGTCATGCCCAGCTTGCGGAACAGCTCGGCGGCCTTTTTCTTCATGACACCCTCATCCACGACGCCAGCCTTGGTGGGGTAGCGGCCCAGGAACAGGTTGTCCATGACGTTGCGCTCCAGGCACTGGTTCAGCTCCTGGTGCACCATGGCAATTCCGTTCTCCAGGGCGTCCTTGGGGCCGGAGAAGTTGATCTCCTTGCCGTCAAAGTAAATTCTGCCCTCGTCTTTTTGGTATGTACCGAACAGGCACTTCATCATGGTGGACTTGCCGGCGCCGTTCTCGCCCATCAGGCCCATGACGGAGCCCCGCTTTAAGTCCAGGTTGATGTGATCCAGCACCCGGTTACGTCCAAAGGACTTGCACATACCGCGAATTGACAGGACAACATTGTCTTTTGCTTCTGCCATTCTCGTTACTCCTGTTTACAGATTGACAGGTCTCCCTGCCGAGGTTTTTGCAAACAAACTATTAGGGAGAATTCCTTCTGCCGTACTGAGAGAATTCCTTCTCCTGGACGGAGAATTCCTTCTCCCTAATAGCGTATGTTACAACTGATTAGCGAACTGGAATCTTACCTAGTACCTACCAATTACTGAGCCAGCTTGGTGGTGTAGGTGACGGCGTTGTCGGTCTTCACCATGTTGATGGCAAAGGCGTCGTAAGCGCTGGGATCGGTCAGACGGTCAGACACGCTCTGCTCGTTCTGGCCATCACCAGCGATGTAGTCAACCTTCAGGTTCAGCAGGTCGTCGTACTTCTCCAGCAGAGGCTTGTAGGTGGAGCTCAGGAAGTTATCAGCGGAGTTGTAGATGTTCAGCCACACCTTCTTCTCGGGGTTCTTCTCAGCATCGAGCTTGTTGGAGACAGCGGGGAAGGTGACGGTGGAGTCCAGGAACTCCTCATAGTTCTCGGCAGTGACGGCCACGTTCAGGGCGTAGAAGGAGCGCTCGTCTTCCTTGTAAACGTACTCCTTGTCGGACAGCACGTTGCCAGCCTCGTCAGCCACGCCGATACCAGTCTGAACATCCACGCCATCCAGAGCGTTGCGAATCACGCGGAGGGTCAGGTAGGCCTGAACGTCAGCGTGCTGGCTGATAGTGCCGCCGTAACCATTGGCGATAGCAGCCACGGCATCAGAGTTGGCGTCATAGCCGAAGGTGGGGACACCAGCCTCGTTGGACCAGGCGTTGAACATAGACATGCCCATGCCGTCGTTGTTGGAAGCGACAATGTCGATCTGCTCACCAAAGTTGGCGGACCAGGTGGAGATAGCGTTACCAGCAGCGCCATCGTTCCAGGTAGCGCCAGCGGAACTCTTCATCTCCTGGGAGGCCAGCTCACGGACGATATAGGTCTTGCCATCGATCTCCAGCTTGCCGTCCTGAACGAACTCGGACTTGCCGTCGGTGTTGGTGCCAACGGGATCGCTGACGATGGTGCCGTCATCCTTGGTCACAGCAGTGCCCAAAGCGGAGCGGACGCCGCGGGTACGGGCGATGGAGTCGTTGTGGCCAATGTCACCCACAGCCATCACGTAGCCGATGATGCCATCGTTGTTGCGGTCGATCTCTTCAATGTGAGCCTTGATATAGTCCAGAATCATCTGGCCCTGGAGCTCAGCGCCCTGGTTGGCGTCGAAGCCCACATAGTAGGTGTCGTCGTTGAAGTTCAGAGCCTCGGTATTCAACTCGCCGGTGGTGGAGTTGGAGGGCTGACGGTTATACCAGACAACGGGCTTATCCTGGTTAGCGACGGTATCCTCACCGCCGCCGGCGCCACCGCAGGCAGCCAGACTGAAGGCCATAGCAGCGGCCAGAGACAAAGCAAGAACTTTCTTCTTCATAACGATTCTCCTTTACATATTCAGGTGTTTGACAGAGCATACGCAACTCCATCTCTTGTCCTATATGTTACCGAAAATGACGGAGGAAAACAAGGTGAAAAATCACCGAAAGGAAGGCAAAAAATTATTCCATCTAAACAATGTGTGAAAAAATAATTCATCGAAATTGTGCACTATGACGACTTTCCCCGCTGCTCAAAGGTGAACAGGGCTTTTTGACTGTCCATAGAGAATAAATTATCCCGGTCTACGATTTGGGTGGAGGTGTCCACGGTGTGGGTCACATCCTTGCTCTGCCCGGTGAGGAGCTTGTATGCGCTCTCCACCCCCAGATACCCCATGGCATAGGGATTTTGCACGATCAGGGCGTCTACGGTGCCGTTTTGCAGGCCGTCCACAGTGCTGACATTGGAATCAAAGCCCACCAGGAAAATGTTATCGGCATCGTCCCGGTTTTCGATGGCTTTGGCAGCGCCTACACTGGTGGGCTCATTGAAAGCCAGCAGCACATTGATCTCCGGGTGTTGGGTGAGCAGGGCGGTGGTATCCGTCTGGGCGATGTGGGCCTCGGCCAGGGTGTTGATGACGCTGACCACCTGGGCGCGGCCGCTGCGGGTGAAGGTCTCCACGGCACCCCGCTCCCGCTCCTGCCCGTTGGCGGAGCTGATGTCGTAGTTGATGATCCCCACATGCAGCTGGCCCTCCACCCGGTCCAGGGCGGCCTGGGCGGCCATCTGCCCTGCGGCGTAGTTGTCCGTGCCAATGTAGGTGCTCACCGCTTGGGAATCCACATTGCTGTCAATGGCCACGATTTTTACCCCCTGTTGGGCGGCGGCATCAATAGCGGCGGCGTTGTTGTCGTAGTGAATGGCGGAGAACACCAGGGCGTCGGTCCCAGCCTCCACCGCCTGGGCCACCATTTGGTTTTGAGCCTCGTAGTCCTCCTCTGTGTTGGGACCGATGATGTTCAGGTCCAGATTGTACTCGGTGGCTGCAGCTTCTGCCCCGGCAAACACTGACAGCCAAAATTCCGTCTGGGTGGATTTGGCGATGAGAGTGACGGTGTGGGGGGTAGCGGTGTCGGAGGCTGAGGAACAGCTGCACAGCAGCAGGGATAAGGCCGCTGTGACGGCGGCCAGGGTACGCTTATTTCCCTTCATAAGAATCCTCCCAAAGCTTTGGCATACGAATTTCCACACAGGTCCCCACATCCAGTTTACTGGTGATGGTGAGGCCGTACTCCTTGCCAAAGTAGATTTGCAGACGGTCGTTGACGTTGCGAATGCCAATCCCGGTGCGCTCCTTGGGGCCGTGCTCCAGAATGGCCACGATCTGTTCCTGGCTCATGCCTACGCCGTTGTCCTCTACCCGGAAGATGATGTCCTCCCCATCTGGCTGGACGTATACGTCAATACGGCCCTCGTCCACCATCAAATCCAGCCCGTGGTTGATGGCGTTTTCGATGATGGGCTGGAGGGTGATTTTGTTGCACAGGTAGTTCAGACAGGTGGGGTCCACGTGGAAGTGATAGGTAAACTGGTTTTTATACCGGTATTTCTGGATTTGCAGATAGCTCTCCGCATGTTCGATTTCCTTGGAAATGGGGATGAGCTCATGGCCCTTGCTGATGCTGATGCGGAAGAGGCGGGCCAGGGCGTGGACCATTTTTACGGCGTCGGCGTTGCGGCCCTGCTCACACATCCAGGCGATGGAGTCCAGGGTGTTGTAGAGAAAGTGGGGGTTAATCTGAGCTTGCAGAGCTTTGAGCTCTGTTTTCCGCAGGTTGACCTCCTCCTCCCGCACGGTGGTCATCAGCTGTTGGATGCGCATGACCATGTGGCCAAAGGAACAGGACAGCTCTTGCACCTCCCGGGTGCCGCCCACGGGATAGTAGTCAAAGTGGTCCGCATCGGACTCGAAGTTCTCCATGGCCGACTCCAGGGCCCGGAGGGGGCGGGAGAGCAGACGGGAGAGCAGCCAGCTGGTGAATAGGGCGGCCAAAAGCACCATCACAGCGATGAGCAGGGACAGGTGCACCATCTCGCTGACATTTCGGTTGACCAGCTCGTCCACATAGCTGACGCCCACTACACGCCAGTCGCTGCCCTCCACACTGGTGAGGGAATAGATCACGGTGTCGTTGGCCCAAGCGCCATCCTCCATTTGGGAGAGGGTGGCGGTGTCCTCCGATTTCAGACCGGAATAGAGCAGCTGCTGCTGGGGGTGATAGACCATGTTGCCGTCCCCGTCCATCAAAAAGCAGTAGCCCCGCTGGCCAATGCTTACATTATTAATGTAGCTGGAGATGCTGGAAAAGCTCAAATCCAGAGAGACCCAGGCGGCGGAGCCGTCCTGGGGCAGAGGGGTGGTCATGGTGACCACCCAGGGATAATACCCCTCAAAAATACTCTCCACATGGGGAGCGGACATGTAGGGCCCCTGGGAGGCCTGGGCTTTCTCCAGATCAAAGGAGAGGTTTTGGAGAATGTTGTCCTTGGGAGTGCGACCGGGGGACCAGCACTGGAGCAGCTGGCCGTCGTGGGAATAGCTGGTCACCGCCACCACATCGGGGCGGAATTCCAGAAAGGCGGACAGCAACTCATCCCGGCTTTCATCGGTCTCCCACATGGACTGCTCCACCAGCTCCATGGCCTGACGCATATCGGACAGGTAGTTGGACACGGTGGTGGACACCTGGGATACAGCCTGAACGCTGGTGGTACGGGCGTTTTGCACCATGGCATCCTGGTAGCGGTTTAGAAACAGGGCCAGGAAGCAGCACAGGATGATGGCCACCACGCCCACTACCATGGCCACCAGGATGGTGGTGATGCGCAGCCCAGTCTGGGCGACGTTCTTACTCACGCCTGTCCACCCGCCTTTTCCGCCTCCAGCCTGCGGCGTAGGGCGTTGGGGGACTCGCCGCAGTACTTTTTAAAGCAGTAGCTGAAATAGTGCTGATCGGTGTAGCCGCAGCGCTGGGAGATATCCTGGATTTTGAGATTGGAGTTTTCCAGCAGTGCCCGGGCCGCCTCCATGCGCTTGCGGATGAGAATGTTGATGAAGGTCTCCCCGGCATATTTCTTAATGCAGGAGCTTAAGTGGTTGGGGCTGACGTCCAGCATGGCGCTCAGAGATACCAGGGAGAGGTTCACGTCCATGTAGTGCTGGTCCAGCGTCTCCAGGGCCCGCTGGCACAGGTTGTTTCCCCCCTTGGTGGAGGGGGCCAGGTCGCTGATGAACTGCACGCAGCTCTCGGACGGGTCCCCCTGGCGCAGGGCCTCCATGGCCTCCGTATAGGCGCCGTGCAGGGCGGTGAGGGAGCGCACCATACGGCTGACTCCGATGCGGCAGCGTCGGCCCAGAATGCGGGTGGCCATCTGGGGAATCTCATCAGCCAGAATGTGCAGATACTCCTCAAAGTCCGAGGGATTGCCCAGCAGCACGGAGATGACCTTGCCGGCGGAGAAAAAGCTCAGGCCCCGCAGATATTTGGCCGCCAGGGTGTCCACCGACGCCACAAAGGTGGGGGTGGTGCAGTTGTTTCCCTCATCATCCAGCAGGGAGGAGACCATCACCGTATAACAGGGCTTGTCCAGGTTGTCCCGCAGCAGGCCGCACTGGCGGCCGTATTCCAGGGCCTGCTCCTCATTTCCCGGCTCGGCGTAGGCGTCCAGAACCAGGGGCATGAGCATGGCCGCCTGCAAATCGTGCTCAAGGTTGTGGGAGGCGGCGTGGCGGAACATGGCAAACTGGGCGTCAATTTTTTGGCGGATGATGCGCAGCTCAGCCCCCAGGCCCTCCAGGGTCAGGGGCTTGAGCATGTAGCTGATGATGTTGTATTGAATAGCCTGTTTGGCGTACTCAAAGTCATCATAGCCGCTGAGAAAGGCGATGTTGGTGGCAGGGCGTACCTCTCGCACATGGCGGGCCAGCTCAATGCCCGAGATAAAAGGCATGCGGATATCGGTGAGCAGCAGATCCGGCTCATATTGCTCCACCAGCTGGAGGGCATCCAGTCCGTTGCTGGCGCTGCCCAATAGATTGAATCCGTACTCCTGCCATGGAATCATGGAGCATACGGCTTCCCGGAGTTCGTCCTCGTCATCGGCGACAATGACCGTGTACAGTGTCTTAGTGGCCATGGGGGTATCGATCCTTTCTCTATGTCTCAGAAGGGTGGAAGCACACACAAGGTGGTACCCAACGGAATGGACAATAATAATAGCAGACTTCTTCTTAGTATAGCAGATTTGCAGGACAGAGACAAATATTTCTTGGAGGGAACTGTAAAATCAGCTGTTTCCCAGCCGGGTGACGGTCATGGATACGGCATCGGCCAGATAGTTGCCGCCAAAGGGGGCTACCTGGAGGGTGGTGGGGACGTCAGTGACAGAAATGGGGACGGTGAAGGACACCTCCGAGGACTGGGTGGCATTTTGAAAGGTGAAGGGCACCGAGGCCCCGGACTGCACCGAGCCGTTGACTTCCAAGGATGTGTTGATGTTCACCGGGAAAGAGTTGTTGGCGGTGGGGGTGATGACGCCGTGAAACTCCACCGAGTACACCCCCGGCTGATTGATGGTGAAGGTGTTGCTGCCCGAAGTGTGGCTGATATCAGAGCCCAGGCTCAGAGCGTTGCGGTCAAAAGTGATGGGGGTGCCGGAGGCCCCAGGCTGGGGTGGGGTGGAGTAGGAGGACACCAGACTCACTGGCTGGGAGGCTCCAGGCAGGCCCTGGGGAATGGTGAAGTTGAGGACTGCATTTTGGGCGGTGCCGGAATTGGTGACTTCCGCCGGGGTGCCCGGGGCTCCGGTGGTGACGGTGCCGATGGTCACGGTGGCGGCAGCTCCAGGAGGTCCGGGAGGACAGACACAGGGGGATGGCACACACAACGGTCCGAGAGAAAAAGAGCCGTGACAGCATGAGCGGCAGACCGGACAGTGGCAGGAACAGTGGCGACGCATGAAACTCCTCCTTACTTCGAGGTGATATCCCATGCTATGCACCTGGAATAGAAGTGGTTTCATTTAGCCGAGAAATTTCCGTTGACGAATGATGGGGGAGGTGTACAATATAATTAAATAAGGAACAGGGTCCTGGATTGCCCTGGGTTTACCGGAGAGGAGTGAAGGCATGCAGTACCACATTCAATTGGATGCGCCCATGCTGGAAGGGGCGGAATATGCCATCCTGGCAGGAGATCCTGGCCGGATTGAGGCCATCGCCCAGCACCTGGAGCGGCCCAAACGGCTGGGCCAGAACCGGGAATACACCAGCTACCTGGGCTATGTGCAGGGGCGGCCTGTGTTGGTGATGTCCCATGGCATCGGCGGACCGTCCACCGCCATTGCGGTGGAGGAACTGGCCCAGCTGGGCATCAAGACCATGATTCGAGTGGGTACCAGCGGCGGTATGCAGCAGCAGGTCCGGGCCGGGGATGCGGTGATTGTCCAGGCTGCCATTCGCCAGGATGGCACTAGCCGGGAATACCTGCCCATTGAATATCCGGCTGTGGCAGACTTCGATGTCACCGCTGCCCTGAAACAGGCGGCCCTCCACTTAGGTCAGCGCCACCATGTGGGCGTGGTGCAGTGCAAGGACAGCTTTTACGGCCAGCACTCCCCACAACGTATGCCAGTGAGTGGTGAGCTGTTGGCCAAGTGGGAGGCCTGGCTGAAAGGAGGCGCACTGGCCAGCGAGATGGAGACGGCGGCCCTGTTCACTGTGGCCTCGGTGCTGCGGGTGCGGGCGGGGGCGGTCATGCTGTGCATCTGGAACCAGGAGCGGGACAAGGCGGGCCTGCCCCACGAGGAGTGCCACGACACCCAGGGGGTCATCCAGCTGGCCGTTCAGGCGGTGGCGGAACTCATAGCACAGGATAGTCAGTGAGAGGGAAAATATGTCTTGTAAACATCTGGTAATTATTGACATGTGCTCCTGGTTGGTGTATGATATCGTGTACCGGGCAGGGAGACCCCCTGCTTTGGTGAAAAGGGATATCACTTGACAGCCCTTGGCGCAGCCGGATAATTGGCTGGATACACAACAGGAGGACAATTGGTGAAACATTCAATACGCAAAGGAATGCTGCTCAGTGCTTTGGTGGGTGCGTTTCTATTCACCAGCGGATGCACCGCCGGTATGGCACAGCAGCCAGAGCACAAGCAGATCGCACAGCAGCAGGAAGTGAAGGCCGCCCCGGAGCCCACCTGTACCCCAGAGGTGGGAGGCAAGGGAATTGCTGCGGTGGAGGAGCCGGAGGGGCCGCTGGCTCCCAGTGGAAAGAGCGTGGACTACTACGAGACGGTGGAGCCCACCTATGTGGACGGGGTGCTGCTGGTAAACAAGGAGTATGCGCTGCCTCGGGACTACGGAGATGGAGAGGACCCCACCGCCTATCAGGCTCTGCTCAAGCTCCAGCGGGCAGCTCGGTGGGCTGGATATTCCATGGACCTGATGAGCGGATACCGTTCCTTTGAGACCCAGGAGGAGCTGTACAACGACTATGTGGCGGTGGACGGCGTGGAAAAGGCGGACACCTACTCTGCCTGGCCGGGCCACTCGGAGCATCAGACCGGACTGGCTTTTGATGTGGGTTGGGTGGATCTGCAATTTGCGGACACCCCGGCGGGGCGGTGGCTGGCCAACCACGCCCACGAGTACGGCTTCATCATCCGCTACCCGGAGGGGAAGGAAGCAATCACAGGGTATCAATATGAGCCCTGGCACATCCGCTACCTGGGTGTAGAGCTGGCCACCAAGGTACACCAGAGTGGACTGTGCCTGGAGGAATATCTGGGGCTGGTTTAAAGACCTTGCCAGGGGGCGGCGTTGGCCGCCCCCGTTTTCTATGGACAAGGGGGGATGGGCATGCTATCATGGACCCATCTAACAACCGAAGGGGGAACCTGTATGATCGACTTTGAAAACGCCGACTTTCTCAAGCTGAAAGAAGTGAACAACGACACCTACGCCCAGCGCCTGGAGCCTATGTTTGCGCCGGGGGAGGAGATCATCGCCTCCTTCCGCACCGTGCGGGACGGGGTGGTGTTTACCAACCTCCGGGTCATCACCATCAACGTGCAGGGCATCACGGGAAAGAAAACCGACTATTCCTCTCTGCCCTACAAGCGCATCCAGGCCTTTTCCGTGGAGACCTCCGGGGTGTTTGACCTGGACAGCGAGCTGGAGCTGTGGTTTAGCAGCGTGGGGCGCATTCGCTTTGAATTTACCGCCGGGGCAGATATCGCCCGCATCTGTTCTGTGATTTCCCAGTACGCTCTGTGATGTTTACAAGAAAAAGAGCCTTCCTGTTTCAAAACGGAACAGGAAGGCTCTTTTTTGCTCGAATTACTTGCGCTCCAAAATCACCTTTGCAATCTGGATGACGATAGTGGGGATGAGGGCCAGGCCCACGATTTCACCCAGGTTGGCCACCCCAAAGGCGGGGGAGACCATAAACAGGGTGTTGAGACCGGGGACAAAGAGCACCAGCATCAGCAGTACTACGCCAGCCAGGAAGGCCCAGATGGAGGCCTTGTTGCTGGAGAATTTCAGGCGGAAGATGGACTCGGCGCCCCGGCAGTTGAAGCCGTGGAACAGGCGGGCCAGAGTCAGGGTAGAGAAGGCCATGGTGGTGGCCAGAGCGGCGTCGCCATTCTGATAGCCCAGATAGAAGGCGATCATGGTGACAATGGCGATGAGCAGGCCCTGGATGCCGATACGGGCCAGCAGGGGCCGGGTGAGAATGGGCTCCTTGGGGTCACGGGGCTTTTGATTGAGCAGCCCACGTCGGGCAGGCTCCATACCGATGGCAATGGCGGGCAGGGAGTCGGTGAGCAGGTTGATGAACAGCAGATGCACCGCCTCAAAGGGAGCGGGCAGAGCCATAAGGGAGGCGTACACCACGCAGAAAATGCCAGCGGTGTTGCCGGAGAGCAGGAACTGAATGGCGTTTTTGATGTTGGCATACACGCTGCGGCCGTTGACCACCGCCTTGACAATGGTGGCGAAGTTGTCGTCGGCCAGGATCATGGAGGCGGCGTCCTTGGACACCTCGGTGCCAGTGATGCCCATGGCCACGCCGATGTCTGCCTTTTTCAGGGCGGGGGCGTCGTTGACGCCGTCACCGGTCATGGACACGATGTTGCCTCGGCGCTGCCAGGCGTTGACGATG
Organism: uncultured Oscillospiraceae bacterium; assembly: GCA_944385445.1. Lineage (GTDB taxonomy): Bacteria > Bacillota > Clostridia > Oscillospirales > Oscillospiraceae > Enterenecus. The sequence continues at coordinate 25,135 of CALWXF010000002.1, forward strand.
CGGATCTTGTGCTCCGGGGACACCCGGGCGTAGACGGAGACGGAGGCCAGGCAGGCGTCCAGCTGCTCATCGGTCATATTGTCCAGCTCCACACCGGACAGGGCCTGATCGCCCTCCTGGAAGATGCCCAGCTGCTTGGCGATGGCGGTGGCGGTGATCTTGTGGTCACCGGTGATCATGATGGTGCGAATGCCGCCCTGCTTGGCGTCTGCAACAGCCTGAATGGCCTCGGGACGGGGCGGGTCGATCATGGAGATGAGGCCCAGGAAGGTGAATTCCTGCTCATCGGCCAGGGACAGAGGGCGAATGGCGTCCAACTCTCGGTAGGCGAAAGCCAGCACACGCAGGCCCTCGGTGGACAGCTGGGTGTTGATGCGGCCAATCTCCTCCTTCAGCTCCTGGGTCAGAGGTACCCGGCCTTCGCTGGTGAGCAGCCACTTGGAGCGGTCCAGCAGCACGTCCATAGCGCCCTTGGTGAAGAGGGTGGGCACGCCGTCAATGTCGTGGAGGGTGCTCATGAGTTTGCGGTCGGAGTCAAAGGCCAGCTCGCCCAGACGGGGGTGCTGCACCCGGTAGGTCTCTTCTTCCACCCCGAAGTGCTCGCCCAGCATCACCAGGGCCACCTCGGTGGGATCGCCGATGGAGGTGCCGGTCTCCTCCTCGTGGGTGGCGTCGCTGGCCAGAAGAGCGGCTTTCAGCAGCAGACGCTGGACATGGTTGGCCAGGTTCAGGTCCTTGCCCTCCACCAGAGCGCCGTCGGCATACACCTTCTGGGGAGTCATTTTGTTCTGGGTCAGGGTACCGGTCTTATCCGAGCAGATGACGGACACACAGCCCAGGCTCTCCACGGCCTTGAGGTCCTTCATGATGGCGTTTTGTTTGGCCATCTTCTGGGTGCCCATGGCCAGCACAATGGTGACGATGGAGGACAGGGCTTCGGGGATGGCGGCCACAGCCAGAGCCACGGCAAACATCAGGGCGTCCAGAATCTCCATGTTGCTGCGGAACACGGACAGGGCAAAGACGATGGCGCAGATGACCATGATGACAATGGCCAGCTTGGCGCTGAAGTTGTCCAGGCTCTCCTGGAGGGGAGTCTTGCGCTGCTGGGTCTGGTTCATCAAGGTGGCGATCTTGCCCAGCTCGGTGTTCATGCCGGTGGCGGTGACCAGCACGGTGGCACGGCCGTAGGTGACCAGGGAGCCGGAGAACACCATGTTCTTCTGGTCGCCCAGGGCCACCTGGTCGGCGTGGATGACGTCGGCAGTCTTGTCCACACCCTCACTTTCGCCGGTGAGGGAGCTCTCATTGACCTTCAAGGAGTAGTTTTCCAAAATGCGTCCATCGGCTACCACCATGTCGCCGGCCTCCAGCAGCACAATGTCGCCGGGGACGATCTGGGTGGAGGGAATTTCCATGCGCTTGCCGTCCCGCAGCACCTTGGCTGTGGGGGAGGACATGGCTTTCAAGCTCTCCAGGGATTTTTCCGCCTTGAAGTACTGGACGGTGCCCAGAATGGCGTTGAGGATGAGTACGGCGATGATGACGATGGTGCTCTCCATGTTGCCGGAGGCGGCGGAGATGAGGGCGGCGATGATGAGGATGATCACCAGCAGGTCCTTGAACTGCTCCGCAAAAACCTGAAGTACACCCTTTTTCTCGCCCTCAGCCAGCTGGTTGGGGCCGAACTGCTGGGCCCGGGCCTGGGCTTCCTGGCCAGACAGTCCGTTGGCACTGGTGTTCTGTGTCTCCAGGGCCTGCTGTGGGGTTTGTTTGTAGTAGGCGTCTGTCATTGGTATTCCTTCCTTCCATGTGTTGAGTTGGGGGCGGAGAGGCAAAATAAAAAAGACCCTCCGCCAACTGCCCACAAAGCGACAGTTGTCGAAAAGTCTTGTTACCACACAGGGTGCATACCGCCAGGCCAGCACGCTGACCGAGGTGTTGACGGCATAGCTTCAAACTACTCCCTTTTCAACTGCCGTCATTCTACCATGGGGGTGTGAGAAAGTCAAGGATGAATTTCCCTGTGCCCAGGACGGACGGAGGTACCTTCTCAGTATTTCCAGAGAATGGGGGGCAGTAAACGGGAGCGGCGTGCCATCGCCGCTCCCGTTTCCAGGTTACAGCCCGCTGTTTCCATAGTTGGACAGCACCCGGGCGGAGGGGTCGTCCACGTTGCACCCCGGCCAGGTCTTGTTGGGCATCCAGAAGTCGGTGACCATCTGGCTCTGGCCGGGATAGTGGGCTTCAAACAGTTCCCGGTAGAGCAGAGACTCCTTGGTGAAGGGCTGGGCGTGGGTGTAGACCTTGCGCCGAGCCTGGAATTCCCGGTCAGTATAGCAGGTCTCTGCATAGGCTTTCAGGTCGTCCACCATGGAGTGGCCCACGGCGTCAGAGAAGGCCGCCTTCTCCCGGTAGAGAATGTGCAAAGGCAGCCAATCCCCTTCAAATGCACGGCGTAGCAAGTACTTTCCCTTGCCATAGGTGTTGCACTTCAGGCGGGGGTCAATGGCCATGACATAGCGCACAAAGTCCAAGTCACCAAAGGGCACCCGGGCCTCCAGAGCGTTCACCGAGATGCACCGGTCCGCCCGCAGCACATCGTACATGTGGATCTCCCGAATCCGCTTGGCGGCCTCCTCCTGGAAGGCCTGGGGGGAGGGGGCGAAATCGGTGTACTTGTAGCCGAACAGCTCGTCGGAGATCTCTCCGGTGAGGAGCACCCGGATGTCTGTGCGTTCATGGATGGCCTTGCACAGCAGATACATGCCAATGCTGGCCCGGATGGTGGTGATGTCGTAGGTGGCCAGCAGCTCCACCACCGGCTCCAGAGCGGTGAGCACATCCTGCCGGGTGATGATGACCTCGGTGTGGTCGCTGCCGATGTAGTCGGCCACCTCCCGGGCATATTTCAGGTCGATGGCATCCCGGTCCATGCCGATGGCAAAGGTGCGGATGGGGGTGGGGGGGGCTTTGGCGGCGACCGCGCACACCAGGGAGGAGTCCAGCCCACCGCTGAGGAGAAAGCCCACCGGGGCGTCGGACACCAGGCGTTTTTGAATCCCAGACACCAGCTTCTCCCGGATGTTGGTGCAGATGGTGTCCAGGTCTCCCTCCACCACCTGGTCCACGCGGGTCATGTCTGCATAGCGCACAAACTGTCCGTCCAGATAGTAGTGGCCAGGAGGGAAGGGGAGAATGCGGCCCACCAGCCCCACCAGGTTTTTTGGTTCACTGGCAAAGAGAATGGCCCTGGCCTGGTCGTAGCCGTAGTACAGGGGTCGAATGCCCAGAGGGTCCCGGGCTGCGATGACGTGGCCACCCTGGGTGTCCAGAATGATGCAGGCAAACTCCGCATCCAGCTGGGCGAACAGGTCCACCCCGTGCTCTAAATAGAGAGGGAGGAGAATTTCGCAGTCGGACTGGCTCTGAAAGGTGTATTTGTCCTTGAGTTGTTCCCGTATGGCCTCAAAGCCGTATAGCTCTCCGTTGCACACCCCATAGCAGCCGTGGAGAACGAAGGGCTGCATTCCCTGGGGCTGTAGCCCCATAATGGCCAGGCGGTGAAAGCCCAGCAGCCCCATTCCGGTGTCCACAATGCGGGAGTTGTCCGGGCCCCGGGACTTGGTTTTGTAGAAGCCTTGGGTGAATGCTGTCACGTCAGCGTTTGGGGTGCAATATCCCATAATGGAACACATGTTGATGCCTCCTTGTGCGCCTGTGCCCATACCCTGGTAGAGGTATGGGCACAGGCAAGTGTATTCAAATAGGTGTTGTCATTACCGGACCCCGAACAGCAGCTGTCCGTAGGAGGGGTAGGGCCAGAAGGAACTGGCGGTGATGGTCTCGGCCTGGTCCACCGCCTGGCGCAGCTGAGCCATGGCGGGGAGCATCTCGTCCCGCACCGCCTCCGAGGTGGCGGTGACGTCCGCCATCTGCTCCACGCGGTCCGTCACCACCTCCAGGGCTTCCATGCCCTGGGCGATCTGGTCGGTGAGGGTGCTCAGCTGCTCCAGCAGCTTGGTCTCGTGGGTGCAGGGCAGAGTACCCACCACGCTGCGCTTGGCAGCGATGCCCTGGGCCACGTGGGTGGCGTAGCTCTGGACGGCAGGGAGAATGTCCTGGCGGGCCATGTCGATCATGGTGTTGGCCTCGATCTCCACGGTCTTGCAGTAGTTGTCCAGCATGATCTCACAGCGGGAGTGGAGCTCGGGCACGGAGAATACCCCGTGGCGGGTGAGCATCTCCACATTTTTCTCGTGGAGCAGATAGGGCATGCAGTCGGCGGTGGTGGGCAGGTTGAGAAGCCCACGGGCTTTGGCCTCTTCAATCCAGCTCTCGTCGTAGCCGTTGCCGTCAAAGAGAATGCGCTTATGCTGGCGGATGACGTCCCGGAGAATGTGGTGGATTTCCGCCACCCGATCCTGGGCCTGTTCCAGGCGGTCGGCGTACTGGCGCAGGGACTCTGCCACAGCGGCGTTGAGCATCATGTTGGCGCAGGCGATGGAGTTGGAGGAGCCCAACATTCGGAATTCAAACTTGTTGCCGGTGAAGGCGAAGGGGGAGGTGCGGTTGCGGTCGGTGGTGTCCCGGGGCAGCGGGGGCAGGGCGTGGACGCCCAGTTTGACGCTCTCAGCCTGGGGAGCGGTGTACTGGCTGCCCTCCTCCATGGACTTGAGAATGCCGGACAGCTCATCCCCCAGGAAGATGGACACCACGGCGGGGGGCGCTTCGTGGGCGCCCAGGCGGTGGTCGTTGCCAGCGGTGGCCACGGATAGCCGCAGCAGATCCTGGTAGTCGTCTACAGCCTGGATGACGGCGCACAGGAAGAGGAGGAACCGGGTGTTCTCGTGGGGCTTGGCGCCGGGGGAGAGAAGGTTCACTCCGGTGTTGGTGGCCATGGACCAGTTGTTGTGCTTGCCCGAGCCGTTGACTCCGGCAAAGGGCTTTTCGTGGAGCAGACACACCAGACCGTGCTTGGCGGCCACCTTCTGCATGATCTCCATGGTCAGCTGGTTGTGGTCGGTGGCAATGTTGGTGGTGGTGTAGATGGGGGCCAGCTCGTGCTGCGCGGGAGCCACCTCGTTGTGCTGGGTCTTGGCCAGAATGCCCAGCTTCCACAGCTCCTCGTTGAGCTCCTCCATGTAGGCGGCCACCCGCTCCTTGATGTTACCGAAGTAGTGGTCGTTGAGCTCCTGGCCCTTGGGGGAGCGGGCGCCGAAGAGGGTGCGTCCGGTGTAGATGAGGTCGGGGCGCTGGTCGTACAGCTTCCGATCCACCAGGAAATACTCCTGCTCGGGGCCCACCGAGGTGCGCACCGACTTCACATCGGTGTCCCCCAGCAGATGGAGCACCCGCAGGGCCTGGCGGTTCAGGGCCTCCATGGAGCGCAGCAGCGGGGTCTTCTTGTCCAGCGCCTCGCCGCCGTAGGAGCAGAAGGCGGTGGGAATGCACAGGGTCTTGCCCTTGATGAAGGCGTAAGAGGTGGGGTCCCAGGCGGTGTAGCCCCGGGCCTCGAAGGTGGCTCGCAGCCCGCCGGAAGGGAAGGAAGAGGCGTCGGGCTCTCCTCGGATGAGCTCCTTGCCGGAGAACTCCATAATCACGCCGCCGTCGGGGGCGGGGGAGATGAAGCTGTCGTGCTTCTCGGCGGTGACGCCGGTCATGGGCTGGAACCAGTGGGTGAAGTGGGTAGCCCCTTGCTCCACCGCCCAGTCCCGCATGGCGGCGGCCACCACATTGGCCACGGGCAGGTCCAGGGGCGTTCCCTCCTCCATGGTACAGCGCAGAGAACGGTAAATATCTTGAGGAAGGCGGGCCTTCATCACACGCTGGTCAAATACCTGACTTCCAAAATAGCTGGGCACGTTGGTCATGTTCATCCATCCTCTCCAGAAAATAAAAAACGGACAGCGACGTCATAGAACTGAGCTCCATGACGTCGTTGTCCGTTGGATGGGCCTATGATACGCCCCGTTTTCGCCGAAGTCAAGTGTGAAAATGCTGCAAAGTGAAGTGTCTGTTTCTGGAATAAACTTGTGAAAACTGCCATTTGTGTTCCAGGGGGTTGACAACCAGGAGGTGGTGTCGTATACTTTAAAGAAATAAATAGTCCGCGCACGGCGCACGGATGTATTTACAAATACGAGATTGACAAGGGTGTCAAGGAATCCCACGGACAAGGTGGTCTGAGGGTTCTTTGGCGCCCTTGTGTTCGTTTTACAGATATTCCAAAGGGGGAGTCACCATGACAAAGCCATCCATGCAAACCCTATACTGCCCGCAGCTGGAGCATGACAACTGCGGCATCGGGGCCGTTGTGGACATCCACGGCCGGAAAACCCATCAAATTGTGGCAGATGCCCTGCACATTGTGGAAAACCTGGAACACCGGGCCGGAAAAGATGCCCAGGGAAAGACCGGAGACGGCGTGGGCATTCTGGTTCAGATCAGCCACCGCTTTTTCACCAAGGTATGTGCCCAATTGGACATTGCTCTGGGTGGGGAGCGGGAATACGGCGTTGGCATGTTCTTCTTTCCCCAGGACGAACTGAAACGCAGCCGGGCTATGAAGATGTTCGAGGTCATTGTGGCCAAGGAGGGGCTGGAGTTTTTGGGCTGGCGTCCAGTGCCCACCGCCCCCCAGGTGCTGGGGGAGAAGGCTCTGGCGTGTATGCCTGCCATCTACCAGGGCTTTGTGAAAAAGCCCCAGGACATCTCGGCGGGGCTGGCCTTTGACCGGAAGTTGTACATGGTGCGCCGGGTCTTCGAGCAGAGCAACGACAACACCTACGTACCCTCTCTGTCCAGCCGCACCATGGTCTATAAGGGGATGTTCCTGGTGGGGCAGCTGCGCACCTTCTTTTTGGATTTGCAGGATGAGGACTTTGACTCTGCCATCGCCCTGGTGCACTCCCGCTTTTCCACCAACACCAACCCCAGCTGGGAGCGGGCCCACCCCAACCGCTTCATTGTCCACAACGGAGAGATCAACACCATCCGGGGCAACGCCGACAAGATGCAGGCCCGGGAGGAGACCATGTCCACTCCCGCCTTCTCGGAGGACGATTTGACCAAGGTGCTTCCGGTGATCCACACCGACGGCTCCGACTCGGCCATGCTGGACAACACCCTGGAGTTTCTGGTCATGAGCGGCATGGAGCTGCCTCTGGCGGTGATGGTGGCCATCCCCGAGCCCTGGAGCCACAACGACACCATCTCCCAGCCCCTCCGGGACTTCTACCAATACTACGCCACCATGATGGAGCCATGGGACGGCCCCGCCTCCATTCTCTTCTCCGACGGCGATGTGATGGGGGCGGTGCTGGACCGCAACGGCCTGCGCCCCTCCCGCTACTATATCACCAGCGACGGGCGGCTCATCCTCTCCTCGGAGGTGGGTGTGCTCCCCATCCCGGAAGACCAGATCGTCACCAAGGAGCGGCTGCACCCCGGGAAGATGTTACTGGTGGACACCGTGCAGGGCCGGGTGTACTCGGACCAGGAGATCAAGGAGCGCTACGCCGGGAAGGAGCCCTACGGGGAGTGGCTGGACAGCAATCTGGTGGAGCTCCACGACTTGAAGGTCCCCAACCAGCCGGTGCCCCCTCTGAGCCGGGAGTACTGCGCCCGGCTGCAAATGGCCTTTGGCTACACCTATGAGGAGTACCGCAACAGCGTGTGCTCCATGGCCCTCAACGGCAGCGAGCCCATTGGGGCCATGGGTGTGGACACCCCTCTTGCGGTGCTCTCCCACCAGTATCAGCCCCTGTTCCACTACTTCAAGCAGATGTTCGCCCAGGTGACCAACCCGCCCATCGACTCGGTGCGGGAGAAGATCGTCACCTCCACCACCGTCTACGCCGGGAAAAACGGCAATCTGCTCCAGGAGCAGCCGGAGAACTGCCGGGTGCTGAAAATCAACAACCCCATTTTGAACGACCTGGACCTGTTGAAGATCAAGACCATGAACCGCCCCGGCTTCCAGGTGGCCACGGTCTCCATCCTTTACTATAAAAATACCCCCATGGACCGGGTGCTGGAGCAGCTGTTTGTCCAGGTGGACAAAGCCTACCGCAAGGGAGCCACCATCCTCATCCTCTCCGACCGTGGGGTGGACGAAAACCACGTGGCCATTCCGTCCCTGTTGGCAGTGTCGGCGGTGCACAAGTACCTGGTGAAGACCAAGAAGTGCACGGCCATGTCCCTCATCCTGGAGTCCGGGGAGCCCCGGGAGGTGCACCACTTCGCCTGTCTGCTGGGCTACGGCGCATGCGCCGTCAACCCCTACCTGGCCCACGCCACGGTGGCCCAGCTGGTGCAGGACGGGTTGCTGCAAAAGGATTATTATGCTGCGGTGGAGGACTACGACCACGCCATCCTCCAGGGCATCGTGAAGATCGCCTCTAAAATGGGCATCTCCACTATTCAGTCCTACCAGGGCAGCCAGATTTTCGAGTGCATCGGCATCAGCCGGGAAGTCATCGACACCTACTTTACCGGAACCATCAGCCGCATTGGCGGCATCACCCTGGAGGACATCGCTGCCCAGGCCGATGCCCAGCACTCCAAGGCCTATGACCCCCTGGGGCTGGCGGTGAATCTGACTCTGCCCTCGGTGGGCCGCCACAAGATGCGCAGCCAGGGAGAGGAGCACCGCTACAATCCCCAGACCATCCACCTGTTGCAGCAGTCCACCCGTACCGGAGACTATCAGATGTTCCGGCAGTATACCGCCCAGGTGGACCAGGAGAACTTCGGCACCCTCCGCTCCCTCATGGAGTTCAACTACCCGGAACAGGGGGTGCCTCTGGACGAGGTGGAGAGCGTGGAGAGCATTGTCACCCGCTTCAAGACCGGGGCCATGTCCTACGGCTCCATCTCCCAGGAGGCCCATGAGGCCCTGGCGGTGGCTATGAACCACCTCCACGGCAAGTCCAACAGCGGCGAAGGCGGCGAGAGTGACGAGCGGCTGGAGTCGGCGGGCACCGACCATGACCGCAGCTCCGCCATCAAGCAGGTGGCCAGCGGCCGCTTCGGCGTCACCAGCCGCTATCTGGTCAGCGCCAAGGAGCTGCAAATCAAGATGGCCCAGGGCGCCAAGCCCGGCGAGGGCGGCCACCTGCCCGCCCAGAAGGTGTACCCCTGGATTGCCAAGACCCGCCACTCCACCCCCGGCGTGAGCCTCATCTCGCCGCCGCCACACCACGACATCTACTCCATTGAGGACCTGGCTCAGCTCATCTATGACCTGAAAAACGCCAACAAGTACGCCCGCATCTCGGTGAAGCTGGTGTCTGAGGCGGGCGTGGGCACCGTGGCCGCTGGCGTGGCCAAGGCGGGGGCCCAGGTAATTTTGATCTCCGGGTACGACGGCGGCACCGGAGCTGCCCCCCTGAGCTCCATTTTGGATGCGGGCCTGCCCTGGGAGCTGGGCCTGGCGGAGACCCACCAGACCCTGTTGAAAAATGATCTCCGGGACCGGGTGCGCATTGAGACCGACGGCAAACTCATGAGCGGCAAGGATGTGGCCGTGGCCGCCCTGTTGGGCGCCGAGGAGTTCGGCTTTGCCACCGCCCCCCTGGTCACCCTGGGCTGTGTAATGATGCGGGTGTGCAACCTGGACACCTGCCCTATGGGTGTGGCCACCCAGAACCCGGAACTGCGCCGTCGGTTTATGGGCAAGCCCGAGTATGTGGAAAACTTCATGCGCTTCATCGCCCAGGAACTGCGGGAGTACATGGCCAAGCTGGGCGTGCGCACGGTGGACGAGATGGTGGGCCGCACCGACCTGCTCCGCCAGAGAACCGACCTGACGGGCACCACCGCCAAGGTGGATTTGAGTGGCATTCTGGCCCAGGTCCCGGACAGCCAGACCATCTTTGACCCCCAGCACGCCTACGACTTCCATCTGGAGCGCACCAAGGACGAGCAGGTGCTGCTCAAGAGCGCCAAGATCAAGGACAGCCTGTCCAGTGGCCGGGCCCACACCGTGGAGGTACAGCTGTTGAACACCGACCGCAGCTTTGGCACCCTGCTGGGCTCCGAGCTCACCCGCCGTCATCCCCACGGCCTGCCCCAGGACACCATCACCGTTCGCTGCCACGGCGCAGGCGGCCAGAGCTTCGGCGCCTTCATTCCCCAGGGCCTCACCCTGGAGCTGGAGGGGGACAGCAACGACTACTTCGGCAAGGGCCTGTCCGGCGGTAAGCTGGTGGTGTATCCCCCAAAGCAGGCGAACTTTGTCCCCCATGAGAATATCATCATCGGCAACGTGGCCCTGTACGGCGCCACCTCCGGCCAGGCCTACATCAACGGTATGGCAGGGGAGCGGTTCTGCGTGCGGAACTCCGGCGCCCGTGCCGTGGTGGAAGGCGTGGGAGAGCACGGCTGCGAGTATATGACTGGCGGCTGTGTGGTAGTATTGGGCCCCACGGGTAAGAATTTTGCCGCCGGTATGAGCGGCGGCGTGGTGTACGTGCTGGACGAGGGCAACGCTCTGTACCGGAACCTGAACAAGGGCCAGGTGCTCATGGAGAAGGTGGAGAGCAAGTTCGACCGGGAGGAGCTGCGGCAGATGCTCCAGGACCATATGGCCGCCACCGGCTCGGAGAAGGCCCGTCAGGTGCTGGACGACTTTGACGCCTATCTGCCTCGGTTCAAGAAGATCATTCCCGGGGAATATAAGAAGCTCATGCAGCTCTCTGCCCAATTTGAAGAGCAGGGCATGAGCAGGGAAGAGGCCCAGATCGAGGCGTTCTACGCCAGCGTGGCAGGAAAGGAAGGTTGAGGAAGATGGGAAAGCCCACAGGATTTATGGAATATCAACGGCAGAACGGGCCTTCCGTCCCGCCTCTGGAGCGCATTCACACCTTTGACGAGTTCCACACCACCCTCACCCTCCAGCAGCAACAGCAGCAGGGGGCCCGGTGTATGGACTGCGGCGTCCCCTTCTGTCAGGCGGGGATGATGATCGGAGGCATGGCCTCTGGCTGTCCCCTCCACAACCTGGTGCCTGAGATCAACGATCTGGTGTACCACGGCAACTGGGAACAGGCGTATATCCGCCTCAGCCGCACCCACTGCCTGCCGGAGTTCACTTCACGGGTATGTCCCGCCCTGTGTGAGGCGGCCTGTACCTGCGGGGAATACAGTGAGCCGGTCACCACCAAGGACAACGAGCGCCAGGTCATTGAGTACGCCTTTGCCCACGGCCTGGTGAGCGGGGAGCCTCCCAAGGTACGCACGGGCAAGCGGGTGGCTGTGGTGGGCAGCGGCCCGGCCGGGCTGTCTGCGGCGCTGCTGCTCAACCAGCGCGGCCACTCTGTGACGGTGTTCGAGCGCCACGACCGCCCCGGCGGACTGCTACGGTATGGTATTCCCAATATGAAGCTGGACAAGAAGGTTATCGACCGCCGCATTGCCCTCATGGAGCAGGCGGGGGTGGAATTCCGGTGCAATGTGGACGTGGGCCGCACGGTCACCGCCCAGGAACTTCTGGAGCAGTACGACCGGGTGATTCTGGCCTGCGGGGCCAGCCAGCCCCGGGACCTGCCGGTACCCGGGCGGGAGGCCCGGGGGGTGATGTTCGCCGTGGACTTCCTCACCCAGGTGACGAAAGAACTGCTGGACAGCGACTTTCAAGCCGTCCCCACCCACCTGGCCGAGGGCAAGCAGGTGGTGGTCATCGGCGGCGGCGACACGGGCAACGACTGCGTGGGCACTGCCATCCGCTTGGGTGCAGCGGGGGTGACCCAACTGGAGATGATGCCCAAGGCCCCGGAGACCCGTACGCCCAGTAACCCCTGGCCCCAGTGGCCCCGGGTGCTGAAGACCGACTACGGCCAGCAGGAGGCCATCGCTGTGTTTGGCGAAGACCCCCGCCGCTACCAGACCACGGTGAAGGAGTTCAAGCAGGACGCAGAGGGCAAGGTGTGCGGGGCCGTGCTGGTGAGCCTGGAACCCAAAAAGGACGAGGCCACCGGACGGATGCAGATGGTCCCCGTGGAGGGCAGCGAGGTAGAGGTGCCCGCCGACCTGGTGCTCATCGCCGCAGGCTTTTTGGGCAGTGAGGAGTATGTGACCCAGGCCTTTGGCGTGGAGCGGGACGGCCGCACCAACGTGGCCACCCAGCCCGGCGGCTATGAGACCAGCGTGGAGCGGGTGTTTACCGCCGGAGACATGCACCGGGGCCAATCCCTGGTGGTGTGGGCCATTGCCGAGGGCCGGGAAGCGGCCCGGGCGGTGGATACCTCCCTCATGGGATACAGCAACCTATAATCATATAGAGAGTCCGGCACGGGGGTATCCTCGTGCCGGACTCCTTTTATTCCTGTTTTCGGGCTTGTAGCGCTTCCACCAGGGCCCGAGAGCAGTGCTCGGTGATCTGGGCGATGGCGGCAATGGTGCCTGGGGTGTCGATGGCTTTTCCCTCGCACATGGCGTAGTAGCCTCCGAAAATGGCGAAGTTGAGATAGACATTGAAGAACAGATCATCCTCATATTGGGGATAGGCCTGAAAAATCCGCTCCTTCAGGGCGGCGTGGAGCTTTACCACGAAGTTGCCCCGTTGAGGGCCGGAAAACAGCTTGTCAATCCGAGCGGACTGGGCATAAAAGGCCAGAAACAGCTCTTGAGTGAACTCTTTGGGGTGCTCCACTACATATTGAGGGTGGGGGAGATTGTCCACCACCTGCTGGATCAGTTCCAGCTCCAACTGATCGGACAGATGGTAGATGTCTGTGAAGTGAGTGTAAAAGGTGGACTTGTTGATTTCCGCCTTTTCACACAGCTCTTTGACCGTGATCTTTTCCAGGGGCTTGTGGGCCCGCAGCTCCATAAAGGCGGTGATGATGCTCCGCCGGGTTTTCTTGACTCGAATGTCCATATGTCCCGTCCTTTCCCGACACATTGCCGCAAGGGTTGGTTATCCTACCGTTGGCCTCAGGTGATGGTGTGCAGAGAGGGCTGCGCCCTGTATACTCCATTATAGTTGGAAAACCGACGAATGTCTAGAAAGGTCAGGAGGTCGCTATGGATTTTTACGGATTTTATACAGGCCAGGAATTTGAGGCCTATCGCTTTCTCGGCGCACAGGTACAGGGAGATGGCAGTGTCGTCTTCCGCACTTTTGCCCCCAATGCTGCCAGCATCTCGGTGATCGGGGACTTCAATGGCTGGCAGGGCAGTGAGATGCACAAGATCTACGACGGAAACTTCTGGGAGCTAACCGTTCCCCAGGTGGAGGTGGGGTCCCGGTACAAATTCCGCATCACCAGCCAGACCGGGAAGACCATTGACCACTGCGATCCCTACGGATTTGGCAGTGAAAAGCGGCCTCATACTGCCTCCGTGGTCCATACCTTGGACAGCTACACCTTCCGGGATGGAGCGTGGATGGCCAGCAGGGGAGAACCCTACCGGCAGCCTCTGAATATCTACGAGGTGCACCTGGGGTCGTGGCAGAAAAAATCCGATGCTCCCGATGACTGGTATACCTATGAGGAACTGGCTCAGCGGCTCATCCCCTATGTGAAGGAGTGCGGCTACAACTACATTGAACTGATGCCCCTGGCCGAGCATCCCTGCGATGCGTCCTGGGGGTACCAGGGGACCGGTTTTTTCAGCCCCACCTCCCGCTATGGTGCTCCCAACCAGCTGCGGGCCTTTGTGGACCAGTGCCACCAAAATCACATCGGGGTCATCATGGACTTTGTCCCGGTGCACTTTGCGGTGGACGACTACGCCCTGTGGAATTATGACGGCACCCCGCTCTATGAGTACCCCAACACCGCTGTGGGCCGCAGCGAGTGGGGCAGCTGCAATTTCATGCACTCCCGAGGGGAGGTCCGAAGCTTTCTCCAGTCGGCGGCCCTCTATTGGCTGAAGGAGTTCCATGTGGACGGCCTGCGCATGGATGCGGTGAGCAATCTCATCTACTGGCAGGGAGACCCGGGGCGGGGGGAGAACCGGGGAGCCATCCAGTTTTTGCAGACTATGAATCAGGGCCTCAAGCAGCGGCAGCCCCACGCCCTGCTCCTTGCGGAGGATTCCTCAACCTATTCTGGTGTGACCAGGGATGTGGCCCACGGCGGGCTGGGCTTTGACTATAAGTGGGATCTGGGGTGGATGAACGACACCCTGTCCTATTTCCAGACGCCGCCCCAGATGCGGCCCCAGCACTACCACAAACTTACCTTCTCTATGATGTATTTCTATCAGGAGCGGTATCTGCTCCCCCTGTCCCACGATGAGGTGGTCCACGGCAAGGCCACCATCCTCCAGAAGATGCATGGGGACTATGAGGAGAAGTTCCCCCAGGCCAGAGCCCTGTACTGTTACATGATGGCCCACCCTGGGAAGAAGCTCAATTTTATGGGCAATGAGATCGGGCAGTTCCGGGAGTGGGACGAGGGCAGGGCACAGGACTGGAATCTGCTCCGTTACCCCAAGCATGAGGAGTTGTTCCGGTTCATCCGGGACTTAAACCACCTGTATCTCAATCACTCCGCCCTGTGGCAGGAGGATGACCGAGAGCAGGGTTTCCGGTGGCTGGACTGCCACCAGGAGGAGCGATGCATCTACGCCCTGGAGCGGCGCAGCACCACCGAGCGCCTGGTATTCGTGTTCAACTTCTCGGACCAGACCCAGGACAGCTATCTGCTGCCTGTGGAGGGGTGCGCCGGACTGCGGCCCATCCTCTCCACCCAGTGGGAGGAGTACGGCGGGGGCGTGAAGCGGGACGAGGGCGTCTTGCCCGCCCAGCATAACCAAGTTCAACTGCTTCTTCCACCCTATTCCGGGCTGTGCCTGGCAGTGGAAGGATAAACAGCAGCAAGGCCTGGAATCGCTGGGATTTCAGGCCTTGTTGCACATGAGTGGGGCGTTTTCAGAAGAGGGAATGAAGGGGGCGTAGTATGGAGAATTCGTTGCTTTTTGGAAAAGAAAAAGTCCTGAACACTTCTGTGTTCAGGACTTTGGTGGAGATAAGCGGGATCGAACCGCTGACCTCTTGAATGCCATTCAAGCGCTCTCCCAGCTGAGCTATACCCCCAAGTTGCTGTTCAGTTTTGCGGCGGTCTCTCGTGCCGACAAAAGGGAGTATATCAGAGCGGGGGAGGTTTGTCAACAAGAAAATACAAAAAATCTAAAATTTTTTCTAGAGCCTGTAGGTCCCTGCTTTCCAGCCCCATTTACCTGGGAAAAAACGTAGGAAGAGGGGGATGGGAAAGAGGCTGTCCCGGGAGGAGGATTTGACGGCTGAGGATGAATGGTTTGGTGGGCCAATCACATGCGCTGCCGGATGTCTGTATAGTTCTATTATAGAGGTATATAAAAGGCACTGTTGGGGCTGTTTTGGCTTGTGCAAAAAAATCTGAAAGTTTTTGAAAAAAGGTCTTGACTTTTCTTGCACCCCCTGTTATACTAATATTCGTTCCGCAGGGGACACGACAAAAACGAATACGACCTGGGGGTATAGCTCAGCTGGGAGAGCGCTTGAATGGCATTCAAGAGGTCAGCGGTTCGATCCCGCTTATCTCCACCAAAAGACCTGGAACCATTTGGTTTCAGGTCTTTTACTTTCTCTCCGTGTGTTGCATTTGGGTAGGCCCCAGGATATCATGACCATAACAAAGGGAGCGGATAAAGCCCGAGGAGCAAGAGGTGATAAAGATGAAGCATTTGAAACGATTCCTGTTGCTATTGATTGCTTTGTTTGTAGGTGCTGGACTGGGCCATATCCTGTTGTCGGAATTTGAACCGCTGCGGCTGATTGCTTTTCTTGTGCTGTGTTTGGCTTTGGGGGAACTGTTCTATCAGATTGATCAAAGAACGCAAGATCAATCGTGAGCGTGGGGAGCCGTTGCATCTGACAAACTCTTTACCGTACCTGGGTGGCTCTGTTTACCTGTGTGTGCTATGATTTCCTTATCCGATGCCATGGAGAGAGGGAGCCGGAAGATGAGAAAGCTACAGATGTGGGATTTGGCCTCTGCACTAGTGTTTTTGGCGGGGGCCGTACTGTTTGGCGTGCCCTGTTTTCGGTATGAGGTGGTGACACCGCTATCCGGGCTTGGTGCTCTGGTTGCAGTGGTTGGAGTGATTATGGGTCTCGTGAAGGTTCGGTGCCCGTGTTGCGGCGCCTTTCTAGGTGCTCTTGTGTCTCCCAAACGTCCCTTTTGCCCCAAATGTGGGCGCAATTTGGAAAAAGTGCTGCGATGAACAAAGCTCTGGAATCTGCCACAGGTTCCAGAGCTTTGTTTATCGGTTGAGCCAGAAAATTCCCAAGTTGAGATACCCAGCAAAGGCCACCCACGCCAGATAGGGCAGCATCAGCCAGAACGTGCGGCGGTCCAGGGCGGAAAATTGCAGGGTGGTGAGGAGAATGAGGCACCACAGCAGCACCAGCCAGAAAAAGGACACCAGATACAGCCCCAGGTTGAAAAAGAGAATGGACCATAGAAAGTTGAACCCCAACTGGATGCCGTAGAAGATGAGGGCCCGCTTGACCGGCTTTTCCGGGCCCTGGGACCGGACTACCAAATAGGAGGCAATCCCCATCAGGACAAAGAGCACTGTCCACACCACGGGAAACAGCCAACCCGGCGGGGCGAGGGGCGGCTGATTGAGGGCCTGGAAGTCCTCCATGGCGCCCCGGGTCACCCAGCCGGACAGGCCGCCCACTGCCAGGGGGATACCAATGCACAACACCAATTGGCCCAATTTGTGACGCATTCCCAGCACCTCCGTTGCGGCTATTGTATGCTGCGTCGGGGGCAATTATGCAAACAAACACCCCGTGGACTACGGAACGGTCCACGGGGTGTTGCGTTAGGCCTGAGGGGCGGCTTCGTCCAGTTTGCGATAATGCTCTGCCTGGGCGGGGGAGAGGGTCTTGATGCCGAAGATAAAGAAGAGAATGTGGAACAGCCACACACAGCCCAGGATGATGCGGCCCACCGGGACGCTGCCCATCATGAAAAAGCCGATGGACATCACCAGGGTGACCGTGACCATGATGCGCAGTTTGGTGCTCCAGGTCATGCCCCGGCCTTTGGCAAAACTCTCCAGATTGTTTTTATACAGTTTGGTGGAGGTGAACCAGTTGTGCAGCCGCTGAGAACTGCGGGCAAAGCAGTAGGCCGCCAGCATCAAAAAGGGAAAGGCGGGGAGCAGGGGCAGCACAGCGCCAACGGCGCCCAGTACCAGACCAATACAGCCGAATAGGATATAGAGCACTTTTTTCATGGTATCATCTCCTGTTTTGTCTTTGTTTCTCTCTTATGCTCTCCCACAGGTGGTGCAGGGCCAGAATGGGGTGGTGGAGGAGCATCCGGGGCCCGGCGTAGCGCATGACCTGCCGAATTTGCTGGGCCATGTCCTTCCGGTAACAGTGCACTTTGCAGTTGGAGCAGAAGGTTTTCATCTCCATAAAGGGGCATTTGTCGCTGCGCTCCATGGCGTAGTTCTTCAGCGCCTGGCACTGGGGACACAGCTGCCCGGTGGGGGTGTGGTGGACGCCGTGGCAATAGATGGCGATCATCTGCCCCACCACCTTCTGCTCCCGCTGGCGTTTTTTCTCCACTGCGGAGGCCATCAGCTCACCCTCCCATGCTCCACCGAGTGCACCTGGTCGGCAATACCCATGGTGGACCGGCGGTGACTGACCAAAATCACCGTGCGTTGGTCCCGCTCCCGGTGGAGGGAGCGGAGAATTTCCGCCTCGTTGAGGCTGTCCAGATTGCTGGTGGGTTCATCCAGCAGCAGGAAGGGGGCGTTGTGGAGGAAGGCACGGGCCAGCCCCAGTCGCTGGCGTTCGCCGCCGGACAGGGTGTCACCCAGTTCTCCCACCGGGGTGTCGTACCCCTGGGGCAGGGTGAGGATGAAGTCGTGGATGGAGGCCTTTTTGCAGGCCTCCTCCACCTCTTCCCGGGTGGCGTCGGGGCGGGCCAGAAGAATGTTTTTCAAAATGGTGTCGTGGAACAGGTCGGTGTCCTGGGTCATGTAACCCTGCATGGAGCGCAAATCAGAGGTGTTGATATTTCGCACATCTCGCTCCGAGATGGTCACCTCTCCGCTCTGGCGATCCCAGAACCGCATGAGCAGCTTTAAGAGGGTGGACTTGCCCGAGCCGCTGCGGCCCACAATGCCCACCACTTTTCCCTTGGGGAAGTCCAGAGTGAGACCATCCAGAATGGTCTCGCCGCCGTAGGAAAAGGTGAGTTCGTCGCAGGCGGCTCCGTGGAATCGGGTGGCAGGCTGTCCAGACACCTCTTCCACCACCGGGGCTTCGTCCAGAATGTCCAGCACCCGCCGGGCGGCGGCAAAGGTGCTCTGAAGGGTGGCGCCCAGGTTGGCCAGAGCCACCACCGGGCCAAAGGAGGACATGAGGGTAATGAGGGGGACCAGTATCCCGCCTAAGTTCACTTGCCCCTGTTCCAGCAGCACCAGCCCCAGGGCCAGAAGCGCCAGGTCGTAGAGCCAGATGACGGTGTGGGTGACGGCGGTGTTGGTGCCGGTGATGCGGCTCATGTCCTGCTGTACCCGGCTCAGGTCGTCGGTGCGGCCCTCCAGCTCACCAAGCCGCTGGGCCTGGCCGTGGTACTGGATGGTCTCATCCACCCCACGCAGGCTGTCCAGTACAAAGGCGGACAGCTGCCCCGCCTTCTGGCGCATCCGGTTGCCGGTATCTCCAGAGCGGCGGGAGGCCAGCACGGGGAGGAGAATGCCCACGGTGGCGTAGGCCAGCAGAGCCAACATCCCGTAGGCCCAGTGGAACCAGGCCAGAAAGGCGGCGGTGAGCAGACTCATCACCAGGGCGATGGCGGCCGGGGAGATGGTGTGGGCGTAGAATACCTCCAGCAGCTCAATGTCGGAGGTGATGACCGAGATCAAATCCCCCTTGTCCCGCCCGTCCAGCTTGGCGGGAGCCAGGCGGCGCAGGGCGGCAAATACCTGTTGGCGCAAAATAGCCAACAGTTTAAAGGCAATGTAGTGGTTGCAGGTCTGCTCTCCGTAGCGGAACACCCCGCGCAGCAGGGCGCACAGGGCGGCGACCAGGAAAATCAAGGGCAGGGTGTCCTGGTGGTCGAGGACGGAGAGAATGCCCACGCCGCCCAGCACCGGAATCAGAGTGGCGGCGATGAAGCCCAGCACGCCCAGGGTGATGGCCAGAAGCATCACTCCGGTGAGGGGCCCTACCAGGGTGATCAGGCGGGCCATACAGGATCGATTGCTGCGCGGTTTCATGCGGGTACCTCCTCTTGGTTGAATTGTTCCAGCTCTTGCTGCTGGCCCCACAGCCGGGCATACAGCCCGCCCCGGTCCAGCAGCTGGCGGTGGGTGCCGTGCTCCACCACCCGGCCGCCTTCCATGGCGTAGATGATGTCCGCCCCGGCCACATTGGCCAGACGGTGGGAGATGACCAGCACCGTGTGGATGCGGGAGAGACGGTGAATCTGCTCCATGATCTCGTTTTCGCTGTCCACATCCACGTTGGAGGTGGCCTCATCAAAGATATACATGGGGCTGTCGTGGAGCAGCGCCCGGGCCAGGGCCAGACGCTGGCGCTGGCCACCGGAGAAGTTGCTGCCACCCTCCTGGAGCTGGGTGTCCAGCCCCTGCTCGCTGTGGAGGAAGGAGGCCAGATTTACCTGCTCCAGCACGGCCCACAACTCGTCGTCCAGCGCCTCCGGACGGGCCAGCAGCAGGTTGTCCCGGACCGTGCCCTTGAAGAGATAGCTTCTGTGTCCGATGTAGGTGCAGTGAGCCATGAGGCTGTCCTCGGACAGGGAGGACAGCTCCTTGCCCCCCAACGTGATGTGTCCCCCATAGCCCCGGTTACGGCCCATGAGCAGGGCGGACAGGGTGGACTTTCCGCAGCCGCTCTCGCCCACCACAGCGGTGAGGGAGCCGGGGGTGATGGTCAGGTCCACCCCCTGGAGGATGGGACGCTGGCCGTCATAGGAGAAGGTGACGCCACGGCACTCCAGAGTGGGATTGCCCTCCACGGTTTGGGTGGAAGGGGCGGGCACCTCCAAGTCCAGCAGGGCGTAGATTTTCTGCGCCGCTGCCATGCCGTTCATGGCCACATGGAAGAAGCTGCCCAGCAGCCGCATGGGGAGGAAGAACTCCGCCGACAGCAGGATGATGGCAAAGCATCCGGCGGGGGTGATATGCCCCTGGGACAGCTGGAGCAAGGCCAGAATGGCCCCCAGAGCCGCCCCGCCGTAGGCGATGAGGTCCATAATGACAATGGAGTTGAGCTGCATGGTGAGCACCTTCATGGTCACCTTGCGAAACTCCTCCGCCTGCTGGGCCATCTCCTCCTGACGGGCCTCATCGGCCTGATAGATTTTCAAGGTGGTCAGGCCCTGGAGATTCTCCAAGAAGTGGTCGCCCAGGCTGGTATACTTCCCCCAGTACTTGGCCAGCAGCTTTTTGGCAAAGGTCTGCACCGCCGCAATGGCGATGGGGATGAGGGGCACGCACACCAGCAGCGCCACGGCGCATATCAGGCTGATGGGGGCCAAGAAGACAAAGAGGGTCACGGGAGCCAGCAGGCTGTAGAAGAACTGGGGCAGGTAGGAGCCGAAGTAGATCTCCAGCTGGTCCACGCCTTCCACCGCCACCTGAACCACCTGAGCGGTGGAGGTGCGCTGGCGATAGGAGGCCCCCAGGGTGTACAGCTTGTCAAACAGGGCCCGGCGCAGGGTGGATTTCACCTGCCGGGAGGCCAAATGGCTCATGCGGGCGGCGGCCCGCAGGGCAAACCACCGTACCACCAGAGCAACCAGGGCAATTCCTCCCGCAAAGGGGAGACTGGAGGATACCGGGCGGCCCTCCAGCAGCTGACCCAGCAGCCAGCCCAGGGTAAACACCAGGGCGGCATTGGCCACCATGGAAATCCACTGGCAGGCCACATTTCCGGCAATATATTTTTTGCTGTCCGGCACCATGCCCAACAGCCGTTTGTCCATCATCATGGGAATCTCCTCTCCTTTGAATTAGCTCAGGCTAACAGAAATGACAAAAAAGAAAGTTAGCAAAAGCTAACGTTTTGTGCAAAAAAGAACAGGGGATGGTTACCCTACGCAAACTATAGCACATTCCAGGCGGTGGTGCAAGCAGAAAATGGGGGGAGGGCATAGGATGAAGGGGGGAAACCCCTGGAAGGAGGATGCCTAGATGGGAATTACCAGTTCAAATAAAGTGGTGGACCGCAGCGAAGTGGGCTGTGACGGCGAATTTCAAGTGACGCTGGCACTGACGGCGGCCCCGGACATCATTGAGAACCCCACCGATATTGTATTGGTGCTGGACCGCTCCGGCAGCATGTCAGGCGTGCCGCTGGCCGCCATGAAGGAAGGGTCGAACACCTTTATTGACATCATACAGCAGGCCACCGATGACGGCAGCGGCAGCGGGGACCTGGGCTCCGGCACCCGTATGGGTGTGGTGAGCTTTTCCTCGTCCGCTGTGGTGGATGCGCCCTTGACGGCCTCGGTGAGCCAGCTGAAAGGGGCGGTGGATGCCCTGACGGCGGGGGGCAGCACCAACCACGGGGATGCCTTTGCCAAGGCTACCCAGCTGTTGGAGACAGGGACCAATCCGGTGAAGGTGATGGTGCTGTTTACCGACGGCAACACCACCGCAGGACCGCCCCCGGCCCCCATTGCGGCCCAGGCCCGGGACAAGGGCATTATCATCTATTGTATCGGGCTGGTGGGGTCGGATGGCCTGGATGTCAGCGCCCTGAACAACTGGGCCACCGACCCGGACTCGGTGCATGTGGCCATTGCCCCCACGCCCCAAGACTTGGAGGAGATTTTTGCTGAGCTGGCGGCCAACCTCACCAAGCCCGGCGCCACGGATTTGAAGATTGTGGAGCAGCTCAACCCCGATTTTGAAATTGTCAACATCGTGACCCCCGCCAAGGGCACCGTGGAGCAGCAGTCCGACACCCAGCTGACCTGGAAGATGGACAGTCTGGGAGTCAGCGGAGTGGAGAGCGCCACCCTGGCCTTCCGGGCCCGCCATCGGGGCGTGACTGGGGGCGTGAAGCAGGTCAACCAGTCTATCCAGTACAGCGACGCCCAGGGGAACCTGGTGGACTTCCCTGACCCCACCGTGAACGTGAAGTGTGACGTGGTGGTGTGTGCCGAGCCCTGTCCCACCCCGGTGGACGTGGTGGCGGAGAGGTGCTCCGACACCGTGGTGGTGGACGTGGGGGACGTGCAGCTAGGGGGCCAGGGGCGTGTCATCCAGCTGGAGCTGACGGTGAAGGACGTCTGTCCCAACCGCCGGGTGGCCCTGGGCGTGATGTTGGAGGAGGTGGGCCCGGATGGGAAAACGGAGCCCCGAGGGGTTAAGGTATTCACGCTTCCTGCCCACACCCAGCCTGGGTGCCGGGACGTGCAGGTCCAGTGCATCCGCTTTGTGGTGCCCGAGGATGTGTCCCTTTGGGGCAAGTCTCTGTGCGATACCCGCCGCTTCCAGGTCCAAGTGATCGCCCAGGCGATGGACGGAGAGTTCCGCTGTCTCTAAACGAAATTCTTTGCCCGGTGGGGAGGTTCCCCACCGGGCAAAATGTTGAGAAAGCGGTTGAAACAACAACAAATAGGTTTAAGACGCCGTTAGCAGTGGCATTCTATGGGTATCAACCGGAAGGGAAGTGCTGATATGAATGTGACAGTGGATCAATATCTGTGTATCGGGTGCGGCGCATGTGTCGCTTTGTGTCCTCGTGTGTTTCGCATGGGAGAGGACGGCAAGTCTGGGGTGAGCCAGGCGGTCACGGAGGAAACCCTATCCCAGGTGCAGGAGGCCATAGACTCCTGCCCGGTCACCGCCATCAGCTGGCTGGAACACGAGTAAAAGGAGCTTATCAATATGGAACAAAAGATGTTTTGCTACCAGTGTCAGGAGACCGCCGGGTGCCGTGGGTGCACCATGGTGGGGGTGTGCGGCAAGCAGCCGGACGTAGCCGCTATGCAGGACCTGCTGGTGTATGTCAGCCGGGGCATTTCCGCCGTCACTACGGCTCTGCGTAAGGAGGGAAAGACGGTTGCCCCGGAGATCAACCATCTCATTACCCTCAATCTCTTCACCACCATCACCAACGCCAACTTTGACCGGGAGAGCATTGAAGCCCGCATCCGGGCCACGCTGGAGGCCAAGGCTCAGCTGCTGGCCCAGCTCGGCGATACCGCCAACCTGCCCCAGGCCGCCCTATGGGACGGCTCTGGGGACTGGGAGGAGAAGGCCAAGACGGTGGGGGTGCTGTCCACCGAGAATGAGGACATTCGCTCCCTGCGGGAGCTGATTACCTACGGCCTCAAGGGCCTGTCCGCCTACTCCAAGCACGCCAACGTCCTGCTCCAGGACGACGAGGACGTGGACGCCTTTTTGCAGCGGGCTCTGGCTGCCACGTTGGATGACAGCCTCACGGTGGACCAGCTGGTGGCTTTGACCATGGAGACGGGCAAGTACGGTGTCTCTGGTATGGCCATGCTGGACAAGGCCAACACCTCCACCTACGGCAATCCCGAAATCACCAAGGTGAACATCGGCGTGGGCACCAACCCCGGCATTCTGGTGTCCGGCCACGACCTGCGGGACCTGGAGATGCTGCTGGAGCAGACCCAGGGCACCGGGGTGGACGTGTACACCCACTCGGAGATGCTCCCCGCCCACTACTATCCCGCCTTTAAGAAGTATCCCAACTTCGTGGGCAACTACGGCAACGCCTGGTGGAAGCAGAAGGAGGAGTTTGAGGCTTTTCATGGCCCCATCCTCATGACCACCAACTGCATCGTGCCCCCCAAGGACAGCTACAAGGACCGCCTGTACACCACCGGAGCCGCCGGCTACCCCGGCTGCACCCACATTCCCGGCGAGATCGGGGAGCAGAAGGACTTTTCTGCCCTCATTGCCCACGCCAAGACCTGTGAGCCTCCCGCCCAGCTGGAGACTGGGAAGATTGTGGGCGGCTTCGCCCACGCACAGGTGTTGGCTCTGGCTGACCAGGTGGTGGAGGCGGTGAAGAGCGGCGCTATCCGCAAGTTTGTGGTCATGGCTGGCTGCGATGGCCGGGCCAAGAGCCGGGAGTACTACACCGAGTTTGCCAAGGCCCTGCCCCAGGACACGGTGATTCTCACCGCTGGCTGTGCCAAGTACAAGTACAACAAGCTGCCTCTGGGTGACATCGGCGGCATTCCCCGGGTGCTGGACGCCGGACAGTGCAACGACTCCTACTCTCTGGCGGTCATCGCCCTGAAGCTCAAGGAGGTGTTCGGGCTGGAGGACATCAACGACCTGCCCATCATCTATAACATCGCCTGGTATGAGCAGAAGGCGGTTATCGTGCTCCTGGCCCTGCTGTACCTGGGAGTGAAGAACATCCACCTGGGTCCCACTCTCCCCGCTTTCCTCAGCCCCAACGTGGCCAAGGTGCTGGTGGACAACTTCGGCATTGCAGGGATCGGCACCGTGGAGGGGGACATGAAGCTGTTTTTCGGCTAATCTCTCAAAAATGCAAGCATTTTTGAGAGGGTGCAGCCCGCTGCATGCATAATTGGGTCAAAGGGCGACCCAATTCCACACTGGCGGGCTGAGAAGTGTATTTTCCCATGCGCATGTCCTGGGAAAATACGTGATTTCAATTTTTTTCCCGCCCGGGGGGCGGGAAAACTCTGCCGAGAGCTTTTGACTGAGCGAGGTTGTCACAACTTCTTGCATTGATGCTAGCTTTGAAACAAATTGAGCCGGAGTGCGGGATGCACTCCGGCTTTTTTCATGGTGTGATTGAAAATCCATGAAAATTTTGTATAATGGAGATAAGCTATACGAGGAGGAATACGACCATGTATCAAGAGACATCTCGTGAAGTGTTGAACTTCATTGAACATAGCCCCAGCTGTTTCCATGCTGTGGCCCAGTTGGCCCAGATGCTGGACCAGGCCGGGTATCAGCGCTTAAAAGAGTGCGACGGCTGGACCCTGGAAAAGGGGGGCAAGTATTACGTCACCCGCAACGGCTCGTCCATCATCGCTTTCCATGTGGGAGAGCAGCTGGACAACTATCATTTCCAGATCACTGCCTCCCATAGCGACTCCCCCAGCTATAAGGTGAAGGAGAAGGCGGAGCTCAAGGGCAAGGGTGGCTATTTGCAGCTGAACACCGAGGGGTACGGCGGTATGATCTGTTCCAGCTGGTTGGACCGCCCCCTGTCTCTGGCTGGCCGGGTGCTGGTGCGCCAGGGCAATGTGGTGGAGTCCCGGCTGCTCAACATCGACCGGGACCTGCTGCTTATCCCCAATGTGGCCATCCACATGAACCGGGACGTGAATTCCGGCATGAAGTACAACCAGCAGGTGGACATGCTCCCCCTGTTCTCCGCCGGGGAGTGTGGAGAGAACAGCTACTATGAGCTCATCGCCCAGGAGCTGGGAGTGAAGCCCGAGGAAATCGTGGGCTGTGATCTGTACCTCTATCCCCGAGTGGCTCCCTCCCTGTGGGGCGCCAAGGAGGAGTTCATCTCTTCCCCCCGCCTGGATGACCTCCAGTGCGCCTACACCTCTATGAAGGCCCTGGTGGACAGCCACAACCCCCACGGGGTCAACGTGTGCTGCTGCTTTGACAACGAGGAGGTGGGCTCCGGCACCAAGCAGGGGGCGCTGTCCACCTTCCTGCGGGACGTGCTCCAGCGCCTCCACACCGCCCTGGGCCATGCCCCCGAGGACTACTTCCGGGCGGTGGCCAAGAGCTTCATGGTGTCCTGTGACAACGCCCACGCCGTCCACCCCAACCACCCCGAGAAGACGGACGGGGAGAACTGCGTGTATCTAAACCAGGGCATCGTGGTGAAGTTCTCCGCCAACCAGAAGTACACCACCGACGGCATCAGCGCCGCCATCTTTATGCAGCTGTGCAAGGATGCCCAGGTGCCTGTGCAGACCTTTGCCAACCGCAGCGACATGGCAGGCGGCAGCACCCTGGGCAACCTGTCCACCCAGCAGGTGTCTCTCCACACCGTGGACGTGGGTCTGCCCCAGCTGGCCATGCACTCCACCTACGAGACGGCGGGGGTGAAGGATTCGGCCTACATGGTCCAGGCCCTCACCGCCTTCTATAACACCGACCTGGACATCACCGACAGCGATCGGTTTGTGCTGGGCTGAGAATTATGAGAAATGAGGTGTGTTTCATGGGTCAACCGCTGCAATTTTGCCGAGGCGGTGGGTGCACCGCCAAGCTGGGCCCTGCGGCCCTGAGCCGGGTGCTGGAGAAGCTGCCCCGGCCCACCGACCCCAATTTGCTCATTGGTGCCCAGTCCAGCGACGATGCCGCCGTGTATCGCCTTACCGATGACCTGGCCATCGTCCAGACTCTGGACTTCTTCCCACCTATGCTGGACGACCCCTACCTCTTCGGGCAGGTGGCCGCCGCCAACGCCCTCAGCGACATTTACGCCATGGGGGGAGAGGTGAAGACGGCGCTGAACATCGTCTGTTTCCCTGAGGAGATGGACCTGAACATTCTGGGTGAGATTCTCCAGGGCGGCAGTGAGAAAGTGCTGGAGGCAGGGGGGTCCCTGGCTGGGGGCCACTCCATCGCCGACCAGGAGGTGAAGTACGGCCTGTCTGTAACAGGGGTGGTCCACCCCCAGCGGATTCTGGCCAACAACACTGGGAAGGTGGGGGACCACCTCATCCTCACCAAGCCCCTGGGGGTGGGCCTGCTGTGCACCGCCGCCCGGCTGGGCCAGGCGGCCCCCCAGGCCTTCGGGGGAGCGGTGAAGTCCATGACCACCTTAAATAAATACGCCGCCCAAGTGGCGGCTAAATACCGGGTCCACGCCGCCACCGATGTGACGGGGTTCGGCCTGTTGGGGCATCTCCATGAAATGATGCGCCCCGACCTGTCCGCCCGGATTTTTGCCCACGCTCTGCCCGTGCTGGACACGGCTCTGGAGTGCGCCGATGAGTTTTACCTCACCGCAGCCGGACAGCGCAACCGCAACTTTGCCGTCACCCGGGCGGTGCTCCACGGGCTCACCTTTGCCCAGGAGGAGCTGCTTTTTGACCCCCAGACTTCGGGGGGACTGCTGCTGGCAGTGGAGGAGGCGGATGCAGGACCTCTGCTGGACCAGCTGCGCACATTAGGCCTGCCCTGCGGCGACATTGGGACCATTCTGCCCCGATTGGACGCAGAGATCATAGTAGAACCGTAAATAAGAGGAGGAAATGAATATGGAATTTCTGGTGGATGCCCGTGGCAAGGCCTGTCCCTTGCCCGTGATTGAGACCCGCAATGCTCTGCGGGAACACGGAGCTCCGGTGGTGACCCTGGTGGACAACGACATTGCCCGGCAGAACGTGGAGAAAATGGCCCGTCAGATGGGCCTGAATGCCGCCACCCAGCAAGAGGAGGGAAACTGGCGCATCACCCTCACCGCCGCAGCCCAGCAGGGCTTCGACCCGGACAGCCAGGAGGTGGCAGACCTGATGGAGAACATTCCCCCCTGTACGGTGCCTGTCCAGGGTCCCACGGTGGTGGTGCTCTCGGCCGATGTGATGGGCACCGGGGATGACACCCTGGGCCGGGCCCTGATGAAGGGCTTTGTCTACGCCCTCACTCAGCTGGATGAGGCACCGGACACCGTACTGCTCTACAACGGCGGCGCCAAGCTGTCCGTGGAGGGGGCGGAGACGGTGGCGGACTTGCAGACTCTGGCGGAAGCCGGGGCTGAAATCCTCACCTGCGGCACCTGCCTGAACCACTACGGACTCACCGAGAAGCTGGCCGTGGGCAGCGTCACCAACATGTATGTCATCGCCGAAACTCTGGCCAAGGCCGGAAAGGTCATCCGCCCATGAGAGGCGTGGTGGTAGTCCGGGGCGGAGGGGACCTGGCCACCGGGACCATTCTGCGCCTGTACCAGTGCGGAGTGCGGGTGTTGGTGCTGGAGTGCGCCCAGCCCACCGCCATCCGCCGGGCGGTGGCCTTCTGCGAGGCGGTGTATGACGGAATGAGCCAGGTGGAAGGTGTGACCTGTCACCGCATTGACACCCCCGAACAAGCCGAAAACGTATGGGCAGCGGGGGAGATTCCCCTGCTGGTGGACGAGACCGGGGCGTGCCTGCCTCAGGTCCGGCCCATGGCTCTGGTGGACGCTATCCTGGCCAAGCGAAACCTGGGCACCACCCGGGACATGGCTCCCATGACCGTGGCCCTGGGCCCGGGGTTTGTGGCCGGAACGGATGTGGACGCCGTGGTGGAGACCATGCGGGGCCACCGCCTGGGCCGAGTGCTCTACACTGGGGCCGCCCAGCCCAACACTGGAGTTCCGGGGAAAATCGGTGGCTACGACAAGGAGCGGGTCATCCACGCCCCGGCAGACGGGACGCTGGTGCCCTGCGCCGCCATCGGCGACGTGGTGCAGGCGGGACAGACCCTGGCCATGCTGGGGGATGTGCCCGTACCTGCCACCATTGACGGCGTGCTCCGGGGACTCATCCGGGCGGGATACCCGGTGACAAAAGGCTTGAAAATGGCAGACATTGACCCCCGTCTGGGGGAGCGGGAGAACTGCACCACCGTCTCGGACAAGGCACGGGCCATTGCCGGGGGTGTGTTGGAGGCCCTGCTCCACCTGGCCCAGGAGAGGGGGCTCACCGGTCGCCTGTTGGGGGAGGAATAAGACTGTGATTTACTTGGATTCAGCGGCTACCTCCTTTTTGAAGCCGCCTTGTGTGGCCCAGGCGGTGGTGGATGCCATGCACACGGTGGGGTCCCCGGGCCGGGGAGCCCATCCCCTGACCCTGGCGGCCTCCCGCACCGTGTGGGCCTGCCGGGAGGCGGTGGCCGAACTGCTGGGGGCCTATGACCCTGCCCGGGTCTGCTTCACCCCCAACTCCACAGTGGCGCTGAACACTGCCATTTGCGGCCTGTACGGCCCGGGTGACCATGTGATTACCACTGCCCTGGAGCACAACTCCGTGCTGCGCCCTCTGTATCGGCTGGAGGAGCAGGGGATGGAGTTGACGATTCTTCCAGCAGACGAGACAGGCAACATCGACTATGAGGACTTTGCCCGAGCCCTGCGCCCCAATACCCGGGGAGTGGTGTGCACCCATGCCTCCAACGTCACGGGGAATACCCTGGACTTGGGGCGCATTGGGGCCTTTTGTGGGGCACATAACCTTACTTTTGTGGTGGATGCCTCCCAGTCTGCGGGGGTGCTGGAGGTCAATCAGCAGGCGGTGGGGGCTTCCGTGGTTTGCTTTACCGGACACAAGGGACTGCTGGGTCCCCAGGGTACTGGGGGGCTGAGTGTGGCCCCGGATGTGACCCTCCGTCCTCTGGTGGTGGGGGGCAGCGGCGTACACAGCTATGACCGCCGCCACCCCCAGGACCTGCCCGAGGGCCTGGAGGCGGGCACCCTCAATGCCTGCGGCTTGGCTGGGCTGTTGGCCGGGATCACCTACATCCGGGACCAGGGCCGGGAGAACCTGTATCGACAGGAGATGAAACTGGCCCAGGCCTTTGTAAATGGGGTGCGCAGCCTCCCCGGTGTGACCCTGTACGGGGATGTGGATGCCCCTAACCGCACAGCGGTGGTGTCCTTGAACTTGGGAGAGGAGGACGCCGGAGAGGTGGCGGATGTGCTGGCCCAGGAGTTTGGCATCTGCACCCGGGCGGGGGCCCACTGCGCCCCTCTCATCCATGAGGCCCTGGGCACTTCAGCCCGAGGTGCAGTGCGGTTTTCCTTCTCCCATTTGAATACCCCCCAAGAGGTGGCCCAAGCCGTGGACGCTGTGGCAGACTTGGCTGGGCGAATTTGAGAAAGAAGAAAAAGATGAATTGAGAGAGGTAGAAGAGAGATGAAAGAGAGTAAATGGACGCTGTTGGGATTTGGAGTATTGGGCGGCGTGTTGGCTGCCCTGCTGGCCTTCTTTGGTAATCCGGGAAACATGGCCCTGTGCATCGCCTGCTTTATCCGGGATACTGCTGGTGCCATGGGAATGCACAACGCCAATACGGTGCAGTATGTTCGCCCGGAAATCGTGGGCATTGTGGTGGGGGCCATGATTTTGGCCTTGGTGCGCAGGGAATATAAGTCCACCGCAGGCTCAGCCCCGGTGATGCGCTTTGCCCTGGGGGTCATGACCATGATTGGGGCACTGGTGTTCCTGGGATGCCCGCTGCGCATGGTGCTGCGTATGGCGGCGGGAGACCTGAACGCCTGGGTGGCCCTGATTGGATTTGTGGGCGGCATTGCTACCGGAGCGCTGTTTTTGCGTCGGGGCTTCTCCCTGGGTCGCTCCTATGAGGGGATGCCTGCCGGGGGCGGGGTGCTCTCGGTGATGCTGGTGGTGGTGCTGGTGTTGTCTGTGACCACCGGTATAATGATGGTGTCCACCCAGGGGCCCGGGAGCATGCATGCACCGGTCTTACTGTCCCTGGTGTGCGGCTTGGCCTTTGGTGCCATCGCCCAACACAGCCGGATGTGCTTTGCAGGCTCCTTCCGCAACCTGATTTTCACCCGGGACGTGTCCATGATTTTGGTGATTGCCGGGGTGTTTGTGGCCATGCTGGTGTACAACATCGCCGGGGGCACCTTTCATCTCTCCTTTGCAGGACAGCCCATCGCCCACTCCCAGCACCTGTGGAGCATTCTGGGTATGTATGCCGTGGGTCTGGCGGCCACGTTGGCCGGAGGCTGTCCGCTGCGCCAACTGGTGCTGGCCGGGCAGGGCTCCTCGGATGCTGCCTGTAACGTGCTGGGTATGTTTGTAGGGGCAGCCATTGCCCACAACTTCAAACTGGCCTCCTCTGCGGAGGGGACGACCCCGGCTGGCCGCATTGCGGTGGTGGCAGTGGTGGTGGTCCTGCTGCTGGTGGGCCTGGTTGGTACCCGACAGAAGAAGGACTGAGATAGACCATGTTGAGAAAACCTCAGCTCCGCCTGGTCATCACCTTTCACACCACGGCGGAGGCGTTGAGAACGGAACAATTGGCCCGGGCGGCGGGGCTGGAGGGGCGGCTGATTCCAGTGCCCCGCCAGCTCAGCGCCGGGTGTGGCCTGGCCTGGAGCGGGGCTCCGGAGACGGAGAAGACCCTGCGCCTGACCCTGGAGGGTGCAGGAATCCAGGCCGAGCAGATGGCCCAACTGACCATTTAGGAGGGATGCAGGTGGATAACGGATATCGGGCTCTGGCCCGGGCCCTGGAAGAACGGGGCTTAGTGTGGCGGGTAACCTCTCTAGAGGAGGAGACCCTGGGCCAGACGGTCCAATTGGAGCAGCGCCCTGCCTGGCTGGGCCACGGCTTCCAGCCTCCCTGTCAGACCACGGATGAGGAGGGGCGGTCGGTGCTGGTGGAGTGCCTGCGCCGAGAAAAGACCCTGCTCATCTGCGGCGGCGGACATGTGTCGGTGTCCGTGGCCCGGCTGGGCGTGATGCTGGGCTACCAGGTGACGGTGGTGGACGACCGAGAGGAGTTTGCCCAGCCCCAGCGGTTTGAGCCGGGGGTGGACACGGTGTGCGCCCCCTTCGAGGAATACCTGTCCCAGACCTTCCCCTGGGAGGAGCATCCCGACCTGTCCGTGGTCATTGTCACCCGGGGCCACGGAGGAGATGCAGCGTGCCTGCGCCAGGCGGTGAAGCACCCCTTGACCTATCTGGGCATGATTGGAAGTAGACGGAAAAATCAGGCCATCTTCCAGCTGCTCCAGGGGGAGGGGGTGGACCCCCAGGTGCTGGAGCAAATCCACGCTCCCATCGGGCTGGACATCGGAGCCCAGACCCCCGAGGAGATCGCCGTGTCCATCGCCGCAGAGTGGATTGCCACCCGCCAGTGCGGCCAGGGCTCGGTATTCCCCAAAGAGCTCCGGGAGGCCCTGCGGTCTGGCACCGGTGGCGTCATGGTCACGGTGGTGAAAAAATCCGGCTCTGCCCCCCGGGATGTAGGGACCCGGATGCTGATTTGCTCCGATGGCACCACCGTGGGCACTATTGGCGGCGGCTTGGCAGAGTACCAGGCAGTGTGCCAGGGGCGAGCCCTGTTGGAACGCCCCCGCCCCATGCTGGTCTCCTATGACATGCGCTCCGGGGAAGCGGGGCGCTCGGGCATGATTTGCGGCGGCACCATTGAGGTGCTTCTGGAAGAAGTGCCCAAATAAGTGTAAAGGATAATGCCTGTCCAGCCAAAGCTGGACAGGCATTTTTTATGGGCAAACGGTGCAGGAAATCCCACGGGCAGTGAGAAACTCCCGTAGCTGGGCGGCCACCTGTTGGCGGCGGGGGGTGTCCGCCTGGGTGAGCAGAATGTGGTATTTCTCCGGGGGTAGGCCCCCGGCGTCCATGGCGTCCTGAATGCAGAAGAGTACATCAGGGGTGTCTACGGTGTGTTGGGGGTGTTCCGCCCAGTCCGGACAGAGCTGGTAGCAGTGGACGCACTCCGCCACCGGGCGGTCCACAGCGGACAGCCCCGCCGCCACCAGGCACAGGTCTGTATGGGGTAAAATCACCGGTTCAAAGGATCGATGTAGTTTTAGGGGCAGCATTTTGGCCCCGTCCGCCTCATACAGAACCAGCTGGGCTTGCTGGCAGCCCAGTTCCAGAAGCTCCGGGGAGAGAGAACCTAGTTTACTGCCTTCGGCCTGACTTCCTGCGCAGGTGACTCCCGGCTGAGCCAGTGCCTCCGCCAACTCTTGGGGCGTGGGGTTTACCAGCAGCCGATCACACACAGTGGAAGGGTAGGGGAGGATGTGGGTGGTGGTGGTCAGCAGCACCCGCCGCTGTTGGTGAGCCAAAGCCAACCGCCCCAGAGCGGTGGTCTTTCCTCCCGCACCGATGGCGGCCACCAGGTGTGCTTGCGCTAAGGAAATGGGCATGGATCATTCCTCCAGTTTGGGTGAGTGGCATGATACTATGAAATCATATATGTGGGTGAAATGCAAGGGAAATGGGGGCGAGGACGTGGAGGAAAGAAGAGAAAAATAGACAATATACACAAAGATGGAAAATGAGATTGAAAAAAGTAGAACATGTGCTTTAATTTAGTAAAATATCAATGGAGGAACAACGGAGCGGCCCACGGGCTGGACTTGGGAAGAGGGGGAGTTTACCGTGGTGTGGCAAGACATAGACAATGGAGAGAATGGCGTGCAATTTCCGTACCGCTACCGGGTCATGCTGGTGGATGACGAGGAGGAAGTGCGGGAGGCCGTGCGGGAAAAAGTGGAGTGGAACCGCTGTGGCTTTGAGCTGGTAGCTGAGGCGTCCAATGGCCAGGAGGCCTGGGAGACGGCCAAAACGGTGGCACCGGGTGTGGTGATTACCGACATTCGCATGCCCTTTATGAGTGGGCTGGAGCTGTGCCACAACCTGCGCACCATGTTTCCTGATATCTGCCTGGTGATTCTCACTGGATATGATGACTTTGACTATGCCAAGCGGGCCATTCAGGAGCGTGTGGCCGAATATATTCTGAAACCTGTGAACTTTGGAGAGTTTACCGCACTCATGGGACGGATTCGGGAGAAGCTGGACCAGCATCTGGCCACCCAGTATGACCTGAAGCGGCTGCGGGAGCAGTATGAGATGAGCCTGCCTGCCATGCGGGAGCAGCTGTTGGCCCGGCTGCTGGACAGCAGCGTCCAGGAGGAGTGGGCACGGGAAAAGGCCCGGGAGATGCGCCTGACCATTGCCGGGGAGAAGTGGACCATAGCCCTCATCCGCTACAACAGGGGAGACGGGGCTATGCAGCAGCGGGAGCTGCTGCCCCACATGGTGCGGCAGCGGGCTGAGAAGGAGCTGCCCCGGTACTGCCCTGTGATCTGCTTCCTCTACCAAGATTATGTGGCGGTGCTGGCCACCCTGGACCAGCAGCAGGACATGCTCCAGCTCATCAACGGGATGCGCCAGATCTGCCTGTCCGCCCAGCGGTTTCTCCAGCTGGAGCTGGCGGTGGGCATCGGCAGTTCCTGTACCGCCCTGTCCCAGCTGCGCCGCTCAGCCATGGAGGCCAGAAACGCCCTGGACTACCAGACCATGGTGGGGGCGGAGCCGGTGGTGTACATTGGGGATATTGAGCCCCAGACCACAGAGGCATCTGCTCTGGAGGGCTACTCCTTCCGGGAACTTCTGGCCGCCATTCGCCTGGAGGATAACAACCAGATCGAGGCGTCGGTGCGCAACTTTCTCTCGGTGCTTCGGGCCAAGAAAATGCCGGTATCCCAGTATCGGCTGTCGGTGATGGAGTTGGCCACTGAGCTGCTGCGGGTCATCAAAACCTATGAACTGGAGGACACCGATGATCTGTCCCAGCAATTGGTGGAGCTGACGCTGCTCAACAACCTTCGTTCCCCAGGAGTCTTTGAGAGTCGCCTCATCCAGCTGTGCCAGCAAATCAGCCACTCTATGGCGCAAAAGCGCAACAATGCCACCCAGCTGGTGGCGGAGGAGGCCAAGAGCTACATTCAGAAGCACTACAGCAACCCGGGGCTCTCCCTGGAGTCGGTGTGCACACATCTGCATTTGAGCGTCAGCCATTTTTCCACCCTGTTCAAGCAGGAGACGGGGTGCGGGTTTGTCAACTACCTTACCCAAGTACGACTGACTCAGGCGGCGTGGCTGCTGGACAACACGGACAGCCCGGTGGGGGAGATCGCTCAACAGGTGGGGTACAGTGAACCAGCCTATTTCAGCTATGTGTTTAAAAAGCGGTACGGGGTCTCCCCCATGAAGTACCGCTATGTGAAGGAGAAGAATGAAGATGGGGAGGGCTAAACAGGTACTGACCCACTGGCTGGAGGGGTTTCGCAGCAAAAACATCCAGTATACCATCGCCCTGGCCTTTACTGGCATCACCCTGGTGGCCATGCTGCTGGTGGGAGTGGTGCTGTACACCGGCTTTTTCTCCTCGGCGGAGACCATGATGAAGGAGAACAACACCCGGTTGGTGGAACAGATTGGACTGAACCTGGACATGTATCTGAAAAACATGATGCGGGTGTCCGAGACGGCCTACTACCGGGTAATCAAAAAGCATGACCTGGCGGTGGATGACATTGGGGAGCAGATCGAGTTGCTGTACGACGCCAACAAGGACCTGCTGGTGAGCATTGTCATCCTGGACCCGGAGGGCAATGTGCTGACCAGTGCCCCGGCTGCCAAAGAGAAGGCGGCCCAGACTGCAAAAGATCAGGTGTGGTTCCGGGAGGCTCTGGACAAGATTGAGAACTTCCACTTCTCCCTGCCTCATGTGCAGAACCTGTTTGACGACCCGGACTGCCGTTACCGCTGGGTGGTGTCCCTGTCCCGGGCGGTGGAGCTGACAGAGAATGGACAGGTGGGCCAGGGCGTGCTGTTGCTAGACATCAACTTCTCCGGTATCGAGCAGATTTTCAACAACGCCGGATACGGGGACTCCGGTTACGCCTACCTGGTGGGGGAGGACGGGGAGATGATCTACCATCCCCGCCAGCAGCTGGTGTACTCTGACCTCTTTGAAGAGGACAGCTTGGCCTTTGTGGGAGAGGAGGACGGCAACTACATCGGAAAGGTGAATGGGCAGGACTCGGTGATCACCGTTAAGACGGTGGGATACACCGGGTGGAAGATTGTCCGAGTGGCCCCTGTGGGCATCTATTCCGACGACGTGCTCTTCATCCAGCTGGCGGGCCTCATCGGCGTGGTGTGTCTGGCCATTCTCATTATTTTGGTCAACCAGTCGGTGTCCACGCAGATTGCCCACCCAGTGGAACAGCTGCAAAAGTCGGTGGAGAAGCTGGAAAACGGAGATTTGGATGCGGAAATCTCCATCGGTGGCTCCTATGAAATTCAGCGGCTGGGCAGGACGGTGCAGTCCATGGCCCAGGAGATGAAAAAACTCATGGCGGATGTGGTGAAGGAGCAGGAGTCCAAGCATAAAAGCGAGCTGGATGCCCTCCAGCACCAGATCAACCCCCATTTCCTCTACAACACCCTCTCCTCCATTGTGTGGATGATTGAGAAGGGGCGGGCCGAGGAGTCGGTGAATATGATCAGCGCCCTGTCCCGGCTGTTCCGCATCAGCTTGAGCAAGGGGCGCACCATCATCCGGGTGGGGGACGAGCTGGAGCACGCCAAGAGCTACCTCACCCTACAGAAGGTACGGTATAAAAACAAGTTCACCGTCACCTTTGACACCGACCCGGAGGTGTTGGAGCTGTCCACGGTGAAGCTTATCATCCAGCCCCTGTTGGAAAACGCCATCTATCACGGGATGGAGTTCATGGACGGGGATGGAGAGATCACCGTGCGCTCCCAAATCCGGGATGGACAGATGTACATTGCGGTGCAGGACAACGGGGACGGCATGCCGCCGGACCTGTGCGCCAAGCTGCTGGACCCCAATGCGGAGATAAAACAGGGGAAATCCGGCTCTCGGGGGTCTGGTCTGGGCCTGCGCAACGTCCACGAGCGCATCCGCTTGGCCTTTGGAGCGGAGTATGGCCTGAGCATCCGCAGCAAACTGGGATGGGGAACTGTGGTGGAGGCGCATCTGCCTTGCATCCCCTACGACGAAGAGAACGGGGGTACCTGACATGCAGACAAAACGCAAATACAGTTGGGGATACCTGGCTCTGGCGGTGGTGGTGTGCGGCGTGTTGCTGGTGTCCTGGGGGAACCTGAGAAGGAAACAGCGCCTGTCAGAGCCGGTGGAGTTGTCGGTGATTGTGCGCTGGCAGTCCAGCGAGGTCTGGGAGAACATCCGCCGGGGCATTGAGCTGGCCGCCCAGGACTACAACCTGGATGTCATGTATATTACCTTGACAGATGGAAACAGCGTTCAGGAGCAAGAGACCATGATTGACCGGGAGACCCAGCTGGACACCCAGGCCATTTTGCTCGCCGCCGCAGACCAGGAGGCCCTGTGCCAGACGGTGGAGGAGACCCAGAAGAAGATCCCCGTCATCTGTTTTGAGTCGGGGACGGTGTGTCCGGAAGACGTGATGTGTGTTTCGGCGGACAACTACGCCATGGGCCAGGAGCTGGGCAAGCTGCTGCTGGCACAGGGCGTGGAGCAGGGCCAGGTGCTGCTGGTGGGAGCGGACAGCCCCTGCCAGAGCATCCAGGACCGGAAGGCGGGGGTGCTGTCTGTGTTGGAGGACTACACCATCAGCACCACCGTGTGCAGTGAGCTGGGAGAGGAGTCGGAGCTGACGGAGTATGACGCCGTCTTGGCTCTGGACACCCAGCCCTTGGAGGATGCGGCACAGAGCCTGGAGCACCGCCCACAGAAGGTGGTGCTGCTGGGCATCGGGGGGAACAACCGCATCGCCTACCACATGGAGCACAACGTTATCCAGGGAATCGTGGCCCAGAACGAGGTGGGCATGGGATACCTGGCGGCCAAGCAGGCGGCGGAAGCGGTGCGCACCCGGGCCTCCCAGGAGGCGCCGGGCATTGAGTACCGGGTCATCACCAAAGAGACCATGTACGAGCGGGAGAATGAGCAGTTGCTCTTCCCCTTTTGCTGAATGCCATTCTGGCCCAGCGGTTTAAGGCAGACAAGGCTATCCTGGAAGACCTCATCGACAAAGCCGAAGGCATGGACCTTGCAGGCTATACCGCTGAGTGCGTAGCCACCTTCCGCACCGCTCTGGCCCAGGCTCAGGCCGTGCTGGCCGATGAGACCCTCACTGAGGACGACCAGAAGACCGTGGACGCCGCTGTGGAACAGCTGACCCAGGCCATGAATGGCCTCACCGCTGAGGGGACCGATAAGCCCCAGACCACGGACAAGCCTGAGGCAACCGACAAACCTCAGGTAACCCAGAAGCCTGAGAACAACGTGCCCCAGACTGGGGACCACAGCCAGATGACCCTGTGGGTGTCTCTGATGGGCCTGTGTGCTGTCAGCACATTGACTCTTGTGGCTACCAAGGGCCGTCGTAAGGCAAAATAACAACATCAATTCCTCCCTAGCTTATGGGCGGGTGTGGCATCAAGCCATACCCGCCCGTAGCTTTCACCCGACTTCAACTATAGGTTGAAAAAATAACACCAAAAGGGAGATGGCCTTGGGAGGCGGGACATGCTAAGATGGAGTTGTTGAGAAAGGAGGGGCAGATATGCCTGTAAACTTGGGAGACAAGATTCGGCAGTTGCGCAAAGGAAAAGGAATTTCCCAAGAGGTGCTGGCCCAGTACCTGGGGGTGAGTTTCCAGGCGGTGAGCAAGTGGGAGACGGGGACGACGTTGCCGGATGTGACGCTCATTCCTGCCATCGCCTCGTTTTTTGGAGTGTCCACCGATGAGCTGTTTGACTACAACCGGTTGGAGGCGGAGCGGCGAGTCCGGGAGATCTGCCAGCAGGCCTATGCCTGCCGTCAGAGTGACCCGGTGCAATCCGAGCAAATTCTCCGGGAGGGACTGAAAAAGTACCCGGGAAACGATGTGATTTTAAACAATCTCCTCTACACTATGGCAGCCCCAGAGCGGGGAGAGGAGATGGTCACCATCTGCAAAACCCTGATCGAGGGCACCCATGACGATGCGGTGAAGTATGATGCCCTGCGGATTCTGGCCCAGACCTACCACGATATGGGCCAGCAGGACCTAGTGGCCCCCACCTTGGAGCAGATTCCCGAGTTGTATTTCACCAAGCTGGAATGTATGGCCCTCCTGTTGGAGGGAGAGGCGGCCTTCAAGGCGGCCAGACAGCACATGGGCCTGTGCCTGGAACAGCTGGTGGAGATGCTCCTGGTCATGGAGCGACAGGGACAAGGAGAAGGGAAAGACCAATATCGGCGTTTGGCCCAGCAGGTGCTGGAGTTATTTGAGCGGGAACTGAGGCCAGGGGGTGAGTTGGTCCGGGAAATCCGGGAAGAGCTTCTAGGGGGAGCACAGGCATGAGAAGGGGACCCTTTGGACCATCTGTGGGGCTGGGCATCTGCTGCCAGTTGGCGGAGTATGGCGTCAAGCTGCTGTGCAGCCTGCTGTTGGCCCAACTGCTGACCCAGGTGATGGACGGGACACTGAGCCCCATATACCCATGGGCGTTGGGCACCCTGCTGTTGCTGGTGGTTTCTGTGGGCCCCCTGTTTCTGCTCCGCCGGGCCTATGAGCGTGCGATGGGGCGAGATGGCCAGCGGTTCCGGGAGACGCTGTATGCTGGGATCTTGAGCCGGGAGTTGGAAGTGGCCAGCCGGGGCGAGCTGGAGGTGAAGCTGCGCCGAGACACCCAGGTGATTTTGAAGTTTGTTCAGCGGTCTTGCCCCCAGACCGTAGGGGGCACCGTGATTTGGATGGGCTCCGCTCTGTTGCTGTGCCACACCGACGGACGGGTGGGGCTGTTATTTTTTGCCCTGAATCTGGTGCAGCTGCTCCCCATTTTGGTTTACGAGACCTGGACCAAGCGCATCCACAACGAGACCTGTCAGGCGGAGGAGGCGGATTCGGCCTGGCTGCTGGAGGGGTACCACGGGGCCCACGTCCTGAAATCCTACGGGGCCCAGGGCTGGTATTTGGCCCGCTTCCGTCAACTGGAGCAGGCGGTGATGCGCTGGGGCTACCGGGCAGAGGGGGCGGTGACGGTGGAGGATGTGGTGTTTAAGGGGATTGACAGCCTGTTAAACTATGGAAGCTATGTGATCTTGGGCCTATTTGTCCTGTACGGCGGCTTGTCAGCGGCAAAGCTGCCCCTGCTGGTGCTGTTGGCGGGGACCCTGTTCTCCTCGGTGAATGCCGTATTTACCTGGTGGCTGGATCGGGCGGAATACCAAGCGGCGTGCCAGAGACTGAACTGGATGCAACGAGAGGAGCAGGAAGAGCCCCCGGAGGAGCCCGTTTTACTGTCCTGTACAGGGGTGGAGAAGTCTTTTGGAGACAAGAAAATTCTGTCCGGGATTTCTCTGGACATTTCACGGGGAGAACACGTTTTGCTCCAAGGGAAAAACGGGTCTGGAAAGTCTACCTTGCTGCGTATCCTGCTGGGGCTGGAGCGGGCAGATGCAGGTATCGTTCTGCGGTGTTCCGACCTTGCCTATGCCCTCCAGGAGGAGGCACAGACCACCCTGACAGTGGGAGAACTGACGGAGCAGCTGGAGAAAACGCTGGGGATGGATTCGAATGCCCTCCACCGTCATCTGGTGGTCTTTCAATTGACGGAATGTATGGACCAGCCGCTTGCCCAGCTGTCTGGGGGACAACAAAAGCGATTCTTTCTGGCGGCAGCTCTAGCCAGGGACAGCCAGCTGTTGGTGCTGGATGAGCCCACCAATCACCTGGACCGAGAGAGCGTAGCATACCTCACCCAGGCGCTGCAAGATTACCCCGGAGCAATGCTGGTTTGCACTCACACGGCGTGGACAGCGCTGCGGTGGGACAAAATTCTCCACATGCGGGGAGGTGTGATCGGTGAAGGGTGAGAAAAGGGGGAACATGCGCCGAGACTGTGCCCGTCTCATGGCCGGGGCTATCGTGGCTACCTGCCTGGAGTGCCTGCTGGGCATGGCCGCCCCCACGGTGGTCTCGCTTCTGTTGGGAGATATGGCCGACGCTCTGCTGGCCTTGGACGTCGTTGCCATTGGGGCCCGGTTTCCAGCGTTCTTGGGCGGTATCTTGGTGACGGTGCTGGTGGCGCCGGGGATGACCCTGGTAAAAAATTTGCTGCTCACCCGCCAAGGCACCGCCTATGATATGTTTTTGATGGAGAGCACTTTGGGCTTGCCCCACAAGAGCCTGCATCAGGTGGACGCTGGGGACTACCTCCATCGGTTTGAGGTGGACCGGACCCTGTACTACTGCTGTGTGGTCCGCCTGCTGGGCTCTCCCCCGGCCATGGTGGCCTATGGGGTGTTGTTTGCCTGGATGGTGCGAGGACAGGGCTACCCCTGGGGATACTGCCTGTGGGTGTTGGTGCTGTCCGGGGCCTCGGTGGCCTATGACGCTGCATGGGCCAGACGAAAGGCGGAGTGGAACAAGGAGACGGCGGACTATGAGGGGCAGCGGACCCAGCTGGAATTGGAATTGCTGGCGCTGCGGGATGTTAGCCACGGCTTTGGGCTGCACCCGTTTCTGCTGGACCGCATGAGACGCTGGTTTGACCGCTAATGGAAGCATACAGGGCGGCGGCAGTGCGCCCAGACCGCCATGAGCCAGACGCTGCAAGGTTTCTGGGACTATGGCATCCAAGTGGGGTGCATTCTGATGGGGGCCGTGCTGGCGGCCCAGGGCCAGCTGACCATAGGAGGGCTGTTGGGAGGTTATCTGTTGATTCCCACCGTCAAACAGTTCTGGGCCTCTGTGAGACAGCTGGTGGAGGATGTCCAGAGCGAAAGAAAATATGGCGCTCGGATGGAATACTTCTATCAGGGCCGGGAGGAGGAGCCGGACGAAGGGACAATACAGCCCCCGGATACGTTGGCGCTGCACAATGTGAGCTTCTCCTATGCAGGAGAAGACATGCCTGTTCTGTCCCAGGTGAATTGGACTCTATCCATCGGGGACAGGGTGCAGCTGATGGGGGAAAACGGGTGCGGAAAATCCACCCTGGTGTCCCTTTTGAGCGGCATCTATGCGCCAGATCAGGGAGAAATTCTGGACGAGAGGGGTGTAGTGGTATCGCTCCAGCGGCTGCGCCGCAGTGTGGCCCTGCAAGAACAGGACAGTGTGATGTTCACAGGGACTGTGTGGGACAATCTATTTTTGCCGGAGGAAAAGCGGGGAGAGGCGGCCCGGCTCTTGGCAGACCTGGCCTTTGCCAAGCCCTTGGAATATGCCATTGTGGGAGATGGAAAGAATCTGTCCCCCGGAGAGCGGAAGAAGGTTTTGCTCACCCGGGCTCTGCTGAAAGAGGCCCCCTTTCTCCTCCTGGACGAGCCTCTGAACCACCTGGACCCAGTGGCCCGGGAGGCGCTGGCGGTCAGGCTGGAGAAACGGCGGGGAGGCCTCTTACTTATTTCTCATGACCCGTGGTTGCCAGAGCGTCTGGGGCTGGAAAAACGCTGGATTTCTGCGAAATCATCTTGCTGAACCCACGCCACTCTGATACACTGAACTTGAGCCCATAAGGTCCCGGATGGGAAGAGAATACAGGAATGGAGATGGTAGTATGAAGGTCACTCTCCGCAAGCTTGTTGCCCTATGCCCGCTGCTTCTCTTACCCTTACTTACCCCCAGGGCCTATGCCAATATGGCTGCGCCTGCCAATCCGGATGTGGGGACTGCCATCACCTTTGAGAAAAATCAAGAGCTTGCAGTGACCTCGGAGGTGCTGGATATCACCGTGAAGGGAGCCAAGGCGGAGATCGTGGCCACCTATACCATGGAGAACACC
Source organism: uncultured Oscillospiraceae bacterium (assembly GCA_944385445.1). Classification (GTDB taxonomy): domain Bacteria; phylum Bacillota; class Clostridia; order Oscillospirales; family Oscillospiraceae; genus Enterenecus. The sequence goes on from CALWXF010000002.1 coordinate 67,463, forward strand.
ACGGACCAGCAGGTTGTCACCTCCTCCATGTTCCTCTCGCCCAACGTGGAGGCGGGGAATGTCACCGTCCTGGTGGATGGGCAGGAGGTACCGGTTGTGGTGGAGAGCTATACCCTGGGGGATGTCACCCAGATCGACACCCAGGACTGGCAGTATGTAGTACTGGACGGGAAAGCCGCCGATGTGGGCGAGGAACAGACCGTGGACACCATTCTTTTTGCCTTGGAGTTTGAACCTCACCAGGAGTATGACGTTGTGGTCTCCTACACCTACCGGCTGGGGGGATATCCGGACTATGACTACAATGTCAAGCGGGGCACCTTGGAGTATTACCTGCGGCCTGCGGCCCTGTGGAAGGACTTTTCCAACCTGACCATCAACCTCCACCTGGACGAGGACATGCCAGTGCTTCAGGACAGTAACCTGGAGTTTGAAAAGGTGGCGCCCCGTACCTATCAGTACGTCTCGGACACTTTGCCAGAGGAAAATCTGCGCATTGAGGTGGACCAGTCCTGGTGGCAGGAACTGGTGGGCTTCTTCCAAAACCCCTATCTGGCCGTGTATGCCATGTATTTTGTCCCGGTGATTGTGGTCATCGTGGCCTGCGTGGGGGGCGTGATTTGGATGGTGCGGTGGACGGCACGCCGCAACAAGCGACTCTAAAAGCGGTTGTGTGGGGGTAAATCCTGTGGTAGGATGAAGGTCAGAAATCACCTCATGCAAAGGAGAGAATCGTCATGTTAGAAGTGGGAACCAAAGCCCCGGACTTTACCTTGAAAAATCAGGAGGGCCAAGAGGTCAGCCTGTCCCAGTTTGCAGGCAAGCGGGTGGTGCTGTATTTCTACCCCAGAGACAACACCCCAGGCTGCACCCGGCAGGCCTGCGGGTTTGCCCAGAACTATGCGGGCTTTACCCAGCGGGACGTGGTGGTCATCGGTGTCAGCAAGGACTCCGTGGCCTCTCATCTGAAATTTGCCCAGAAGTATGAGCTGCCCTTTGTGCTCCTCTCCGACCCCGACTTGCAGGCCATCCAGGCCTATGGGGTGTGGCAGGAGAAGAAGCTCTACGGGAAGGTGAGCATGGGAGTGGTGCGCACCACCTATGTCATCGATCTCCAGGGAGTCATTGAGAAGGTGATGCCCAAGGTGAAGCCGGACACCAATGCCGCCGAGATCTTGGCCTACCTGGACGGAGAGGCATAAATGGCCGTGCGGATCATCATTTCCCCCGCCAAGAAGATGCGGGAGGACTCGGACAGCCTGGCTTGGCGCAATTTGCCCGCCCACCTGGAGCAGACCCAGCAGCTGTGCCAGGTGCTCCAGGGCATGTCCTATGACCAGCTGAAAAAGCTGTGGAAGTGCAATGACCAGATTGCCCAGCTGAATGTGGAACGGCTCCAAACCATGGACTTGCACCGCAACCTCACCCCAGCCATTCTCAGCTATGAGGGAATCCAGTATCGGTATATGGCCCCCGGCGTGTTCACCCAGGAGGAGCTGGAGTACGTGGAAGAGCATTTGCGCATCCTCTCCGGGTTTTACGGCCTGGTGCGCCCCTTTGACGGTGTGACGCCCTACCGCCTGGAGATGCAGGCCAAGCTCCCAGTGGGCCAGGCCAAGGACCTGTACGCCTTCTGGGGTGACCATCTGGCCCGGGACCTGTGGGGGGAGACGGACTGCGTCATCAATCTGGCCTCTAAGGAGTACAGTGTGTGTATTTCCCGCTATGTGCCCCCCAATGCCCGATTGATCACCTGCGTCTTCGGAGAAGAGCAGGGGGGCAAAGTGGTGGAAAAGGGCACCATGTGCAAGATGGCCCGGGGAGAGATGGTGCGGTATATGGCCCAGCACCGGGTGGAGCGCCCGGAGGACCTCTGCGCCTTTGACCACTTGGACTACCACTTTTCGCCCCAGCACTCCGAAGAGAACCAATACGTCTTTTTGAGAAACCAATAATAGAAGGGCCTCCCGTGGTGGGAGGCCCTTGTTTGTTGATTATTGGTAGCTCTGTGCCATATTTTGCGCCACATCATCGGCGGTGGAGGAGAGATCGGGGCTCTGTTGGGACTGTGCAGCCTTTTGAAGCCGCTGGACCCGATGCTGGACCGCCTTTGCGATGGCCTCGATGCGGTCAGCACCCACGCAGCCTTGTGCCAGGGAGCCGGACATGGTGTCCCGAACCAACTCGTCCAGGTCGGACAGCACCTCAAAGTCCACCCAGTCCAGGGAGGACACCAGCCCCAGCTGTTGGTCGTGGTGATTTTTGAAGGGCTTGCACACCACATCGTGGTCCATGGGAATCCGCTCTGCGGTCCGGTCGTAGCCCAGGGAGGTGCCGCTGTCAAAGATGGGGGCCATGCCCAGCCATTCCAGCGTCTCCGGGTCACGCAGTAGGCCGAAGTTGTTCAGATGGCGGTCCTCATTGGCCAGAAGGTAGTCCACCACCAGCATCTGGTCCAGGGCGGGCACGATGTTGTCTACCCCCAGAGCCTGACAGCAGGAGAGAAAATGCTGATACACAGACTGATGATTGCTCTTTTTCTGAATCTGCATCACCTGCCAGGCGGTGACCAGCTCGGTGTCCGGGGTGACAAAGTCCGTACACACCGAGTAGGGCTGGCCGTTGCTCCAGAGCAGACGGTATGGAACGTGGGGGATGTTCAGACGCTCTAGGATGCCCGTGGCGATGACCTCGTTGAAGGGCTGCTGCTGGAAGGGGGCGCTGCCACCCTTGATGAGACAGCGGGCTCCGTCCACGATCTTCCAGCACTTTCTCAGATACCCGTCGGTGGTATTGTCCGGGGAGCAGAAGTCAACCCCGGCGCTGGGTTTGGGCTGGCCGAAGAGTACGCTGCCCACGTCGTCGGAGAAGGGATTGTCATAGAAGTTGATGGTGTCCCAGGTGACTCCGGCATCCTTGGGAGAAATCCAGTAGTGGTCAGAGAGGCTGAGCCCATAGCTGCGCAGGGGCAGAAGCTGCGGGCTGGGCAGTCCCAGGGTCTCCAGGGCCTCCCGTATTCCAAGGCGGGTGGTGGGGATGCAGCGGCCTGTCCACCACTGGTTCAGGGCGGCCCGGTCTACCGCTCCGCTGAGGGCACAGGTGCCCACCGGGAGGTGTTCCGGTGTGTAGACAGTGTTGATATGTATGATCGACCCGGTGGCCTCGTCCAGTTCCAACTCTGCCACTGCCAGCCGTTTGTGCATCAGGGTGCAAATCATGGGTAGTCCTCCCTTCGTATTGAGTATATTGTAACATATTCATAAAAATTTCGCAATAAAAAATGTATTTCCGGTCAAAGTGGACAGACCGGCCTAGGGAGTCCCTTGATTTCTGTGTCGGGATTGAGTAGAATATGAAAATAATACCGAAGAAAAGAGGGAGTGCTATGCTGGCCTATACCTATATCCAGCGGGGCAAATTTGAACTGATGGACAAACCAAAACCGGTGCTGCTGGACGACCGGGACGCCATTGTGAAGGTGACCTTGGCCAGCATCTGCACCAGTGACCTGCACATCAAGCACGGCAGCGTGCCTCGTGCGGTCCCCGGCATTACCGTGGGGCACGAGATGGTGGGGGTGGTGGAGCAGGTGGGCGCTGCGGTCACCACTGTAAAGCCCGGGGACCGGGTGACAGTGAATGTGGAGACCTTCTGCGGGAGCTGCTTTTTCTGTCAGCACGGATGGGTGAATAACTGCACCGATCAAAATGGCGGCTGGGCCCTGGGGTGCCGCATCGACGGCGGACAGGCGGAGTATGTCCGGGTGCCCTATGCAGACCAGGGCCTGGACAAGATTCCAGATACCGTCACCGACTTACAGGCGTTACTGGTGGGGGATGTGTTGGCCACAGGCTACTGGGCGGCACAGATTTCTGAGATCAAGGAAGAGGACACGGTGCTCATCTTGGGCGCTGGGCCCACGGGGCTGTGCACCCTCCAGTGTGTGGCTCTGTATAACCCCAAACGTATCATCGTCTGCGACTTGGACGAGAGCCGCCTGGCCTTTGTCCGCCAACACCATCCCGCAGTGCTGACCACAACGCCCAACGGATTGAACGACTTTGTGGTGGCCCACAGCGACCACGGGGGCGCCGATGTGGTGCTGGAAGTGGCAGGGAGCGAGGAGACCTTCCGCATGGCCTGGGAGTGTGCCCGGCCCAACGCCATTGTCACCGTGGTGGCCCTCTATGACGGCCCCCAGACGCTGCCCCTGCCGGATATGTACGGAAAAAACCTGATTTTCAAGACCGGCGGTGTGGACGGCTGCAACTGTCAGGAGACCTTGCGGCTCATTGCCCAGGGAAAGTTGGACACCACGCCTCTGATAACCCACACCTACCCGCTTTCTCAGATCGAGGAGGCCTATCACCTGTTTGAGAACCGGCAGGACGGAGTGATTAAAGTAGCCATTGAGATGGCATGAGAATAGCTTTCCCACCAAGGTGGGCGCAGCCAGCGCCCGCCTTAAATTTACTCTTGACATATATAGATCGCCTACATATAATCTCCTATATAGATAACCTATATAGGAGGGGCTTATGGAACTGGACAAGAGCTTGGTCAGCGGCAGCATGGGGCTGCTGGTGATGAAATTACTGGAAGAAAAGGACATGTACGGCTATCAGATGATTGAAGAGCTGAAAAAACGCTCGGATGACACCTTCCATTTAAAAGCGGGCTCGCTGTACCCGCTGCTTCACGGGTTGGAGGAGAAGGGCTGTGTCTGCGCCTATGAGCAGGATGCGGTGACGGGGAAGCCCAGACGGTACTATCACTTGACGGAACAGGGACACCGAACCCTGCAGGAAAAAGAGGCGTCCTGGAATCAGTACACCCGAGCAGTGAATCTGGTGCTGAAAGGGGGAGCTTGTTGTGTGGCAGGGTAAGACCATAGACGGCTATCTGGAGGCTGTGTCGGAACAGATCAAGTGGAGGCGGGCCCGGCCGGTGGTGACTCAGGAACTGCGGCAACACCTGGAGGAGCAGCGGGATGCCTTTGCAGTTGAAGGGATGGAAAACCCGGAGCAGCTGGCCGTGGAGGAGATGGGGGACCCGGTGGCCATCGGGGCCCAGCTGGATGGACTCCACCGTCCCAGACCCCAGTGGGGGCTGCTGATGGGTACCATCTTACTGGCTTTGGTGGGGACGGTTCTCCAGCTGTGGCTCACAGCCACATGGGAGAACCCCAACCTGGATCTCAATCCAATGAGGACAGCGGCGATATTCATTTTGGGGTGTGGGGCCCTTTTAGTGGGCTACTTTTTGGACGATGCCCGTCTGGCTCGCCACGGCAGGATTGTCTATGTAGGCGCTCTGGTGGCTGGTGTGGTGGCGGTGGTGCTGTCTCCCCACAGCGAAGGGGTTGCCGTCTATGGCCGATACATCACCTTATGCTACCCCGTGGTGTATGCGCTTTGGGTGTATACCTGCCGCAAAAAGGGCTGGTGGGGGTTGGTGTTGGCCATAGGAGGCGGTGCCCCGCTGGCGTGGATTTGTATGCGAGTCCCCCACATGCTTGGTTTGCTGCTCCTGCTGGTTAGTGGATTTGCGCTGTTGTTGGCGGCTGCTTGGAATGATTGGTTTGGAGTGGGTAAGCGGAAGGGCGTTTTGCTGGTGCTGACCTGTGGTGTGCTGTTTGCCGCTGGGGCGTGGGTCCTTCTGTTTGGCTACGGCTACGGTGTGCAGCGGCTGCAGGTGTTTCTCCACCCGGAGCAAGATCTCATGGGCATGGGGTATCAGGCCAGTATCATCCGAGGCGTGTTGGACAGCTCCCAGTGGCTGGGGGAGGGCACCTGGAGCAGCAAACTGCCCTTTGAGAGGATGGTCCCAGGCTGTGAGGCGGACGCCTTTCTCACCACCATCATCCATCAACTGGGATGGGGGCCGTTTCTGGCCGTGGTGCTGCTGTTCGCAGGGCTAATGGCGTGGCTGGGGTGCCGCTGTCTCAGGCACAGAAGCCAGTTGGGGAGAGCGGTGATTCTGACGGTACTGTTCGTCCTCTGCGGTCAAGCTCTGTGCAGTGTGGTGTGGAACCTGGGGTATGCCCTATTTGCCTCGAGCTTTCCGCTGATGGCAGGGAACTGGAACACCGTGATCAATATGGGGCTCATTGGCCTGGCCCTGTCGGTGCTGCGAGGGGAGAGCATCGCCTGCGATTATGGCGGGGAGGAGAAGAACTGGCTGCCCCGGTATCGCATCAAAGTGCTGGTAGAGAAATGCTAATCGGCGATCAGAGGCTCCGCCTATGGGCGGGGCCTCTCGCTTTTTGACTTTGCATAGATTGCCAGATAGGGCGGCTCGTGCTATGATAGACCCAACCACACAGTTGGGAGGGAGCAACATGGTTTTTCTGATTGCAGGGGCATCCCACACGGGGAAAACCGCCCTGGCCCAGCGTCTGTTGGAGAAGTATGGATACCCCTATCTGTCCATCGACCATCTGAAAATGGGACTGATTCGCAGCGGCTACACCACCCTGACGCCCATGAGCGAGGACCGGAAGCTGACGAATTATCTGTGGCCAGTGGTGCGGGAAATCATCAAGACCGCCATCGAAAACGGGCAGAATCTCATTGTAGAGGGCTGCTATATTCCCTTCGACTGGGCAAAGGATTTTGAGGAGCGGTATTGCGCTCAAATCCAATACCGCTGTCTGGTGATGAGTGAGGCGTATATCCGAAGCCATTATCAGGAGATCAAAGAGTATGCCAATGTAGTGGAACACAGGGGCGATGATTCGGATTGTACCCTGGACATGCTGCTCCGAGACAACGCCCAAACGCTGGAATCCTGCCGGGAGTATGGTCTCCCTTATATCCTGATTGACAGGGACTATGACATAGATCTTTGAAGAATGCCAAGGAGGTGGACCTATGCCCTTACACATGGTTCGCAATGATATTACCACCATGAAGGTGGACGCCATTGTCAATGCCGCCAAGAATAGTTTGTTGGGCGGGGGCGGCGTGGACGGCGCCATCCACCGCGCCGCCGGGCCGGAGCTGTTGGAGGAGTGCCGCACCCTGGGCGGCTGTCCCACGGGTCAGGCTAAAATCACCAAGGGCTACCGACTGCCCGCTACTTATGTGATCCACACCGTAGGGCCCATCTGGCGGGGCGGAAGCCACGGGGAGCGGGAGCTGCTGATTTCCGCCTACCGCTCCTCTCTGGAGCTGGCACTGGAGCATGGTTGCCAGACGGTGGCCTTCCCCCTCATTTCCTCCGGGGCATACGGCTACCCCAAAGACCAGGCCCTCAAAGTGGCGGTGGACACCATCGGGGACTTTTTGCTCTGTCATGATATGACTGTCTACCTGGTGATTTTTGACCGGGCGGCCTACACCATCGGTGGCAAGCTTTTTAACAACATCGCCGCCTATATTGACGACCACTATGTGGACGAGCATACCCAGATTCGCCGGGACATGTCCATGGAATCGGAACCGCTAGAGGCCCGGCTGTGGTGTGACTCGGCGTCCTTCAGCCTGGATGAGGCCCTGAGCCAGCTGGACGAGAGCTTTTCCCAGATGCTGCTGCGGAAAATCGACGAGCGGGGCATCACCGACGCCCAATGCTATAAAAAGGCCAACATTGACCGCAAGCTCTTCTCTAAGATTCGCTCGGATATTCACTATAAGCCCTCCAAACCCACCGCCATGGCCTTTGCCATCGCCCTGGAGCTGCCTCTGGAGGAGGCTCAGGAGCTGCTGCAAAAGGCCGGCTTTGCCTTCTCTCACGCCAGCAAGTTTGACATCATTGTGGAGTACTTCATAGCTCACCAAAACTATAATATCTTTGAAATCAATGAGGCGCTGTTCGCCTTCGATCAGAGCCTACTGGGAGGTTGATACCATGCCCCGTGCCGATGTGACACAGATGCTCTTTGCCAAACTCTATCCCCTCTTGGTCAGCAAGGCCGAGAAGAAGGGGCGGACCAGGGAAGAGGTGGACCAGGTGACCAGCTGGCTCACCGGATATACCCCAGAGGCGCTTGCCCCGTTGGAGCAGTCTGACACCACCTATGGCGACTTTTTCCGCAACGCCCCGGCTATGAACCCCAACCGGTCACTGATCACGGGCAAGGTGTGCGGCGTCCGGGTGGTGGAGATTCAAGAGCCGCTGATGCGGGAGATTCGGTATCTGGACAAGCTGGTGGACGAGCTGGCCAAAGGAAAATCTATGGAGCAGATTTTGAGAACGTAATTGTCGCCTGCCAGGCGACCACATAGAGAGAAAATTCCCCTATCCTGTGGTTGTAAGCCAACCACCCAGAATAGGGGGATTTTTATGAACAAGAATTTGACCGAGTTGGTATTTATTCTGGACCGCAGCGGCTCCATGCAGGGGCTGGAGGGGGACACCATCGGCGGCTTCAATGCCATGCTGGAAAAGCAAAAGCAGGAGCCCGGTCAGGCGTTTGTCTCCACCATCCTCTTTGACGACCGCACCGAAGTGCTCCACGACCGGATGCAGGTGGGGCAGGTCCGGCCCATTACCCGCAAGGAATACTACGTCCGGGGGTGTACCGCTCTGTTGGACGCTGTGGGCGGGGCCATTCACCACATTGGAAACATCCATAAATATGCCCGCCGATCGGATGTGCCGGAACACACCCTCTTTGTCATCACCACCGACGGCATGGAGAATGCCAGCCGCCGCTATTCCGCCCAGCAGGTCAAACAGATGATTGAGCGGCAAAAGAAGCGGTACGGCTGGGAGTTTCTCTTCCTGGGGGCCAACATCGACGCCGTGGAGACGGCGGGAGAGCTGGGCATTGGCCCGGACCGGGCGGTAAACTACCACTGTGACAGCCAGGGCACCCAGCTCAACTACGAGACCATCAGCCAGGCGGTGAGCACCGTCCGGTGCAGTGCTCCCTTGGGTGCCAACTGGAAGGATGCCATTGAGGCGGATTTCCACCAGCGGCAGGGAGGACGCCGCTGAGGGGTCACATCTGCCCCTTCCAGACCCGGGCCAGGATGTCCTTGAGTACCAGCAGGGCGTCGGTGTGGTTGTAGCCGTAGTCTACCCGCAGCTGGGTGAGCATTTCCCGCAGGGCAGGGGCGTAGTCGTTGATGCGCACGGTTTTGTGGTAGGTGGCCAGCACCGGATACTTCTTGCTCCAAACTTTGTTCCAGTCAATGCGGGCCTGGGCCTCATCGCTGACGCTGTCGATCATCTGCTGGGCCTGCTGTTCGTCAAAGTCGTACTCAATGAGCTCGTCCAGAGTCATGTGGTAGAGCATGGCCAATCCCTTGGACTGGCGAATGTCGGGCAGCGTCTCGTTGGTCTCCCATTTGGAGATGGTCTGGCGGCTGACCCCCAGCTTTTCCGCCACATTTTCCTGGGTCAGCCCGCTCTTTTTCCGGGCGTGGTATAAACTGCTTCCCAAACTCATGGTGTGATCCTCCTGGTTTTGCTTGTTTTGTATGTTCAGTATACCGTCCTCACGAGAAAAAAGCTACCAAGGGAAACTGGAATGTTTGCCCGTTTTCCTAACAAGAAAGAAGCAGGCATCCCGGTTTAAACGGGAAGCCTGCTCTCGTAGTCATTGCCGTTTCTCACGCAAAGCGCTTCTTTTTCATGAAATATAGGTAGACCAGCAAGGACACAACGCCATCGAAGGCCATACCAAAGCCGAACAGCAGTGCAATTCCGGTGAGGGAAGGGGTCCAGACTCCGGCACAATAGAGGAGAAAGGCGACGCCATAATATAGGGTGTTGGTGGCGATGGACTCAAACAGCATGTAATTGGTTTTGCCCAAGGCATAGAAGACGGCATCAAATACATTCTGAAAGGCATACACCATATAAAAGCCCAGCAGAAGCAGCACCAAGCGAAATAGGGCGTCTGTGTCAGAGTAGCCCAGAACATACTGCATAAATGGTTTCCAGAACGGGATGGAACCCAGCCATATTACGCAGATGACACCTGTGAGAGCAAAGTATATACGTTGGCGCACCGGACAAGATGTGGGATCGGAAGAAACCTCACGTTTGATGACCTCTGCCAGCTGTGTCACCGGAAGCAGAAGCCAGCTCCAGATGAAGCTATTTGCCACCCAGTAGAGACCTTGCTCCTGGACTACATTCACCATGCGCACAATCATCAACATATAGGCCAGATTCCGCACAAAGGACTCCAGGCCGGAAAGACCTCCTATCTTGAAAAATTCGTTCAACCAGCCAAAAGAGATAGGTTCTCTAGTAAATAGTCGAACGCCTTCTCTGGACAGCATCGAAAGCGATACGATCAGCAGCAAGGTGTTGACGAGAAGATTGGAATATCCAACACCATTGATGCCCAGGTGGAGGGAGCAGGGTAGGGGAGAGATAAGCAAAGTATCCAGAACCATGCTCAAAACCAACCGGGATAAGGTCAGAAAATAGAGATATCTGGTTCGGCCCAGAGTGATGAGGGCGACTAGGGCAAAGGAACCCAGCATCCCCAGCCCGTTGGCGAAACACTCCAGGCGGATGTAGGAGGCAGAGGCGTCCACCATGCTGGGGTATACCGCCATCCCGTGCAGCAGAGGCCGGACCAGAATGCCCAGCGCCAGAGACATGGCTGTATAGACACAGGCGGTGACGAGCAGGCCGCTTCGGACCCGATTGTTAAATTCGCCTCTCTCCTTTGCTGCTTGGCCTAGAAAGTAGAACAGGGGGAGCAGCACAGCCTCTTGAATGACTTCATAGGCTAGGTTCACCCACCCAAGCTGACCCGCAATGGAATAGGCCCATGGGTCGGGCATTTGACCCAAGAAATAGATGCGGGCAGTGGTGTAAATGGCAGGACATAGACCCATGACCAGCAAAGAGAGGTAGAGGCGGAAATCAAATGTGTAGAGAGACGGCTGTTTTCTCATGGCATCTCATGGGGAATGTTGATTTTCTCTACCTGTATCTTCCCACCTGCAAGCTCTGCCATCATCATGGTGATTTCCTGGTGGAACCGCCGGGGGCCGCAGGAGCCGGGATTGAGCCAGAGAATGCCGTCTTTTTCCTCCTGCACATACTTGTGGGAGTGGCCGAATACCACCACATCCACCCCTGAGAGGTCCGCTGGGACCTCTTTTTTGTTGTGGACCAAAAAGAAGGTGACACCCTCTAACGTGACAGTGAGATCGTGGGGGATATCTTCTGCCCACTCCTTGTCGTTGTTGCCCCGGACGATGTAGAGGGGGGCGAACTGCTGCAGCTGCTCCACGATGGCTGGTTTGTTGATGTCACCGCCGTGGAGAATGGCGTCTGCGGTTTTCAGATACTCCACCACCTGGGGCCGAAGCAGGCCGTGGGTGTCAGAGAGAATGGCGAGTCTCATGTGCGCTCACCTCCAAGAGTCCACCCACAGTCGTTGTGATAGATCATCTGGCGGGTCATACCACCGTCAATGCAGATGTTCTCCCCGGTGATAAAGCCCGCCTGGTCCGAACACAAGTACAGTACCATGTTGGCAATGTCCATAGGATTGCCCACCCGCCCGGCGGGGTGCTGGATGGCATCGGGTCCCTCATAGACGGTATAGTCGGTGTCAATCCAGCCGGGGGATATGGAATTTACTCGCACTTTGCCTGCCAAACTCACCGCCAAGGCGTGGGTCAGGGCGGAGATGCCGCCCTTGGCGGCTGTATAGCTCTCGGTTTGGGGCTGGCTCATGCGGTCCCGGGAGGAGGAGATGTTCACAATGGCCCCGCCGGGGGCGAAGTGGGGGGCAAACAGCTTGGCAAGGTAAAAGGGGGCGGTGACCCCCACCCGCAAAGCGTAATTGAACTCCTCATAGGTGCAGTCCTCAATGCCCTTCATCAGGGGAAGGGCGTTGTTGATGAGATAATCCACATGCCCGTGGTCAGCAATGACTTTATGGGCAAAGCGCTCCAACACCTCCTGATGGGCCAGATCGCCCACGAAGTAGTCGTTGGGGAGCAGGTCGATGATGCAAACTTTGGCCCCCGCTTTGCGAAATTTCTCCACGATGGCCTTGCCGATGCCCTTGGCACCGCCGGTGACTACAGCTACCTTGTTTTCAAACATGGCGGTTCCTCCTTACTCTGCATCCTCGTCCAGGGCCTCCACCAGAAAGCTCACCGGACGGAAGCCATCGTTGCAGGAGAGCATGGCGGACTTGGGGTTCTTCATCCAGCCGTCATAGAAATTTTCCGCCCCGTGGCTCAGGGCCAGAACAAAGGGGGAGAGGGTGTCCCAAGCGCTCTGGCAAAAGCCCTCTGGTTTTTCCCAGCCGTTGGCGATGAAGACCTGCCCCACCTCCATGTCACAGGCGTGGGAGATGGGATTCTCATACTGGGCCATCAGGTCTGGATATTGAGTGATGCGCATGACAGTAATTTTACACTTTTTCATATGATGATACCCTCACAGTGATCAATTTCATGCTGGATGATCTGAGCGGTCCAGCCGGTGAAGGTTTTCAGCCGCTCCTGGAATTTTTCATTTTGCCAGCGCACTTTGATGGAGTTCCACCGCTTGGTGGGACGAGTCCCGGTAAGGGAGAGACAGCCCTCCACGGCGTCATAGGGGCCGGACTGTTTGACGATCTCCGGGTTGAACATGACCATGTAGGTCCCCTCATTGTCAAAGGCGATGATGCGCTTGTTGACGCCGATCATATTGGCGGCCATACCCACGCAGCCCTCCTTGTGGTGCTCCAGGGTCTCCAGCAGGTCAGCGGCCACAGACAGGTCTTCCGCCGTGGCGGGCACTGCTTTCTGGGCCAGAAATGACTCATCGTTACAGATATCTCGTATCATAGTTGATGTTCTCCCTTCGTGTACTCCATCTCACAACTGCGTAGAGGGTGCCTCTGTGGTCAATTTTTAGACTTGTCCAGCCGCTCCTTGCACATGTGGTATTGCTGGGCGTCAATGGCGCCAGTGGCCAGCATCCGCTCGGCCCAGAGCTGGAGGGTCTCAACGGTGATGGAAATGCGCTCCAATTCCTGCTGAATGAAGATAAAATCTGTCAGTTCGTCGTCGCTGATCATACCGTCTGCCGTAATCTCAATGAGACGGTCCTTGCGCTTGTTCATGGCGTTGAGAGAGGCCAGCATTTCCAGAACGATCTGAGATAAATCCTTGATTTTGACCTCCGGCACATACTGCTGCCCTATGGGGCACTGATTGGCACAGTAATAGTTGCACAGGTCAGGCTGCTTGTACTGCCTGGCCATCATCAGTACTTCTTCTGGATGGGGAAAGCAACGCTCGTTTTCAATTCGCTCAATGCGTTCCGGTGCAATGAACTCCAGCAATTCACTGGCCGATTCCCGGGTGAGGTGCAGCGCCTCCCGGGTTTTGTGGTAGATGTTTTTGTTCTCTTTTGTGGATACTCTCGCCATAACCGTAACCTCGCCTCTCTCATATGTTTCTATGGCCATTATACGGTGTTCTGATGAGAAAGACAATTCTTTTTCCAAACACCGGATGCGGCAAGGGAGTTCAGAAGCCCTTCGGCAAAGGCTCGGTGGCCCTGCGGGGTGAAATGGACGCCGTCATAGGCCAGGGGAATGTTCCAGTCTCCGGCATTGGAAAAGGAAATGTTCAGCCGCTGGGCCAGAGTTTTGCAGGAACGGGCAAAGGTATGGGAACTGTCCATGAGCTGCTGGCTTGGCACCCATTCCCCCAGGGCCATGGGCGGCGGGGCGATGAGCAAGATCTGTTCAGAAAAAAGCGGCATTTTATGAAGAAAACGTTCCAGGTTTTCCGCTGCCATCTCTGGGCTGAGGCCCTGAAGCAGGTCGTTGGTGCCCAGCATGAGAATCAGTAGATCGGTATCAGACGGAAGGAAAGGGAGAGACGTGGGAATCTCTCGGCCATTTTGCCCCATATTGTACACAGTCCAGCCGGTTTCCGCAGCCAGAATATCCACCCAGCGGTGATCTGGGTCATACCGTCCCCCCAGAAAGGAGCGGGGGTCATAGCCGTAGGTGTTGGAGTCGCCAAAACAGGTGACGTTCATGGTGGACCTCCTTGTGTATGGACTGTGCCTTTATTATAAATACGTCGGTGGAACGGGGCAAGGGCAGAGACCTGGTTTTCTTTCCCTTTGGGGTGTGCTATAATAAAACCGACAGGAGTTTTGCATCACGATGAGAACGAAACATGGGGGGACGAGAAGATGAGATTGCGCAGAGAGAGGTAACATCCAATAACGGAAAACTGGAGGTTACTGATATGGAAATCAGAGAGTATAGAACATACGATGAACAGGAAATGCTGTCCCTGTATACCAGCGTAGGCTGGACAGCCTACACCGATGCCCCCGACACACTGCGGCAGGGATTTGAACACTCTCTTTTGACTCTTGCGGCGTATGAAAATGGGCAACTTGTGGGCCTGATTCGTACCGTGGGAGACGGATACACCATCGTGTTTGTACAGGATATTTTGGTGTTCCCGGAGCATCAGAGAAAAGGAATTGGAGCGGCGTTACTGCAAGCGGTGTTGGACCGATTCAGCTATGTGCGGCAGATGGAACTGGCCACAGATGACACGCCCAAAACCATAGCCTTTTATAAATCCTTGGGCTTTTCCCCAATGCCTGAGATAGGCTGCTGTGGATTTATGCGGCTGCTTCCAACGTAAGACATTTCCAAAATTCCAACTGAGAGAATACGATCTATTCTGGCCGGTTGATGGGAAACGCATGACTGCGGGATATTCCGGGACCATTCTCTGGTGGCAAGGCCAAATGAGACGTTGGAAGTGCCAGAAGTGCATATGTGGTGCACCCTCTATGAGTGCATAGAGAAATGTAGAATTTTTCCAGATGAAATGACGAATATAAAACCTGTGCCTGCTCAAACTATGCTCGGATTCCAAATCCAACACAAGTTTGAAGGAGGACAACAATATGTCTAGCAACAATAGTTCTAACAAGCTGGTGGTTCCCGGTGCCCGAGAGGCTATGGATAAGTTCAAGATGGAGGCGGCCAATGAGGTGGGCGTGAATCTCAAGGCCGGCTACAACGGTGACCTCACCAGCCGTCAGGCTGGCTCTGTGGGTGGCCAGATGGTCAAGAAGATGATCGAGGCCTATGAGAACGGCCTGAAGTAAACCGCATATAAGAGAAAATACGGGTCTGGTGTGGAAAACTACACCAGACCCGTCTCTGTTGTGGAGCGTCGGCTGTTCAAGGATGAGATAACGGTTAATTTTGGCAGACTTGTTGACAAAATGTTGTCATTGCGATAAAATTAATAAAGATTAATATGGGATTTTTGTGCAGTTTGCGCCAATTTTTTCAGTGAGCTGGAGAACTGGAAGTGAGCTGGGGCGTATATCCCAATGAAATGGCAGAGGTGATCTGAGCTTTCTCATGTCCGAGGACATGTGTATATAGAAGGAAACAAATGATGACAAGGAGGTACTTTATTATGAGATCATGGATGAAAAAAGGCCTTGCACTGGTTCTGACTGTAGCCATGGTAGTCGGCGTTTCGCCTCTGAGCAGTTTGGCTTCTGGGACAGACAGTGCACCAGGTGTTGCCAGTGTTCCTACCGTGCAGTCTGCGACGGCTGGAGAAGGCAGCTTTACCCTGACCAGTGAGGCTCGCTTCTTTATCGTTGCAGACAGCGATCCCACCGGGACGGATCTGGCCACCTATGTTCAGACCGCCAATGCTGAGTTTGCCGCTCGGGGCGTTCCCGGAAGCGATGTGCTGCCCATCGTCTATGGCGATGAGTCCGCTGCCAAGAGCGGCGATATCATCGTGAAGGTGGATGCCAATGCTGTGACAACCAGCCAGGGTTATACGCTGGACATCACTTCCGACAACATTACCGTGACTGCCAATGCTGCCATTGGTGTGCTGTATGGGTTACATACCGTTCTCCAGAGCATGATTGCCAACGGCACCACTGTGATGGCAGGTACCGTCACCGACTATCCCGATGTTCCTGAGCGCTCTTTGTACCTGGATGCTGGACGCGTATTTTATAGCGTTGACATGATGAAGTCCTTCATCCACACTCTGTCTTGGAACAAGATGAACGTGCTGTACCTGGATTTCTCCAACAACAACGCCACTCGCTTCTTCCTGGACGACATGAACGTGACTGTGGCTGGCACCGACTATGATGTTTCTACCTGCAAGCCTGATAATGGCTATTGGACTGAGGCGGATATGAATGAAATCCTGGCCGAGGCTGAGCGGTACGGCGTTCAGGTCATTCCTACCTTCAACAGCCCGGGACACATTGGTGGTGTGTATAGCATCAATAACAGCTGGTTCTATCGTGCCAGTGCCACCGACTATGATGCCAAGGTTGGTAAGATCACTCTGGATCTGTCCAACGAGGACGCCTATGCCTTTGGTCAGGCGCTGGTGGCCAAGTATGTGGACTACTTTGCTTCCAAGGGCTGCACCAGCTTCAACATTGCATCGGACGAGGCTGCTTACGCAGATGGTACCCACATGAACAGCACCGACCCTCGGTTTGTCAACTATGTCAATGACCTCAACGACTACATCGTCAGCAAGGGTATGACCACTCGTATGTTCAACGATGCCGTCAAGAGCGTGGATTCCGGTGTCAGCAAGGATATCATCATTCTGTACTGGGCGCCCGCTTCTCCCAATGCTCAGGCCCTGCTGGCTGCTGGCTACGATGTGGTGAACTTCGTCTATACCTATGTTTACTATGCCTATGGCGCTTCTAGCTATTGGAACGCAGACCTGAGCAAGGTTTATGGCTGGAATCCCGGTATCTTCGGCGACAGTGCCAATGCTGAGCTGGGTGACAATGGATATGCATACCCTGACAGTGTGGGTAAGGTCCTGGGCGGCAACTTCGCCATCTGGTCTGACTATGGATACAATTATGGTAAGACCGGTGCCGATGTCATCAAGGGGACCTGCTGTGCCTATCAGCGTTCTGATTACTCCGTGAGACAGAAGATCTATGCCGTGGCAGAGCGCACTTGGAACCAGGATGGTGCCACTGCGAGCCTGTCCGATTGGGAGGCTACCCTGTTGGATGCTCCCGCCGGATTCTCTGTTGCCACTGGCGAGATGGACGCCACTGTGTTGCCCGAGGCTTCCGCCATCACCCCTGCTGCCCCCGTCACCCCCTCTGAGGTGAACAAGACCCTGCTGCAAAAGACCTATGACCATGCCCTGACCCTCTCCACGGAAGGTGTCATCGACAGCGCCAAGAAGAACTTTGAGGATGCTGTGGCCGCTGCCAAGGCGGTGTTGGACGATGCCAATGCCACCCAGGAGCAGGTGAATGCTGCATGGGATAACCTGCTGAAGGCCATCTGGGGTCTGGGCCTCACCCAGGGCGATAAGACCATGTTGGAGCAGCTGATTGCCAAGGCTGAGAATATGATCCCCGATCAGGACAAGTACGTTCAGGACAACTGGCAGACTCTGGTGGATGCCCTGGCTGCTGCCAAGGACGTGGCCGATGATGGCGATGCCATGGACGAGGACATCCAGCCCGTGGCTGAAGCTCTGCTCAACGCTATCCTGGCCCAGCGCTTCAAGGCGGACAAGTCCATTCTGGAGGACCTCATCAACAAGGCCGAGAGCATGGATCTGTCCAGCTACACTGCCGCTTCCGTGGCCACCTTCCGCACGGCTCTGGCCAATGCCCAGGCTGTGATGGCTGATAACAGCCTCACCGAGGACGACCAGGCGACTGTGGATGCTGCTGTGGCTGCCCTTAACGACGCCATGAACGGCCTCACCGCCGGTGGCGCTCCCGAGACCACCGACAAGCCTGAGGTGACTGATAAGCCCGAGACTTCTCAGAAGCCCGAGGCCACCCAGAAGCCTGAGAACAACGTGCCCCAGACTGGGGACAGCGCCCACATGATGGGCTATGTGCTTGCCACTCTGGCTGCCGCCAGCCTGCTGCTGGCCGCAGTTGTGGTGGAAAAGCGCCGCCGCAACGGCTAACATAATCAATCCAAATGGAGCTCCGGCTAAATGCCGGAGCTCCATTTTTTTGTGAAGGCATATGCACAACTTACAAAATATTACGATGGACTTTTGAAATATTACGGACATTGCACAAAGCCGTTGACACAAAAAGGGTGCAGTCGTAAGATAGGCTTGAATTCGGATGTGGTGCAATCTGGAAGGGGAGGGAAACACAAGAGGGCGCTATGGGGCGCCGGATAACCGTGCCGCAGACCAAAATATCGGAACATGGACTACAGGGGATCAAATGCCCCGCTGAAACGGACTTTGAGGAGGGAATGTACGTGAAAAAAGGTTGGAAGATGATGGTCGCCGGAATTCTGGGCATGCAGATGTTGATACAGCCTGTGGCTATGGCTGTGCCAGCCTCCGCTTCCCAGGACAGTGACAGCTTTGTGTATCTCAGTGATTTGACCGACCCGGATGCAGGCTTTGATTTCCAGTTTGAACTGGGATATGCAGAAGAGGGCCTGGGCATCAACCAGGGCATCAACGACCGGAACCGTGCGCTGAAGCTCAATGTGGATGGCGTAGAGACTACCTTCGACAAGGGCCTGGTGATCTGCCCCGGAACGGGGAAGGACGGCTGGGCCAGCTGGAACATTGCCGACACGGAGGCCACCCGCCTGACCGCCTATGTGGGCATCAATGCCGGGGCGGATGAGCAGGACGCAGACCGAGGGGATGCGGCCTTTGAGATCTGGGCGGATGACGAGATGATTTGGGGGGATGAGACCTATTACAAAGAGAGCGGAAACGCTGGCTTTGTAGACGTGGCCATTCCCCAGAATACCCAGGTGCTGAAGGTTGTGACCAAGGCCGGAGAGTCTCAGGCCTGTGACCATGCCCTATTTGCAGCACCCAAGCTGTATATGCCGGAGGAGAATTTGCCCAACCAGGGGGATTCCTACTACCTCAGCGACATTGCAGTGTCGGACTATAAGACAGGCTGGGGTGACCTGGGCATCAACCAGGGCGTGGACTCCTCCGCCAAGGGTCTGCGCCTGCGTGTCAACGGCGAAGTGAAGAGCTTTGCCAAGGGCGTTGTCATTCACCCCGGCACCTCCCAGGATGGCTATGCCACTTGGGATGTCTCCCGGTATGAGGCTACCCGGTTCACCGCTTATGTGGGCATCAACACAGGTGCTGACGGGGAAGGAAGAGACCGGGGCGATGCCGCCTTTGAAGTGTGGGCGGACGACCAGAAGATCTGGGGCGACGGCGTGTTCTATAAGGAGAGCGGCGACGCTGGCTACATTGACGTGGCCATCCCGGCTGGGACCCAGCAGCTGAAGCTGGTCACCAAGTCCGGACCGGACATGTCCTGTGACCACGCTCTGTTTGCCAATCCCAAGCTGTACCTGTCCAATATGGACCAGCGGTGGTTCACTCTGTCCGCTCAGTCCTCCATCATTTCCGGCCAGGGCAGCACCGTCATGGTGCCCCGGGTGGAGAACATCTTCGGCACCGAGGACTTTACCCAGGAGTACACCGTGACCTACACCACCCAGGATACCAATGTGGTGTCTGTGGATGAGGCCACCGGGCGAGTGACCGCTGTGGCCGCCGGTGTGGCCACCATCACCGCCACCGCTGTGCCCAAGGCTGGCGGCGACACCCTCACTGCCACCGCTCAGGTGGAGGTCACCGAGAACGGCTGGACGCTGGCCTCTCCCGACGGCTCCATTGTGGCAGACCTGGCTCTGGACCAGGAGGGCGGCCTGCGCTACACCGTGACCCGGAACGGGGAAGTGGTAGTCAGCAATGGCCGTCTGGGCATCAAGACCTCCCTGGGCAATTTCGTTACCGGCATGACCCTGCAGGGGGAGCCGGAGGTCACCGAGATCAATGAGGACTATGAGATGATCTCGGGCAAGGCTTCCACCTATCACAACCACGCCAATCAGGTGACCCTGACGTTGGCCCTGGAGGACAGCCAGGCCCAGCTCCAGGTGGTGTGCCGCAGCTATGACGACGGCTTTGCCTACCGCTATCTCATCGTGACCGATGAGGAGCAGGAGATGGTGGTCAATGGTGAGGTGGGCTCCTTTACCGTGCCCGCCGATGCGGCCTCTGTGTCCATGCCCAACGGCAGCGGCAATTTCTCCCACGAGGGCCTGTACTCCATGAAGGATGCGGGCACCCTCAGCGGAAAGATCGTGCTCCCCTTCCTCTATCAGATGGGGGACAACTGGGTGCTGGTGAGTGAGGCGGCTCTGGACGGCAACTACACCGGCTCCGTGCTGGATGCCTCCGGCTCCACCTTCACCTTGGGCTATCCCCAGCAGCAAGGTGCGACCGTGAACACCACGGCACCGTTCCAGTCTCCCTGGCGCTTTGCTGTGATTGGAGATGTGACCCACATCATGGAGAATACCATGGCGGAAAATCTCAGCCCCGCTCCCGATGAGGATACCTACCACTTCAGCGAATGGGTAGACCCCGGCGTGTCCTCCTGGACCTGGCTCCAGGGCGGCTTCAACGTCCAGCGGGACCCCCAGGCCATCAAGTCCTATCTGGATCTGGCCTATGAGATGGGCTGGAACTACTTTATCCTGGATGAGGGCTGGCAGCCCAACAACCCCGACTACGGAAAGCCGGGCGAGACCAAGTACGAGGGCGTGTTCGACTGGTTCCCCGAGATCGTGGAGTACGCCGAAGAGCGTGACATTGGCCTCATCGCATGGGTTCCCTGTGACGACCTGGCTACCGAGGAGAAGCGCAACGAGCGCCTGCCCTATTGGTCCGAGCTGGGCATCAAGGGCATCAAGGTGGACTTCTTTGATCGAGAGAGTCAGGACCGCATTGCCCTGATGCAGGAGATTTACAAGGACTGCGCCGAGAACTGCCTGTTGGCCAACGTTCACGGCGCCAACAAGCCCACCGGCGAAGTGCGCACCTATCCCAACGTGCTCAACCGAGAGGGTATCAACGGTGAGGAGATGGGCTACAACCGCTATGAGCAGCTGACACTGGCCCCCCTGACCCGTGGCGCCATCGGCCCCACCGACTACACTCCCCGCATCACCCCCACCGGCAACATCACCTATGCCCACCAGCTGGCCATCGCCATTCTCTTTGAGAGCGGTTTGCCCTGTATGGCTGGCAGCGTGCAGCAGTACGAGACCCTCACCGGCGCTTCCTTCCTGAAGGACCTGCCCGCCGCCTGGGATGAGACGGTGGGTCTGGATACGGTGCCCGGACGGTACATCACGGTGGCCCGCCGCAGCGGTCAGCAGTGGTATCTGGCCACCAACCAGGGCGCCGGTACCCGTGAGGCCTCCATCCCCCTGGACTTCCTGGGTGAGGGCAAGTACCTGGCCGAGATCTACACCGATACCGAGAGCGGCGTAGATGTCCAGCGCACCACCCGCATTGTGTCCCGGGAGGACACCATCTCCGCCTCCCTCAAGCAGGGCGGCGCCTGCGTGGTGCGGCTGAGCCAGCTCAACGCCGTGGAGAGCATCGACATCGTGGAGAGCGATGTGGTAGTGCAGGAAGGGGAGAGCGTGCAGCTGACTCTGGACGTCATCCCTGAGGACTACAAGAACGCCGACATTCTTTGGAGCGTGGACAACGACCAGCTGGCCCAGGTCACCGACGGCCTGGTGTCCGCCAAGAACGACGGTGTGGTCACCGTCACCGCAGCTTCTGCCCTGGACGGCACCGTGTTTGACACTTGCCGGGTGGCCATCACCGCCAAGGCCCGGCTGTCCGACCAGTGGACGGTGGTCAATCCCACCAACGCCCTCACTGTGGCAGAGGACCAAGAGAACCAGATCACCATTGACACAGAGGCGGGCGACTTCACCCAGAAGAATGTGCCCAAGAACAAGCTGGTGCTGGAGATCCCACAGGGTGACTTTGAAATCTCGGTGAAGGTCAATGCTGAGATGACCGCTGACTTCCAGACCGCAGCCCTCTATGTCTGGGACGACACCGGAGCGCTGTTTGCAGCCCAGCGCCGCTATCACAGCTTCTTTGGACAGAACGACAACCACCACATCTATGCCGCCCCCAACCGCAACGATGTCAACAGCAACATGGCTGAACCCTGGGTCCAGGCCAATCCCGAGGACACCGAGTGCTACCTGAAGGTGGTCAAGAAGGACGGCGTGCTGTCTGCCTGGTACAGCCTGGACGGCAGCCAGTGGAACCCCATCCAGGAGAATGTGACCATTCCCAACCTGAACACCAGTGAGACCCTCCAGGTGGGTGTTTTCACTAGCAACGGCGAGCGGAACACCATCAGCGTCCCCGTCACCTTCACCGATTTCACACTGAATGGTGAGGTCATCCCCTTCCGGGGCGAAGAGGACACCTATGTGCTGTGGACCGATGCCCTGGAGAATGTGAACGCAGATTATGGCACCTCCGCCCAGGACCTGAACCTGCCTGAGATGGTGACGGTGCTGCTCTCGGACGGAACCAGCAAGGAGGTTGCCGTGAAGTGGGACGTGTCCACCTATGCCCCCCAGACCTCTGGCGCTCAGACCCTGACTGGCACCCTGGAGGAGTTGGGCGACGTGGTGAACACTTTGGACGTCACCGCCCAGGTGACCGTGGTGGTAGGGGACAAGCCCATTGCCGCCGACAAGACCCTGTTGGAAAAGACCGTTGCCTATGCCAAGACTCTGGACACCACCGGCGTCACCGAGTCCGCTGCGGCCTTCTTCCAGAAGGCTTTGGCCAAGGCTGAGGCTGTTCTGGGCGACACCACCGCCACGCAGGACGATGTGAATGCCGCATGGGATAACCTGCTGGAGGCCATCTGGGGCCTGGGACTTACTCAGGGCGACAAGACCATGCTGGAGCTGCTCATTGAGCGGGCAGACGGCATGACGGCTAATGCCGACAAGTATGTCCAGGACAACTGGCAGCAGCTGGTGGACGCTCTGGCAACCGCCAAGGACGTTCTGGCCGATGGCGACGCCATGCAGGAGGACGTGGACAAGGCCGCCGACGCCCTGCTGGACGCCATTCTGGCCCAGCGCTTCAAGGCGGATAAGTCCATCCTGGAAGATCTGCTGAACAAGGCTGAGGGTATCAACCTGGGCGGCTACACTGCCGAGTCTGTGGCTACTTTCCGCACGGCTCTGGCCAATGCCCAGGCTGTGATGGCAGACAACAGCCTCTCTGAGGATGACCAGGCTGTGGTGAATCAGGCGGTGGAGCAGCTCACCGCCTCTATGGACGGTCTCACCGCCGGTGGAGCCCCCGAGACCACCGACAAGCCTGAGACTTCTCAGAAACCCGAAGCAACCCAGAAGCCCGAGAACAACGTGCCCCAGACTGGGGACACCGCCCACATGATGGGCTATGTGCTCACCGCTATGGCCGCTGCCAGCCTGCTGCTGGCTGTGGTTGTGGTGGAGAAGCGCCGCCGCAACAGTTAATTGAAATTGGAGCCCTGGCCGTTTGGCCGGGGCTCCAATGCATAAAAATGCCCCACAGGGAGGCTGTGGAAGCCGGCCCTGTGGGGCATTTCTTGCTGTGATAGGGGATAAGTTGTTTGAATCAGAGAGCGCCATGGAGCAGGTTGAGGATGGTACTCAGGTCGTGCACGTCCATCTGACCGGGGGCAGAGGCCCTCCTGGCGGCGCCGAAGGTGAGGGCAGAGCCGAACACCTCCCCGCACAGGCGGCTGATGATGCCTGAGCCAGACATAGACATGGTGATAATGGGGCGGTCTGCGTACTGGGTGGCCATCTCCTCGGTGGCGGCCAGCAGGGTGAGCACGTCCTTCTTGCTCTGGGGCATCACGGCGATCTTGGGGAGGTCGGCGCCCAGGTCCTGCATCTTGCGCAGTCGGTCCACCAAATCGGCCTGGTCGGGGGTTCCCGAGAAGTCGTGGTTGGAGGCCACCACCTTCACCCCGGCTGCATGGGCGACATCAATGGTGGTGCGGACGATTTCATCGCCCATCAAGGCTTCCACGTCCACCAGGTCCACATACCCGGACTGAATAGCCTGGAAGTTCAGCAGGGCATACGCCTCCGGCTCAATGGATTTCTCACCACCCTCCTTTGCGGTGCGGAAGGTAAACAACAGGGGAATCTCGCCCAAGGCCTCCCGCAGACGTTGAAGCACGTCCAGCACTTGGAAGCAGTCGAACACGCCCTCAAACCAGTCCGCACGCCATTCCGCCACGTCTGCGGGGATGGAGTGAAAGGTCTGGGCCTCGGCGATGATCTCCTCTTTGGTCTGGCCAACAATGGGTACACAAATTTTGGGGATTCCAGCCCCAATCTCAACATTTCTCACACAAACGGTATTCATAGAAATACTCCCTATCTCTACCTGAAAATCATCTTGTGTATAGAATATCTGTTTTGCTGCCCGGATGCAAGAGAAACCAGCTTGGAATACCAGAAATTCATCCACCTCCTGCCCCAAGCCCTGGAGGTGAATTACGGCTGATTGTCCCATTCTCTCGGGTCTACGATGCGTAGGTTGAGGGGATAGAGATTCCTTGCTATAATGACATGGCAAGAATAAAACGAAGGAGAATAACCATGAATTCCTATGTCACAGGGAGTACCATTAAACGGCTGCGGGAGGGGCGAAACCTGACCCAGGCCCAGCTTGGGGAGAACATCGGGGTGAGCAGCAAGACCATCTCCAAATGGGAGACCGCCAAGGGGCTGCCCGATGTATCTCTGTTGGAGGCTTTGGCCTCTGCCTTGGGAGTGTCGGTGTTGGAGCTGATGAGCGGGGACACCATGCGCAATGGCAACCGCTCTGCCAATATGCTCCGCTCCAAGCTGTACGTCTGCCCCATCTGCGGCAATGTCGTCCACACCATGGGGGAGACGGTGGTGAGCTGCTGTGGTGTGACCCTGCCTCCGCTGGAGGCAGAGGAGGTGGACCATACCCACGGCATCACCCGAGAGGTGGTGGAGGATGAGGTGTACCTCACCGTGGACCACCCCATGACTAAGAAGCACTACATTTCCTTTCTGGCCTACGTCACCTCGGATGGATTCCAGATGGTGAAGCTCTACCCGGAGGGGAATGCAGCCTGCCGCTTCCGCCTCCAGCGATCCGGGTATCTGTACCTCTACTGCAATCAGCACGGACTGATGCGGGAAAAAGTGTAAAGAGAGATTACGCCCCGGCTGGGTACGCTTTGTACCTGGCCGGGGCGTTGCCTGATATAGGCCAAATTTGGTAAGATAAAAATAGAAATATACCGCAACCAACCCCTGTGTTTTACGGGATATCAAGTGAAGGGCAGCGAGAAGGGAGGGAGCCAGATGGAGGACCAGGAGATTGTGGAACTGTACTGGAAGCGGGACGAGTCGGCCCTGGAGCGCAGTCGGGAGAAGTATCACGGGTACCTCAGCCGCATTGCCCAGCAGATTTTGTATGACCGGGAGGACAGCGAAGAAGTGGTCAACGACACCTATTTCAAGGCCTGGCAGTCCATGCCGCCCCAGCGGCCCGGCAAGCTGGCCATCTACCTGGGCCGCCTGACCCGGCACGGGGCCATTGACTGTCTGCGCCGCCGCACCAGCCAAAAGCGGGGCGGCACAATCTATGAGGTGTGCGTGGAGGAGCTGGAGGAGAGTGTGCCCAGTGGAGAGACGCCCCAGCAGGCCATGGAGGAAAAGCTGTTGGTGCAGCTGCTCAATCAGTTTCTGGAGACCCTCTCGCCCCAGGCCAGAGCCCTATTCTTGGGCCGGTACTACTACTTCGACCCGCTGCGGGAGGTGGCCCGCTATTGCGGTATGGGGGAGGGACAGGCCAAGAGCCAGCTCTTTCGCATCCGCAAACGACTGAAAGCCTATTTGGAACAGGAGGGATTTGTGGTATGAAGGGAGAACGATTGCTCCACGCTCTGGGTGAGGTGGACGAGGACTACTTGGCCCAGGTGGATAAACTGCGGCGGATACCTGCAAAAAAGAAGCGACACACCTGGATTCCCCTGGTGGCCTGCCTCTGTTTGGTGGCCGGGGTGGCGGCGTGGGCGCTGCGAGGTGGAATGGGGCTGCCTGGCAAGGAGGGGGACCAGGCAAACTCCAATGGAATCACGGAAAGTACCCAAGGGATATATGTGCCGCCTCTAGAGGTGGAATTGTCTCAGGCGCAGCCGGAGGCCATGATCGACATGATTGGATTTTTCATCTATCAGGGTCGTCTCTATGCTCAAATGGATGTGGTGGAGCAGGGGCAGGACTTGGTGGGAGAGCAGCTGGGAGAGTCCAGCGGTACCATTGACGAGTGGACAAGCGAGGACCAATATCTGGAGGGCACAGGGAGTGTTGGAGGACCTTTTTATGAGGTGAAGGGATATGACCCCAAGTACATGCTGTGTATGGTATATGACTATGGGGTAGAACTATTCTGGAACAATTGCGACATCACCGTGTCCACCGGAGGGGATGTGCTGGAAGAGGTGTTCCGCCTGTCCGACGGCATTGCCCGAGCAGAGTTTCAGAGCGAGTCAGACGTTCAGAAGGATACCGGGCACATGACCACAATCACCCGATTGAATCAGCTGGCGGCCTGGGTGAATGCCCTGGACCAAGCCCCTGCCCTGGCCAGCACTGAGACGGATATGGGGCAGTGTTTGGGCCACCTGTACCTCACCAAGGCGGACGGGGTGACGGTGCATCTAAGGTTAATGGAACATGGATATGTGCAGGTGGCAGAGTTGCCGGAGGTGTGCTGGCAGATGGAATGGAAGTCTATCCTGCCTTGACGGAAAGGAGAAAAACCGGATGAAAAAGAAGTATTTGGCCCTACTGGTGGCGGGAGCACTGCTGTGCAGTGCCCTGATGGGGTGTACCAAAACCTATGCCACCGATTTCATGGACGGAGTGAAAGCGGGGACACCCACGGAAGTCCAGGTCCAGGAGGAGACCTGGGCGGGGATGTATGACTTCTCGGTGAAATTGCTCCAGAGTACCTGTGAAGAGGAGGAGAACACTCTGGTATCCCCCATGTCGGTGCTGTCCGCCCTGGCCATGACTGCAAACGGCGCCCGGGGGGAGACACGGTCCCAGATGGAGAACACCCTGGGCGGGACGGTGGAACAGCTCAATGGGGCGTTGACGGGGCTGGGCCAGGAGGAAGATTCCCCCCTATACCTGGCAAACTCCATCTGGTTTGCGGAAGGGGGACTCATCACCCCCAATCCAGATTTCTTGCAAATCAATGCAGACTACTATCGTGCGGGGGTGTTTGAGGCTCCCTTTGACCAGACCACCGTCACCGATATCAATCGGTGGGTGAAGGAGCATACTCACGGCATGGTGGAAGAGATTTTGAAGAAAATTCCACATGATACGGTGATGTACCTCATCAATGCTCTGGCCTTTGAGGCGGAGTGGGAGAACCCTTATCAGAAAGATGATGTGTGGCAGCAGGCATTTACCAACCAGGCGGGAGAGGTCCAGCAGGTGAGCATGATGCACAGTGAGGAGACGTTCTATCTGCGGGACGACCAGGCTCAGGGATTTATGAAGTACTATCAGGGAGGACGATACGCCTTTGTGGCGTTGCTGCCGGACAAGGGAAATTCTGTTTTGGACTATGTGGAAGGCCTGGACGGCCAGCAATTGAAGGCGCTGCTGGACAACCCAACATCCGTGCCCGTGATGACGACCATGCCCAAATTTGAAAGCGAGATGGAAGTGGACCTCCGGGAAGTGCTGAAGGAGATGGGGATGGACCTTCCCTTTGACAGTGCACAGGCGGATTTTACCGACCTGGGCACCAGTCCCGAGGGAAATCTCTATATCAACCAGGTCTTTCACAAAGCTTATCTTGAAGTGGAGGAAAAGGGCACCCGAGGTGGGGCAGCGACTGCGGTAGAAATGAATACCGAGGCGGCCCCTGAGGAACAGATGGTCGTGACTCTGGACCGCCCCTTTGTCTACATGGTTGTGGACACCTCCTCCATGCTGCCTGTGTTTATGGGCACGGTACTTTCTGTATAGCGATTCGACAACGAGCCGCCCTCTGTGAAGAGAGCGGTTCGTTTGTTCACGGTTTCAAATCCTTGGTGGCTGGGTTATCGATGAGTTTTCCATCTCGGGTAAACCGGGAGCCGTGGCAGGGACAGTCCCAAGTGTGTTCTGCGGCGTTCCACTTCAAAGCGCAGCCCAGATGGGGGCAGTGTCGTGTGGAGGGGGTGAGAAGGTTTATTGTGGACTCCAAGGCGTTGACGGCCAGCTGGGGACGAAAGATGGAGCGGACTGGGGAGAAAACTTCAGCGTATGGGTTTTGCTTGTCCTGAACCAGATCACACAGCAGGGTGGCCGCCACCATGGAGTTGGTCATACCCCACTTATTAAAGCCCGTGGCCACATACACATCGGAAGTGTTGGACCAATATGGGCCGATATAGGGTAGGTTGTCCAGGCTCATGCAGTCCTGAGCGGCCCAGTGATGTTTCTCTGTGGCATCTGGATAAGCGTCCTTGACAAATTGACGCAGTTCCCGCCAATTTCCACCCTGTTTCCCAGTGCGGTGCCCACCGCCGCCCACCAGCAGCATGCCGCCGTAATTGCGGAAGGACAGTCCGGTCTGCGTCTGGTCCACATACATGCCGTGGAGATCGGGGGTGTGTTCCAGGGCCAGAACATAGGAGCGGTGCTGGTAGAGCTTGATGAAGTAGCTGCCATGGCGGTTGATAAATGGAAAGTGGGTGGTGACCACGATGTGCTTGGCATGGATACGTCCGTGGTTGGTGATGGCGGTGCGGCCAATGAGCTCCTTCACCATGGTGTGTTCGTAAATGTGCAGCCCTTGGGAGATGGCAACGGCAAATTTCAGAGGGTGGAACTGGGCCTGATGGGGGAATTTCACCCCACCTGCCACAGGAAAGGGCAGGGGCAGCTGGCTGGCAAATTCCCCGGGAAATCCTAGACGGTGCAGGGCGTCCAGCTCTCGCTCGATATTCCGTAGATTGTCTCGGGCGTAGACGTAAGAGTCCTGCTCCACATAGTCGCAATCCAGATGGCGGCATAAAGTGCGGTATCTACCCAGTGCTTCCTCTTGGGCTGCCAAATACCCACGGGCACGCTCCACACCGAACCGTGTGATGAGCTTGTGATAGATGAGCCCGTGCTGAATGGTGAGTTTGGCGGTGGTGTTTTTGGTGACGCCGCTGCATAGGGTGGCCGCCTCTGCCAGCACATAGGGCACCCCAGCCTGGTGGAGCTGATAGGCGCAAAGAAGCCCCGCCATGCCTCCGCCGATGATGAGTACATCGGTCTTGATATCCCCGTCAAGGTGGTCAAAATGATTCAGCTCTGCGGTCTGTTCCCATAGTGATTTCATGAGTCAAAGCCCCCTAACACCAGATAACTCTAGTGTCCTGCAAATGACGGGAACTATACTGGAAAGTGAAAAAAGATTAAGATTCAAAAAACAGCACCCATCCTGAGAAAATCAGGGTGGGTGCTGTAACGATTGTGGTGGGAATCAGGAGGTGGCCAGAGAGTGGCCCAGGCGCACTTTCCGCATCATCTCCTTGGCGGTATCCACCGTGGAGTAGTCAGGGATGGTGACATAGGCCTTCTGGTTGGGGATGGAGTAGGTGTAATCGCTGGACCCGGTGCCGGACACATAGTAGCTGTTGATGGTCCACGCTCCGCCATTGGACAGCTGACTGCGCACCAGTGTGCCGATGAGGTCATAGGGAACGGAGGTGACAAAGCTGTTCTGAGCGGCTTCCAACAGAGAGCCATAGTTGGTGAGAATCTCCGGGGACATGGCCTTCTGGATGACGGCCGTGATGACCTGCATCTGATGGATGCCACGCTGATAGTCTCCGTTGGGGAAGGCGTATCGCTCCCGGACGTAGGCCAAAGCTTTGGTGCCGTCCATGTAGTTGATGCCCTGATTAAAGTGGTAAGTGCCGGTGTCAAATTCGTACTGAGAATTCACTTCGATGCCACCCAGGGCGTCAATGATGTCCTCGAATCCTGTAAAGTTGACCCGGAAGTAATAGTCGATATCAATATCATAGAACTGGGCCAGGGTGTCCTTGCTGACGTCGATGCCGTAAATGCCTGCATGGGTGAGTTTGTCGGGGAGATCGCCCTCATCGGCAATGGACAGAGGCACATAGTAGTCACGAGGGGTGGAAAGCAAAAGCACTTGACGGGTGTTGGGGTTGACGGTGGCGATGATATTCACATCGCTGCGGCCCGTGGCCAGTACGTCACTGCTGCGGGAATCGCTGCCGCTGATATAGACGGTGAAGACCTCATCGTCCTCCTCCGGGTCTTTGGAGTGCTCGGGCAGAGGTACCGGGGAAGGCGTGTCCGTATCGTCTTCACTGGTCACGGAGATGATGCGGACTTCTCGAATTTTGGTGTCTAAATCCAAGTATGGGTCCAGCTCGGAGAGCATGTCCAGATAGGCCCGGTTGATGAGGATCACATTGATCTCCGAATTGAGTAGAGCGTCCACCAATTCGGAGGCGGAGGCGTAGGACTTGGTGTTGGCGGTAATGTAGAACTCATCCTGAATTTTGAGCAAAGCGGCCTTGGTGTTGTGGGCGTCCAGCTTGTCCAAAATGCCAAAGCGCTCCCGCAGAAGATCAGGCATTTCCCGCTTATCGTCTATGCGGACACATACCACCATGTCGGCAGTCTCAATGCCCCCGGAGGTGATGTTTTTCAGGGCGTTAACTGTGATTTGACCGTAGTAGATGCCGGCGGCAAATACCACCGACAGGATGAGCGCCAGTATGGTAGCTGTGGTACGGCGGGCCTTGGTGGGGTGGCGCAGACTCAAAAGCCAGACCAATAACAGCAGAATTGCCACCACGCCCACAAGGATACCTGTGAGCAGCGGCGTGAGCATCTTGCTGGAGATGGCGACAAAGAGCAGGGCGAGGGAGAGGAGGGTAAATAGCACTAAAAAAATACGGTTGAGGATATATCCTACCCCTTGTTTTCGGAAATGGGAAAAGAAATGTACGTTCATGTGGTTTTCAACCCCTTGTGTATGTGTTGCAGGTATCGTATACAGGTTTGAACTATTTTCATCATTATAGTACATACATTGACAAACCGCAATGCCAGAGCGATAAATTGTGCCAAAAATGTATGGATATTAGCGTTTTTAATTGACAGCTACAGAATGGAGAGAGTATACTAATAAAAACTCAGCATTTATATGACCTGCAGGAGGCAGGGGGAACACAGAGATGGAGAAGGGCATGGACAATGGTTCTATGCCAGAAGAGAGACGAGAGATGGTTATGGATTTGAATGTGAATCGACTGTGGCGTATGGTAGTGATCGCTGTTTTGGATGTCCTGCTGCTAGGGGTAGCGTTGGGGGCGTCTAATATGGTTCGGTTTGATTTTGCGGCCAGTCAGATCCCCCCGGAGCATCTGATGAATGCGGGGAGGTGTCTGGTGGTACAGGCGGTCGTGACCGTTGCTGTGTTTACATGGCGGAGAATGTACCGCTATATTTGGCGCACGATCAATGTCATGGATGTGGCAGGTATGTGTACCTCCGTAGTGGTAGCCTATGCTGTGGGCTATATCTGCTGCGGATTTTTGCAGCTGACCCTGCCACGCAGCGTGTGGTTTATGGACTTGGTGTTCCAACTGATGTTTTTGGTGGGAATGCGGTGCTCTCTGCGTTTTTTGCTGGTCTGTCAAACCTTTCTCCTCCATCGACGCCCAGAAAGTCAGCGGATCATGCTGATTGGAGCCGGACAGGCAGGGCGGATTTTGGCCCATGAGCTGTGCCGTAGCCGCAGAGTGGAGGGGAAACTCTGCTGTGTGATTGACGACAATCCTCAGGTGCATGGGAAGTATATGGATGGCGTGCGAATCGTGGGCGGGCGGGAAAAAATTCAGTCTGCTGTAAAGCAATATGGCATTACACAGATCATCTTTGCAATTCCCACCATATCCCCCGATCAAAGGACGGAAATTCTCAATATCTGTAAGATGACAGGCTGTCGTCTGCGAGTGCTCCCTGGCTTATACCAAATGCTCAACGGAGAGGTCAGCCTTTCAGCGGTGAAGGATGTCCAGGTAGAGGACCTGTTGGGACGAACTCCGGTCCAGCTGAATAAAGCGGTGGTATCTGACTTTTTGGAGGATAAGGTGGTGATGGTGACCGGGGGCGGCGGTTCCATCGGCAGCGAATTGTGCCGCCAAATTGCCGCATGCAATCCTCATCGACTGGTCGTGTTGGATATCTATGAAAATAACGCCTATGATGTCCAGCAGGAATTGACGGGGATATATGGGAACCAGCTGGATTTGAAAGTGGAAATCTGCTCGGTTCGAGACAAGACCCGTGTGTATCAGATCTTTGAACAGTACCGGCCACAGGTGGTGTTTCACGCTGCGGCCCACAAGCATGTTCCGCTGATGGAGAGCTGTCCAGACGAAGCCATTAAGAACAATATTTTTGGCACCTACCATGTGGTCCGGGCTGCTGAAAAGTTCGGCGTGGAAAAGTTTGTGATGATTTCCACTGACAAGGCGGTAAATCCCACCAATTTGATGGGAGCTACCAAACGATTCTGTGAGATGATTTTGCAGAGCAAACGGGAGAGCAAGACAGAGTATTGTGCGGTGCGCTTTGGCAATGTCTTGGGCTCCAATGGTTCGGTGATTCCGCTGTTTAAGAAGCAAATCGCCAATGGTGGCCCAGTGACCATTACAGACAAGCGTATCATCCGCTATTTTATGACTATTCCTGAGGCGGCTATGCTGGTGATGGAGGCGGGCGCCATGGCCAAGCAGAGCCAGATATTTGTGCTGGATATGGGAAAGCCGGTCAAAATTCTTACCTTAGCAGAAAACCTGATCCGTTTGTCGGGGTTGGAGCCCTATAAGGACATTGAGATCAAGGAAATAGGATTGCGGCCCGGTGAGAAGCTGTACGAAGAGCTGCTGATGAAGAGTGAGCATCTCATCAACACGGAAAATGAGAAGATTTTTATAGAAGAACAGCAGTTGATTCCACCCGAGGTTATCATGCGAGGTCTGGTGGCGTTGGATCGCTGTGTCACGGAGCAGAGACCGAAAGAGGAGCTGGTTGCCCTGATGCGCCGCTTGGTGCCTACCTATCGGGAGCCGGAGGTGGTCAATAGGGAGGCCATTGCCCGTATGGAAGAAGCAGCGGTCTAGCTTGTGGCGTTTTTTCGTATTTGACAAGTGAAATGATAGGATGACAGGCTCACAAAGGCGTAGCCGCATCCGAATTCAGCCATGTTGGAAAGGAAGAGAGTACGATGAAGGCTTGTGGAGAGGTACTGCTGCGGGAAGTGGTAGGAGAATATGTTTTGGTCCCCTTTGGAGAGACGGCCTTGCGGATTCACGGTATGATTTGCTTGAGTGAGAGCGGGGCTTGCCTATGGCGTGCTTTGCAGGAGGAGCAAACTCAGGAGAGCTTGGTGGCTCGCCTCCTGGAGGAGTATGAGACAGATCGGGAGACAGCACGCCGGGACGTGGAGGAATTTTTGGACCAGCTGCGCCAGCTGCAGCTTTTGGCTGAAGTGTAGATGGAAAGGCATACAATATCTTCCAAAAAAGGAGGATATTGTATGCCTTTTTTGGCGGTGAATGGTAATGAAAAGAAAATTTGACAACTATTCACATGATTTTTGAAAAAAGGTCTGGAAACAATCCCAAATTATGCAATTCGCCTCTTGAAAACGAATACAATATTTGCTATTATATAGGGTATCAATGATGGGAGAGCATATCTGCTTGTACCACGAGGTGTGCTTTCTCAACATTCACTACCCCGGCCAGGCGCAAGCCTGAAATTTACGCCTCCCCAATCATGGACGAGAGGCAAAGAAAAGGGAGGAAATACACATATGAAGCGAAGTACATGGAAAAAACGTGCCTTAGCTTCTGCGCTGGCTTTGACCATGGCGGCCAGTGTGCTGCCGATGGCTGGCTTCGCAGCGGGAGGAACTAGCACGCCCCTGGCGAGTGAGAGCGGTACCGATGGACTTGAGATGCACAAGACCGCCAAGCTGGAGGACGATGGCACCTATACCATTAACCTGGAGGCCTGGGCCACCGGTCAAGTGGAAGTGGAGACCATCACGAAGGTGAAGCCTTGTGATATCGTCCTGGTGCTGGACCAGTCTGGCTCCATGAAAAATGAGGAGTACTATATTAGCGGCATTCCAAATGGAAAGTACACCGAGGTCAATAACACTGTGTCCATCGAGCAGGTGAAAAAAGGTGGATATTATTATCGAGTAGACGGAAAGTATTATCGTCTGCGGGTAGAGCAAGAGACTCTGGAAACTACCACAACTTGGGTGGGCGCTGATGGAATGACCTACGCTGAGGAGCAGGTGAGCAACACCTGGACGGATTACTATGGAAACACCTGGGCGATTGATGGAGGCGGCTACTATGCGGTGCCGACGCTGAAGACTTTCCATAGAGTGAAGGAAACGGTACCGGAATTTTTCTGGGAACGTGATTCTTACTTTTATCAAAATGATGAGGATCCGAGCAATAAGTCCAGTGAATCTCGATCTGCAGACTGGGCTCGTCGAAATTTCTTGAATGAATTTGGCATCTCTCCAAATGTTGCACAGGCCGAGAACAATGGCAATCAATATGTAGGTGCGCAGTACATCCCCGTCACACAGCAGACGACAAGCACCGATCGCTACACGTTCTACTATACGGATGCCAATGGTACGAAAGTGACAGTGGACACTTATGAGGGCACTGAGACCGATACCTGTCCAGTGAGCCCGCTCTACACACAGAACACAACGACTGGTCCTCGTTTGGATGCCTTGAAGTATGCGGCTAATACCTTTATTGACAATATCAGGGCTAATGCCATTGCCAATGAAGTGAATCACCGTGTGGCTGTGGTGGGATTTGCGTCTAATAGCATGAGCGGAACACAGTGGGAACATGATGAAGAATTCTATTGGTGCAACACTGAATTGTTTGTTGGTTCGACTCAGTACAACTATACCAGAAACGGTGCCGGATCTAATGGGCAAGATGTTGCATCCGATCATTACGATGAAGCCTTTCAGAACGTCTTAACTTCTCAAGGTTACACAAATCTTGAACAATCCATCGAAAGCCTCGATGGTAATGGTGCAACATACCCTCAGTACGGTTTTGACATGGCAAAGGGCATTTTCAATGCTTACGGCGGACAGACTGGTGATAAAGATCGCTCTCGTGTGGTCATCTTCCTCACCGATGGTGAGCCTGGAGCGAGTGGATATAACAAGAACGCCGCTGACGCTGCTGTGGATGCTGCAACTAAAGTTAAGGGCTACAACGCTAAAGTCTACACAGTGGCAGTGTTGAGCAGTGCACCGAAGCAGGACTCTGATGTTGACAATTTCTTGAAGAAGACTTCTTCTGATGGTTCCTACACCTTGGCCACCAATGCCCAGGATTTGGAGAACTTCTTTGAGACGGTGAACGAGGATATCAGCGACACCACCTCCACGGTGGAGCTGACAGAGGAAGCCCTTCTGAAGGATGTACTGGGCGAAGATTTTATCTTCCCGGAAGACTATGATGTCGATAGCAGTGTAACTGTCCAGGTGGCGCCTTATGAGGGAAATGATAACTTCG
The DNA here is from genome assembly GCA_944385445.1 of uncultured Oscillospiraceae bacterium. Classification (GTDB taxonomy): domain Bacteria; phylum Bacillota; class Clostridia; order Oscillospirales; family Oscillospiraceae; genus Enterenecus. The sequence continues at coordinate 102,977 of CALWXF010000002.1, forward strand.
GTACGGCAAAAACAGCCGACGGAGTGAATGTGAGCCTGACGGATGGTAATACCATCAACGTGACTGGCTTCGACTATGTGGCTACCGAAAATCTGGTCACTGAGGATGGCGGTACTGACAAGCAGCCCACCGGCAACAAGTTGATTGTCACCATTGAGGGGGTTTTGGCCAGGGATTCCGCCGCCGGGAAGGAGAAGGTTTCCACCAACAGCGAGACCTCCGGCATCTATGACAAGGATAAGAAAACTGAAGAGTATGTGATGGTCAAGCCCTTCCCCATGCCTCAGGTGACCATCGGACACTCCCTCCATGTGCTGGACTATGCCAAAGAGGCCCAGCTGCCTGTGGATGGCCTGACTCCTGTGAACCGTTTGGACAGCAGCGAGGATAAGGTATTCAGCGAAGTGAGCGATAAGAACACCGAGCTGAACGACATGACCTACGGAAATGCCAAAGTTGCTGGTGGAACGTTGAGCTATGAGCCCAAGACCATGAACTGGGACAACTACGACAGCTTCTATGCCTTGGGTAGAAATGGGGACATTAACCAGTGGTCCAAGGTCAGCGTCATGCCCGCCAACAATGTCTACTACGAGGATGACTTTATGACCACCTCGGGGACTGGCATTGTGTACGACGGCAACTGGGAAACTGTATTCGACGAAGGTCAAGAGAAGGGGGATGGCAACACCGAGACCCCCAACAACGGCGTCCACGGCGGTTGGAAGAACACTGACCTGGCGGATGACACTGAGTACAGCGACGGTTCTGCTCATAAGATTGAGGGGAGTAGCGATCAAATGGCCACGGCCAGCTTTACCTTTACTGGTACTGGCGTAGATGTGTACACCCGCACGAATGATGCTACCCTTACTGTGATCGCTCAACTGAGAAGCACTGAGGACAACGGTGAATCCGTTGCCAAGACACTCATGGTAAACAATCAGTCGGTATCCGGTGATTACTATCAGATTCCTACTTTGACGTTTACTGGATTGAAACATGGTACCTATACAGTAACAATTCGTGTGACAGGCATTACTGGCACCTATTACCTGGATGGCATTCGGGTTTATAACCCCATCCAGGGCAGTGATGTGGATAATGCCTACGGAAACGAAGCAAACGCCGTGTTCCAGGGTGTCCGGGATATTCTTTTGCACAGTGGGAACTTGAGCGCTGATGCAGAGACAGCCAATGGAGTAGTGTTTATTGACAAGAACGCTAATGGTGATATTGGTACAGAGGCTAACGAGATTGGCACCTATGAGGATTATGGCCCCAAGAATGAGGTCTACTTAGCTCCTGGTCAGTCCATTGCGTTTAAATTGGATGGGTTCAACGAAGGAACTGCTTATATTGGATTGAAGGCACCTACTGGACAGGCTGTAAATGTGGAGATGTCGAATGGAGCTAATATGAGTAAGCTGACCATTGGACATTCTACAGACCTCTATTATGAGATTACTCCCAATCAGGCAGGCTTGTTTGTCATCAAAAACACCTCTGACGCATCTGAAAATGAAGATGAAGGAGTATTGTTGCTGTCCATCACCAAGCTGCGTACCACTGGTGCGACCACTGTGGGCGAGGCCAGTGTGGAGGCCCTGCTGAGCTATGTCAATACCATGGACACCCTGCCTGAGGTGCCTTATGGGAACGAGGGGGCTGATGGCTCCGAAGACGGCGGCAACGTGGACATCGAAAACCCCGACCAGGGCCAGGAGACTCCCAGCCAGGGCAACTCCTTCCTGGATATCGTGAAGGACATCTTCGAGAGCATCTGGAACTTGTTCTGAGCAAAGGAAAAGGAGAACATTATGAAGAAAACATATGTGAAGCCTGCTTTGGCGGTGGAGAGCTTTGTACTCAGTCAGAGTATCGCTCTCGGCTGCAAAATCCCAGATGAAGATGACCACATGGGAAAGCCGGGCATTGGAAGTTGGGATAGTTGTGGTTGGGATGTTGGTGGAGGTATTATGTGGTTAGAGGGTACTGCTTGTACCATACCGATGCTGGAGAATGATAAATTTGGTAGCATTTGTTATAACAACCCTACGGGTGACTTCACCGTTTTTGCTTCCTAATTTATCCCGCCCAATTTAGGCTGAAAAGGCGGCCATGCCCCCGGGCATGGCCGCCTTTTTCCAAGGAGAAAACGATGTGGTATTCCTTTACATTGGCTGGGTGGCGGCTGTGGTGCAGCGCCCCCTTTGATTTGACCATCGGCCAGGAGTCCCGGCCCTTTTTACTGGAAGTCCGGGAGACACCCCCGGCCCCGGAGGAGGCGGACCGGGTGTTGGAGCTGTGTCCGGTGGAGGCCATCCCATTTTCCGCCCAGGACGGCGGGACGTGGCAGGACAATCGGTGCTACCGCCGCCGGGACCAGGTGCAGGAGGTGTTCTACTGCGCCGCACCGGGCCGCCCTCCCTACGCCCAGGTGACCTGGGATTTGTCGGCGCCCCAGCGGCTGCTGTGCCGCTATGTGGCGGGGCAGGAGGGAGAGCTGTACACCTTCCGAAACATCTTTCAGCTGCTCAGCGGGGAGACCTTGCTGCTGGAGCTGGGCGGGCTGATGCTCCACGCCTCCTTCATCCGCTGGCAGGGGCAGGGCATTCTCTTTTCCGCTCCCTCGGGGGTGGGCAAGTCCACCCAGGCCGACCTGTGGGCCCGGTGCTGTCAGGCGGAGGTCCTCAATGGGGACCGAGCGGCGCTTCGGCCTGGCCCGGATGGCTGGAGCGCCTACGGCCTGCCCTATGCCGGGTCGTCCGGGATTTACCGCAATGAGGACGCTCCGGTGGCGGCCATTGTACTGCTGGGCCAGGCCAAGGAGAACAGCATCCGCCGGGTCAGCCCAGCCCAGGCGCTGTGCGCCCTCTTTCCTGAGGTGTCCAAGCAGGGGTGGGACCCCCTGTGGACGGACCGGGCGGTGGAGCTGCTGACCCAGCTGGTCACCCAGGTCCCGGTTTATCGCCTGGAGTGTTTGCCCGACCCCAGCGCTGTGGAATGCCTGAAAGCGGCCCTGCAGCGTCAATCATCCAACAAGGGAGGAGAACAGCCGTGATTCAGATACCGGTAGAACCGAAAGCAACGGAGTATTTGCACCAGCTGGCGTCCAGAAAAAAAGTGCCCCTCAACGGCACCTTTGAATTGACCCCTGTGTGCAATATGGCTTGCCGCATGTGCTATGTGCGGATGACCAAGCAGCAGCAGGAGGCGATTGCCCCCCTGCGCACGGCCCAGGAATGGGTGGAACTGGGGCGGGTGGCCCGGGACCGGGGCATGCTCTATCTGCTGCTGACGGGCGGAGAGCCGTTTTCACGCCCGGATTTTCGAGAGATTTTGTCTGGCCTGCACCGCCTGGGCCTGCTCATTTCCGTCAATACCAACGGTACCCTCATCGATGAGGAGACGGTGGCCTGGCTCAAAGAGACCCCTCCGGTCCGCTTTAACATTACCCTGTACGGGGCTTCCAATGAGACCTATGCCCGGCTGTGCGGCAACCCCCAGGGGTTTACCCAGGTGACCCGGGCCATCCGTCTGCTGCGGGAGGCGGGCATGCTGGTCAAGCTCAACTGCAGTCTCACGCCCTACAACAAGGAGGATTTGGAGGAGATGATCGCCTTTGCCCAGCGGGAGAAGCTGGTGATCCAGGCTACCTCCTATATGTTCCCACCCTGTCGCCGGGACCCGTCCATGGTGGGGGTGAACGATCGCTTTACCCCTGAGGAGGCGGCCTACTACGCCGCAAAGATCACCTCCCTGCTCAACGGTGAGGAAGAGTTTGCCCAGCGGGTACGGGAGAACAACCTGCCCGGTCTGATCACTGGCACAGAGGACGACTGTACCTATGACGAGGGCGAGGGGATCCGTTGCCGGGCGGGAAAATGCAGCTTTTGGATTACCTGGGAAGGAACGCTGATGCCCTGTGGCATGATGGTCGTGGGCGGCGAGAAGAATGTCTTTGAAGATGGCTTTGATGCCGCTTGGACGGCGGCGGTGGCAGCTGCCGAGGCGGTGCGCTTGTCGCCCCAGTGCCGAGGCTGCGGCGCACGGGATGAGTGCCGGGCCTGTGCGGCCATGGCCTTGACGGAGACCGGGACCTTCCACCAGGTGCCCGAGTATCGGTGCCGGATGACAAAGGCATATCCTCAGGCCTGCCATCAGCTGGCGCAGGAGATCGAGGAGCGATTGCCTCAGGCAAAGGAGGAGAAATGACCCATGCATTGGAAGAAGCTGGACAAGAAGACAAAATGGGGCATTGTGGGAGGCGTTGTCCTCCTGTGCGTTTTGGGGACGGTTGTGGCGCTCTCCCTGCGTCATGACCCAGGGACAGAAAACAATCCTGCACCGTCTCAGTCTCCGACTGCCTCTCTGGGCACGGATCCGGTTCAGGAGGGGGAGAAGGAGCCAGTCGCTTCGGATGGAGGAAGTGTGGGACAGGATACGCCAGACCAGGGCCAGGGGCAGGGCGGACAAGGCTCCGGCCAGCAGGGAAACAGCCAGAGCATATCCTTTCCCTACGTCATCAGCGGCACGGGTCTGACCGTTCGCAAGCTGGACAGCTACGATGGCGTTTATATTGAGGATGGCTCTGATGTGCAGGTCTCCAATCTGTGTGTCATACTGCTGGAAAATACCATGGACACTGTGGCAGAGTATGCCAAGGTGACCGTGGTGCTGGACGGCAAGACCCTGACCTTTGAGGCCTCTGCCATTCCGCCCAAGTCCACCGTGGTGGTGCAAGAGAGCGGTAAGAGCAGCTGGGTGGATGGCAAATGTACCAGCTGCACCGCAGAGGTGGCTCGACTGGACGAGTTTGAGCTCTCAGAAGACCAGGTGAAGGTGGTAGACAACGGGGACGGTTCCCTGACGGTCACGAACCTGACCGATCAAGAGATTCCCGCCATTCGGCTCTTCTATAAGTTTTATATGGAAGAAGAGGACGTGTATGTGGGCGGGATCGCCTATACTGCCAAGATCACAGGCCTGAAGGGAGACAGTTCCGTGACGGTGACGCCTTCCCATTACGTCAGCGGCTCGGCCAAGGTGCTGATGGTTCGTACCTACGATGAGGCTTAAATTTCATCGGGTGAGATATACAATGCGTGGATGCAGCGTTTGCTGTATCCACGCATTGTTGTGTGAAGAATTGAAATCAAGGTATAATGCCATATTGCCGCAGCAGCTCTACCCGCTGATTGCCGATATGCAGGGCCTGAGTGGCCCCTCCGCTCCCTGCATGGGAGGTCTCCCGTCGGTACTTGGCCATGCGGGAAATCCAGGCTACAGGAAGCAAATAGGGATGCTTTTTGAGATAGGAATACTGTCCCGCCATATATTTGTAGCTGGGAAAGAGGGAGGAGAAGACGCTGAGCTTGGAGGATTTTCCGGTCTTGCTGGCTGCTACTGCATGGAGCGTAATGGTGGCGCTGTGCTGGCGTGATGCGCTGGAGGCCCCATAGATGCCACCGCTGAGGATATCGGCAAGGATCGGCTGACAGTCCGTATGGATGCGCTGCCACGAGGGGGAAATACAGGCCTTTTTGCGATCAAAGGTCAGATATTTTTCACCTAATTGAAAAAGAGCAGCGGCAAAGAGGTGGGCGTGGGCGGACTGGCAGCAGTCCAGAACAACGTCCCAGTCAATCTCTGAGCCATGGGCATTGGCATATAGAATGATGTCGCATACCTGCCGGATTCCAAATCCACTGTGTATGAAGTGTTTGAAGGCGTGGAGAATTAAATAGAGCAGGTGGTGCGTATGGTCCAATGTCCAGACAGGGGTTCCTTGAATCTCTTCAACCATGGCATGAGAAAAGGCGTGAGAAAAGAACTGATTCAATTCGCCATAAGCCTGGGCATCGGATGGGAAAAGCGTTTGGTGGACCTCGGTATACAGCCAGGTTTCTGGTTTCTGATACCCAGCCTCCTCCTGGTTCGTGGAATCCTGTCCCTGGCGAACGGGGCGCATACCGTGCTCGAGAAAAATATCGTGACATGTGACGCTCTGTGTGGGGGGAATCACCAGGTCCTCATCTCCAGAAAGTCTATAATCTGGATGAGGGTAAAGAGTACTGCACACAATGCCCTTCACCACCAGCGGCTGCAAATCTGCTTTCAGCAACTTACGATACAGAGTCAAAAAATCCACGGTTTTTGTGGTCTGTATCATCACGTTGGATAGGACTTCACTGCGAGTGGCTTTATCCAAGGCTGGAGCGTTTAACCAGGAGGGACAGGTGCTCACGGCGTGATAGAACATGGGTAGAATCCGCTGGACTCTGGCAAGGTGCAGCAGAGAGAGCCACTGGGCTTCGCTGATTTCCTCGGTCCAGGACACCGTACCACCGGAGAGATAGGCCTTTAAAGCCTCTAGCAATTTGAATTCGATTTCCATATTATGCTCCTCTCGGTACAAGATCGACCACGATGATTTCTGGTATATTGTTCACGCGTGGGAGAAGCTCTGAGGTGCCCAATCCTCTGGAAAGCACCAGGGTAGTTTGGCCATCGGAAGAAGAGTAGGTGCCCCAGAGCCGTCCCGGAAACCAACCCATATCAGGAGCATAGAGGCCCCCGATGCCTGGAAGAATCATCTGGCCACCATGGAGGTGCCCAGAAAATACGACGCTGATGTCCCAATACTCAAGAGACGAGCCGAGCCATCCAACGGGCTGGTGAGAGAGCAGGATTGTGGGCAGATCGGTATCCTGAAAGGCAGCCAAAAAATCCGCTTCCGCTTGCCGTTGCTCATTTCCTTCTGTGTAGCGGCGGGGAAGACAGTAGCTATAAATCCCGCCAATGCGTAGTTGGGAACCGTTGATCTCGATCTCATCCCATTCCTGCTCCAATACCGTGGCCCCAGCCTGGGTATACACCTGAGCGATATTGCTGTGAAAGTTCTTTTCATGGTCCAATTCATGGTTCCCGTAACTGGCGTAAACTGGGGCGATCTGGGATAGGGTAGCTATGAAACATTGGACTTCTGAGAGGTCTTCCGTGTCGTCATCAATGAGGTCGCCCGTGAGAAAAATCAAATCAGGGGCTTCCCGTTTTACAGCCTCCACCAGATCCTGATTGTTTTGCCCAAATTGACTGCCGTGCAGGTCGCTGAGATGGACAATGCGAATTGGGGCTTCCACATAGCTGGGGATGGTGTATCGACTCACGCCGAAGGAGTACTTGGATAGGTAAAATAGTTGGTACCAGGCTGCTGCCGTAAAAATACAAAACAACACGCATAGAATTGGTTTCATATGGCGCCGCATATAAGCTCTCCCAAATTCAGAAAAAGTGACACAATTTCATATGGCATTGACATAGCATGCTTTTATTATTTTACCAGAAAGGCTCTGGCCTTGTCTACACCTTCGCTCAAAATGACAGCAATATAATAGGAATCATCGTGCAATTGGAAACAAATACATGAGCTTAGAGAATTGTAGCCATGCCCCCCAATGCTTGACATCGAGGGGGGGGGCATGCTAAGATAAAAAGAAGATTTCGACCGAAAATAACTGGGTTATTGAGTATACCCTTTCAAATTTAGTCGAATGAAAGGTGAAATATGGAACTTATCCGCTTGCTAAAAGAAAAACTGCGGGACGGTTCGCTGCGTACCGCTTGGCATGAATTTCGTTGGTTGTGGCGATACATACGACGCTATCATGTTACCATCATCGTCCACATCCTGCTGGGCGTGCTGGGGATTCTGATGAGTTTGGCCGGAAGTGTGGCATCCAAGTATTTGCTGGATGCGGTCACTGGGTACAAGACTGGTGAAATTGGGATAGCTGCTGCGGCCATGGCGGGAATGATGCTGGGGAATATCGCAATGCGTGGCGTTTCCTCCAGAGTGGGAGCGATTCTCAACATTCGGGTGCAAAACGAAATCCAGGCCGAATTATATGGAAAAGTATTGTCTGCAGACTGGGAGGCGGTGGAGAATTTTTCAACGGGTGATCTGCTCAATCGTCTCAACAGTGACGCCAACATCGTCTCAGGTGGAGTGACGGGTTTTATTCCCAGCCTGATCTCTGGACTGGTCCAGTTTGTCGGGTCCTTCCTCATCATGACATACTATGACCCCACTATGACGGTGATTGCCCTACTCAGTGTCCCCGTGTCAGTCCTCAGCTCGAAGGTCCTGATTCGGCGCATGAGAAATTACAACAAAGAGATGAAGGCCATCTACAGTGAGATGATGTCCTTCCAGGAGGACTCCTTTCAGAATCTGACGAGCATCAAGGCCTTTGGCATTACAGACCTGTTTGCCGGACAGATGCGCAGCAAGCAGGCCCATTATCGGGCGGCATATCTGGACTATAATCGTTTTTCCGTGCGCACCGGGATCCTGGTGTCTCTGCTAGGCCTGCTGGTATCTGCCGGGTGCTTTGGATGGGGCGTATATCGTTTGTGGAGCGGAGTGATTACCTATGGCTCCATGGTGCTGTTTATTCAGTTGTCCTCCACCATTCGCTCTGCCTTTTCCAGTCTGATTGGTATGGTGCCCTCTGCCGTATCTATTTCCACTTCGGTGGGGCGGTTGATGGAGGCCATTGAGTGGCAAGAAGAATCCGTAAAGAATGACCAAGAACTCTCCGCTGAGGGGCGGTACACTCTGTCCCTGTCCCATGTGTCTTTTCGCTACAAGGATGGAGAGACGGTGCTGCGAGATGTGAATATGGTAGCCAGACCGGGAGATTTGATTGCGCTCAATGGACCCTCTGGAGAAGGGAAAACCACAATGCTTCGAATCATTCTCGGGCTGATACGTCCCAGCGAGGGAACGGCAGAGCTGACGGGAGAACATGGAGAGCAATATCCGATTTCACCTTCTACACGTACGGTGTTTGGCTATGTTCCCCAAGGGAACAGTGTATTTGCCGGTACTGTGGCAGAGAATCTTCGCATGACACGCCCGGAAGCCACCGATGAGGAGCTGTGGGAGGTGCTGCGAATTGCCTGTGCTGAGGATTTTGTCCGAGAATTGCCCGGACAACTCCAATATCAGTTGGGCGGCAGAGGCAAGAGCGTCTCGGAGGGTCAGGCCCAGCGCCTGGCAGTGGCGAGAGCTCTGCTGCGCCGGGCGCCCATCCTGTTGTTAGATGAGGCGACTTCTGCACTGGACGAGGATACAGAGGCCCGTATGCTGAATAATTTGATGAGCAGCGGCATGGTGCATACCTGCATTCTGGTGACGCACAGACCGGGCAGCCGGAGAATCTGTACACGCAGTTACCAGCTGTGGGCCGGAGAAGTGACCGAGGAAATGGGAGTGCTGTCATGAAAGAAAAATTCCGCACGGTAGACACCATTTCTTTTTTGGATACCCTGTGTGAAGTTCTCCAGACCTCGGATATGGTTTCCCTTCTTGTCAGTGGGAATAGTATGGCCCCTTTTTTAGTCCATCGACGGGATATGGTCTACCTCTCCGCAGTCACTCGCCCCTTGAAAAAAGGGGATTTGGTATTATACCGCCGGGACAGCGGAGCCTATGTTCTGCATCGGATTGCCAGAGAAGAGAAAGCTGGGTATACCATGGTGGGAGACGCCCAGACACAATTGGAACCTGGTATACGGTTGGACCAAATCCGAGCTCTGGTGGTAGCGGCAGAACGAAAAGGCCGCCGCCAGCAGCCGGGGAGCTTTTGGTGGGAGTTTTTTGAGAAGATATGGATTCGGATAGTACCGCTGAGACCGTTGTGTTTCAAAGTGTATGGGTTATTCAAGCGTCCCGGGGGCAAGAAAGTGTAGGTCAGGTATGATTGATATTCACATACATATTTTGCCTGGTGTGGATGATGGAGCATCGGACTGGGAGGTTGCTCTGGGCATGGCCAGAATGGCGGTGGAGAGCGGTGTGACGGCCCTGGCAGTGACCCCCCATTGCAATATGCGGTATCGGAATTTTCATGTCCCGTCGCTGGTGCATCGAATCGGCCGATTCCGAGAGATGCTTTACCAATTCCAAATTCCCCTGAAGTTGTATACTGGGATGGAGATTATGGGGAGCTACGATACCGGAGAGCGACTGAGAGAGGGAACTCTGGCGACGTTGAATGGATCCAGATACCCTCTGGTGGAGTTCCACTTCACTGGAAACGGACAGGAGGAGACAGAGATTCTGGATTCCATTCTAAGATTCGGGTATCGTCCCATTGTGGCCCATCCAGAGCGGTATCTCTATGTGCAGGAAGACCCTGAGCTACTCAACACCTGGCTGGAGATGGGATGCCTGCTTCAAATCAACCGGGGTAGTTTGCTGGGGAGATTTGGACAGCGGGCGAGTGTGGTAGCCCATGCCATGGTGGACCGTGGCTTTGCGGCTGTGGTGGCCAGTGATGCCCACTCGCACATCCAACGCACGCCATGGATGGCAGATGTGTGGGAGATGCTGGCCGGCGATTTTTCGCCCTCCACCGCAAGAAGGCTATTGGAGGAACATCCACGGCGGATTCTTCTGGATCAGGAAATCCATATGGAGAGTCCCGATTGGTTTTGACAGACGACGATAGAGAATATAGTTCGGGCTCAGTTCCCCTCATGAACTGAAATCCATGGTACAAGGAGCAGAGTGGTTTTGAGTAAAGGCAGAATCATTGCACTGTTGGCAGGTTGTGCGGTGTGCGTGGTGGCGTTTCAAGGATATTTGTTTGTCTCTCGCAGCGCAGAAGACCATACCGGACCCCAAATTACCTTTGATAAGCAACAGATTCGAGTATCGGTGAAGGACTCGGAAACGGCATTGCTGGGCGGCGTGACTGCCTGGGATGACAAAGACGGTGATGTGACCAGCTCGGTGGTGGTGGAGGGAGTTTCGGATTTAACGGCCGATCACATCGCAAAGGTGACCTATGCGGCGTTTGACGAGGCAGGAAATGTGACAAAGGCACAGCGTGAAGTTGTTTATTCCGATTATAAAAGCCCCAAATTTAAACTTTCCAAACCGCTGGTATTTCAAAGCGGCACTTCTTTTGATTTGTTCCGGTGCATCCACGCAGAGGATGCCCTGGATGGCTCTTTGGATAGCCGCATAAAAGCTACCCTGGTGGAAGGAGACACTGTGGTTTCGGCGGAAGGAATTCATAAAGTAGCATTTCGGGTTACCAACAGCATGGGGGAGACGGTGAACCTCACCGTGCCGGTGGAGGTATATCCCGCAGGTCAGTATCAGGGCACCGTTTCTCTGAGGGAAAACCTGGTGTATTTGAGCGCCGGGAGCACCTTTGAACCCATGGACTACTTGCAAAGCTATCAAGTGGGAGAGACGATCTATACATTTTTTGATGGAACAGCAGGGATTAGCGTAACCGTTGGTGGAGACCAGGTCGATACATCGACTCCAGGTGTATACAGTGTTTCGTATACGGTGACAGACGGAGTGAATACCGGATATACCCGGCTGATTGTGGTTGTGGAGGCATAGGAAAACGATGGCGTGGGAAGAAAAGGAACGACAGTCTGACCAGATCCGTCTGTTGGCGTTTGATTGGATCGTATTGGTTCGTGATATCTGCAAGAGATGGTATTTGATTGTGACAGTAGCGCTGCTGGCCGGTATGGGTGCATATCTGGTATCTGATATGCGATTTGTCCCTCAGTACACGACGAATACCACCTTTGTGGTGTCGGCCCAGGATAGCTCTGCCAACGTCTACCAGAATCTGTCCGCAGCAACCAACCTGGCATCTGTGTTTTCTGAGGTGCTTAACAGCTCTATTTTGCGCACCACGGTGCTGGAACAGGCGGGATTGGAGACCTTTGAAGGCACCATTCAAGCAGGGGCTATCCCGGAGACCAATCTTCTGACTCTTCGGGTGACAGATGCCAATCCTCGTACTGCATTTTTGGTGACAAAGGCCATTGTGGAAAATCATCAGGTGGTGTCCTATCAGGTCATGGGCGACCTTGTACTGGAGGTCCTCCAGGAGCCCAAGGTGCCCACCGCCCCATCTAATTCCTCTATGGCAATGCATTATTTGAAACGGGTTACCCTTCTGGCAGCAGCGGCCATGTGCGTGCTGTTGGGGGTGGTGTCCTACATGCAGGACACCATTCGCAGCAGAACCGAAGCCAAGGAAAAGCTGAATTGCCGGTGCCTGGGAGAGATTTGCCACGAGCGCAAGTATAAGACGTTGCGGGCTCTCCTGAAACGGAAAAAGACCAGTATTCTGATTACCAATCCGGCTACGAGCTTCCAGTTTGTGGAGACTTTCCGCAAGCTGCGCAGGAAGGTGGAGCGGTACCTGCCCAAAGAGGGCGGGGTGTTGCTGGTGACCAGCGTTCTGGAGAACGAAGGAAAATCCACGGTAGCTGTGAACCTGGCCCTGGCCCTGGCCCGTAAAAACAAGCGTGTGCTGCTGGTGGAGGGAGATTTGCGCAAGCCGGCCTGCCACAAGATCCTGAACTGGGATGCCCAGGAACTGGGGATCGCTGACGTGATTTTGAAAAAGGTTACGCTGGAAGAGGCTGTGGTCACAGATCAGCAGACCGGCCTGGACCTGTTGCCGGAGCACAGAAGTGTCCTGGCTTCTGGGGATCTGGTGGGGGATGAGGGCATGGCAGACTTGCTGGAAACGGCTCGATGCACCTATGACTATGTGGTCATAGATACGCCCCCCATGTCAGTGGCGACGGATGCAGAGAGCCTGTCTGAGTTGACAGATGGAGTTTTGCTGGTGGTCCGCCAGAACGGTGTAACGGCGGATGCAGCCAACCAAGCGCTGGCCGCCCTGCATAAAACCAATACCAAGGTTTTGGGATGCGTATTGAGTAATGTTTACACCTCGTTTGTCTCTTCGCTGAGTGGAAACTATGGTTATGGCTATGGATATGGGTATGGCTATGGTTATCACTACCGATATGGGAGCGAAGGAAGCGGGGAAAAAGGCAAGATCGCCGAATGATATGGGAGAGACGACAATGGATGGAGAACATTCCCAAGAATATGGCATGGAACTGGATATTCAGGTGCTGCTGGTGGACCTGTTGCGCAGCGCATGGAAGTTTTTGTGGGTGGAAGTGATTCTGGTGCTGCTGTGTGCAGGCGTGATGTGCTTCAAAACCCACCAGAGCTATTTTCCACAGTATCGTGCGGAGGCATCCTTTACGGTCTATGTCACAAATCCCCTCCAGTCTGGGATTCAAAGCTATAATTCCGCTACGGCAGAGCAAATGGCAAAGACATTTCCGTATATCTTGACCAGCGGTGCGCTGTCTGACTTGGTGCGGGAGGAACTGGGCGTTGCGGCGATTCCTGCGATCTCTGCCAGCACGGTGGAGAACACCAATATCTTCACCTTGAGCGTTACCGCCTCGGATCCACAGTTTGCCTATGATGTACTGAAGACAGTCATCACCCATTATCCTGAAGTGGCAGAATATGTGGTAGGCCCCACCCAGATGAGCCTTTTGGATGAGAGCGGTGTACCCACTCAACCCATCAATCAACCGGACTACCTCCATACGGCGCTCCGGGGTGCTGTGGTGGGCACCGTGGTCTGGCTGGCCATTGTGTTTTTGATTGCGGTGTCCCGTTCCACTGTACACAACGAAAAGCAGTTGAAACAGATGATGAACTTGCCCTGCCTTGGCCTTTTGCCCAAGGCCAAGGGGTATGGGAAGGGACGAAAGGCGCAATACCCCGTGATGATTCATGATGATGAATTGCTGGGATTTGCCGAATCGGTGCGGCTGCTCCGCCTCCGAGTGGAAAAGGAGCTGAAGAAACGGGAAAAGAAGGTCCTGCTGGTATCCAGCGCCATTCCGGGTGAGGGGAAAACCACCGTTGCAGCGAATCTGGCTATAGCCCTGGCTCGATCGGGCAAAAAGACCCTTCTGCTGGACTGCGATCTGCGCAACCCCTCGGTGGGTAAGGTATTTGGTCAAAGAACCGCTGAGGGTTTAGCTGAGTATTTACAGGGGAAGGCTTCTGAGAAGGAGATTTTCCAGCGGCCCATTGAAGAAATTCAGTTGGTCGTGGTCTATGGCGGCAAGTCCACAGGAGAGGCGGCGGAGCTGCTCAGCAGACAGGAAGCCATGGAATTTGTGGATACCGCAAAAGAGGAGTTTGACTATATTATTATCGACACTCCGCCTTGTTCCATGATGGCAGACGCCATGGAGGCGGCTGTGATGGCAGACTGTGCATTGCTCACCATTCGTCAGGACTATGCGCCCAAAGACCGAATCCTGGAGGGAGCACAGAACCTGGCCGAGAGCGGGCTGGACGTCATTGGATGTGCCCTCAACGGAGTGGAAAAGCACGTTATGAGCGGTTCCTATGGTTATCGCAGCTACGGCTACCATGATCAAGGTGCATACAAAAGCTATGGAGATGTTCTGGCCAAAAAGAAATAAACACTATGAAAGCCAGGGGAACGGGCAGATCAGTCTGTTCCCCTGGCTTTTTGACTGCTGAAGCGGAGAGAGAACTGGGGCAGAGGGACGAGAAACATGTTGTGTTCATGTCCTGGTTGTGATACACTGAGCTTAATATAATAGGAATGCTTCGAGCCGGCGTTTCTAAGGGCAATCTGCCTATGAACTGCCGGCCAGGGTCATGCTGGAAACGGGATGGCCTTCCGTGTTTGAAAAGAAGCTGCTCCACCCACGGTCCCTTTCTCAAAAAAGGGGCTTATCTGTCGTACCTTTGGAGGAGTGCTGTCTTTTCAGGCAGCACTCCTTTTTGATTGGAGGTACACCCCATGAAACTCATTGAAGCCCGCCAGGCGGTGGGCCATGTGCTGTGCCATGACCTGACCCAGATCATCCCAGGTGTCACCAAGGATGCCCGGTTTCGCAAGGGACACATCGTCACCCCTGAAGACATCCCGGTGCTGCTGTCCATGGGCAAAGAACATCTCTATGTGTGGGAACAGCAGGAGGGGATGCTCCATGAAAATGAGGCGGCGGAGCGTCTGTGCCGGCTGTGCCGCAATGAACACATGACCGCCACTCCGGTGAAGGAGGGGAAAATCGAGCTGAAGGCCGACTGTGACGGACTGTTCCAGGTGGACGTGGCCCGACTGGAGGCCATCAACGACGATGATGCCATCATTATCGCCACCCGCCACACCAACACCCCGGTGCACTGTGGGGACAAGCTGGCGGGCACCCGTATCATCCCTCTGGTCATTGAGGAGGAACGGCTGCGCCGGGTGGAGGAGCGGGCAGGAGATACTCCCATCCTCTCTCTGACCCCCTGGAAGGTGCGCACCTGCGGGATCATTACCACAGGCAGCGAGGTGGCCAAGGGGCTTATCCAGGATAGCTTTACCCCGGTGGTGAAGGAGAAGCTGGCTGCCTATGGCATTGCGGTCACTCACCACTGTCTGCCAGGTGACGATCGGGCGGCTATTACCGCCGCCGCTCTGGACTTCCACGCCCAGGGGGTGGATATGATCCTGTGTACCGGGGGCATGAGCGTGGACCCCGATGACAAAACGCCCGGCGCCATCAAAGACACTGGGGCGGAGATCATCTCCTACGGCGCTCCTGTGCTCCCCGGTGCCATGTTTCTGCTGGGCTATTTCCAAGATGGTACCCCCATTTTGGGCCTGCCCGGGTGCGTGATGTACGCCAAGGCCACCATCTTTGACCGAGTGCTCCCTCGCATTGCCGCAGGGTTGCCCGTTACTCGCCGGGACATCAAGAAAATGGGCCACGGCGGGCTATGCTTGGGCTGTGCTCAGTGCCATTATCCCATCTGTCCCTTCGGGACCGGGATGTGAGGAAATATGATGCGGGAACGCATTTCGCTGGAGGAGGCCTGGTCGCTGATCACGGCTCCGCTCCACCCTCTGGGGGAGGATTGGGTGGACCTGGACCAGGCACTGGGGCGCACGCTGAGCCGGGACGTCTGGTCTTCCATGGACCAGCCCCCCTTTGACCGCTCCCCTCTGGACGGCTATGCTCTGCAAAGCCGGGACGTGGAAGGAGTAAGTCCAGAGCACCCAGCTATTCTCCGTGTGGTAGAGCGGGTGTGTGCCGGAGAAGTACCAACCCAGCGGGTCGCTCCAGGCACGGCGGTTCGCATCATGACCGGGGCGCCGCTGCCCCAGGGGTGTGACTGCGTGGTGCGTCAGGAGGATACCGATCTGGGAGTGGCGGTGGTGCAGGTCTATGCCCCCGTAGCGGCATACCAGAACTTCGTGAGGCGGGGAGAGGACTACACCGCTGGGACCTGCTTGCTCTGTGCCGGGACCCGGCTGGACGCTGCCGCTCTGGGCCTGTTGGCCAGCGCCGGGTGTGACCGGGTGCGGGCCTACCGCCGCCCTCGGGTGGCACTGCTGGTCACCGGAGACGAGGTGGTCCAGCCTCAGGTGCACCCGCTCCCACCGGGAAAAATCTACACTGCCAACTCCTATCTGTTGTCTGCCCGGATGCGCCAGCTGGGGGTGGAAGAGGTGAGCTGTGCCATGGTTGGAGACGAGCCTCGGGAGATTGCCGGGCAGATGAGACAGATGCTGGAGCGCTGTGATTGCCTGATTACCACCGGCGGCGTGTCGGTGGGGGAGCGGGATGTGCTCCACCAGGCGCTGCCCATGGCCGGAGCACAGCGAGTGTTTTGGCGGGTGCAGATGAAGCCGGGCACCCCGGCCATGTATGCTGTGCTGGATGGAAAGCCAATCCTGTCCCTGTCTGGCAACCCGTTTGCCGCCGCTGCTACCTTTGAGCTGTTGGGGCGGCCTATGCTCCACGCCCTGTGCCCTGCGCCTCAGTTTGAATTGATTGTACACCGGGCAGTATTGGATACCCCCTTTGATCGCCCCAGCGGAATGCGCCGATTTTTGCGGGGCAGGTATCAGGATGGGCATGTACAGCTGCCCAAGGGACAGACTCCCGGGACACTGCGTTCCTTGGTGGGGTGTAACTGCCTGCTGGAGGTGCCAGCCGAAAGCCCGCCGTTACAAGCGGGAGAGACATATACGGTCTATCTATGAGTTGGGAGGAACCCAAGATGGAAGGGAAATTCAATCACTTTGACAGCGACGGCAACGCCATTATGGTGGACGTCTCGGCCAAACAGCCCACCCAGCGCACCGCTGTGGCAGAGGGGACCATCCGAGTCTCCCGGGCGGTGCTGGAGGCCATTTCCGGCGGCACCGCCGCCAAAGGGGATGTGCTGGGTGTGGCCCGGATGGCGGGGATCATGGCCGCCAAGCGCACCAGTGACCTCATTCCCCTGTGCCACCCGCTGGCTCTGAGCCACGTCAGTGTGGATTTTGAGCTTTTGCCCCAGGAAAGCGCCGTGAAGGCCCGGTGTACCGCCAAGCTCACCGGAAAGACTGGGGTGGAGATGGAGACCCTCACCGGGGTCAGCGTGGCCCTGCTCACCATCTACGACATGTGCAAGGCTATGGATAAGAGCATGGAGCTGGGGGACATCCACCTGGTGCACAAAGAGGGGGGCAAGTCGGGGGTATATGAGCGTGGCCAGTAACCCCACAGTGGTGGCGGTGTCCGGGGTGAAAAACTCCGGAAAGACCACCCTGATCACCGCCATGCTCCCCCACTTCCACCGGGCAGGGGTGCAGATAGCGGTGGTCAAGCACGACGGCCACGCCTTCCAGCCCGACCCACCGAACACGGACACGGGGCGATACCTCCAGGCCGGGGCCATGGGGGCCGCCATCTACGACGGGGAGACCACCAAGGTGATTTGGCATCAGCCGCCGGACCTGCCGGGACTGCTGGAGCTCTTTCCCCAGGCAGACCTCATTCTGCTGGAAGGGGAGAAGCACAGCCCCTGGCCCAAGCTGGAGCTGGTGCGGGCGGGCAACTCCACCCAGTCGGTGTGCGACCCTGCGACCTTGCTGGCCTTGGTCACGGACACCATGTTGCGCCTACCGGGGATACCCACTCTGTCCCTTAACGACCCGGCGGGGGTGGCGGACTTTTTGATGAAATACCTGGAGAGGGGGCGGAGCACATGAGAGATCAGTACGGACGGGACATCTGTTATCTGCGCATCTCCGTCACCGACCGGTGCAACCTGCGGTGTGTGTACTGTATGCCGGAGGAGGGCGTGGCGTGGATGCCCCACGGCCAAATCCTCACCTATGAGCAGATTGTCCGGGTGGTGGAGGCGGCCTCCCGTTTGGGCGTGAGCCACATCCGCCTCACCGGAGGAGAGCCCCTGGTGCGCCCCCAGCTGTATCGTCTGGTGGAGATGGTCAAAGGGGTGGCGGGCATTGAATCGGTGGGGCTTACCACCAATGGGGTGCTGTTGACGGAGCAGCTGTCCCAGCTGCGCCAGGCGGGGCTGGATGGGGTGAACCTGAGTTTGGATACCCTGGACCCTCAGCAGTTTGCTGCCATCACCCGCCGGGCGGGGCTGCTGCCCCAGGTCTTGCAAGGACTGGAGGCTGCGGCAGGTACCCCCGGTTTGACGGTCAAGGTGAACTGTGTCCCCACCCAGTTGAATGGGGACCAGGTGGTGCCGCTGGCCAGGTTGGCCCAGCAGCGGGAGATTTCCGTTCGGTTCATTGAACTGATGCCCATCGGGCTGGGACAGGACCGCCACGGACTGACCCAGAAACAGGTGATGGAACAGCTGACAGACGCCTTCGGTGCGCCGATGCCCTGTGCTCGCCCCAAAGGGGCGGGACCTGGGGCGTATGTCACATTCCCTGGGTTTACAGGAAGGGTGGGATTTATCAGCGCCCTGAGCCACCAATTTTGCCACCTGTGTAACCGAGTGAGGTTGACGGCGGACGGGCACCTGAAAACCTGCCTGCAATATCAGGACGGGGTGGACCTGAAGCCATACCTGGAGGAGGGCGGGGCTCCTCAGTTCCTGGAGAGTGCCATGGAACAGGCCATATATTACAAACCTGCCGGGCACCACTTTACCACTCAGCCCCAGGCGGGAGACGAGAAACACAACATGAACCAAATAGGAGGATGAGACCTATGGGACAAGTGATGGCTGTGTGTATCAGCGAGAAGAAGGGGACTCAGAAGAAAAATGTGAACACCGCCACCTTTGTGGAGGACTGGGGCATCCAGGGGGATGCCCACGCTGGGAGGTGGCATCGACAGGTGTCTCTTCTGTCTCATGAGCAGGTGGAGGATTTTCGGGCCCGGGGCGCTGTGGTGGACCACGGGGCTTTTGGAGAGAACCTGGTGGTGTCTGGGTTTGACTTCAAGACTCTGCCCATTGGGACCAAGTTCCGGTGCGGGAACGTGGTGCTGGAGCTGACCCAGGTGGGAAAGGAGTGCCACGCCCACTGTGAAATTTACAAGGTGATGGGGGACTGCATCATGCCCCGGGAGGGAGTGTTCACCCGGGTGCTCCATGGGGGAACCATCTCCGTGGGGGATGAGCTGACCGTCTGGGAGGGAGAAGCGTGAGAGTTGCCATTTTGACCCTCAGTGACTCCGGGTATGCCGGGACACGGGAGGATGCCAGCGGGCCCCTCATTGCCCGCATGGTGGAGCAGGAGGGACACCAGGTGGTGTACACCCAGCTGCTCCCAGATGGGATAGATCCCCTGTATACCACCCTGTGCCAATTGTGCGATGAGAACCGGGTGGACCTCATTCTCACCACAGGGGGCACTGGATTTTCTCCCCGGGATCTGACACCCGAGGCCACCGCCCAGGCCATTCAGCGCCCTGCCCCGGGGATAGCCGAGGGAATGCGCTATCACTCCCTACAAATTACCCCCAAGGCCATGCTCAGCCGTGCCACGGCGGGCATCCGAGCCCAGACCCTCATTGTGAATTTACCGGGCAGTCCCAAGGCGGTGCGGGAGTGCCTGGAGTACATCCTGCCGCCCCTGGCCCACGGGCTGGAAATTTTGACGGGGCAGAGTGGAAACTGTGCCCGATAGGAGGAGAGAATATGAAACGGAAATCACTGGTATGTGCCTGCCTCATGAGCGCTTTGCTGCTGCCCATGTGGGGCTGTAGCTCCACTCCTGCCACCTCAGAGCAGGCAGAGGTGGTGGTGTTTGCAGCGGCCTCTCTGGAATCCGCTCTGACCCAGATTGCCCAGACCTATGAGGCCCAGCATGAAGATGTCAAGCTCACCTTTACCTTTGACTCCTCCGGGACCTTAAAGACCCAAATTGAGGAGGGGGCGGTGTGCGACCTGTTCCTCTCGGCGGCTCAGAAGCAGATGAACCAGCTGGACAGCCAGGACACCACGGGGACCAACATCGACGGCCTGGACTTTGTCTACTCGGACACTCGCATCAACCTGCTGGAAAATCAGGTGGTGCTGGCGGTGCCTCCGGAGAACCCTGGTAAGATCAACTCCTTTACTGACCTTGCAGCTGGGGACTACCTGCTGTGTATTGGCAATGATGACGTGCCGGTGGGGGCCTACTCTCTGGAGATTTTGAACTACCTGGGCTACTCTCTGGACCAGTTGGAGGACCAGGGCAAGGTGACCTATGCCTCCAACGTTTCCGAAGTGGCCCGCCAGGTAAAGGAGGGCGTGGTGGATGCCGGAATGGTGTATGCCACCGACGCCAGCACCTACGGCCTCAACGTGGTGGATGCCGCCACGCCGGAGATGTGTCAGCAGGTCATCTATCCCGCCGCCGTGATGAAGAGTGGACAGGCGGACAGCTATGATGCAGCGGAGGATTTTCTCACCTACCTGTACACCAATGAGACGGCCATCTCCGTGTGGAAGGATGTGGGCTTTGCCCTGATTGCCCAAGGGGACAACTGATGGACCTCTACCCACTGTTGAATTCTCTGCGCATTGCGGCCCTGTCCACTGCCATCATCTTCTTTGTGGGGCTGTGGGCGGCCCAGGCGATCTCCCGGTGTCATCCGGTGGTAAAGGGGGTTCTGGACGTGGTGCTCACCCTGCCCCTGGTGTTGCCACCTACAGTGGTGGGCTATCTGCTGCTGTGCCTGCTGGGTCCCAATGGGGCGGTGGGCAGCGTAGTGGCCCGCTTGCTGGATGTGCGCCTGACCATGGTGTGGTATGCGGGAGTGTTTTCCTCGGCGGTGGTGGCCTTTCCCCTGATGTACCGCACGGCCCGGGGGGCCTTTGAGAGCTACGACACCACCCTCACCGATGCCGCCCGCACCTTAGGGCGGGGAAATGTGTGGATTTTCTGGCACATTCAGCTGCCCTGCTGCCGCCAGGGAATTTTGGCGGGGACGGTGCTGGCCTTTGCACGGGCCCTGGGGGAGTACGGAGCCACCTCCATGATCGCAGGGTATACCCCGGGAAAGACCGCCACCATCTCCACCACGGTCTACCAATTTTGGCGTACAGGCAATGATGCCATGGCGCTGCGTTGGGTACTGGTGAATCTGGCCATTTCGGGCGTGGTGTTGCTGGCCATCAATCTGTTGGAGCACAAGGAGAGGTGACGGATATGTCCCTGACGGTAGACATTGAAAAACAGCTGGGGAAATTCCGCCTCCAAGTCTTCTTTACCGCCCCGCTGGGGGAGGTGACCGGACTGTTGGGTGCCTCTGGCAGCGGCAAGACGGTGACACTGCGGTGTGTTGCCGGGCTGCTTACCCCGGACAAAGGGCACATCGAGCTGGACGGCCGGGTGCTGTTTGACCACGAAAGGGGAGTGAACCTGCCACCCCAGCAGCGGAAAGTGGGATATCTCTTTCAGCAGTACGCCCTATTTCCTCACTATACTGTGGAGCAGAACATCGCCGTGGCTGCCCAGGACCGAGGGGCGGTGGAGGAACTGCTGCACCGCTTTCAGTTGCAGGAGCACCGACACAAGCGTCCCCGTCAGCTCTCAGGGGGACAGCAGCAGCGGGTGGCCTTGGCCCGGATTCTGGCCGCCCAGCCCCAGGTGCTGCTGTTGGATGAACCATTTTCGGCGCTGGACACCCACCTGAGGGAGGAGATTCAGGGGGAACTGTCCCGGTTTCTGGAGCAGTTCTCCGGCCCCTGTCTTATGGTCACCCACAGCCGGGAGGAGGTGCGGCGGATGTGCCACCAGGTGTGTGTGGTCCACCACGGAGTATCTCAGCCCATGCAGACCGCGGAGGAGTTTTTCCATTATCCCCGCACCCTGTCTGCCTGCCGCCTTATGGGTTGTCCCAATATTTCGCCCGTGGAGCATCGTGGGGATGGGGGGGCATATGCTACAGCCTGGGGGCTCCCGGTGCAGGTGCCCCAAAACGCTGCCTATGTGGCTATCCAGCCCCACCATATCCGTCTGGCGGATGGACCTGGCTCACATCGACTGTTTTGCCGTTGCACCCAGGTGGATCAGGGGCCATTCTCGGTGTGTGTGTCCTTGGCTTGTGCAGATGGAGCATTACAGATGGAGGTATCCAACTCGGAGTGGCAGAATGCCCAGGAAGTATGGGTGGAGTTGTTGCCGCAGTGTCTCATACCATTATTAGAAGAATGATATAGAAAGCTTTCATCGCCTCGGCTTCTAGCGTAGCCGAGGCGATTTAGTATAGAGGTATGTATTGGATTCCGTAACAGTACGGAAGACTGAACAAGATATTTGCATGAAATGGGATTATTTTCTGTCATAGATTTGGGTCAACTGTGTTGTAAAAAACGGGGAAATGGAGTAAAATGAAAAAAACTGTGTAAAAGTTTTTCGTAAATTGCTACACAAGCAAAATTGTTTTCTGTGAAAAAGACAGAATGTTTAGTTGAGGTGCGGGGGAGAGACATGTATAGAAACTGGATTAAGAGGGGTATTGATATTGTGCTGTCGGGCCTGGGGTTGGTTTGTTTGTCGTGGCTCTATCTTATTTTGATTATTGCTGTGAAGGTTGATGACCCTGGTCCGGCTTTTTTTACTCAAAAACGTGTAGGGAAAAACAAGGCACTCTTTGAGCTACATAAATTTCGTTCTATGAAAATGTGTACACCTCGGGATACGCCAACTCATTTGTTAGAGAATCCTGAGCAATATATTACTCGTGTAGGAAGGTTTTTGCGGAAGAGTTCGTTGGACGAGCTGCCGCAGGTATGGGACATTTTTGTTGGTAAAATGAGTATTATTGGACCTCGACCGGCGCTGTGGAATCAATATGATCTGATCGAAGAGCGAGATAAATACGGAGCAAATGATGTGTTGCCCGGCTTGACAGGCTGGGCGCAGATCAATGGACGCGATGAACTTGAGATACCAGTTAAAGCTAAATATGATGGGGAATATGTCCAAAATATGAGTTTCCAATTTGATTTTAAATGTTTTGTTGGAACTATTTTCAGTGTTTTAAAGAGCGATGGTGTTGTCGAAGGCGGAACTGGAACCATGGAAAAGCAGGAGATTAGGAAATGAAGTTTTTAATATTAACAAATCATTCTTATATGCTGTGGCAGTTTCGTAGGGAATTGATTGAAGCGTTATTAATGCAGGGAGGAGTGGTGATTAGCACACCTTTTGTGGGGCATGAGAAGGACTTTGCTGCTATGGGGTGCCGTTGTATAGAGACAGAAGTGGATCGACGTGGAATCAATCCGACTAAGGATCTAAAGCTGTACCACAGGTATCGCGATATCATTCGACAGGAAAATCCTGACATGGTGATTACATATTCCATTAAGCCAAACATCTATGGAGGATATGCATGTAAAAAACTGCACGTTCCATACTGTGTTAATGTTCAGGGATTGGGTACAGCCTTTCAGAAGGAGCCCATTGCTTCTGTGGTCACTATAATGTATCGCATGGCCTTAAAGAGAGCAAAGACGGTGTTTTTTGAGAATCAGGCCAACGCAGACGTGTTTGTTCATCGCAGGATTTTAAAAGAAACCTCCGTTACCGTTCTCAACGGAGCGGGTGTAAATTTGAACCGTTTTGTATATACAGAGTACCCCGCCGCTGATAAGACGGTTCGGTTTTTGTTTCTGGGAAGGATCATGAAGGAAAAGGGCGTGGATGAGCTCTTTGAAGCGGCGGAGAGACTTAAACAGGAGTACGGAGACCAAGTACAGTTAGACTTAGTTGGCTTTTTTGAAGACTCCTATAAAGCACGGGTTGAGCAATTGGAGCAGGAGGGCGTGGTTGTATTCCACGGATTCCAATCTGATCCTATTCCCTTCTATCAGGAGACAAACTGCGTGGTGTTGCCTAGCTACCATGAGGGGATGAGCAACGTGCTGCTGGAAGCTGCAGCTATTGGTCGGCCGTTGGTCACCAGTGATATTCCTGGGTGCCGTGAGGCAGTGGTAGATGGAGTGAGCGGATATTTGTGCCCTAAGCAGAGTACAGAAGGCTTGTATCAATGCATGAAACGTTTTATGCAGTTGGGACATGACCAGCGTAAGCAAATGGGGATGGAAGGGCGTAGACATGTGGAAGAAGTGTTTGATAAGAAAAAGGTTGTGGCAGCCACTTTGGCATGTGTGGAGCCATAAGCGATATAAAATGAGTGTGAAAGGTTTCGTGGTATGAGGCTGACAAACTACTGGTGGCTGCTGATTTGGCTGGTTCTGGCCGGCGGTTTTCTTCAAATGACATTTCCCAAGCAGCCGGTCCGAGTCTTAGGTCGAACGGAATACCGATGGCACTGGATTCCGGCCATCATCTTGGCTGTTCCGTACGTGGTGTGGGCGGCCAATCGAGCTTGGTTTGGCGATACAGAAGTATATCGAAGCGGTTTTCTGAAAGTGCCTACGTCGCTAGCGGAATTTTCAGACTTTCTTGCACAGCAAACTAAGGACAAAGGCTTTACTGTGCTATCGTTTGTGCTAAAACAGCTGATTGGCAATCAGGATGTGCTGTTTTTCCTGATCATTGCGGCGTTTCAAATGTTCTGTGTGGTGTATTTCTTTCGCAAGTATTCCACCAACTTTTTGCTCTGCTTTTTCATGTTTATTGCCTCTACAGACTACTTGTCGTGGATGTTTAATGGTATTAGGCAATTTATAGCAGTGGGATTGACATTGCTGTGCTTTGGGCTGATTTTAAGAAAAAAGTACGTAGCTGCGATTCTTTTGGTCTGCTTGGCTGGAACCATCCATGGATCGGCATTTCTAATGCTTCCGGTAATTTTTGTGGTGCAGGGGCAAGCGTGGAACAAACGTACATTATTTGCAATCGTGGCTGTGGCTGCGGCAATCATTTTTGTGAGTCAGTTCACATCTGTGCTGGGCGGCATCCTGGAGGATACACAGTACAGTGATATGCTGTCTGGGGACATCTGGACCGCAGATGACGGAACTAATATTTTGCGTATTTTGTTCTATTCGGTGCCTGCTTTGATGTCACTAGTAGGAAGACGGCAGATCAAGGATTCCGGCGACCCAATCATTAATCTTTGCGCCAATTATGCCATTGTGACTGCCCTCTTTTATGCGCTTTCTGGGGTCACGTCCGGCATTTATATTGGACGAGTCCCAATCTATACCACTTTTCCGGGATATGTGGTGGCAGTATGGCTGTTGGAGCGGATGTTTACCCGGGATTCTGTGCGCATTGCTAAAATTGCTTTTGTGGGTGCATATCTAGTGTTTTTCTATTATCAAATGCACCTCACCTGGGGATTGATATAGAAAAGGAGAATTCGAAATGTCTGTGCGTGTTTTGCATGTAGTAACATATATGGGGCGCGGTGGACTCGAGACCATGATTATGAATTATTACAGAAAAATCGACAGAGAGAAGGTTCAGTTTGACTTTTTGGTTCACCGTCAAGAACGTTGGGACTATGATGGCGAAATTGAGGCCCTCGGAGGGAAGATATACCGCTTACCTAAACTGAATCCATTGAGTATGGAGTATAGGCGCCAGTTAATAAATTTTTTTGAAAATCATAAGGAGTATAAAATTGTACACAGTCACATTGATTGCATGAGTGCCATACCGCTCCGTATTGCAAAAAAAACGGGGGTACCAGTTCGCATTGCCCATGCACATAGTAGTAGTCAAGATCACGATGCCAAGTATCTTTTGAAACTGATATACAAAGCGGCTATTCCAAAGTATTCGACCAAACTGATGGCTTGTGGAGAAAAAGCTGGGGAATGGATGTTTAACGGTGCAGAATTCCGGGTAATTAAAAATGCAATAGATGCCAAGCGATATAGATTCTGTTTAGAAACCAGGACAAAAATGCGCAGGTCACTGGGAATACAGGATAATGAATTTGTGGTGGGGCATGTGGGACGGTTTATGACACCGAAAAATCATCAGTTCCTGGTCGATATATTTGATAAAATAGCCAAGATTACACCTGCAAAGCTGCTTTTGGTAGGGGACGGTGAGTTGTGCTCTAACATTAAGGAGAAGGTTAGCAAACTTGGATATAAAGATAAAGTTATATTTACTGGAGTACGTAGTGATGTGGCGGATTTGATGCAGGCGATGGATGTTTTTGTTTTCCCATCTCTGTATGAAGGATTACCGTTGACAATTATTGAAGCGCAGGCAGCTGGTCTTCCCTGTTTTGTGTCAGATGGTGTTCCATTGGAATGTGACTTGACGGGGCTGGTGACGCAAATTGCATTGACAGATTCTTCTAAAGCTTGGGCGGATACAATTGTTGTGTCCCGCAATGCGACTCGACAGGATACATATGAAGCAATTAGGGCACATGGGTACGACATTTCTGAGAATGTTGAGAAGCTTCAGCGATTTTATTTGGATGTGGAGAAGGAGGGAGAGTGTGTATGAATTTAATCACAGTATTCACTCCTGCTTACAATAGGGCACACACCATTGGAAGAACCTATGACTCATTGCTGGCACAGGACTGCAAGGATTTTGTTTGGCTCATCGTGGATGATGGCTCCACAGATAACACAGCTGAGTTGGTAAAAGGGTGGCAAAAGAAGAAAAACGGATTTGAGATTCGGTATGTATACAAAGAAAATGGCGGAATGCATACGGCGCATAATGTAGCCTATGAGCACATTGACACAGAACTGAACCTCTGTATCGACTCCGATGACAAATTGGCGCCGGGGGCCATCAGAAAGATCCTGGATAAGTGGAAAAGTGTCAAAGACATGGGTTATGCTGGGATTATTGGACTGGATGCAGATATGGCTACTGGAAAGATAATTGGTATAGGTTTTCCAAAAGGTATGACAGAAACTACTTTGATGGAGTATTATGCCCAAGGGGGGGCTGGAGACAAAAAACTTGTATATCGTACCGATGTGATTAATCAATACCCGCCTTATCCGGTGTTTGCGGGGGAAAAATATGTGGCATTGGCTTATAAGTATAGGTTGATTGACCAAAAGTATAGGCTATCTGTTTTGAATGACGTACTGTGTGAGGTGGAGTACCAAGCAGATGGTTCCTCCATGAGTATGTACCGACAGTATATCAAAAATCCCAAGGGGTTTGCGTTTTGGAGAACGGTGTGTATGCAGTATCCAGAATCGAAAAAGAGAATTTTTGTGGATTGTGTACACTACGTTTCCAGTAGTATTTTGGCTGGAAACAGGCATTTCGTTCGAGAATCCCCCAAGAAACTGATGACGATATGTGCCATACCATTTGGCGTAGCACTGACATGGCATTTGAGACATAGAGTAAAAGAATAGAGGAAGCTTGGATGAATAAGGAGTTTGCACAGGACTACTATCGAATGACAGGTGTGAAATATCATTTTGGTATTCAATCTGTCGTTTTGTGTGCTTTTTCACACCAGATTCGATATATGTGCTGGTGGCGAAGAGGAAAGAAAAGGGTAAATCTATTTTATCGCATAGTTTTAAAAAGATATGCAATGAAATATGGATTGGAGATTTCGTTGAAAGCAGAGATTGGAAAAGGATTGTATTTGGGACACCCGTATAATATCACGGTAGGCGACGGTGTAAAAATAGGAGATAACGTAAACCTACATAAAGGATGTACCATTGGGCGAGAAAATCGTGGCAAACGAGAAGGTGTGCCCCAAATTGGGCATCAAGTCTCAATTGGCATTAATGCGACTGTGGTCGGTAATGTCAAAATTGGGAATGACGTGATGATTGCGCCCAACAGTTTTGTGAATTTCGATGTACCGTCTCATTCTGTGGTTGTTGGGAATCCTGGAGTGATTCATCCCAAAGGGCACGCTACCCAAAAATATGTAGGGTTTTGCGTGTGAGAGGTGGAAAATGATACCAAAAACGATACATTATTGCTGGTTTGGACGAGGAGAGAAGTCAAAGCTAGCTCAAAAGTGCATTGCCAGTTGGAGAAGGCATTGCTTGGACTACGAGATTGTGGAGTGGAACGAGGACAACTTTGACTTTTCGGTCCATCCCTATGCCCGGTTTTGCTATGTGCAGAAGAAATGGGCCTTCCTAAGCGATTATATCCGTCTGGTTGTGGTGGAACAGTATGGCGGGGTATACTTTGATACAGATGTAGAACTATTGAAGAATATTGATGATCTCCTGGTCAGTGAAGCGTTTTATGGGTTTGAAAATAGTAGTTATGTGAACACCGGCCAGGGGTTTGGAGCTGAAGCTCATCACCCAACCGTTCAGGCTATGTTGGAGCAGTATCGCAGGCTACAGATGGATGAGCAGAGAAGTTATCCAATAATTGGATGTCCTATTCTCAATACTCAGGCGTTACTGCCTTTGGGGCTGGTGCTGAGCGGACAGCAGCAGAATGTAGCTGGGGCAGAGATTTACCCGGCAGAGTATTTCAATCCCTATGAAAGTACCACGGGGAGGCTCAGAAAAACAAAAAACACCGTATCTATACACTGGTATTCCGGAAGCTGGATGAGCAAGGGAACTATATTGCGTTCCAAGCTTACCAAGCCCTTTCATCGCTTGTTTGGAAACAGCTGTTTTTCCTTTCTAAAAAAGAGTAAGATACGATAGGGGTATATTTTATGAAAAAAATCCTGATTGTATCCCAAGCAATGGAGCTGGGTGGAGCTGAGCGGGCTCTGTTGGGCCTATTAGAATATTTTGACACAGAAAGCTACGATGTGGATTTGTTTCTCATGCGGCACACCGGGGAGCTATTGAATCAGATTCCCCCAAATATCCACCTGCTTCCCGAAATCAAAGCATATGCATCACTGGCGGTGCCTATGATGACCGTGCTCAAACGTGGACAGATTCCAGTTGTGCTGGGACGCATGTACGCCAAAATGAAGGCGAGGCAACGGGTGAGACAATTGGGCATTCAGGGTGATAATGCCATCGAGCTGGAGTATAGCCATAAATATACTGCTTGGGCTATGCCCCAAATATCTAAGGTACCATATGATTTGGTCATTAGCTTTTTAACCCCTCACTATTTTGCTGCACAGAAGACCAAGGGAAATCAGAAGGTTGCATGGATTCACACAGACTACAGCACAGTGAAAATTGACGTAGAGTCTGAACGAGCTATGTGGGATCAATTTGATTGGATCGCATCCATTTCAGATGCTGTCACCAGCAGCTTCTTGAGAACATTCCCTACATTGCAAAAGAAGATAGTACTGGTGGAAAACGTCATGCCGACCAGACATATCCGTACTCTGACGGAGCAGGACAGCGTGGAGGAAGAAATGGTGGATAACGGTCCAATCAAGCTTCTGTCTATTGGCCGATTTTGTGTTGCAAAGAATTTTGACAATGTTCCTGAAATCTGCAAGCTGATTCGAGACCAAGGCCATGATGTGACTTGGTATCTCATCGGCTATGGTGGAGATGAGGCGCTGATACGCCAGAAAATCCAGGAATTTGGAATGGAAGACTATGTTATCGTTCTTGGCAAGAAGTCCAACCCCTATCCCTACATCAAAGCATGCGATGTATATGTCCAGCCCAGTCGATATGAGGGGAAGTGTGTGGCAGTGCGGGAAGCTCAGATGCTGGGCAAGCCTGTCATCATCACGAACTATGCCACTTCGGCCAGCCAGTTAGAAGATGGCGTGGATGGAGTGATCGTGCCGATGGATAACGAGGGCTGTGCCAGAGGCATTGCAGATGTACTGAGCAATGTGAACAGAATGAAGAAACTGTCTGAGAATTGTTGTAAAAGAGACTATTCAAATAGAGATGAAGTGAAAAAAATTTATGCTCTTATTAAATAATCAGACTATGTGGTAAGGCCCATCACTCGCAATCACATCCAAAATTGGATTTAGGAGGAACCCTTGTGGCTAAAGTGAGCGTTATTGTCCCAGTCTATAAAGTGGAAAAATGGTTGCATCGTTGCGTGGAGAGCCTTTGCAATCAAACCTTAAAGGACTTGGAGATCATTTTGGTGGATGATGGATCGCCGGATCGCAGCGGTGAACTGTGTGATGACTGGGCAAAAAAAGACCAGCGCATTGTGGTGTTACATAAACCGAACGGTGGCTTGAGCAGTGCTCGAAATGCTGGATTAGCCGTAGCCACAGGGGAATATGTGGGGTTTGTAGATTCAGATGATGATGTATTGCCAGCCATGTATGAGCATATGTTGCATGTCGCTCTGGTAAATCAGGCAGACTGCGTGATGTGCGATTACCAAAGAGTGCCCCAACAGGGAGAGAGTCGCATTGTCAAAAAAACACTGAGCAAAGGTCTGTACACCAGAAAGGCAATCGAGAGGACAATTTTTCCCCAGTTGATCATGACAGAACAGGTGGACTATGGCCCTCTGCTCTCGGTGTGGCAGTGCTTATATCGCCGGAAATTCCTTGTAGAGAATGGATTGAAGTTTGCTGAAGATGTGAAATGGTCTGAGGATAATCTGTTCAACTCATTGGCTGGCTATTGTATGCAAAGATTTTATTATATGGACGGTGCATACTACCGATATTACGAGAATGCAGGAACGATTACCACCAGTTACCGACCCGGAGCATGGGAAGAGTATTCTCGCATGAATGTCTATTTGGCGGAATTTTTTGAAGGAAAAACAGAGTGTGATTTTTATCGACAGTTACAACTGCATATGCTCTACTATGCTTGTTGTGTGTTGGGAATGGAGTGCCACCAAGGACAATCAATCAATGAAGTGGTCAAACGTCTGAAGCCTATACTACAAGACTCCAGACTAATGGGGTATATGAAAGACTTTGCTTTGCCAGAGGTAAATTTAAAACTGAAAATACAGCTGTTTTTAGTGAAACATCGTTTGGCCTTGCCGTTAGCGTACATCCTGAGGAGGTAAGGGCGTGGCAAAGATATCAATCATAATTCCTGTATATAACAAGGAAAACTATCTTGCAGAAACACTGAAATCTGTGTTGCGCCAGACGTGTCAGGAATACGAGGTGATTTTGGTAGACGACGGTTCTACGGACGGCAGTCTAAAAGTTTGTGAAGAATATGCGAAAGCAGATGACAGAATTCGGGTTTATTCGGTCGCAAACGGAGGAGTTTCAAAAGCTAGAAACATTGGGCTAAGGCAAGCTACTGGGACGTGGATTCAGTTTTTAGATGGGGACGATACGATTGCAAAAGATTATTTGGAGGAGGCAGTATCACTGGGAGAATCGGAACAGGCAGATATTGTATTCTCTGGTTTTTCGAAAATTGACGTAGATGGGAAAGTTTTGGAGACGTTGAGCGTTCCCTCTCAACATAGTGTAAACCAAAGAGAATTGTGCGCACTTTTCATTGAAAACCAGTACAAAAATGGATTTTTTGGATTTGTCTCCAATAAGCTGTTTCGGAGCGAACTCTTGACCAGAACAGGGGCACAGTTTCCGGTTGGAATCACTTTGGCGGAAGACCTGGATTTCTATTCCCAGCTATACCGAGGGGTTCAAAGGGCTTCATTCTGGGATGGAGACAGCTTTTGTTATCTTCAGACAGGGGCAAATTATCAGCATAATTCGGATATTAACTACTTAGATCAGCTTAGAATACAGGTGGATATTCGAAGTTGGTTTGTCGAAGTGGGAGAATATGAAGTATACGCACTCGTTTTAGACAAGCAGATAGCAAATTATGTGTACTACTGTTTGTTCGACGCAAGTGAACGCAACTTTGACTTGCAGAATGTATATAGTTGCCTGAAAAAAGAGCCGTGTACATATTCCTGTGCGAGAGCAGTTGGAGAAGGCTGTTTTGCACGAGCGGTTTTGAGAGCATACTCAAAAGGTGATATTCGTCAAATTAAGTGGATGTTCTCCTTGAGAAAATCGGCAAGAAAAATATATAGGAAGTTTTTCAAATGACAAAAAATTACATCATATATAATCATGGCGGCAGTGGCAACCATGGTTGCGAAGCCCTGGTGCGA
Organism: uncultured Oscillospiraceae bacterium; assembly: GCA_944385445.1. Taxonomy (GTDB): domain Bacteria; phylum Bacillota; class Clostridia; order Oscillospirales; family Oscillospiraceae; genus Enterenecus. The sequence continues at coordinate 135,082 of CALWXF010000002.1, forward strand.
ACCGCAGTAGATCTCCTGGGCGGTGTGTCCGCAATTTATAGCGAAGAACCGGAACAGGACAAGAAATACCAGTTGAATCAAGTGGCTCAGATTATTCCAGCCTGCCATCCATACTCCAAAACAACGCTGGACTTTGCCAAGGCGTATGTTCAGATGAAGCTGCGGGGCGATTACTTTGCCATGGATGTATTACCTTATCAGCGGGCAATTCGGGAGATGTCTGAGGATGTGGTGGAAGTTTCCGTGGGAGGAGATATCTACTGCTATGAGGACTATCCCAAGTTTATTCGCCTTCATAGAGAAATTGCAAAGAAGCATAAGAGTGTGCTACTGGGGTGTTCTCTGGAGGCAAAGTTGTTTGAAGATCCTGAATTTGTGAAGGATATGCAGCAGTATGATTTGATTACGGCACGGGAATCTCTGACTTATCAGAGTCTGAAGCAGGCAGGAATTCAACAGGTAAAACTCATTCCTGATGGTGCGTTTACCCTGAAAAAGGAGTTGCTGCCGTTCCCGGAAGGGTTTGATACCAATAGCATCGTGGGAATCAATATCAGCCCCTTGGTGTTGCGAAAAGAGTCAAAAAGGGGTATCGTACTGGAGAATTTTGTGCGTTTGATGCGCTATATTCTGGACACCACAGATTACACCATTGCATTGATTCCTCATGTAGTGTGGGATGATAATGATGACCGGGTGGCACTGAAAGAGTTGTATGATGCGGTAGGCGACACAAAGCGTGTCGTTCTCCTGGAAGATCACAACTGCATGCAGCTCAAGGGCTTTATCTCTCGCTGCCGATTCTTCATTGGAGCCAGAACCCACGCCACCATTGCGGCCTATTCTACCTGTGTGCCCACTCTGGTACTGGGTTACTCTGTGAAATCTCGAGGAATTGCAACGGATTTGTTTGGAACAGATGAAAAATACGTCGTTCCGGTGCAAAAGCTATCTGATCCGGATGAGATGGTGAAGGCGTTTGGGTGGATGCAGGAGCATGAAGAAGAAATGAGAGAGATGTTGACACACACGATGCCGGGCTATATGGAATGCATCAGCGAGTTGAAAAGCTGTATAGAAGATGCTGTGAAGGAGTAAGTATGGAACTGATTTCGATGATTGTTCCCGTTTACAATGTAGCGCCGTATCTTCGCACTTGCCTGGACTCTGTTTTGAATCAGGATTATACTAACATAGAAGTTGTGCTGGTGGAAGATGGATCGACAGATGGGAGCCGGGATATTTGTCAGGAGTATCTTAAGCGGGACACACGGGTTAAAATGTATGCTAACTGTGGCAAGGGGATTAGCGCAGCTCGAAATACAGGGATAGAGAGAGCTACCGGGGACTATGTCGTGATGGTAGACAGTGATGACTATATTGCTCCATTTATGGTGTCCACGTTGTACCAGATGATGCAACAGACCTGTGCAGATATGGCAATCTGCGATTTTGTGAGTGGTACAGAGAGGTCACACATATTTGTCAATGCGACTCAAAACGCAGAACTTATCGATGGGAAAGAGGCGTTGCGCCGTATATATTTGGACGACCACAATAAATTACAATATGTAGTTCCATGGGCAAAACTTTACAAAAAGACGTTGTTTCATGGGATCGAATATCCAGATGGAATGATCTTCGAGGATATTCACACCACCCACAAATTGCTGATCCAATGCAGAAAAATTGCTGTTGTGAATGTCCCGATGGTATATTACTTCAAACGGAATGACAGCATCATGAATCAGACCTTTCATGTTGGTAAACTGGACTATCTTCCTGCATTGGAGAAACGGATCGCATTCTTTCGTAAAGAAAATATGCCTGACCTGGAAAAAAAGGCATATGATGAGCTGCTGCACATGCTGATTTGGGAATACTCCAGGGTGCGGGACATCTTGCACGACAAGAAGTTACTCGGTGAGCTGGTGAAGACATACCGGAAATACTATCAAAAGGGCTATGTAAGCAGCTACCAAACTGATACCAAAGCAATTTTGAGGTTGTTTTCCATCCACCCAGAATTTGTGGTTTTGTATTGGAAAATAAAAGGTAAACTTGGATTGGTATAAGAAAAGAGGAGCTTTATGAGTGGTCCATTGGTGAGCATCATCACACCCTGTTATAATGGAGAGGCATTTTTAGATCGCTATTTTGAATCCATTTTGTCTCAGACATATTCCAATTTAGAGCTGATATTTATCAACGATGGTTCCACGGACCGCACGGAGGAGATTGCACTGTCTTATCGTGAGCCATTGGAAAAGAAAGGGATTCGCTACATATATGAATATCAAGAGAATGCAGGACAGGCTGCTGCTCTGAATCGTGGGTTGAAGCTATTTACAGGTGATTATTTGACTTGGCCGGACTCGGATGATGTGATGACGCCGGATTGCATCGAAAAGAAAGTGGGTTTTCTGCGTAATAATCCTCAGGTTGAAATGGTTCGAAGCAACGGTGTGTACATCAATGAAGAGACAGGTGAAAGACGGAGAATCTCATGTGCTTGTCATAAAGTCTATGAAGATATACTAGAAGATTTGCTGCTTGTGCATACATATGGATGTAGCGGGTGCTACATGATTTCCAAGAGTCTGTTACTTATGTGTTACCCGGATAGAAACATATACGAATCTAGGACAGGTCAGAATTGGCAGTTGCTGGTCCCGGCGGCAAGTTATACCCTGTGTGGATACATAGATGATGATTTATATTTAGTTTTCGAACATGGAGACAGTCATTCTCGAAAAAAACGAACGATTGCAGAAATGTATGAACGGTGGAATTCCTTTACAGAAATTTTGATTCATGCGCTAGAGCACTGTAAAAGCAACCAATGCATCCTGAATAATATGGTGAGAGAAAACTGTGCTAGACAAATTTTTTATTATGCAGTGGACGAAAGAAACAAGGCAGTAATGAGAGCGTGTCTAAAAGCTATGAATAGATATGGAAAAGTTACGTTGAAAGAGTATTGCCTGTATCTTAAGAAAATATTTGAATAAAGGGAGAAAATTGTGTTGTATAGAATAAGGTTTCTAATTCAGTCTGTGAATTTTTTCAAATATTTGCATTTGAACTATTTCTGTAAGGCGGTAAAACGATGTGGGAAGGGAAAAATCATTCCATATAAAAATGCAGTCATAGATTTAGAACCCGGATCATGCATCATATTGGAGGATCAAGATCTTCAAATCGGGACAAATAAGCTTCGAGGCTCACAGACAGAGACCTATCTTCGTTTACGGGCAGGGGCGACTTGGAATGCTACGGAAGGGTGCTCAATTTCGTATGGGGCTACTCTGGAGATTCTTCAAAACGCTGTGCTAACCAGCGGTTATTTTACAATGAACAGCTTTTCGGTTATCATTGTGGCTGAGAACATCACACTTGGCCACGATGTCATGATTGCACGCAATGTTGTAGTCTATGATAGTGATTTCCATGCCATTGACAAAAGCCGTCCCGCGTCCAGTCCGGTGAGAATCGGAGATCATGTGTGGATTGCTACAAACGCCACTGTGCTCAAAGGTGTTTCTATTGGGAACGGTGCAATGATTGCGGCGAATACTTTGATCACGGAGAATGTTATAGATGGAGCTATGGTGGCTGGGAAACAGGAGTGCGTCGTAATAAAGGATAATATACATTGGCGGCGTTAACATGACAATGGGAGAGGTGACGGTATGTATGTGCTAATGTATCGACTGTATTTTGCTTTGTGTCGTATCAAGAAAAAATATTCTGAACATCCAGACAAACAAAAGGAAAGATGGAATAACGTTACAAAGTTTGTGTTAGGATACATTGAAGCGTACTACAATCTGTTTGTTGTACGAAGATGGAGTAATTGTCCATCCACACGAATGGGTGTGAGTTCAAAGGTGCACAATCAGAAGATCATTGTGTCTCTAACGTCATTTCCGGGGCGTATTGATACGGTGTGGATTTCCATAGAGTCACTCCTTCGACAGACAGTAAAACCTGACCAAATCATTCTGTGGCTGGCATCTACGCAGTTTGATGGATTAGATTGCCTACCACAGAGACTTCTCGACCTGCAAAAACGTGGTCTGACCATCCAATTTTGTGATGACTTAAGAAGTCATAAAAAATATTTTTATGTTATGCAGGAGTATCCAGAGGATCTGGTTATTCTGGCTGATGATGATATCATTTATCCGTCAGACATGGTTGAGAAACTTATGAGAATGCACCAAAAATACCCAAACGATATCTGTGTTATCACAGGACAAAAAATGGAAAAAGGAAAGCTGCCCTCTCAATGGAGAAATCCTTTGCTTAAGGAGCGGTTGGAGCACTCGGAAGAAGTTCAAATTTTTACAGGGAGCGGCTCGTTGTTCCCACCCCATTCTTTAAGTGAATGCGCATTTGATGCAGAGGGAATCAGAGCAAATTGTCCATATGCAGACGATTTGTGGCTGACTTTTATGGCGCATAAAAAAGGAACGAGAATAACGGCACTTTATCCATGGCGGGCGTTTCCGGTTATGATTTATGGAACCGGAGATAATAGCCTTTGGAAAATCAATGCTGCTCAGGGGCAAAATGATCAGCAGTGGATCAACGTGAAAAACAATATGGATATGACGCAGAATTCATGAGAAAAACTTTAGTCATAAGGAATGTGTAATGATGAATGTCAAAAAAGTTATAAAGGAGATATTATATACAGTAGGATTGAAGAAAAGACCTCAGGTTATGGATAAAATAGAGCAGTGGAGAAAGCGTGGTGTATCCATTGGGAAAAACTTTGATGCACCAGACAGTGCCATTGACTTTTGCTTTGGGCATCTAGTCAGTATTGGCGACAATGTAACAATTTCGGGTACAACTATTTTAGCGCACGATGGATCTACAAAAAAACCGTTGGGATATAGCAAGGTGGCTCCTGTTAAAATAGGCAATGACGTATTCATTGGATATGGATCTGTTGTACTACCGGGTGTAACTATTGGCAGTAAGGTAATTGTGGGGGCCAATACTGTGTGTTGCAAGGACATACCAGATAATTCGGTAGTTGTGCAGGGAAGCGGCGGGAATTACCGGTTTCTGTGTACCTACGATGAATACATTGCGAAGCAAAAAGATAAAATGGAGCAGCTACCTGTATCAAATGTATTGTTTACTGATAAGACAGATGAACAGTGGGCAGAGTGGAAGAAATGTCTTGAGCAGTATGGCGGCGGCTTTGACCTCTGAATACTGAAGTTCAAATGGAAAACACAACATGGGATCGAAAGGTTATTTCGGCGGAGGAGTAGCGTGTCAAGAAAGAAAAGTAGTTTGCAGAACCTGTGGTGGGGAATCCTAGGCAATGTCATCACATCCATCGTAGCAATCATTATTCCCAGATTGTTTATCGCCAATTATGGATCGGAGGTCAATGGATTACTGGCGTCCATTCGGCAAATCTATGTATATTTGGCGTTGCTGGAGGTCGGCATTGGGGATGCCGCCGTTGTGGCACTCTATGGCCCGATTGCAAAAAGAGACTACCAATCGGTTAATGAGATCATGTCAGCAACCAATCACTACTATAAACGAATTGGTGTGATTTATGGGGCGCTGGTTGTGGCGCTGGGAGCAGTATATCCTCTGATGCTGGATACCACCATTTCCTATTCTGTGTGTTGCTTGGTGATTATTTTGCAGGGCTCAGGCAGCGTTATCAGCTATATGGTGCAGGGCAAGTACAATATGCTGTTGCGTGTGGATAATCGCAATTACGTCACTACTAATTTAGGCACTGTCACTTCGGTTTTGACGGATCTGGTGCGAATCATTCTGTTGATGAACGGAAAGAGCATTGTAGAAGTACAGGCAACCTATCTGGTGTTTAATTTGGTTAAAATGGTCTTTGTGTCCTGGTACATCAAGAAAAACTACACATGGTTGGATTTGAGTGTACAACCCAACTATAAAGCTCTATCAAAGAGTAAGTCGGTCTTTGTTCACCAAATCTCGTCGTTGGTGTTTAATCACACCGATGTACTGATTTTGACATTTACCTGTGGACTAAAGACAGTGAGCCTGTACTCCATGTATGCAACTATATATGGAATGGTTGTCAACATCATAACCATAACCTCCAACAGTGTTCAGTCGGCATTGGGACAAATTTTTAATTCAGATCGAAAAAAGTATCTGGAATTGCAGGAAGCCTTTGAAGTATACTATTTGTGCCTGGTATTTTCCTTGGTTACCATAGCCACTATTTTTGCGCTGCCATTTGTATCTCTGTATACTGCAGGAGCAGACATGAATTATGTGGACTGGAGATTGCCGCTTCTGTTTAGTATTTATCAGTTGTTAAACTATGGGCGTGCATCCTCCAATCAAATTTTGGGCTTTTCAGGGGTGTTTAAAGAAACTCAATGGAGAGCCATTCTGGAGGCGGTCATTAACCTTGTAGTCTCCTTTGTTTGTGTATTCAAATTTGGAATTTACGGGGTGCTGTTTGGCACGATTGCTGCATTGCTGTATCGTTCCAATGACATAATCCTCTATGCTAATTGCAAGGTGATGCAGCGCAGTGCCTGGCCTACATATCGCAGATGGATTGTTGATTTTGTGTTGTTTACAGGCTTGGTTTTTATTTTTACAAATATCCCCATGAATCTGAATAGCTACATTGCCCTGTTTGCTCATGCGGTATGGGTTTCCATTGTGATATGTGCCGCATATTTTATTATTAATACCGTGCTGGAAAAGCCTGCACGAACGGTTGCGTGGAATTATCTGTCCCAAATGAATCCCCTTAGAAAAAAATGAGCTAATACATGACAAAAAGATGATATTGTGCTATGAAATAAAATATTGTGGTATTGAAACTCTGAGTGTCCTTTGATTACCAGGGATATCCTTGGATGTAAAGGCTAGCTGTCTTATTGATTTACTAATATGTTTGTTCCAAGCCCATTGTGACTCCCCGGTCACAATGGGCTTTTTTACGCCTTGATATGGAAAAAATATACAACAGAGGAAACATTTTAAAATTGAAAACAACCCAGTCCTATGTTAAGCTTCTGAGTCGATAAGGTATGATAAGATAAGTGTGTGTCGATCAAAACACAGGTGAAATCCCATGGAAAATGGAAAAAATAATCCAATAATTGACCTCCATAGCCATATTTTGCCCCAAATGGATGACGGGAGCCAGGATGTACAAACATCGGTGCAGATGCTGCGGCGACTGGCGGAACAGGGGGTGGATACGGTGTGTGCGACCCCTCATTTTTATGCCAGACAGGAGAGCATAGACCAATTTGTGTGCCGCCGCATGAATGCATTTTCCCAGCTGAATGATGCCCATATCGATGCAAAGGATTTCCGGTGGCCAGCGATGCAGTTGGGGGCAGAGATTGCCTATTTTCCGGGGGTATCCGAGTGCGCGGGGGTGGAGCAGCTGTGCCTGGCCGGGACCCGGACGCTGATGCTGGAATTGTCCTACACCCAGTGGACGCCCCAGCAGGTGGAGGATGTGGCGAGTCTGAGCTTGGACCATGGGTATCAGGTGATACTGGTCCATCCTGAGCGTTACGCTCATATCAAGACGTTTCAAGCGGATATGGAGCGGTTGCTTTCTTTGCCTGTGGCCCTGCAAATGGATGCCGATTCTTTGTTGAGTTGGCGCAAGCGAAAGCTGGCCTTACAGCTGTTGGAATCTACGCCATTCCCACTCTTGGGGAGTGACTGTCACGACCTCTCCACTCGTCCGCCCAGATTGGCGCAGGTAAGGCAAGTGGTGGCCCGCAAATTGGGGAAAGAGATGCTGGAGAAGCTGGATGAGACAGCACTGATTTGGACCCAAAACCAAACCGTTGAGACCTGGGAGGTATGACCCCATGAGAACACACCGCACCATTTCCCGCAGAGACAAAATATTAGCTGGCGTTGCAGTGGCCGCTGTGCTGCTGCTGGCGGCCTGTGGGGGGGCTGTGTTGCAAAAATGGCAGGACAGTCTACATACACATACCGCAGCCCCAGACCAAACGCAGGACAGAAAGCTCTTGGAATATCAGGGGCATACCTATGTGGCCAGAGAAGGAATCGAAGCGTATTTGTTTATGGGAATTGACACAGAAGGACCAGTACAACCTCAGCCGGGATATATGAACGGGGGACAGGCTGATGTGCAGCTGCTGGTGATTGTGGACCGCCCTCAACGCACCTGGCAGCTGCTCCAAATCAACCGAGACAGTATGGTGGAAGTTCCAGTGTTAGGCGTAGATGGAACTGAGGTGGGAATGGAAGTGCAGCAGATTGCTCTGGCTCATTCGTATGGGGACGGGGTGGAGAAAAGCTGCGAAAACAATGTGGCTGCAGTGTCCAGGCTTTTGAATGGCCAGAAGGTGAACGGATATCTGGCATTAAATATGGACGCAGTTTCCGTGCTCACCGACATGGTGGGCGGCGTCCAGGTTACCGTGCTGGATGACTTTACCCATATTGATGCCAGTATGGAACAGGGAAAGCAAGTGGTGCTGTCCGGCGCACAGGCTATGGCCTATGTGCGAGGCCGTCAGGGCGTGGGAGATGAGACAAATGTATCTCGTATGGCACGACAGGAACAGTATCTGCTGGGGCTGTATCAGCGGCTGAGAGAACTCAGCCCGGAGGACTGCCTGGAGATATGGGATGGAATGGAGCAGTATGTGGTCACAGATGGAAGCGACCAATGGCTGACACTGGCCCAGCGCCTGAGGGAGTATACCCGTCTGGAACCGATCACCATTGCCGGAGAGATGGAACTGGATGAACAGGGGATGGCGGCCTATTGGTTGGACGAGGACAGCCTATGGCAGACGATCATCCAGCTTTTTTATCAGCAGGTCCCCCAAGATTGAACCGATAAGGAGGACAGACATGGAACAAAAACATATGGTGCATATCCCGCCAACGCAAATGGGTGGGATGGACGAAAATGAGAAGATTGATCTGGTGGAGATCTTTTATCTGCTCTGGGGACATGCAGTTTATATTATCCTCTGTGCAGTGCTGGGAGGCATCGTGGCGTTTGGATACACTCGGTTTCTGGTCACGCCGCTCTACCAGGCTGAGGCGAAGCTGTATATGGTTTCAGCCTCAGCTGGAAGTATGATTGACATTTCGGATTTGCAGCTGGGCAGTCAGCTCACCTCCGATTACAAGCAGTTGATGGTCAGCCGTCCGCTGTTGGAGGATGTCATTGAAGAGCTGGACTTGGAGATGGGATACCAGACCCTCAAGAGTATGGTTTCTATTCAGAATCCCGGGGATACCCGCATCCTTCAGGTCTCTGTTGTCAGCGATGACCCCAATCTCAGCTGTGAGATTGCCAATGAGCTGGTGGATCAGGCGGTGGTTTATCTGCCCCGTATTATGGAGTGTGACGAGCCCAATGTGGTGGAGCGAGCGGTTGTGCCAGGCAGTGCATTCAGCCCCAACTATACCCGGAATATGATGCTGGGTGTTTTGGCTGGAATGGTGCTGTGCTGCGCCGTGCTGCTGGTGCGTTTCCTGCTCAACGACGCCTATGTGACAGCGGAGGATGTCGCCCGCCATCTGGGCACTCAGCCCCTTGCCTCTATTCCTGAAACGGACATGGAGGAGTATCAAAAACAGATGAAGTTTGCTCGTGTGCGTACAAAGGAGGTGACAGCGTGAGACAACTTACCGTGCATCAGCTTCATCCGCTCCCGTTTGACGCAGCCGAGTCCATCAATCAACTGCGGGTCAATTTGGGGTTCTGTGGAACGGACATCAAATCGATTATGCTTACCAGCAGCACACCGGACGAGGGGAAGAGCTTTGTCTCCATGAACCTGTGGCATCAGATGGCGGGAGTTGGGGCACGCACGATCCTTGTGGATTGCGATCTGCGAAACTCGGAAATGCGAACTCGATATGGCATTGGAGGACAGGGAAAGCTGTATGGGATTGCCCACTACCTAGCCGGACAGGTGGAGTTGGAGGATGTAATCTATGAGACCAATGTTGCAGGCGGGTATCTTGTTCCAGTGACGACCAATATTGCCAATCCGTCTATTTTGCTGGAGGGAGAGAGATTTGCGGCACTGATGAAATACTGTCGAGGGCAATTCGACTATGTACTGTTGGACACGCCGCCGTTGATGAATGTGGCGGATGGCATGAATATTGCCACGCACTGTGACGGCTCGGTGTTAGTGGTGAGAAGCGGAGTGACTTCCCGGCGTCTGGTGGAAAACTCCATTCACATGCTGCAAAAAACGTCCACCCCGCTGCTGGGGACCGTCTTGAACCGTGTGGATACCAGTCGGAGAGCCAGTCAGTACTATTATAAACGAAATTACACCAAGTATGGATATGATGGGGGAAGCAACCCCTGAACCATCCAAGGAGGGATACATACATGCACAAAAAACAAGTGATTGGGGCGGCTATTGGTGCTTCTGTATTGTTCAGTGTCATCATGCCGGGTATGGCAGCCTGGGCACCCAGTAAGACCCAACAGGAGATTCTTTCTGCTCGTGCCAGTGCTACAATTGGTGGAATCACAAAGCCTGTTATGACTGTGGTGGGGGGCGGTGAAGTGCCGGAAGGCTATCCTGTAACTGCCTCGGGAAATCTGATCCTCTCTCTGGTTACAGATCCCCTCATTTTAGTAACCCCCTTATCTCAGACCCAACTGGGAAATCAGGGGGTGGGCGAAGGTTTGGCTTATGGTGATAAGGCTGGACTGGAAACGGAGAGTGGACTGACCTATGCAGCCAATGCCAAGACCAACTTGGTGTACCAGACCATCGTCAACGCCCAAAACACCACAGAATTTCTATCGAAATTCCCTGGCAATGTGAAGAGAGACGTGGAGGAGCTGATTGCCCGGAACATCCAGGCCGAGCGGGAAGAGCTGGAGCGTGAGAAAGCCGATGCTGAGGCAAATGGAGATGAAAAAACCGTTGCTTCCGTGGAAAAGCAGCTGGCAGCCCTGGAAGAACCAAGCCGTACCAGTGTGAACAGCTATTCTCCTCTGGCGGTCTTTGATGTATCAGCCAGTTCTGCTCTGTTGGAGCAGATGGGAGAGGGGGACACTGTGGACCTTACCTTGGAACTCAATGGAGTGAATCAAGACAGTGATTTGATTGCACTGCACTTTATGGGGGATCCTGAAGACTGTGATGCTACGCTGGACCTTGTAAACTCCGACTTTGCTCACGCTGTGGTGGACTTTGACGTAGAGGTACTGGAGGTTGCGGTGGAAGAGAAGGCGGCCACCTTTACTCTGTCTTCTTTCTCGCCTGTGGTGTTGATGACAAGGGTAGAGTCCAATGCGGAAAAGGCTCCAAATCAAACTGAGAAACCTGTCCATGAGGAATCACAGGGGACTGACAAGGGTTCTTGGATGGCCTGGACCATTGGGGGAGCAGTGGGCGCCGGAATTCTGGTCACTGCGGTGATGGCCGGGAAGAAAAAGACTTCTGAGAAGAAGTGAGTGAGTTGTATTGGGTCCCCGGTTGTCCGGCTATGCCAACCGGGGACTATTTTGTATCCTGTGAGGAGAAAGGAGAGAAAAGAAGGAACCATGCGTATACAGGTTCTATGGAAAACCCTTTTTATCATGCTGGTCGATACACTGCTAATCATAGGAAGCTATGCGCTGACCATTCTGGTGCGGTTCGACTTTCAGTGGTCGCATATCCCCGTGGAATATGTGCGTAGTCTGGTGCCCTGTCTGCTGGTTCAGGTGGGAGTGACATGGGCAGTGTTTCTTGGAAGGCGGATGTACCGCTATATTTGGCGTACTGTGAATGCCTATGATGTGCTGCAAATGTGCCTTTCTGTACTGTTGGCCTTTGGATTGTCCGGGGTATGCTGTGCGTTTTTACGTTTGACGTTGCCCAAAAGTGTATGGTTGATCAATCTCATGTTTCAGCTATTTACTTTGGTTGGTGTGCGGTGTATCCTACGGCTATGGTCTATTCTGCAAAATACCTATCCGAGAAATGGGAAAAGTGAAGAGCGCATTATGTTGATTGGCGCTGGTGAGTCAGGGCGCATACTCTCTCGAGAATTGCGTACAAGCCCCTATGCCAACGGGCGAGTGTTTTGTGTCATCGACGACAATCCCAAGCTGAGAGGAAAATATTTAGATGGGGTACGAATTGTAGGCGGCAGGGATAAAATTCAGTCTGCCGTAAAACAATGGGGCATCACGCAGATTATTTTTGCCATATCCACCATCAGCCAAGAGGAGAAAGCGGCAATTTTGAACATCTGCAAGATGACAGGGTGTCGTTTGAGAGTACTCCCAGGCCTGTATCAGCTGCTCAATGGAGAGGTACGGTTATCTGCGGTGAAGGATGTTCAGGTGGAAGATTTGCTGGGACGTACCCCGGTCCATTTAAACAAGGCGGCGGTATCTCAGTTTCTGAGGGGAAAGACAGTGCTTGTCACTGGGGGCGGGGGCTCAATTGGCAGTGAGTTGTGCCGCCAGATTGCAGCCTGTCACCCTCGGCTTTTGATTGTTCTGGACATTTATGAAAATAACGTTTATGATATACAACAAGAGCTGACGCGCAATTTCGGAATCAATGTCAATCTGCAAGTAGAGATTGCTACCATACGGGACAAACGGAGGATATATCAGATTTTTGAGCAGTACCGTCCAGACGTTGTCTTTCACGCCGCTGCTCATAAACATGTACCACTGATGGAAGATTGCCCCTATGAGGCGATACAAAATAACATTTTTGGGACCTACCATGTGGTGCGGGCATCTGAGAAGTTTGGCGTGAAGAAATTTGTGATGATCTCCACGGATAAGGCGGTAAACCCCACCAATCTGATGGGGGCCACGAAACGGTTTTGTGAGATGATTTTGCAGAGCCGGCAAGGAAGCAGTACGGAATTTTGTGCCGTGCGCTTTGGCAACGTGTTGGGCTCCAATGGTTCGGTCATTCCGCTGTTTAAGCAACAGATTGAAAATGGCGGTCCGGTGACCATTACAGATAAACGGATTATCCGGTATTTTATGACGATTTCTGAGGCGGCCATGCTGGTGCTAGAGGCAGGTGCCATGGCCAAACAGAGCCAGATTTTTGTGCTGGACATGGGCCAGCCGGTAAAGATCCTCACTCTGGCTGAAAATCTCATCCGATTGTCTGGGCTGGAGCCGTACAAGGATATTGAAATTAAGGAAATCGGCCTTCGTCCCGGTGAGAAGTTGTACGAGGAATTGCTGATGCAAAGCGAGCACCTGCTGAAGACGGAGAATGAAAAAATCTTTGTGGAGGAACAGCAGTTCATCCCACAAAAGGATATCATGTGTGGGTTGGTTTCCTTGGATAATTTCGTCTCCGAACAGCGACCCAAGGAAGAGCTCATTGCCCTCATGCGTCATTTGGTACCGACGTTTCGAGATCCAGACGAGGTGAACCGGGAGGCAGTGAAGCGATTGGAGGACAACGATGGCCAACAGGAGATGCATACATAGTAGGGCGTGGGTGGGAATATGTATCGCTCTGGCTCTTATGACGTTGTTGATCTGGGGTAACTCTATGCGTACAGCTGCCCAGTCTGCCCAGCAGAGCACATCTCTTCTGTCGTGGCTGACTCCTTGGCTCAATGCGGTAGGGATTCCGCCGGAGGGATTTCACACCATCCTGCGCAAGCTGGCCCATTTTTCGGAGTACGGCCTGCTGGGTGTTCTGTGGACATCTGAGCTGTGGCTAGGCCCACATGGGGAAAAGAGACGGGGGACGATAGAACGTCTGAGTTTTTGTATGCTCACGGCCTTTCTGGATGAGAGCATTCAGCTGTTTGTGCCAGGGCGCAGCGGTGAAATCCGAGACGTGTGGATCGACACCGCAGGGGCATTGACGGGGATTGTGATCACAACATGCCTCGTATGTATCGCAACAAAATGCCGAACTAGAACTAAGAGAATATGAGGGAATACCGCTCTGATGCCAATAGAGGCAGTGGAGCGGTATTTTACTTTTTAGTTCGTCCGCAACGAAGGCATTCTGACCAGAGAAGGAATATCGTGCCACAACATGTTTGTTGACAATACTGAATATGGCGTGATACTATCAATATGAATTCGTATGAAAAGGAGAGAGGCGTATGAAGCAAAAGGGGTGGAAGATTGTCCTATCTTCTGTGCTGGCATGTAGTATGCTCATGCCCTATGCAGTGGGCGTGCGTACCATGGCAGCCGCACCAGAGGGACAACTAAAAGATCATTGGAGCTTTGATTCTCTGACCAGTGACGCAGGAGAGCGCACGACGGCGACACTGGAAGGCGATGGCGTGCGCATTGTGGACAGCGGAAATCCGGTTTTTGGCAATGTTCTTCGATTCGGAGCGGGTACCGATAACTATCTGAAGTTGGAAGATTACATCAATACGGGAAAAGGACAGGTTTCGTTTTCCATGTGGTATCGGTACGACAAGAGCATTACAGGGGATATGGACTCGGCTTCCACCGTGCTGCTTCAGCACGAGGGAAACGGACGCTCTCTGTTGACCCTGCGCTCCAATGGTCAGTATCACACATATATCAACGGGAAAGATGTGCTTTCCCAGAAGTCTGTGGCCAAGGGAGAGTGGCAGCATATCACAGTCACCTTTGACCAGGACACTAAGAAGGTAAAGTTCTATATTAACGGTGCCTTGGACAGTGAACAGGCGCTGGGGGACAGCACGGTGGACCAACTGTTGACCCTGCGTTTGGGCGCCCACAAAACCGCAGGCAACACCGATCCCCATCCCATGCGGGGGGATGTAGACGAGTTTTATGTGTATGAAAAGGTGCTCACCGATGCAGAGGCCCTGGCAGTGTACGAAGAGAAGGCGGTAGAGCTGTATCGGGCGGAGTTACAGACCGCAGTGGAAGAGGCTCAGGCTCTCTATGACAGCCATACCCTGCCCGATGACCACGAATGTGCCGTGGAGCTGGCGCAGGCCATTGCAGCGGTGACGGAGGCCACAACCCTGGAGCAGATGAAACAGGCTTATGAGGCGCTGCAAGATGCTGTAGCCGCATACCGGGCGGCTGTTCCCCTGGAACTGACGGTAAACTTGGACCAGGTGAACCGGGTCATTGATGCGGATTCTATTTTCGGTATTAATCACCGCTATGCGTTCAACGGTTACGGAACCTTTGATTCTGAGACCATGCAGATGAAAGAGGAGTTTACCCAGCTGTACATGAATGCAGGCTTTGGCTCCATCCGCTATCCTGGCGGAACCATTTCCAATCTGTTCAACTGGAAAACCACCCTGGGACCGAAAGAAGACCGCAAGGACCAGATCCACGGCTTCTATAACAACCCAGGTCAGGGCGGGATTGCGCCCAACTTCGGCATTGCGGAGATTGCAGACTTTGCCGACCAGGTGGACTCTGAGATCGTCTATGTCTACAGCCTGGGCCGTGGCAATGCGCAAGATGCGGCCGACCTGGTGGAGTACCTGAATGCGGAGGTGGGCACCAATCCCAACGGAGGCATTGACTGGGCCCAGGTGCGTGCAGACAATGGACACCCGGAGCCCTACCATGTGCGCTATTTCGAGATCGGAAACGAGATGCAGCAGGCCTTTGGCCAGGCTGCGGACGGCACTTCTTCCCAGGGCTATTGGACCGACTATGTGACTGGTGGAGCAGAGAAGGCCTACACGGAGGGCGGAACCGCCACCTTCACCCAGAGATACACGGTGGATGAGGAGAACTGGAACAAGGTGGCTTCTCAGTCCGATGGAAGCGCCAATCTGGTACGCTTTTTACGGTATGCCAACCTCAACCCCGGTATGCTGGATGAAAATGGGGAGATTGTAGACGACCCCAACTTCCAAGCCGTGAATGATGGGGTACGAGTGTATGTGGGGACAGACGGGAACCTGACGGAATGGACTGTGGTGGACAGCCTGGAAAGCTCCGGTTCTGAGGACACCCACTGTGTGGTCAACTACGCCAACGGCTCCATCCTGTTCGGTGACGGCGTTCACGGCAAGATTCCCGCCAAGGGCCAGAACATCTATGCCACCTACAGCGTGGACCGAGAGGGCTTTATTGATGTGTCCAAGGCCATCAAGGAGACCACCCGTCAGATCAATGAGGCGGAGGGCACCGACTACCAGTCCAATGTGTATACCAGCTTTGAGTCCCGGGGCTTTATCAATCGCATGAACACTCTGGATGCGAATGAGTGGTATGACGGTATGACCATCCACCCCTATTCTGGTACTGTGTCTGGTGGCAGCGATACAAATGCCTTCTATGACAACGCCATGAAAAAGGCGGAGGATGTGGGCATCCAGCATGTACAAGACTATGTGGACATGCTGCCGGAGGGGAAGGTGCCTGTGATCAGCGAATTTGGCATCTTCCGCAATACAGAATCTCAGGTGCGCTCCCAGACCCATGCGCTGTACATTGCCAAGGTGATGATGGAGTATGTGAAGCTGGGCAGCCCCTATATCCAGAAGCACTGCCTGGCAGACTGGTATAGCTCTGGTGCGGACTCCCTGGGTCCCACCCAGCAGGCGGTGATTCAGGTGGTGGCCCAAGAGGGGGCTGACACCTCCACCGGCGAAGGCGAGTTCCGCTTCTTCTCCACACCTTCTGCCCATGTGTTTGAGATGCTCAACACTGGCTTCGGTGACCAGGTGGTGGAGGCTCAGGTGGCGGATGCGCCCACCATGTCCAACGGTGTAACTGCGATTTCCACCTTGGCCAGCAAGGACGAGGCCGGAAACGTGTACATCGCAGTGGTCAATGTGGACCGTGAGAAGGACTACAGCGTGCAGCTGAACATCCCCGGCATGGATTTGACTGGCCGCACCGTGGAGATTCAGACCTTGGCCTCTGAGGGCATTGCCGATGAGAATACCCTGGAGAATCCCGACAACGTATCCATCCAGACGACCCAGATGGTCATGGGGGACAACCCTGTGGTGGCACTCCCCAAGCACTCCTTTGTGGTGATGAAAGTGATGGCACCTCAGCCTGAGACCTACACAGTGACCGTGAACACCCAGGGCCAGGGCACTGCCTCCGCCTCTGTGGAGACTGCCACTGCGGGTACCACTGTCACCCTGACGGCCCAGGCCGCCCAGGGCTGGCACTTTGTGGAGTGGAAGAGTGACGACGTTACCGTCTCCGACAATGCGTTCCTGATGCCGGAGCAGGCGGTGACCGTGACCGCCGTGTTTGCCCAGGACAGCCAGCCTTCTGGGGTGGACAAGACCCTGCTGGAGAAGACCGTGACCTATGCCGACGGCCTGTCCACAGACGGTGTCACCGATACGGCCAAGGCCGTATTTGAGAAGGCGCTGACCAACGCCAAAGCGGTTCTGAACGACCCGGATGCCACCCAGGAGCAGGTGAATGCTGCATGGGATGAGCTGCTGAAGGGCATTTGGAGCCTGGGTCTGACCCAGGGCGACAAGACGATGCTGGAGCAACTCATCACCAAGGCTGACGCCATGATGGCCGACGTGGACAAGTATGTGGAGGCCAACTGGCAGCAGCTGGTGGACGCTCTGGCGATGGCCAAGGACGTGATGGCTGACGGCGATGCCATGGACGAGGACATCCAGCCTGCCGCTGAGGCCCTGCTGAATGCCATTCTGGCCCAACGATTCAAGGCGGATAAATCCATTTTGGAGGGTCTGCTCCAGCAGGCAGAGGATATCAACCTGGAGCACTATACGGCTGAGAGTGTAGCTGTCTTCCGTACCGCCCTGGCCAATGCCCAGGCGGTGATGGCAGACGAGAACCTCAGCGAGGACGATCAGAGTGTGGTGGAACAGGCTGTGGCCCAGCTCAACGCCGCCTTGGACGGACTCACGGCCCAGGGGGCATCGGAGCCCAGTGATAAGCCGGAGGCTACCAAGCAACCTGAGGCAACCCAGAAGCCCCAGATCACAGAGAAGCCGGACAGCGTACCCCAGACCGGTGATTCCGCTCACCTGATGTGGTATGTGGCCGCTCTGGCTGCCGCTGTGAGTTTGCTGGCAGGGACCGCTGTGGCCTTGCGCAAGCACAGAAGCTGAACATACCAAAAATGATAGAAAGAACCGGAGAGGCCAGCCCATTAGGGCTGGCCTCAGACTGTCGAGAAACCCGGTGTATGGATTATGCGTAGGCCGGGTTCTGTCATAAAGCGTGCAGAGCGGAATAGAAATAAATGGAAAAAGCTTCTCCCTCCATAGCCATATGGCCAGTTTTTTGAGGTTCATGGCAGCAAATTTAAGCTTCACCCA
>CALWXF010000003.1 GCA_944385445.1 uncultured Oscillospiraceae bacterium
GGCCAGCAGCACACATAGGCTACTGGCCGGGAAAACTTTATATTTTTTCACTGTCCTCTTGACGGGGAGCGGTTCACGCTTCTGTCCAGCTCTTTTCTTTTTAAAATGGCGGTAAATCCCGGCTCTGTTCCACGGCGTCCCCCTCAAAGGGGAACTCCTCAGGAACAGGCTCAGAAGGCTCGGGCACGGCGTCCACCATGTTCTGGCGGTACTGCATCTCCTGCCACTGCTCCTTGGTGATGAGCAGCTGGCGGGGCTTGGAGCCCTCAAAGGGACCCACCACCCCCTTCTCCTCCATCTGGTCCACCAGACGGGCGGCTCGACCGTAGCCCAGCTTCAGGCGGCGTTGGAGCATGGACACCGAGGCCTGTCCCACCTCCAGCACCACGTCGATGGCGGCGGGGAGCAGCTCGTCGTAGTCTCCTCCCTGGTTGGGGTCGGACCCGCCCACGCCCTTGGCGCCCTTCTCCTTCTCCTCGGCGTGCTTTTCGATCTCGTGCATCACCGACTCATCGTACTGGGCGGTGCCGCTCTGCTTGATGAAGTCCACCACCTGGGCCACCTCCTCCTCGGAGATAAAGCAGCCCTGGACACGCTGGGGCTTGCCCTGGCCCAGAGGGGCGTAGAGCATGTCGCCCTTGCCCACCAGCTTCTCAGCGCCCGTGGTGTCCAAAATGATGCGGGACTCCAAGCTGGAGGCCACGGCAAAGGCAATGCGGCTGGGGATGTTGGCCTTCATAAGGCCGGTGATCACGTCGGCAGAGGGACGTTGGGTAGCGATCACCAGATGCATGCCCGAGGCACGGCCCATCTGGGCCACCCGGCAGATGGATTCTTCCACCTCTTTGGCGGCCACCAGCATCAGGTCGGCCAACTCGTCGATGACCACCACAATCTGGGGCATAGTGTCCCGCCCGCTCTTCCGGGCGTGGTTGTTGTAGGAGGCCAGGTCCTTGGCCCCCACCTCGGAGAAGGCCTTGTACCGCTTCATCATCTCGCACACCGCCCATTGAAGAGCACCGGCAGCCTTCTTGGGGTCGGTGACCACAGGGATGAGCAGATGGGGGATGCCGTTGTACACCCCCAACTCCACCATCTTGGGGTCCACCATGATGAGGCGCACCTCGTCGGGGGTGGCCTTGTACAGCAGAGAGATGATGAGGGAGTTGGTACACACCGACTTACCGGAACCGGTGGTGCCGGCAATGAGCATGTGGGGCAGCTTGGCGATGTTGCCCACCACGCAGTTGCCCCCGATGTCCTTGCCCACGGCAAAGGACACCTTGGAGGGGCTGTCGGTAAAGGCCCGGTCGCTGATGACGTCCCGGATGGCTACAGGGCTGACCTGGCGGTTGGGCACCTCAATGCCCACAGTGGAAATCTTATCGGGGATGGGAGCCACACGCACCGCGGAGGCGCCCAGAGCCAGGGCAATATCGTCGGAAAGGTTGGTGATCTTGTTCAGCTTCACCCCCTGCTCCAGTTCCAGCTCGTACCGGGTCACCGAGGGGCCCCGGGTGACGTTGACAATATGGGCATCCACGCCGAAGGAGATGAGAGCGTCCTGGAGCCGCTGCTGGTTGGTCTGGAGCTCTCCGGCGGCAGCGGCGGCCATGCCGCCCCCCTCCGCCAGCAGAGATACCGGGGGATAGCGGTACACGCCTGTGGAGCCCTGACCCATCCCCGCCTCGATCTCCTGAGCCACCTGGGCCTGGGCCTGTTGGGCCTCCTGGCGGGTGACCTTCTCCACCGGGGGCTGTGCCGGAGCCACGGGCTTGACCACAGGCTCCACTGCCTCCGGCTCCACCTGGTGGGCGGGGAATATCTCGGGCAGCTCCTCCTCTTCCCATGTGGGCTCCTCGGGCACGGGGGCAGTCTGCTCTGGCTCGGGTTCCTTGCCCCACAGGTCGAACAGCTTCTTCTTACGGGGGGCAGGCTGAGGGGCGGAGGTGTCGTCCACAGGGATGTCAATGGCAGGCTTTCGCTCCCGTCTGCGAGGGGCGGGAGGCTGGGGCTGTTCTTCATACACTTGGGGTTCTGCCTCTTCCTCGTCCTTCGCTTCCCACTGTGTTTGACGGGCCGCTTCCCGCTCCTCCATCCAGCCCCGCATATCCTGGTAGAATTCCATGGGGGTGCGGTTGAAGGAGAAGAGCAGGGTGAACAGGGTCAACACCAGGAGCACCACCATCGCCCCCACCGTACTGAACGCATAGCGGAAGGAGATGGCCAGAATGCCGCCCAGCACGCCGCCGGAGCTGCTGCGCAGTCCGGCCATCCACAGCTGGCCCATGAGATTCATCCCCCATGTGAAGCGGTTCCCGCTGAGCATGAGATGGAGAATGGCCCCGGCCAGCACAGGCAGCAGCAGCGCACAGGTCAGGCGAAGCCGCACCGGACGGCGGCGGTGAAAAATCAAAATGTAGGCACACAGCACCAGCATGGGCGGCGCCAGGTAGTAGCCGTACCCGCACAACCCCCGGAGCAAATTGCAAAACAGGTCAATGAATGCAGCCTTGACTCCAAAGTAGCCAAAAGAACCAAAGAAGGCCAACACCAGGCACACCACGCCGCCGATCTCTCGGTGGTAGGAGGGAGCGGCAGGGGCCGCCTTTTTCCTGGTGCTGCTGGTAGCGGTCGTCTTTTTTTTCGTACTTTTGGGTGCGGCAGACTTGCTCTGGGTCCGTTTCCCGCCGCTTTTGGTGGTTTTCTTTTGCGTTGAAGCCATAGTTTTCTCCTTACATCAGAGTACGATAAAACCGGCAACCAGGGAGACTACGCCTACGATCCAGCAGTAGTATGCAAAATTGCCGAACTTGCCCTTGCTGGCCAGCAGGCGCACCAGCTGGATGGAGAAGTACCCCACCACGCCGGCCACCACCATGCCCGCCAGATAGTTGGGCAGCAGGCTGGTGTCCACCCCCTCCCCCACGGCCTTGACCACCTTGAGCAGGGTGGCGCCCAGCACCGCAGGCAGGGACAGCAGGAAGGAATAGCGCACGGCAAACTTCCGGTCAAAGCCCAGAAGCATCCCGGCGGAAATGGTGCTGCCGGAACGGGAGATGCCGGGGATTGTGGCCACACCCTGGGCAATGCCCACCAGCAGAGCGTCCTTCATGGTGGCGGTGCGGGCATTCTTGCGTCCGCCGCCCAGGCGGTCCGAGAAAAAGAGTATAAAACCGGTGAGAATGAGCATCACAGACACAGCGGCGGGATAGTTTCCCACCTGCTCCACCACCCCCTCCAGGGGCAACACCACAAACAGGGGCAGAGTGCCCACAATGAGCATCAACACCAGGCGTCGGGCCGTGGGGGGCCGGGACTCCCGGCTGCCGTGGCCAGAAAACAGAGAGGCGAAGCCTCGGAAGAACTCCACCACCATCTCCACAATGTCCTTCCAGTATACCACGCACACAGCGAGAAGCGTGGCAAAATGCAGCAGGATATTAAAGAGGTTATCCACCTCTTTCATCCCAAAGAAGTGCTGCAACAGGGTCAAATGCCCGGAACTGGAGATGGGCAGAAATTCCGCCACGCCCTGGACAAAGCCCATAAAGATCGACATGATCAAGGACAAGATCATCACCTCATTTTTCTTGATTACCCAGAACTGGAATCCGGTGTATCCTAGTATATTACCACATCTCATACGCAAATTCCAGCTTTTTTCTCCTTTCTATCTGGAATCTCGTCAAAATACCTCATATCAATGCAAAAAGGACAGATTATCCTGTATCGTCAAAAAGCCCTCGGCAGAGTTTTCCCGCCTAAGGGCGGGAAAATAAATCAAAATCTGTTTTTCCCGGGGACATGCGCATCGGGAAAAACACATCTCAGCCCGCCAGTGTGGAATCGGGTCGCCCTTTGACCCGATTCTGCATGCAGCGGGCTGCATCCCCTCGAAAAAATGCTTGCATTTTTGAGAAGCGTGTCGAACTGGTTCGACACGCAAAATACCCCGGACCGGCTAACCCGGTCCGGGGTATTTTGTACAATGAGATCAGCGGGCACGCTTGCGGGCCGCCACAACAACGGCCAGACAAGCAGCACAGACGAAGAGGGTCAGAACGGGCACCATCACCCGGTTCACATCTCCGGTCTGAGGCACCCCCTCCGGCTTCTGAGTAGCGTCGGGCTTGTCGGTGCCCTCAGGCTTGTCGGTGGCGTTGGGAGTCTCGCCGCTCTCGGTGGTCAGGCCACGGATGGCGGTGTCCAGCTGGGTCACAGCGGCGTCCACCGTCTTCTGGTCGTCCTCAGACAGGGTGGCGTCAGCCATCACAGCCTGGGCATTGGCCAGAGCGGTGCGGAAGGTGGCCACGGACTGGGCGGTGTAGCCGGTGAGGTCCATGCTCTCGGCCTTGCCGATAAGGCCTTCCAGGATGTCCTTGTTGGCCTTGAAGCGCTGGGCCAGGATGGCATCCAGCAGGGCGTCGGTGGCGTTGTCCACGTCCTCCTGCATGGCGTCGCCGTCAGTGGCCACGTCCTGGGCAGCCTCCAGAGCGTCCACCAGCTGTTGCCAGTTGGTCTCCACATACTGGTCGGACTCGTCCATCATGCCCTCGGCACGGTCGATGACCAGGTTGAGCATGGTCTTGTCGCCCTGCGTCAGGCCCAGGCCCCAGATACCGTTGAGCAGGTTGTCCCAAGCGGCATTGACCTCAGCCTGGGTGGCATTGGTATCTGCCAGAACGGTCTTGGCATTGGCCAGAGCGTCCTCAAAGGCCTTCTTGGCAGTGTCGGTGACGCCCTCGGTGGACAGGTTCTCGGCGTAGGCAACGGTCTTCTCCAGCAGAACCTTGTTCACATCGCTGGGCTCGGGAGTGGGCTCAGGAGTGGGCTCCACGGTGGGCTCGGGGGTGGGCTCCGGCTCCACAGGCAGATTCTCCATGGCCTCATTCAGCGCCGCTGCACTGTTCTCCACCTCGCTGCGGGTGGCCAGGGGGCTATCGCTGAGGGCACGGGCCAGCACTACGGCCTCAAACAGCGCCTGCTCCTCCTGGGTGCCTCGAGAGGTAAAGGTCAGGCCCTTTTCGGCCACGATCTCCTCCGCCTGGGCCAGCAGCTCATGGAGCTGGGCTTTCTCCACCTGCTCGTAGACCAGCATCTCCTGGAGCTTGTACACGCCGCTGGACTGGTTGCCCTGCATCTTCACAAAGCGGGCCTCTACACTCTGGTCCAGCTTCACGGTCTGGCGGGCGGCGGTGTTGCCGGAGACCACCTTGGCCTCGGTCCAGGTCTCCCCGTCCAGAGAGGTCATGATCTTGATGTCACGGCCCACGCCGTCCTTTCTCCACTGGAGGTCCACCTGGGAGATGGTGCGCACCTGGCCCAGGTCCACGGTGAGGGAGCTATCCCCGTGGTCGCCCTGCCAGTAGGAGTAGATCTCGGAAGAAGCATCGTCGTCGCTGGTGAAGGTCTCGCCGTCCACCGCCTTCATGGCGATGCGGGTGCGCTGCACCCCGTTGTCCTGGCCAGAGGCGTCGCTGCTCTCGTAGGAGTCGCCGCCAGCCCAAGCGTCCTGGGCAACGTTCACCAGGCCGTCATCGTTCCCCGCCACCTCCTGGGCAGACAGGGCCTTGTTGTACACCTTCAGGTTGGCCATCTGGCCGTGGAAGTCCTGGCCGATCTTCTCCAGGGGCAGCAGCACCGAGGAGTAGAGGGTGGACACGGCATTGTGGGTCACGCCGTCCTGGTCCTGCTTCTGGGAGAGGAAGGT
This sequence comes from uncultured Oscillospiraceae bacterium, assembly GCA_944385445.1. Taxonomy (GTDB): domain Bacteria; phylum Bacillota; class Clostridia; order Oscillospirales; family Oscillospiraceae; genus Enterenecus. The sequence continues at coordinate 5,714 of CALWXF010000003.1, forward strand.
CACCAGCTGGCCGTTGACATAGAGCCGGGTGGCCTGGAAGGTGCCCACGATGGTGATGTTCACGGCGGTGCCGTCGGTGGGCACCTGGTAGCCAAAGTCCCGGGTGAAGTAGTTCACATCCGCACTGAGGTTGCCGTTGTGTCCCGCCACCTGGATGCGGCCGTCATAGCCGGAGAACAGGGAGGATTCGGCCGTGTTGGCCTCACCGTCCTGGGCGGAGAGCTTCAAATCAAAGGAGACGGTGTAGGGATAGGACAGGGTCTTCAGCGGGGTCTCCAGGAGGGTGGAGCCGTTGAAGGTGAGCCAGCCGTCCTCTACGCTGCCATCGGTGAGGGTGGCGTCATAGCCGTTGCCGCTGGCGTCATACACCTTCTCCCCGTCCTTGGAGATATTCTGGAAGTCGTAGTCCAGCACCAGGGAGCTGGCGCTGTCCACCTCCATGGCGATCTGGGTGCCGGGGCCCTCGGCCAGGCGAGCGGCACGCAGCTCGTACTCGGTGAAGGTATCCTCCTCGTCGGTGCCGCCCCAGGTCTTTTCACTGAGGATGGACACGGTGCGCAGCACCCGCTGGTGGATGTCCTGCTCGGTCATGCCCTCCTGGCTCTGGTCGCCCCATACCACGCCCTTGGCGCCCAGCAGGTTGGGCTCACCCATCAGGGTGTTATAGCCGCCAAAGTTGGTGGGATTCCAGTCATAGAACAGGTACTCGGCGTTAGGTACATCCCGGTTGGTACGGCCGGGGTTGGCGTAGAGGAAGGCGTCCCGGCAGTTGATGACCTGATACCCTTCCGCCACACGCTCGGAAGCATGCTCATAGTTGGTGTGCCAGATATCCAGCTGGTAGTCCTCTGCCAGCTCCTGGGCGGTCTTGCCCAGGGCAGTCTGAGCGGTGGCGAAGCTGCCGGTGCTGGCACCCCACATGCGAATTTTGGTGTCCTCACCCAGGTTGTTCTGGATGGTCTGGCGCATAGTGTCGGCAAACTTGGCAAAGGCGTCGTTGGTAGCCTGGTTGTGCACCCAGTACTCATCGGCACCGATGTGCACCACGTCCGCGTTCACCACCGGGTCCTCCCCACGGGTGTACTCGTCCCACAGGGTGGAAGCAAAGCGCAGGGCCCGCTGGCTGTTGGGTCCGGTCAAGTCCAGCAGCTCCAGCTGCTGGCCCAGGCTGGTGGTGCTGGGGGCCAGCATGGTGCCCCCGGCCAGCCACTCAATATTGTCCGGATTCTCGGCGGCGTACTTGTTGTACAGCAGGGAGTGGCCGGGCATGTCCAGCTCGGTGAGCACATACATCCCCATGTCCTCGCACATCTGGGTCAGCGCCCGCCACTGGTCCTTGGTGTAGGTGGGGTTGCCCTGATAGTCGGGGTTGTTGTTGTAATAGTCGGAGTTGATGAGGTCGGCGGGAATGCCCGCATGCTTGGTCTCCGAGGTGAGGCTGGGGAACTCCTCGCTCTCCAGGCGGTGGAAGCCGGAGTGGGTCCCAAAGGAGGAGGAGCTGATGTTGGCGTTGTCATTGTCGTTGACATGCAGGTGGAACTCGTTCATCTTGTACCACAGCATGATCTTGGCGTAGTCTTTGAGCAGCTCATAGCGGTAGGGGGTGCGGGCCACATCCAGCATGATGCCCCGCACCTCATAGGCGGGATAGTCCCGCATGATGCCCTGAGGAATGGACACATGGTCCTGGGCCTGCCACAGAATCTGCTCAGCAGTGATGGTGCCGTACAGGCAGCCGGTATAGGTGGGGGCATAGATGTGCAGCCCCTCCTCACTGGTCACCATCAGGTAGCCCTCGTCTCCCAGGTCATAGGCGGCGGGGTCGGTGAGGGACTCCAGATAGATGTCGTGGGGCCCGGTGGGGGCGGTGCCCGTCTCCACCGTCAGGGTGATGCCGGAAATCTCCTCCACATCCGCCACCAGGTTCTGGGCCACCTTGTCCAGGCCCACATTGGCCTGGTCGTTGAGGATGACCTTGGAGTCGGCAGTGAGGGTAAAGTCGCCCTCATAGCCGTACCACTCCTGAACGGTGGGGATGACCTCGGGCTTGGGATTGGGGTTGGTCACCGCAGGGAACCACTCAGTGGGATAGTTGGAGGAGTGGTCAGGCACCGTGACGGTAATGTTCTTCTGGGCATAGCTGGTCTCGTCTCCCCGGTCGGTGAGGCGCAGCAGCAGCGTCACGTTCCGAGCGCCGATGTTCCAGGAACTGATGGCGCCGTCATTGGCCACCACGTTCTCCAGCTCGCTGCCCCGCACCACCAGGTCCGCCCCGGAGACGGTGGGCAGGGTGATCTGGGTATCTCCCAGACTGGGGTTGGACACGGTGACTTTGTTCAGCTCCCCGTCCACATCCACAGGGGGGTGGACGTCGGGATTGGTGCCCATGAGCGCAATCTCGGCGATGTTCACGTTGTTGCCGCCGGGGGCCTGGGCGTTGGTCTTGTGGATGTACAGCCGCACATACCGGCCCAGCTGGGTCCGACTCAGGGCGGGCTGGGAGGCGGCGGTGATGGTGTCGGTATAGCTGGCGGGGTCTGCGATGTTCTGCCCCGCTCCGTTGACCAGGGTGGAATTGGCGGAAGCTCGGCTGACATAGGCCACCCGCTGCCAGGAGTCAGCATCATTGGGAGTGTCCGTGGTCTGGAGCTCATACTCCATGGCCCACACCTTGTTGCTGGCATAGGTGATGTTCACGGACTGAAGCTGCGAGCCGGTGGCTCCCAAATCAATCTGGAGCCATTGGGGGGTCTGGGGCTCCTGGTCCTTGGAGTTGTCGGTGACCTTGAAGTCCTTCAAATCCGGGGAATTCCACTGTGTGGTCTTGGAGCCGTCCACCGCATTGGATGCGGTGGTCCCCTCCACGGCTCCGCTGGCCGTCACCGGGCGGTTGAGAGCCAGGTTCCAGGGCTCCTCAGTGGGCTCTTCCGCCTCCTTGGCATACACCTGAATCTCCCGCAGGCACACGTTGTTGCCGGGGGCGGCAGTGTTCACCTTTTCCACATAGAAGCGCACATATCGCTCCACACTGGCCCCCTCTGCCAGAGCGGGGGTGGTGTCCAGGGTGATGGTGTCGGTGTTGGCAGCGGAGGCGGGGGTGGTGTTCCCCGTCTCGTCGGCAATGTCCTGGCCGCTGCCGTTTTTCACCGCTCCGTCAAATGGGGAGCGCTCCACCCGCACCAGGGTGGTCCAGGCGTCCTCGGTCCCGTTGTCCGAAGAAGTCTGAATCTCGTACACCATGGGCCATACCTTCATGTTGTACCACAGCTGAATGCCCGCCACTTCCACGGGCTGGGTGACGCTCTCCCCCAGGTCTACGGTGAGCCACTGGGGTGTCTGGGCATCCGTGGGAGACGCTCCACTGGTCTTCATGTCGTCAGAGGCCCACTGATAGGTCTCCCGGGTGATGCCGTCCACGGCATAGTGGGCGGTGGACGCCCCAGAGGACACCAACACCTCACACTCGGGGGTAATCATGGCGGTGCCCTCCACGGTTCGAGCAGCTTCCTTGGTATCTCGGCCTGTGTCTGCCGCAATGGCCTGCAGAGGCAGACTGCTGGCCAAGAAGAGTGCGGACAGCGCCAGGCTGAGCACCTGTTTTTTCTTCACAACCTTCATTTCCTTTCCTCCCTTGTGAAATCTCACCTTCACTTGTCTGTTTTAGTTTAGCATAATCTCCAAAGATTGCAACCCTTTCTTTGCATTCTTTTATGTTTTTGCCTTGTTTCCCGCCGTTGACTAGGGACTATTTCACAGAACATTGACACATTTCCTTCTGTCAGGTATGATACAGAAAAAGGCAGGGAGCTTCCCAGCCATCATTTTGGAGTGAATCAACATGAGCAAACGAAAAAAGCAGCAATATGTACAGACCGCCCCCAAGAAGCAGGGCGGCAGCTTTCTCTTCAACTTCATCCTGTTTCTGGGTTTCGTATTTGCCGTCAGCGCCGTTGGCATCTTCATCTCCGGCTATTCTAACTTCCAGACCCAGTGGGATCAGACCGAGTGGACCGTTGCCACTGCCCAGGTGATGGAGGTCACCGACTCCCAGGTGAATGGTATCACTGTGTATGAGGCGGAGTACCAATATGAGGCAGGAGACACCACCTACACCGGCACCGCTCAGCGCACCAGTGATGAGCTCAAGGCTGGGGACTCCCTGACCATCAAATACAATCCCGACAGTCCCGATGCCTCCACTGCCGATCTGACTGTGGACATGGCCTTTATCATTCAGGCCAGCATATCCGCCGTGCTGGCAGTGATCTTCCTCTACGGCCCCTCTCTCTACCAAAAGAAAAAGCAGGGCGGTCCCGTTCGCCGTCTTCCCCTGCGCTAAATGAAAATCCCGCTCTGGATAACCAGAGCGGAATTTTCATTTCTTTCGGTATTTCTTCATGCGCTTGCGCAGGCAGGCCATGGCGTCTGACAGCCCGCCCAGGTGGTCAATGAGCCCCAGCTCCACCGCCTGTTGGCCGTAAACGATGCTGCCCATGTCGGCGGCCATCTCCTGGGTATTGAGCATCAGCTTTTCCATCTGCTCCCGGGTGATGGAGCTGTTGTGGGTGACAAAGTCCAAAATCCGCTCCTGCACCCGCTGGAAGTAGTGGAAGGTCTGGCTGACCCCGATGACCATGCCGTTGAGGCGTACCGGGTGGATAGTCATGGCTCCGGAGGGCACGATGAAGGACTCCTTGGCGGACACCGCCAAGGGCACCCCGATGGAGTGTCCGCCCCCCAGCACCAGGGACACCGTGGGCTTGGACATTCCGGCGATCATCTCCGCAATGGCCAGTCCCGCCTCGATATCGCCCCCCATGGTGTTGAGTAGGACGAGCAGCCCATCCACCTCGTCGCTCTCCTCCACTGCCGCAAGCAGAGGCAACACATGCTCATACTTGGTGGTCTTGGCCCCCTCCGGTGCCTCCTGGTGACCTTCAATCTGGCCGATGATGGTGAGGGTCTGAATGGTCCCACACCCGGTTTTTACCGTGGAGCCCCCCAGCTCGGTGAGCTGCTGTTGTTCCTCTACAGGCTGTGTCCCCCCGCTGCTTCCCTCTTTTTTCATGCAAAAGCACCCCCTTCCCGGATAGTATTTCCAGGCAGGGGGTGCTTCATACAGGCACAAGCCTTTTGGAATGCTTTTAGCCCTCGTAGATGGCCCGGCAGGCTGCGTAGGTCATGTAGCAGTCCAGCTTGGACACAGTCTCAAAGGGAGAGTGCATGGACAGCACGGGCACGCCGGCGTCCAGGGTGTCGATGTTGCGGTTGGCCATGTAGCAGGCCACGGTGCCGCCGCCGCCCTGGTCGGTCTTGCCCAGCTCGGCCATCTGCCACAGCACGCCCCGGTCGTCCAGCAGGCGGCGCACATAGCCCACAGCCTCAGCGCCAGCGTCGGAACAGCCGCCCTTGCCACGGGCACCGGTGTACTTGCTCAGGCCCACGCCGTAGTTGACAAAGGCGGAGTTGTTGCGCTCATAGACCTCAGCAAAGTTGGGGTCGAAGGCGGCGGTGACGTCGGAGGACAGGCAGAAGGACTTCTCATAGCAGGCCCGCAGAGGCACGTTCTGGCTGTCGCACAGGTCCTCCACAAAGGTGTCAAAGAAGGCGGACTGCATGCCGGACACGCCCTCGGAGCCAATCTCCTCCTTGTCGGCCAGCACGCACACGGCAGTGCGGCAGGGGGTGCCCTCCAGGTCCAGCATGGCCTTCAGGCCGGCGTAGGCACACACACGGTCGTCGTGGCCGTAAGCGCCCAGCAGGGTGCGGTCAAAGCCGATGTCAGTGGCGTTGAAGGCGGGGACCGCCTCGATCTCGGCGGAGATGAAGTCGGCCTCGGTGATGCCGTACTTCTCGTTCAAAATCTGCATCACAGCCAGCTTCACCCGGCCGTCGCCCTCGTCGTCCTTCAGAGGGCGGCTGCCCACCACCAGGTTCAGGCTCTCGGCGGGAATGGCCTCGCCCAGGGGCTTCTTGGACTGGTCAGCGCCCAGGTGGGGCAGCAGGTCGTTGATGGTGAACTGGGGATCGCCGGGGTTACCGCCCACGGACACATTCACCACAGAGCCGTCCTTGAGCACCACCACGCCCCGCAGCTCCAGGGGGATGGTCACCCACTGGTACTTGCGGATGCCGCCATAGTAGTGGGTCTTGAGGAAGGCAATCTCGCTGTCCTCATAGAGGGGGGTGGGCTTCAGGTCCAGGCGGGGGGCGTCGATGTGGGCAGCCACGATGGACACGCCCTGATCCAGGGGAGCAGAGCCGATGACAGCCAGGTTGATGCCACGGCCCCGGTTGACCCGGTAGACCTTCATGCCGGGCTCCAGTTCCATGCCCCGCTCCAGGGGCACAAATCCGGCAGCCTCGATGAGCTCCACGGTGTAGTCCACGCAGGTGCGCTCGGTCTTGCCGCGGTCCAGGTAGACCTTGTAGCCCTCGCAGTAGTCAAAAATGGCCTGCTCGGTGGCCTCGTCCACCTTATCCCAGCCGTTCTTCTTCTGGTTGAGCAGCTGCTCCCGGAGCAGCTTTCCCTTGTTGTTCTCTTCCATGGGTATGACCTCCTATATGTTTATCTGTGCAATATATGGGCAAACAACGCCGTGGCCTGCTTCTCCAGCTGCCCCGGGTCGTCTCCGTCGTTGTGTAAGGTGTACTGACAGCGGGTTTCAAAAAACTCCGCCGGCTTCTGGGCCTCCACCCGCTGACGGGCATAGACCTCGTCGATGCCGTCCCGGGCCATGATACGCCCGATCCGGGTCTCCGGCTGGGCCACCACCGCCACAGTGATGTGGCAGATCTCCGCCACCCCGCTCTCAATGAGGGCAATGGCATCCACCACCGCCACCTGTTTCCCCTCCGCCTGGGCCTGGTCCAAGCGCCGCTGGATTTCCAGCTTGATGTAGCGGTGGGTGATGGCGTTCAAGTCCTCCAAGGCCCGGGGATCGCCAAATACCTTGGCCCCCAGCTGCTTGCGCAGCAGCACCCCCTGGTCATCGTAGATGTCCGGGCCGAACCGCTCTTGCAATTCCTGGCGCATGGGCTGGCTGGACACGGTGAGGTCATGGTAGATGGCGTCGGCATCCAGCACCGCCGCCCCCATCCCCTCCAGCACATGGAGCACGGTGGTCTTTCCCGCTCCCGTGGGGCCGGTGAGGCCGATGATGGTGATGCTCATCCCTCCACCTCACAGCCAAGGGCCTGCTCAATGGCCTCACGGCTCAGTCCGCCCTGGCGGAGGATGCGGAAGGGTTTTACCGTCAAGTCCACAATGGTGGACTCCACCCCCACCGAACAGGGTCCGCCGTCCAGCACCGCCCCAATGCGCCCGTCCAGCTGCTCCAGCACCTGCTGTGCATTCTTGGGGCTGGGATGGCCGGAGATGTTGGCAGAAGGACAGGCCAACGGATGGCCTAAGGCCCGGATGACTCCCAGGGTGTCCGGGTGATCCGGGCAGCGCACCCCTTGGGTGGCGCCTCCGGCTGGAACGATGGAGGGCAAGGTGCCCTTGCCCCACAAAATCATGGTCAGAGGCCCAGGCCAGAAGGCCTTGGCCAGGATATAGGCCTCGGGAGGAATGTCCCGGCATACCCCTTCCACCATCTCCATGCCGTCCACCAGCACGTTGAGAGGCTTCTCCTCCGGGCGGCCCTTGGCCTCGTAGTTGGCCCGCACGGAAGCCTCAAGATAGGCATCCGAGGCCAGGCCGTACACCGTCTCGGTGGGCACCGCCACCAGTTGCCCCTGGGAGAGCAGCTTTGCCGCTGCCTCCACCTCATGGGGAGCCAGAGTCTGGGTCTCAGGACGGCCCAGCACCAGGGAGAGGAGCTGGCCGGGCCGCTCCACCAGGTGGTGGGCTCCCTCCTGTTCCAGCTCGGAGCGGCTGCGGAAGCCCCACAGCACCCCGCAGGTGTCCAGGCCGCCATTTTTTCCAGTGCGGATGTCCACATTGCTGTCCCCCACAAAGAGGGTGGTGTCCGGCTTTGCCCCCATCTGCTCCATGAGGGCATAGAGCAAAGTGGGGTCGGGCTTGGTGGGCTGGTGGGGCAGAGCGCCCTGGATGTGGGTGAACACCCCGGGGTAGTACCGCTCCATCACTGCCCCGGCCAGGGAGTGGGCCTTATTGGTGAGCACGCCGATGCCCACCCCCGCCTGCTTTAAGGCGTCCAGCACCTGGGCCATCCCCCAGTAGGGGGCGGTGAGATCCTCTTTGTGGGCTCCGTAGTAGTCCATAAACTGGGCCAGAGCCTCCTCCAGCTCCAGCTGGGACGTGCCTTGGGGGGCAAACCGCTCCACCAGCTTGGGAATGCCGTTGCCCACCTTGGTCTTGTAGGCCTCCACGGTGTGGGTGGGCCATCCCCGCTGGGTACACACCCAGTTTCCGGCGTTGGCCAGGTCGTCAATGGTATTGAGGAGGGTTCCGTCTAAGTCAAACATCACATGGGTATACATTTCTCTAGCCCTCTCCTTGTTTCAGCCGCTGGGCCCGGTCGGCGGTGATGAGCCCGTCGATGATCTCGTCCAGATCTCCGTCCATGACAGCGTCCAATTTGTATATGGTCAGCCCGATGCGGTGCTCGGTGAGCCGCCCCTGGGGGAAGTTGTAGGTGCGGATGCGCTCGTTGCGCATGCCGGACCCCACCTGGCTGCGCCGCTGGTCTCCGTATTCCTCCGAAATGCGCTGCTGTTCCTGGTCGTAGAGCAGGGAGGCCAAAATGCGCATGGCCTTCTCCCGGTTTTGGAACTGGCTGCGCTCCTGCTGGCACTCCACCACCGTGCCCGTGGGCTTGTGGATGAGGCGCACCGCCGAAGAGGTCTTGTTCACATGCTGGCCGCCAGCCCCGGAGGCCCGGTAGACCTGCATTTCCACGTCGGCGGGATTGAGCTGCACGTCCACCTGCTCCATCTCGGGGAGCACTGCCACAGTGGCGGTGGAGGTGTGTACTCTACCCCCGGACTCCGTCTCCGGCACCCGCTGCACCCGGTGCACGCCGCTTTCAAATTTCAGTCGGGAGTAGGCCCCGTCCCCGGAGATGGTCAGGGAGATGTCCTTGACGCCTCCCAGCTCGGTCTCGCTGACGCTGTTGACCTCCACCTTCCACCCCCGCTTCTCGGCGTACATGGTGTACATGCGGGTGAGGGAGTGGGCAAAGAGGGCGGACTCTTCTCCGCCCACTCCGGCTCGAATCTCCACGATCACGTTTTTGTCGTCGTTGGGGTCCCGGGGCAGCAGCAGCTCCCGGATGAGCTGCTCCAGCCGCTCCAGTTCTTCCTTTGCCTGGGCCATTTCCTCCTGGGCCAGGTCCTTAAAGTCGGGGTCGGAGAGCAATGCCTCTGCTCCCCGCAGGTCCTCCCCTGCCTTACACCAGCTGCGGTAGGCGGTGACCAGGGGTTCCAGCTCCCGCTGTTCTTTGTTGAGCCGGGACACCAGGTCCGGGTCTTCATAGGTCTCGTTGGCAGCCAGACGGGCCTCGATCTCCCCGTACCGCTGCTCAATGCCTCTGAGTTTGTCCGTCATCTTCTCACCCCTTGGCCTCTTCCAGCTGGGCGGCCAGGGTCTCCCACTGGGTATACAGGCGGGCCAGCTCGTCCTCCAGGCGGCTGCGCTCCTCGTAGAGCTCCTGGGCCTTGAGGTAATCGCTGGCGGCGGCCTCCAGCTCCCCCGTGAGCTCGTCCAGGCGGATCTCCGCCTTTTCCACCGCCCGCTCGGCACTCCGCACCTGCTTTTCCAGCTCCTTGGTGCCGCCGGGGCGGCGGGGCTTATCCTCCGCCTTGGGCTTTTCCGGCTGTACCTGAGCCTTGGCCACATTTTTCAGCTGGGCCTGCCGCTCCCGCCAAGCCCGGAACTCCCCGTAGGTGCCCCGGAAGTCCTGAATCTTGCCGTCCTCCAACATCCACACCCGGGTGGCAAACTTCTCGATAAAATAGCGGTCGTGGGAGACAAAGAGCAGGTTGCCCCCGTACTCCGCCACTGCCTCCTCCATCCACTCCCTGGAGTCAATGTCCAGGTGGTTGGTGGGCTCGTCCAACACCAGGAGGTTGATTTTGCTGTCCATGAGCATGCACAGCCGCAGTCGGGACTGCTCCCCGCCGGACAGGGTGGACACGGACTTAAACACGTCGTCCCCCCGGAACCGGAAGGAGGCCAGACGGTCCCGGGCCTCCTGGGTGGTGCAGTTCTGGGCATAGAGCATGGTGTCCACCAGGTTGCGCTCCGGGTGATCGAAGTGGATGATCTGGGGCAGGTACCCCACCCGGATGGAGGGGCCCAGGTAAATGCTGCCCTGGTCCGGGGCCTCCTCCTCCATGAGGATTTTCAGGAAGGTGGACTTGCCGGTACCGTTGTCTCCCAACAGGGCAATGCGCTCGCCCCCCGCCACCTCCAGATTCAAATCCGAGAAGAGGGTGCGGTCCCCGAAGTGCTTGGACAGCCCGGTGACCACCATGGCCTCGTCCCCGTGGAACTCCCGCTCTCCAAACCGGGTGGTCATCTTCTTCTCCCGGGTGGGCTTGGCGGTGGTGTTCATGCGCTCGATGCGCCGCTCCATGTTGATGGCCCGCTTGTACTGCTTGTCGTTGCCCTGGAAGGCCCACAGGCGCATCTGCTGGGCGGCCTGCTCCAGCTGGGCGATCTTGGCCTGCTCCTTCTCATACTGGCGCAGACGCTCCTGGTACCGCCGCTCCTTCTCCTCCACATAGAAGGTGTAGTTTCCGGAGTACAGCTCCGCTTTGCCGTCCTGGAGCTCCACCACCCGGCGCACCACCTTGTCCAAAAACCAGCGGTCGTGGGAGATGGCCAGGACAGTGCCGGGGAAGTGCTCCAGATACTCCTCCAGCCACTCGGTGGCGTTGAGGTCCAAGTGGTTGGTGGGCTCGTCCAACAGGAGGATATCCGTATCCTCCAAAATGAGACGAGCCAGGTTGATGCGGGTCTTCTCGCCGCCGGACAGGGCGGAGAAGAGCCGCCCTCTCATATCCTGGTCAATGGCCAGACCGTTGCACACCTTGTTGAGCTGGGTCTTGGTGTGGTATCCGCCCCCCGCCTCAAAGGCGGCGGTGAGCTTGTCATAGCGCTCCATGACGCTCTGGGTGGGGTGGTCTCCCATCTTCATCCCCAGCTCGGCCAGCTCCTGTTCAATCTTGTGGAGGCGTTCAAAGGCGGTGTCCAGCACGTCCTCCACGGTGTACCCCTCGGGGTAGACGGGAATCTGGGAGATGAGGCCCACCCGCTTGCCGGGGGCGATGGTGACGGTGCCCTCATCCGCCTCCACCTCCCCGGTGATGATGCGGAAGATGGTGGTCTTGCCGGCGCCGTTGCGGCCCAGCAGCCCCACCCGCTCCCCGGTATCCACCTGGAGGGAAAACCCGTCCAGGATTTTTCTGCCCACTTCAAATTCTTTGACCAGGCCGGTCAACTGTATATCAATCATTCCGTTCTCCTCGTCCACCGGCCTCTAACCCAGTTGTTACTTCTGGGTCTGGGCCGTCAGATAGTCTACAATCTTCTCAAACGCCATGGACCGGGAGGCCTTGACCAGAATGGTCACACCCGCCCGAATTTCCCGGCTCAGCGCCTCCTTGGCTTCCTCCAGGTCGTGGAAATAGGAGACCTGTTCCTGGCTCATGCCCGCCTGGACCGCTCCCTGGGCCATATACTTGGCCAGGTCGCCAATGGCGATGAGCCGCTCCACCCCTGCCTGGGCGAAGTAGCCGCCCACCGCCTGGTGGAACATGGCGCTATTGGCGCCCAGCTCCTTCATATCCCCCACCACGGCCACACGGCGGCGATCCTTGGCGTCGCCCAGCACGGCGGCAGCCGCCCGCATGGACTGGGGGTTGGCGTTATAGGCGTCGTTCAAAATCACCACGTCCCCGGGACAGGTGACCACGTTCATGCGCATCTTAGTGGGGAGAAAAGCCCGGATACCCCGGGTGATCTCGTCGGCCTCCATGCCGAACAACTCGCCCACCGCCGTGGCCATGAGGGTGGGATAGATCATGTGGGTGCCCAGGGCGGGGATATCCGCCTGGAACTTGCTGCGGGGGGTCTTCACCTGGCAGGAGATGTGGCTGGCCCCGTCGCTGTCGATGTCAAAGGCGGTGTAGTCCAGCCCCTCCCCGCTGCCCACCATGTAGGTGGTCTGGGGCAGCTTCCCCCGGAGGGTGGATAGCATGGGGTCGTCCCCGTTGAGAATCGCGGTGCCATCCGCCTTAAGATGGTTGAAGATTTCACACTTGGCGGCAAAGATGGCCTCCCGGCTGCCCAGATTCTCAATATGGGAGTCCCCCACATTGGTGATGAGAGCCACGTCCGGCTCCACCAGCTCGCTGAGGTAGTCGATCTCCCCGGCGTGGTCCATGCCCATCTCCAGCACACAGATCTGGTGGGTGTGGTCCAGGCGCAGCAGGGTGAGGGGCAGGCCGATGTCATTGTTAAAGTTGCCCTCGGTTTTCAGCACCTTGTACTTGGCCCCCAGCACCGCCGCCACCATGTCCTTGGTGGTGGTCTTGCCCACCGAGCCGGTCACCGCCACAAAGGGGATATGGAACATCTCCTTATAGTACCGGGCCAGATCCCGCAGGGCCCGCTGGGTGGAGCGCACCTTGATGTAAAATTTCCCGGGCAGGTAGCTCTCCCGCTCCCGGGCGGTGATGCAGCCCACCGCCCCCTGCTCCAGGGCGCTGTTGATAAAAGAGTGGCCGTCAAACCGCTCCCCCTCCAAGGGGAGGAACAGGCAGCCCTGGGGGACACTGCGGCTGTCGGTACACACCTCGGTGACCGTCTGATTCAGGTCGGCCTCCCCGCCAATGAGGGTGCCGCCCACTGCCTGGAGCAGCTGCGCCAATGTCAAAGCTTCCATCTCTTCTTCTCCTTTACTGCTCCTCAGTGTCCCGCCTTGCGGGCCTGCAAGGATGCCTCAATGATGCGCTCACACAAGGTACCGTAGTCGATGCCCACCACCGCCGCCTCCTGAGGCAGCAGGCTGGTGGGAGTCATGCCGGGCAGGGTGTTGATTTCCAAGAACCAGGGGGTGCCGTCAGGGGTGACAATGAAGTCCGCCCGGGAGTACACCGCCAGGCCCACCCCGTGGAACACCTTCAAAGCGGCCTCGGCCAACCGCTCCTCCCACTGCTGGGGAATCTGGGCGGGACAGATCTCGTCGGCCGCCCCAGGCTGGTACTTGTTCTCATAGTCATAGAACCCCTCTTTGGGGATGATCTCAATGGAGGGAAGGGCCTTCCCCTCCAGGATGCCCACCTGGATCTCCCGGCCCTGTACATACTGCTCCACCACACAGCGGCCGCCCAGCTCCAGGCCCTCTTCCAAGGCACCTTTCAACTCCTCCTTGGTACGGGGGATGGACACGCCGATGGAAGAGCCGTAGTCCACGGGCTTGACCACGCAGGGCACCTCCAGACGCTCCACCAGGCCGGGGATGTCCGCTGCGGTGTAGTCCACCAGCTCCCAGCTGGGGGTCTGCACCCCCAGAGGGGCCACGATGCGCTTGGTCAGGTCCTTATCCATGGCGATGGCGGAGCCCAGGTAGTTGGACCCGGTGTAGGGAATGCCCATCAGGTCCAGGGCCGCCTGCACCCGGCCATCCTCGCCGCAGGCCCCGTGGAGGGCCAGGAACACCACGTCCGCCTGGGCACACAGCTCCAGCACCCCGGGGCCAAACTGGCTGGCGCCCCCGTCAGTGCGAGAGGCCTTCACCTGCTCCAAGTCGGGGGCCACCCGGCCCACCCGGGTCAGCTCCTCGTCCAGAGGTGCGTCAAACAGGGTCTCCACCGGGGCGTGGGTGCCCAGGAACATATCCACAAAGGCCACCTGGTGCCCCCGCTGGCGCAGGGCGGTGCACACCTTGCAGCCGCTGGACAGCGAGACATTCCGCTCCGGGCTCAGTCCGCCCGCCAATACCACAATCTTCATGACCATTCTCCTTTATCGGTGGAATCACTCCATGGAACATTCGGTCCCTACAAAGCATTCACTCTTCTCTTCATAGGTATGACTCCCAGGCCTCGTTTATCCCGGGGATACCCACATTAGCAAATCATTATATCACTTTGCCCCGGTCCAGGCAAGAGGTGGGTTTTTCTGAGAAAAAGAAAAACGGACATGACCTCGGTCACGTCCGTTTGGCAGCGGATGAAGGATTCGAACCCTCACGAACAGAGTCAGAGTCTGGTGTGCTACCATTACACTAATCCGCTATATTCGTTTGTCTTGCGCTTTGTTTTGCGCCGCTCGCTTGAGCCTTGCTTAGTATAGCATGTATACGAAAAATGTCAACCCCCTTTTTTCGATTTTTTGAAAAAATTTTTGTGCCCCCCAAATTTGGGGGGCACAGGACACTCGTTAGGCATAGAAGGAGTGGCCGCCGATGGTGGCCACATAGGGACGGTTCCGGGAGGCATAGCAGTTCAGACCAGCCCGGTTGAAGAACAGAGCGTTCTCCAGCACCACCGCTCCGTCCAGTACCAGCTTAGCTGCCACCACGCTCTCCCAGTTGGGGTCGCGATGGATGGAGCCGCTGGAGGCAGGGCTAAACTGATTCTTCTGAAAAATCACGCCCTCCACCGTATTGGGGAACTTGTAGCTGGCAACTCGGTTCATCACCACGTTGCCCACTGCGATCTTCCCCGCCATAGGTTGATTGCCGCTCTCCGAATAGATGATGTGGGAGAGCCAATAGAGATCATTGCTGTTATAATAGGCACTGCCAGGGGTAATATAGCCCTGGCCCTCCTGGGTGTACAGACGGATGTACCCGGTCTCATCATCCCGAACCAACTCCAGGTTCAGAATCTCGGCCATGGTATCCACGGGAATCGCCAGATCCCCGTTCAGGTTCACCACACCCTGGTCCAGATAGAGATAGCGGTCATTGGCCACCACATAACAGGCGCCGTCGTACACCGTCATCTGCAGGGTCTCCTTGGTCGCCGGGTCGGTGGCGGACACGTTCCATCCGCCGTCCACCTGCTCCACCACTGCCTGGGGCTGAGCAGCGGCCAGGAAGGATTTTACGGTTACATAGCACTCTCCCCCAATCATCTCCCGTCCCACATTCAACAGTGCGACGGAGTCAAGATACAGGCCGATGCCCTGGGGGTGTTGGATGTTCTCTGCAGCCTGCCGGGCAACCATCGCCTCGGCAGAGACCACTGCCATCAGTTCATCTGCGCTGCCCAGCTGCTCGACGACAGCGGGCTCAGAAACCTGAGGCTGAACTGCTTTACTGGGCTGGATCAATGTACATGCCATGAGTGTCGCCAGCATTGCGCTGGTCACCTTCACATTCATTCAATCGCTCCTTGTTTCAATTTGTTGTCAAATTGTAACCGTATTGTAACCCATTTTAAACCACTTTGCAACCCTTTTGCTCCGTCATTTTGACTAAACATCTCGCCCGTTTCGAGCAATGTACAAGCAAGTCATCTAAATTTTGACCATATTTTCTCGTTTTTGTGCGTTTTGCACACAAAAATATAGCGAATGTTTTTCCGTTTCAAAAGCTGCTCCGGGCTGGCCTCTGGGCTATAAAACGAAAAGGTGGAAGCGGCTAAGAAATTGCCGCTTCCACCTGGGGCGTGTATGTCAGGGAAGAGTAAAGGAAAACCCCGAACGTAAAGCGTTCGGGGTTTTGGCGGAGTGGGAGGGATTCGAACCCTCGGACGGTTTTTGGCCGTCACACGATTTCCAATCGTGCTCGTTATGACCTCTTCGATACCACTCCGTGTGGCCTCTGTCGGGTCAACGAAGGTCATTATACCAGATTCTCCGCCAATGTCAACACCTTTTTTCAAATTCTTTTTATTTTTTCTTCAGCCACTCTTTTAGGGTGCGCAGCACCACCGGAGACAGCAAAAGCAGGGTGGCCAGATTGGGGATGGCCAGCAGGCCGTTGCACAGGTCCACCAGCTCCCACACAGCCGCCAGGTCCCCCATGGCCCCCGCCACCACGCACAGGGGAAACACCACATGGTAGACCCCCAGCACCAGGGGCGACTTGGTGAGGGTCTCCACCCCCCGACGCCCGTAGTACCCCGCCCCCACCAGGGAGGTAAAGGCAAAGAGGGTCATACTCACCGTCACCATCCACTCCCCTGCCTTCCCCCACAGGGAGGCAAAGGCGGAGGCGGCCAGGTTGCTGCCCAGCATTTCCCGGGGAATCTCCCCGGCTGCAATCATCTCCTGGGCCGCCACTGGGTCGTAGACCCCGGAGGTGAGAATGACCAGCGCTGTGACCGTGCAGATGACCAGGGTGGCAAAGAACACCTCAAAGATGCCCCACATGCCCTGTTTCCCCGGGTGGTCCACCTGGGCACAGGCGTGGGCCATGGCGGACATGCCTACCCCCGCCTCATTGCTGAACACGCCCCGGGCCAATCCGTAGCGCAGGGCAAGCCCCATGGAGTAGCCCCCCACCACTGCCTTGGGCGCAAAGGCATAGCTGATGATCTGCTCCATTACCTGGGGGAGCTTCTGGGCGTTGACGGCAATTACCCCTACGCCGCCGCCGATGAAAATGACCGCCATCACCGGCACCAGCAGCTGACTGAGCCGGGACACCCGGCGGATGCCCCCCATGACCACCACCGACACCACCACCGCCAGCACCACGCCCACCACCTTGGGGGAAAGCCCCACAGACCGCTCCAGAGCGGTGGCGATGGAGTTGGCCTGGGCCAGGTTGCCTCCCACCAGAGTCTCCGCCACGCACAGCAGAGCGTACACACAGCCCAGCCACCGCAGTTTTAGTCCCAACTGGATATAGGTCATGGGCCCGCCCCGCCACTGCCCCTTCTCATCCTTTTCCCGGTATTTTATGGCCAGGATTTTCTCTGCGCATCCGGTCATCATCCCCAGCAAGGCGGAGATCCACATCCAGAACACCGCGCCCGGACCGCCAAAGAAGATGGCAGCCGCCACTCCCGCCACCGACCCGGTGCCAATGGTGGCCGCCAGAGCGGTGGACAGAGCCTGTAACTGGGTGACGCCCCCCTGCTCCGCCTTTTGCCGCTGAAACAGCGCCCCCACCGTGTGCTTCCACCACACCGGCAGGCCGAAGATCTGAAAAAAAACCGTCCGCAGGGAATAGTACAGCCCCACCGCCAGAAAGCCCACCAACAGCGGACCGCCCCAGAGCACACCGCTGATTTGGGATAAAAAAGCCATGTCCACACACCTCCTATCCAAGAAGGTATGCGGACATGGTATCCATTATGAAATAAGAGATTACGCCACGCCCCGTCTGTGGGACAGGTCAGCGTACCGCTCCACCGGGCGCTGCATAACCCGGATGATGATAAACTGTACCGGAGCCATCACCGCAGCCTGCACCACACGGGCGCCTGCCACGGCCCAGTAGGGATTGTCCGTGAGCATGTGTCCCCACAGAGCTGCCAGGAAAATTCCAATGACCACATGGTTGAACACCAAGGCCAGGGCCAGCTGCCACCACTTTCTCCGTCCCTCTTTCAGGGCCATGCCCAAGGCAACCCCGTGGAGGGCATTGTTTAAGGTGTAACCGGGGAAATAGGGCCCGATGGGAAAGAGGATGGCGCCCAGCAGGTCCGCCAAGGCCCCCATGACGCCGCCCCAGACAGGGCCAAACAGAGCGCCACAAACCGCCAGCGGCACGAAGGCAAAGCTAAACTTGGTGATGGGTGTGGCGATGGAGAAGAACCGGGACAACACCACCTCCATAGCCAACAAAACGGCCACTTGGGCCAAGATCAGAACAGAAAACTTTTTATTCATAACAAATCTCCCTTTTTCGACAATACACAGGTACGAATCTCTCCCACAGAGTACAGAGAGCCCAAGGCGCACACCAGCCCGTCCTCTCCCGCCAGTTCCATGGCTCGCTCCACTCCCTGGGGGATGGAGGCTGCGGCATAGGCGGGGGTTCCATAGGCAGACAGCTCTCGGGCCAGCGTTTCCGCATCCAGGGCCCGGGGGCTGGGGGGTGTGATGGTGACAAAGGCCTGAGCCAACGGAGCCACCAGCTCACACAGCCCCGCCCGGTCCTTGTCCTCCAGCACCCCCATGAGGAGCACCGGGGCTTTTCCCGGGAAATAGCGGTTCAGATTGTCCGCCACCGTGGCGGCGCACTGGGGATTGTGCCCCCCGTCCACCACAAACCAGGGGCTGCGGCACAGCACTTCAAATCGGCCGGGCCAGCGCACCCGCTCCAGCCCTTGGGCCAGCGCCTGCGGCGAGACCGGGTACTTGGCGGAAGTAGCCTCCAGGGTGGCGAGCACCACAGCGCCGTTGTGGCGCTGGTTATCCCCCAGCAGAGGGACAAAGAGAGACTGCCCCTTCCAGCTCCACCACTGCCCCTCCGGGCTCTCCCGGTCCAGGCCCACGTCCTGGGCCCGGGCAATGGTGAGGCAGGCCCCGTGGGCCTCACAGACCTCACGCACCACCTGGGTGACACTCTCCTTCTGCTCATAGAGGATGACGGGGCAGCCGTCCTTAATGACCGCCGCCTTCTCGGCGGCAATGGCCTCCACGGTATTGCCCAACTGGGCGGTGTGGTCCAGGCCGATGTTGGTGATGACCACCGCCTGGGGGGCGGGGATGACGTTGGTGGAGTCCAGGCGGCCACCCATGCCCGCCTCCAGCACCACGATGTCACAGCCCCGGCGGCGGAAGAACTCCAGGGCCACGCAGGTCACCAGCTCAAACTCGGTGGGGTGCTCCTCCATCTGGTCGGCTAGCCCTCCCACCCAGGATGTGATAGCCGCCAGCTCCTCTCCGGTGATCTCCTCCCCGTTCACCGTCATCCGCTCTTCAAAGTGGTGGATATAGGGAGAGGTGTACAGGCCCGTGGTGTAGCCAGCGGCGGTGAGCACTGAGGCCAGCATGGCCGCCGTAGAGCCCTTGCCGTTGGTGCCCACAATGTGAATGAACTGGAGCTGCTGCTCCGGGTTGCCCATGGCAGCCAGCAGCTGCTGGGTGCGAGAAAGGCCGGGGCGGCTGCCCAGCCAGGAAAAGGAGTGGATATACTCCACTGCCTGTGCCCCTGTGGTCAGGGGCGGGTGTTTGTCCATAAAAATACCTCCTTTGCACGGGCAGCCCGGAAACGGGAACGCCGCACAAAGGAGGGACAACATCTCCGCTATGCGGCAGCGGGATGCGGTGGGCACACTGCAAGCCTTGAGGGGATCTCCCCTCGTGCTATTCGTCCGGCGGACAACTCCCCGTCCCGCCGGCACTGTCTCCCCCATCAAGGGAAGCACAACACGTGCGCACCTACTCTGCCTGTTTGTCTGTCAGTGTACTCCTATCCTGACGAAATTGCAAGAGAAAAAACCGACCCCCGCCCTGGGGGCGGGAGTCGGTGAAATGCCTCAGCGATCGGACACTTGACTGTCAATGTGGGCGTCAATCTGGCGGGTAAACTCCAGCGCAGCATTGTGGCCCATTTTCTTGTTTCTGTTGTTCATGGCCGCCACCTCCAGGATGACCGCCAGATTCCGTCCAGGCTTGACGGGGATGGTGAGGGTGGGCAGCTGCACGCCCATCAGCTCAGTGAAGAACTCGTCGGCACCCAGACGGTCGTACATGGCCCCGTCCTGCCAGTTCTCCAGCTTCACCAACATGTCAATGTTGGTCTCGAATTTGACGGCGGACATACCGAACAGACGGCGGACATCCACCACGCCAATGCCCCGCAGCTCCATATAGTGGCGGATGAGCTCGGGGGCGGTGCCCACCAGGCGGTTGTTGAAGCCCCGGCGAATTTCCACCGCATCGTCGGCAATGAGACGGTGGCCCCGCTTGATGAGCTCAATAGCAGTCTCGCTCTTGCCCACACCGGACTCGCCCATGAGGAGCACGCCCTCGCCGTATACCTCCACCAGCACGCCGTGGCGGGTGATGGTGGGAGACAGCGCCACCCGCAGGAAGGCGATCATATTACTCATGATGTCGGCGGTGTTCTCCTTGGTGCGCAGCAGCACCTGGTCGTACTTCTTGGCCGACTCCATACACTCCGGGTACGGCTCCAGGCCCCGGGCGATGATCACCGCCGGGGTGTGATAGGAAAACAGCTGGTCAAAGCGCTCCATGCGCTCCTCTGCCGTGCGCTCCTGTAAGTAAGACCACTCCACCAGGCCCAGCAGCTGCATACGCTCCCGGTCAAAGTAGTCGAAATAACCCGTCATCTGGAGGCCGGGACGGTTCACGTCCTGAATGGAGATCTGGCGGTCCCGGTAGCCCTCCGGGCCGTACAGCACCTCGAGATGAAACTGGTCAATGATGGTGCCCAAACGAATGGTAGGCCCTTTTGCCATGATTTCACGCCCTTTCCTCGTGTTTTGTTCCTTTATTTTACCACAAAGCCCCAGCGAAAAAAATACTTCTTTTTGAAAAAAGCCCCTTGATTTTCTCTTAAGTTTCTGGTAAGATATCGTAGTTATCGTATGAATGTAATTCCAACCAGCGAGGAGGTTTGTAGATATGGCCAAATGTGAGTTTTGTGGTAAGGGCGTGAATTTCGGCATCCAGGTTTCTCACTCCCACCGCCGCTCCAACCGTCCCTGGAAGCCCAACGTCAAGCGCGTCAAGGCTGTGGTGGACGGCACCCCCAAGCACGTCTATGTGTGCACCCGCTGCCTCCGTTCCGGCAAGGTCACCCGTGCTGTGTAATTCCATACACTCATGACTCAAAGCCCTGTACCGCATGGTACAGGGCTTTCGTCGTTGTATGGGCAATGTGTCAGTGGGGATATCTCTGGAGCATCTCCGCTTTGAGCTGCTCCCAGAGCCCAATGGACTTTTGAGTTGTACCAAAAAATTCATAGTCCTTCACCTGGGTGTACGGAACATAGGTGTTCGTATCCGTTGAAGGTTGAATCGCTACATTTTCCTTGTAATCATAGGAAAATATAGGAGAAACATAGAAATCACAAACTTTCTCCCCACTACCATTAGAAGTATCCCAGACTTCATCATAGCAACTGTAGACCGGGAGTGGGGAATCTAGTGTTTCCATTTCCTCCTCCAAAAACACCAGGTACTCTCGACCGACTTCCAAAACATTAATGAAGTTTCGCTCGATACTCTTGACAGAGCGAACGACCACTCTCCACCCATCAGCATATAAATAGAACTCCTGCCCCTCCCGTATACCTTCTCCAGCGTAAATATGGGTCACCTTTACTTTCTGCTGGTTGATTCCATGCATAATTTCCAGGTCTCCCAGTACCTCAACTCGTAAAATATATGGCGCTTGGGGCAAGTATTCCTTCATTAGAGCACAGTTTGTTTCCCAAAGTTCTTCTGGTATCTGTCCTACTTGGAAACATTCCTGCCAGTTCTCTTGGGCGGTATAGTCCGTAATAGAGGATCTGGTGACCCCAGCGTACCCCACGGAAGCCACCATCAAGGCTGCCAGAGGCAGCAGCACCCACCGCATTTTCATCCCACGCCCTCCTCTCTCAGCCTTCCACTGTCCAGTCGGTACACCTCATCAGAGAGCAGACGGATGTCCTCATAGTTGTGGCTAGCCAGGAGCACCAGAGCGCCCCGCTCCTTCTCCTGGGTGATGATGTCCCGCACCTGGGCCACCGCCTCGCTGTCCAGGGCGTTGGTGGGCTCGTCCAGCATGAGCACGTCCGGCTGCTCCATAATGGCCTGGGCAATGGCCAGCCGCTGCTTCATGCCCAGGGAGTATTTTCCGTAGGTACGCTTGTCGTCGGGGTCCAGCCCCACCCGCTCCAGCACCGCCCGCAGATCCGCCTGGGTACACTTCTTTTGGATGTTGGCCAGGTAACGCAGATTTTCCAGCCCCGTGAGGTTGGGGTATAGTCCCACGTTTTCCAGTACGATTCCCAGGTTGGGAAGCACTGCAAAGTCCCGTTTCAGCACCTGGTCTCCCCACCGCACCGTTCCGGAGTTGAGCCCCATGAGACCGGACAGGGCCCGAAACAGCATGGTCTTGCCCGAGCCGTTGCGGCCCACAAAGCCGTACACCTTTCCGCTGTGAAGCTCCAGGCTCACATCGTGTAGAATCTCCCGGCCTCGAATGGTCTTGGAGATGTGTTCTGCGGTCAAAATCATCCTATACCCCTCCCGTCTCAAGATTGGACACCAGAATGTCCTTTTTTTGAATCACGACCAGTCCCAGTATCACTACAGCCACCGTCATCAGCATCACCAACAGCAGCGAACCAGACAGGGTGAGCACATGCCCATACACAGCAGGCAGAGCATCCTCTAAGCCAAAGCCTCCCCCGCTCTGCCACCCCAACACCAGCCGTGAGATGGGGTCCAGTATCAGCAGACGGTCTAGAAAGATTGAGGGCGGTTCCAATCCCTCCCCCAGGCACAGCGCCGCCAACATCCCAGCCTGAAGGGCAAATACCACCAGGAAGCCAGCGCTACTCCCCCAAACGAGGGCCAACAGATTCACCCCCAAGGCCATGGTGAGGGTCCACAGGGTGAAGAGGAGCACGTGGACTCCCAACAGAATCCACCCTTCCGTGGTCCACACCACGTCCCAGCGCAGAGCAGCCACCAGAAGGGTAGCACCCTGGAGAAACACCTGGAGCACCAAAAGCCCTTTGCACATTCCCCACAGCTCGGCGAAATACCATTTCACCCGGTTGGTGGTGCGGGAAAAGACATACACGCTGGCCACGCAAAACTGGTGGTACAACTGGATGCCTCCATAAAACTGATAGAGGAAAAAGGGGAGAAGCAGGAATCCGAAATCCACCATGGCCCCGTAATAGAGGCCCATAACGAAGTCCCCTTGGGAGCCAGAGAGCTGGAGCACCAGCTCTTGTAGCATAATCTGCCCATCGTAGGGATTAATGCGGGAAAAACTCAGCAGTCCCCCGCACACCACACCAACGACCATATACCAGCCATACCTCCGCAGCTTCATAGCTGGTCCCTCCTAGCCGTCCAAAAGGTTCCACCCACGCTCACAAGGATCATCAGCATCAACACCGCCAGGAACACCGGCATATTTTTTACCGCTTCCTCGTGGAGCATCACAAAGTTATACCAGGCAATGGATTTCTCCATTTTCCCAAAAATCACCTCAGCATACACGCTGAGATTTAGAAGGAGAAAGGTTGGCAGAAACACGGTAATGCGGTACTTCACCCGGTACAGTGCGGACACCGCCACGCCAAAGGCCCCCATCAACCCAGAAAATAGGCCAAAGATCAACGTTTTCACCACCGCATACAAGTACGGAGACCGGACGAACAGATTAGAAAACAGATACTGCCGCACCGCAGCAATATATTCCTCTTCATAGGCATCTCCATAAACCAAATCCCCAGCAGGCTTAGCGGAAAAAGCAATAACATGGAGGAATATCTCGAACAAGAACGGAACAGCAAACACCACTGCTGTTACCATAAAAGACGAAAACAACTTACCGAAATAGTAGGTACTGCTTCCCATGCGAGTAATCATGAGTATATGCTCCTGGGTTCCCCGCTCCTTGGCCAGGATAAATCCTGCCGGACACACCACTAACAGGGGATACAGCTGGATAAACATCATGGTTAAATCCGCACTGTATGCAGCGTGGTTCCAACTCAGCAATCCCATCTTGGTGGTGTGCGCCAACTCCAGAACATCGCTCCCCCAGAACTCTCGGCAATTGGTCACAAAGTTGGCCAGTACCAACAGCATCAGGACACAAAAGGTCAGCACCGCCTCCTTCTGTCGCAGCAGAAAGGCGACTTGTGACCGTGTCGTACGAATCATAGGATTTCCCTCTCTCCATCCTAATTATCTATTTCATTCATCACCTGACCGTCTCTTTTCAAGAGGTTATTTGCCTACCAACCCCAATAACTCACATTGGCAATGGCCGCCGATGAAGAATTCCCACGGAACTGGAAAGAAACAGAGTATGTATTTAAGTATCCATTCAACAACTCCATGGACACATAGCCTTTTCCTTCTTCAAGCACATACTCAGTTTTTTCAGTTATCGGCTCTTTCATTCCATTGACAACTCTGCAACGAATTTTTGTAAAATTATCCCACCATCCACTCACAGGCTCTACACTATTACAACGAGCCATGACTTCTTTGTTATCTTTACTGCGCTCTGCGCCATAAATCTTTGTCCAAACCATATTTGCAGGAATGTCTATGTCATGGGTATATACCGTACTTGCTGCACAGGGCAAAATGGTCACCGCAACCATAGCCAATCCCAACAGACCTGTCACGAGTTTTCCAGTTTTTTTCATGATTTTGTCCTCCTTACTTTATGTGTGTGAATGTTACTTTGTGACTGCCACACCGCTGGAACACTGCGTCTCCCTCCTTTCATAATAAAGTTGCGGCATATCACGGGGCCACCAATTTCTGCAAAAAGGCAACTCTGAAACTCAGCAAACCTTCTCTGACTTCCCTTTGTCTATATCATGTCGCATGGTGGGCAATCCTGACATAAAATTTTGAATATTTTTAAAAATTTTTATAGAAATTGATTAAGCCCCCGTCATGCATCATCCATGTTATCAAGTTACTTGTACAAAAAAGGAGCCAGAACAACTCTTTTAGCTGTTTTGGCTCCCTTTTTGTTCTCAGTTTTGACTTCTGCGAAATTTAGTACGGCGCTGTCACCTTCTGGGTCTGCACATTCCTAACGTCATAATCGCTGTTGGTGCCAGCACACAGGGTGACCTTTGCGTAATAGGTGGTGCCGGGAACTCCCTTATATGTATAGGTCACGATGTGAGCAAGACTACTTTTTGGGGAGAGCAGCCCATTAGATGTGGTTCCCTGTATGGCCGTTACATATCTTCCATCGGATTGATAAATTTCAATTTTTAAGACACCAATTTTTGGAACCGCCCACTTGGCTCTGATATTACATTCAATATCAATCTGTCCACGATTTTCCCCTTGATACGCAGAAACGGAATACTGTGCAACATAATCACTGGCACGGGTCTGAGCACAGGCCTGCGTCCCCGCAATGCAAATCAGTACAGCAGATACGAACAACGCAAGCAATAGCCTCCATCTTCTCATCTCATTCCACCGCCTCTATAGATTCATAGATTTTTATTACTGACTCCTCTGATATGTCGCCGGAAATGGAGCAAACCACATTCTGACTTTGAAATACTGACTGCTCATCTCCACCGTTTGTATAAAAGTATACTGTCGCCCCGTTGGATAGCCGTTGCTCCTGGACGGGGGCATCGTCCTTCTCGAAGGTTGTATATTGCATCTTCTCCAAATCCTCATAGACATCCACGGACAGGTAGAAGGCGGGCAAATTCTCTCCACTAAATAGGATGATGGCTGTTGACTGGTCTCGAAGCTCGTAGGTCTGAACTTCCTCCACGGCATACCCCTCAGGAATCCAGGTGGGCAGGTAGTCGTTGAGTTCCAAGCCCTCCAGCTCCTCTTGCCCCTCCATCCAAGTAGAGGATGCCTCGTCTCCTTGGTAAGTGAAGTGGAATGTCTCGTCCGACCATTGGACGATAACGCCCCACAGGTCCAGCCCGGCGGCCTGAGCCACAAGCATCGTGGCAAATAGGGTACAAATGACAGCGGCCACCACAGCCACCCTTCGGGGGAGCCGCCGCAGGGGGCGTCGTTTCCGGTAGACAATCTCTTCCGGCTGCTCCAGCTGAGGCGTGCTGTCATACAAAGACTTTCCCTCCCCCTCAGGCGTGCAGTATTCCTCTTGGAACCGTCTCCAAGCCCGGTCCACCTCCTGAGCCCGGTCCGGCTGTGGGTGCTCTCTGCTGGAAATGATGCGTAAGGCGCAGAGAACATACGCTTCATCCAAATTTTCGGTGTAACAATCGGTGCGGATCAACTCTTTCAGCGTCTCTGTGTCCAGCTGCTCCAATTCCCGATACTTTGATGGAATGGATCGCTCCTCCACACCAAGCCCCCCTTTCACTTCTAATATGTACGAGACTGCCCCATCTTGACATATTTTTTTATTTTTTTCGGCGTCTGTACTCGGGAAACTCTGTGAGCAATTTTTCCCGAATTCGGGACAAACGCTTGGCGCTGCCCCATACCGTCAGGCCGTATTTCTCCGCCAACTGGGCATGAGAGTAGTTTTTTAACGTGGCATCCACAAGAAAAGAGACTTCCTCTTCTTCCAAGACTTTGCGCAGCCGCTGAAAAAGAGGCTGTTCCTCCTTTTCCATTACCAGCTGTTCCACAGATTCCCCCGAAGGAATTACCGTCAAATCCAGACACTCCACCAGGTATTTCCGGTGACGGCTCTGGGTCCTGGTATAATTACATATCTTGAACTTCAGAGTCTTGATCAGCCATCGGTCCGGATACGGGTGCTTCAGAAGGCTGTCCACTTGATTAGTGGCCTCATGGAAGGTATCCTGCACCATATCTTCCGCTAAATTAGGGTTGCCCAGACAGGTCTGGGCATAAGACAGCAGATCATGATAACAGTTGCAAAAAAGCTCTTCCAAAAAGTTGTCTTGAGTCGGTTCCATCACACCACCCCCCTGATCACCATAGTCATTCCCATGCATTGTAACATAACGGGCATAATTTGTAAATTTTGCATTTCGAGTTAAAAAAGTGCAGAGGAATGCCTCCATCCCTCTGCACTACATATTTATGGAATTTTACAACCAAATCTCTTCCATCTCCAGCTCGGAGCGGCGCTCCCGCACCATGAGCTGGCCCAGAATCACATGGGGGTCCTTGCCCTCATAGAGCACCTGATAGGCACCCTCGGCAATGGGCATCTCCACCCCCATCTTGTGGGCCAGCTGTCGGGCAGAGGCGGCGGCATAGTAGCCCTCCACCACGGTGCCGTCCTTGCCACCCACGGCCTCGGCCACGGGAGTGCCCTTACCGATGGCGATGCCCGCCCGGCAGTTGCGGGAGTGCATGGAGGTGCAGGTGACAATGAGGTCGCCGATACCGGACAGCCCGGCGAAGGTCTCCTTGTTGGCCCCCATGGCCACACCCAGGCGGGCCATCTCGGTGAGGGCCCGGGTCATGATCAGGGCCTTGGTGTTGTCCCCGTAGCCCATGCCCACACAGCAGCCAGTACACAGAGCCACCACGTTTTTCAGGGCCGCCCCGATCTCCACCCCCAGAATGTCCGGGGAGGTGTACAGGCGCATGTTGCGGTTCATAAAGATGTCCTGGGCCAGCAGAGCTGCCTCCTTGTTCTCCGAGGCCACCACCACCCCGGTGGGCAGCCCACGGGCCACCTCTTCGGCGTGAGAGGGACCGGAGAGCACCACCACGGGACAGTTGGGAATCTCCTCCTCAATGACCTGGTGGAGCAGCAGACAGCTATCCTTCTCAATGCCCTTGGCCACGCTCACCAGCACGGTGCCCGCCTTGAGATAGGGGGCGATCTGCCTGGAGGTGGCACGCACGGCAAAGGAGGGGGTGGCCAGGACCACCACCTGACTCTGGGTCAGGACGTTCAGGTCACAGGTCAGCGTCAGTTCCTGGGGCAGCTTCACCCCGGGCAGCACGGGATTCTCCCGGCTCTCCTGCATCTCCTGGCATTTCTCCGCCCGGCGGCACCACATGGACACCTGGTGTCCATTTTCCAGCAGCACCAAAGCCAGGGCCGTTCCCCAGCCGCCGCTGCCTACCACGGTGATGTTCATGCCTCACCCTCCTGAAGCTTCTTCTCTTCCTCGTCCTCCGACACTTCCTCAGCAGGCTCCTCCTGTGTGGAAGTCTCCTCCACTTGGTCGGCCTGTTCTTCCTCACGGGGTTCCTGATCGGTGGAAGTCTCAGGCTCCGCCTGATCCTCCGCCAACGCTTCTGCCGCTTCCGACTCTTTCTTCTTGTGCAGGGCGAACTTGGACTCAGTGCCCTTGGCAATGCGCACCATGTTGCCCCGGTGTTTCCACAAAATCAGGCCGCCGATGATGACAGCCAGAACGGTGATCAACTCGTCCTGGTAGACAAACCAGGTGACAAAGGGGAAGGACAGCCCGGCCCAGCAGGAGCCCAGGGACACATACCGGGTGGCAATGGCCAAAATGAGGAAGCCACCCCACACCACCAGGGCCACCCGCCAATCCATCATCAGGGCGATGGTACCGCCGGACAGGATGCCCTTGCCGCCCCGGAACTGGAAGGTTACGGGGAACATGTGGCCCAGCAGGCAGAACAGACCCGCCCAGTACTTGCTCAGGGTGATGAGCTCAGGGGAGATGGAGCCCGCAATCCACATGGCAAACAGCACCGCCACCACGGCCTTCACGGCGTCCGAGAGGATGACCACCAGGGTCAAGGGACCACCGAAGGTGCGATAGAAGTTGGTCAGACCTGCGTTTCCGCTGCCGTGGTTGCGCACGTCGTCCCGGAGGATGTACCGGGACACCACCACGGCCCCGTTGAAGCAGCCCAAAAAGTAGGCCAGCACTGCAATACCCACCGCCGCCAGGGCCAGCCAGCCCCCGGACACATGGGCAGAGTCCAACACATAATTCAGCACGACTTACTCCTCCTTATCACCCTTTTGCCGGATGGTGATGCGCACCGGAGTGCCCACCAGTCCGAAGGTGGCACGAATTTGGTTCTCGATATAACGCTGATAGGAAAAGTGGAACAGCTTGGCATCGTTGCAGAAAATGACAAAGTGGGGGGGCTTGACGCCCACCTGGGTCATATAGTAGATCTTCAGGCGGCGGCCCTTGTCCGTGGGGGGCTGCACCCGAGTCTGGGCATCGGCCAGCACCGAGTTGAGCACACCGGTGGGAATGCGCATGGTGGCCTGGTTGACCACGTTCTGGATGACCTGGAACAGGCGGTCCACCCGCTGGCCCGTCATGGCGGAGATAAACAGGATGGGAGCGTAGGTCATATAGGACAGGTCCCGGCGCACCTCTTCCTCCATGCGCTTCATGGTCTTGTCATCCTTCTCGATGGCGTCCCACTTGTTGACCACGATGATACAGGCCTTGCCCGCCTCGTGGGCCAGACCCGCCACCTTGGTGTCCTGCTCAGTGACGCCCTCCTGGGCGTCGATCATAATGAGGCACACGTCGCTGCGCTCAATGGCCATGGTGGCCCGGAGCACTGAGAACTTCTCGATGCGGTCGTCCACCTTGGACTTCTTGCGCATACCGGCGGTGTCGATGATGAGGTACTTGCCCGTCTCGTTTTCAAAGTAGCTGTCCACCGCATCTCGGGTGGTGCCCGCCACATTGGAGACGATGACACGCTCCTGGCCCAGAATCCGGTTGGTGAGAGAGGACTTGCCCACGTTGGGCTTGCCGATGATGGCCACCTTCACCACATCGTCGTCCTCCTTTTCCTCCTCCTCGGGGGGGAAGTAGGACAGGCAGGCGTCCAGCAGGTCGCCGGTGCCGTGTCCGTGGACGGCGGAGATGGGATAGGGGTCACCCAGCCCTAAGTTATAGAACTCGTAGATGTCCGGGTTGGTGGGTCCGGTGGAGTCCATCTTGTTCACCGCCAGAATCACCGGCTTCTTGGAGCGCTGGAGCATCCCCGCCACCTCCTGGTCGGCGGCGGTCATACCGGTGCGGATGTCACAGACAAAGATGATCACCGTGGCCGACTCAATGGCAATCTCCGCCTGGAGACGCATAAAGGACAGAATCTCGTTGTCAGTGCCCGGCTCGATGCCGCCGGTGTCCACCAGATCGAAGGTGCGGCCCAGCCACTCAGCCTGGGCGTAGAGGCGGTCACGGGTGACGCCGGGGGTGTCTTCCACGATGGACAGGCGCTTGCCCGTCAGCTTGTTGAACAGCATGGACTTCCCCACGTTGGGGCGGCCCACAATGGCCACCAAGGGTCTGGCCATAAAAATCCCTCCTTACACGAATCAATCATGATTTATATATTGTTAACAGTCAGTATATCAAACTTCACAGACTATGAAAAGCAATTTTTGACAAAACGGGGCATTTCAGCCCTTTCACCAGCAAACAGCGTAAAAGAGGCTGTCGCAAAGCGCACTTTGCAACAGCCTCTTTTTCCTCAACAGGCAATCACTCGCTGACAGTAACCTCACGACCATTGTAGGTCATGCAGTTCTTGCAGACGCGGTGAGGCAGGCGGACAGCACCGCACTTGGGGCAGGTGTTGACACCGGGAGTCTCCAGCTTCCACACGGAGCTGCGACGCTTGTTTCTGCGCTGCTTGGATACTTTACTCTTAGGGACGGCCATTTTGACACCTCCTTATCGGTCAATGTCCGCAGACATAACATTACAAATCATCCGTCCTGACCCAACAGCTGGGCCAGCTTGGACAGACGGGGATCAATCTCCTTCTTGCAACGGCAAGGCTCATGGTTCAGGTCTGCACCGCAGCCCGGACACAGCCCCTTGCAGTCTGGAGAGCAGAGATTCTTCGTGTCCATATTCAGGAGGAACACGTCACCCAGCAACTCCTCCAGATCCAGCTGCATCTCCCCATCCAGCAAAATGATATCATCATTTTCCTCGTCTTCCAATTCGGCAGCCAACATGGACTCAAAGTCCACCGTCTTCTCCTTGGAAAAGGGTTTGGCGCAGCGGTCGCAAATGAGGGACAGGGTGGTTGCCATGCTGGCCTGGAGCAACAGCACCCCCGCCATATTCCGCACTCTGCCTTCCACAGTGACAGGTTGGGATACAGGGTGGTCTCCGTTCCACTCCAGCTGAGTTAGGTCCATCTGGAAGGCAAACGGAAGGGTGGCGCCCGGCTGACGGGCAATTTGCTTCAAATCCAGTTTCATCGGCACACCTCGCATAACGACACAAATGGTATTATACTCAAGAGTCTCCCACTTGTCAAATGGTTTCTTGATTTTTTCTCTCTTTTTTTTCACCAAAAATCATGGTACACTGGAGGCAGTATCTTGACAGTCCAGGAGTGATGGTGATTGAAGGAATTTACCATTGGAAAAAATGACGCCGGGCAGCGGCTGGACCGCTGGCTGGCCAAGACCGTGCCCCTACTCCCCGCCCCGTTGGCCCAGAAGTACATCCGCCTCAAGCGGGTCAAGCGCAACGGCAAAGGCTCCAAGCGGGATGTTCGCCTGGAAGTGGGGGACATATTACAATTATACATCAACGACGAATTTTTTCAAACCCCAAATCGGGAAAATGCGTTTCTCTCCGTGTTCAAGCCCCAACTGGACATTGTGTATGAGGACGAGCACATTCTGCTTTTGAACAAGCGCCCGGGTATGGTGGTGCACCCTGACGACCAGGAACGGGTGAATACCCTGCTGACCCACATCCAGGCCTACCTCTACCAGAAGAAGGGGTGGTCCCCCTACTGGGAGAACTCCTTTGCCCCCGCCCTGTGTAACCGCATTGACCGCAACACCGGCGGGCTGGTCATCGCCGCCAAGACCGCCGAGGCCCTGCGCATCATGAATCAGAAGATCAAGGACCGGGAGCTCACCAAGCTGTACCTGTGTGTCATCCGGGGTGAGATGCACCCCCGAAAGGGGGAGCTGAAGGGCTTTATCCTCAAAGACGAGAACAAGGCCCAAGTGAAGGTGTACGACCACCCGGTCCCCGGCGGCAAGACGGCTCTTACCTTATATAATACCCTGGCAACCGAGGGCGGGCTGTCTCTGGTGGAGTGCGACCTCATCACCGGACGCACCCACCAGATCCGGGCCCAGTTCGCCGCCGCCGGGCACCCCCTGCTGGGAGACGGCAAGTATGGCCGGGAGCGAGACAACCGCCAATTCGGCCGCAGCTATCAGGCCCTGTACTCCTACAAGCTGCGCTTTGAGTTTACCACCGACGGAGGTTGCCTTTCCCACCTCAACGGCATGGAGTGGACGGTGCTGGACATTGACTTTGTCCCCCAGTATTTCCCCAAATTTTCCGCCCAGTGGTCGCCCCAGGATTGAGTTTCCACATTCCGCCATCCATCCCCACAGGCCGCCCCCTGGGCGGCCTGTTTTTTGACCGGAAACGGGGCTGTTTTTTTCAAAAAAATGATTGACATTTCTCTATCGACATAATATAGTGTAACTCGCTATCCGTGAAACCCCGGGCCCAAATTGGGCTGTCCGCTGGAGGGCACTGGCCGGGACAAATATCGAGGGAGCTGACATTTTAGAAACAACCATAGAAATGAGGGAGGACACATGTCCAAGGAGCTGATCCGCCTGAAAGACTGCGTCATGGCCTACGACGATGGCGTGGTATTGGACCACATCAACCTGTATATCAACGATAAAGAGTTCCTCACGCTGCTGGGTCCCAGTGGGTGCGGCAAGACAACCACGCTTCGTATCATCGGCGGGTTTCTTACGCCTACCTCTGGGGATGTTTTATTTGACGGCGTGAGGATTAATCATGTCCCGCCCCACAAGCGGGAGGTAAATACCGTATTCCAGAAATACGCCCTGTTCCCCCACCTGAATGTGTATGAAAATGTGGCTTTTGGCCTGCGTCTGGGCAAAACTGTCACCAATGTGGTAAATGGCAAGTCCAGCGCCAAGAAGGTGAAGATCCCCGAAGCGGAGATTCACAAGCGGGTGATGGAAATGCTGGAGATCGTCAACCTCAAGGGCTTTGAAAAGCGCTCCATCTCCGCCCTCTCCGGCGGTCAGCAGCAGCGTGTGGCCATCGCCCGTGCCCTGGTCAACCAGCCCAAGGTGCTGCTGTTGGACGAGCCCTTGGGCGCTCTGGACATGCGCCTGCGCAAGGACATGCAAAACGAACTCAAGCGCATCCAGCAGGAGATGGGGATTACCTTTATCTATGTCACCCACGACCAGGAAGAAGCTCTGGCCATGAGCGACACGGTGGTGGTCATGGACGGCGGCCGCATCCAGCAGATCGGTACCCCGGAGGACATCTACAACGAGCCGAAAAACGCCTTTGTGGCTGACTTCATCGGGGAGTCTAACATCATCGACGGCATCATGCGCGCCGACGAGGTGGTGGAGATCTTCAACCGGAAGTTCCGCTGCCTGGACAAGGGCTTTGACAAGGACGAGCCGGTGGACGTGGTCATCCGCCCCGAGGACGTGGACATTGTGGCGGAAAACCAGGGCCAGCTCAAGGGCACGGTCACCTCTGTGACCTTTAAGGGCGTCCACTATGACACCATCGTGGACTTCTATGGCTTTAAGTGGCTCATCCAGACCACTGAATACCATCCCGTGGGCACTGTCATCGGCATCCACCTGGACCCCGACTGCATCCATGTGATGAAAAAGAGCGAGTACTCCGGCATGTTCGGAGACTACTCCTCCTACTCCGAGGAATATGAAGAGATTGGCGATGCGGACTATGAGCCCGAGGAGGAGGAGAACGGGCATGAAGAATAAGCGTTCTCTCCTGGCCATCCCCTATGTGGGATGGATGGCCTTCTTTGTGGTGGCCCCCATCATCATGGTGGTGATCTACGCCTTCACCACCGCCGACTTCTCCTTTACCGGGGAGAACTTCACCCGCATGGGCACCTTTACAGTGATTTTCACCCGCTCCTTCAAGCTGGCCATCATCGCCACCTTGGTGTGCCTGCTCATTGGCTATCCCCTGTCCTACGCCATGGCCAAAGAGGGAAAGGGCTTCCAGCGGGTGGCCATGCTCCTGATCATGCTGCCCATGTGGGTCAACTTCCTGCTGCGCACCTACTCCATGATGTCCATCATGGAAAACAACGGTTTGATCAACCAGTTTTTTGCCGCCATTGGCCTGTTTGATCTTATCAACAACGTCTTTGGCACAGACATTCACTATTTTAAGATGATCGGCACCCAGGGAGCTGTGGTGGTGGGTATGGTGTACAACTACCTGCCCTTTATGGTGCTGCCCATCTATTCCACCCTCATCAAAATGGACAACACCCTGCTGGAGGCCGCCCAGGACCTGGGGGCAGACACCGCCACGGTGTTCCGCAAGGTCATCCTGCCCCTGTCCCTGCCCGGCATCCTCTCCGGCGTGACCATGGTGTTCGTCCCCTCCGTGTCCACCTTCGCCATCTCCCGGCTGTTGGGCGGCGGCATCCAGATGCTGCTGGGCGACCTCATTGAACAGCAGTTCCTGGGCGGCGCCTACAACCCACACCTGGGCTCGGCCATCGCCCTGGTGATGATGGTCATTGTGGTGGCCTGTATGTGGATCATGAATCGCTTCGGTGAGGGCGAAGAACAGGCGGTGATGCTATGAGTCTGAACAAGAAAAACAGCCTGGGCAACCGAATTCTCATCGGTGTGGTATTCTTCTTCCTCTATGCCCCCATTTTGCTGCTCATTTTCTACTCCTTCAACGCCGCAGACTCCAGCGTGGTCTGGAAGGGCTTCTCCCTGCGGTGGTATGCCAAGCTGTTCCAAAATCAGCTGATCATCAAGAGTGTGTACAACACCCTGCTGGTGTCGGTGCTGGCCACCCTCATTGCCACGGTGGTGGGCACCCTCAGCGCCATTGGCCTGTACTCCATGCGCCGGAAGTTCCGGGAGCCTCTGCTCACCATCAACAACATCCCCATGATGAACGCCGACATTGTCACCGGCGTGGCCATGTGCCTGTTCTTTGTGGCCGCCCTCAGCGGCTGGAACTACCTGGCCTCCCACTATCGGCTCATCATCGACCTCTTCGGCACCCAGTACCGGGTCACCTTCCACCAGCTATCTTTGGGCTTTGGCACCCTGCTCATCGCCCACATCACCTTTAACATTCCCTATGTCATCCTCTCTGTGGCCCCCAAGCTGCGGCAGATGGACAAAAACCTGGTGGATGCCGCCCAGGACCTGGGCTGCACCTGGCCCCAGGCCTTCTTCAAGGTGATTTTGCCGGAGATCATGCCGGGTATTGTCTCCGGCGCCCTCATCGCCTTCACCATGAGTGTGGACGACTTTGTCATCTCCTACTTCACCGCCGGCTCCTCCACCTCCACCCTGGCCATGCAGATCTACTCTATGACCAAAAAGGGTGTCACCCCGGAGATCAACGCCGTGTCCACCATCCTCTTTGGGGTGGTACTGGTGCTGCTGATCATCGTCAACGTCCGGGAGATTCGGGCGGAGAAGGCCGCTGCCAAGCGGGTCTATTGATTTTCATCGAGGAGGAATGAACCTTTGAAAAAGCTAGCCATTGCGGCTCTGGCCTGTGTGCTGGTGGGCGGCTTCTGCTTCTCCGCCTGTACCATTGAGCGCATTGACCCCGAGGCCGACAGCAACACCACCGCCACCAACACCGGCAAGCGGGTGCTCAACGTGTGCAACTGGGGCGAATATATCGACGAGGACCTCATCGCCCAGTTCCAGGAGGAGACGGGGATCACCGTCAACTACCAGACCGCTGAGAGCAACGAGTCCCTGTACTCCCTGCTGAAAAACGGCGGCGCCAACTACGACGTCATCTGCCCCTCCGACTATATGATCTCCCAGCTCATCGAGGAGGACATGCTCCAGCCCCTGAACTACGACAACATCCCCAACTACTCCTATATTGGGGACCAGTTCAAGAACCTGGCCTTTGACCCCAACAATGAGTACACCGTCCCCTACACCTGGGGCACTCTGGGTATCATCTACAACAAGACCATGGTGGACGGTGAGATCACCAGCTGGTCCTCCCTGTACGATGATGCCAACAAGGGCAATGTGCTGCTCATCAATAACTCCCGGGACGCCTTTGGCAACGCCCTCATCTATCTGGGCTACTCGGTGAACACCACCAACGAGGACGAAATTCGTCAGGCTTATGACCTCATCGCCGACGCCACCCGCCGGGGCGTCTTCCAGGGCAAGGTGATGGACGAGGTGTTCAACAAGATGGAGCAGGGCAACGCCGCCATCGCCACCTACTACGCTGGCGACTACCTGTCCATGTACGAGAACAACTCCGACCTGGCCTATGTCATCCCCGAGGAGGGGGCCAACTGGTTTGTGGACGCCTGGTGTGTGCTGAAAAGCGCCCAGCATGTGTCCGAGGCGGAGGAATGGATCAACTTCATGGCCTCCACCGACGCCTCTCTGGCCAACATGGACTATATCTGGTACGCCTCTCCCAACACCCAGGCGCTGGAGAAGTACCCCGAGTACTACAAAGAGACCTACGGCGAGGAGCTGGACCCGGAGCTCTACGAGATCATGGCACCCTCTGCCGACGTGCTGGAAAAGTGCGAGAACTATGTGGTGCTTCCCCAGGAGACTCGGAATCTGTACAACGATCTGTGGATTCAGCTGGGACTATAACGCTGAACGCGCAGCGCCGCAAGGCGCTGTGCTTTTCTCTTGCCAAGCGGGGCAAAATCGGGTACACTGTCTCCAGACAACACAAAGGAGGAATCCCCATGTCCATTGAAGTCGGCCTCAAGGGCCGTTTTGAGTCTGTGGTCACCCAGGAGAAAACCGCCACTGCGGTGGGCTCCGGTCTGGTGTCCGTCTTTGCCACCCCCTATATGGTGGCCATGATGGAAAACGCCGCCTCTGACTCCCTCATCCTCTGCCTGGCTCCTGGCGAGAGCTCCGTGGGCACCCACCTGAACATCGCCCACTCCTCCGCCACCCCCGTGGGTATGAAGGTATGGGCGGAGAGCGTGGTCACCGCTGTAGAGGGCCGCAAGGTCACCTTCGAGGTCCACGCCTACGACGAGCGGGGCGAGATCGGCTCCGGTGTCCACGAGCGGTTCATCATTAACGCTGAGAAGTTTATGGCTAAGACTCAGAGCAAGCTGGAGGGGTGATTTCCCCTCTCCCCCAAAATGCGGAAGCAAGGACTGCTTCCGCATTTTTTAATCTTCTATTACACTCTGACGCAGACTTTCAGCCTTGTTCTGCTCCCTGCCGGGAGTGTGTCCGTCTACCCTCCAGGTCTCAGGCCTGCCAGCCCGGTGGGGACGCTCGGGGGTTTTTGCCGCACCATCTTGTTGCGCTGTGGTAGGGGCCGTGGCTTGCCCGGCCCGTTGGTTTCCTGGCATTGCCCTGGGAGATTCGGGAGGGGCAAGCCCCTCCCCTACGCCAGCAACCCAAGAAATGTGGCATTTTTAGGACCTTTCCAGGCCCAAAGCCTCCCTTGTGTAAAGGGAGGTGGGCCGACACAAGTCGGCTCGGAGGGATTGTAGCCCCCTACCGTCAACCCCTCAGTCAGCCCTATGGGCTGCCAGCTCCCCTTACACAGGGGAGCCTTTTTGCGCCCAGCCCTCCAGGAACTGCGCCGCCAGGCCCCCGTTAGCTGGGAACAGCGGCTCACCCAGGTAAGGCCCTGGCTATAGAAGTACAGCCACACAGAGGAGCAGGCACGTTCGGTAGAAGTTCCACGCCATCGATGTGACCCCACTGGGCCAAGGGCTGAAAACAGGAAGGTACACCCTCCCCCCAGTACTACGGGGTGGATTCCACAAGGCGGGGGGAAGGCCCCGCCTTTGGCGGTCTTTGGTGACTTTCTGCCGCCAGAAAGTCACCCCAGCGGAGCGACCCTGCCAGGCTGGCAAGCCTGAACCATGGACGGTTAGACAGACACCCCCTCCGTCTGCTTCACAGACAGCTCCCCTTGCACAGGAAAGCCATTGAGAGAAGGGCTTGACATTATCCTATTGTTGTGCTAGGATAACCCTACCCCCCAGGGGAGTGTTATTCCAACATAAGGAGGGATGCGTCATGATGGCCGATGCCAAAACCGTGACTCGCCTATTAAAAACCGCCCGAGGACAACTGGACGGAATTTTAACCATGATTGAAGAGGACCGCTACTGTATGGACATCTCCCAGCAGCTGTTGGCGGTGGACGCCCTGGTGCGCCGGGCCAACAAGGAGGTGCTCACCGCCCACCTGAAACACTGTGTGGAGCAGGCGGACACCCCCCAGGAGCGAGCCCAAAAGGTGGACGAGCTGGTGGCCGCTCTGGGCAAGCTGCTGTAAAGGAGGCCCCGCCATGAAACAGAAGTTTTCTGTCACCGGCATGACCTGCGCCGCCTGCTCTGCACATGTGGAAAAGGCGGTGAAGGGGCTGGATGGCGTCCAGGAGGTGCAGGTGAACCTGTTGGGCAACTCCATGTCGGTGACCTACAATGAGCCTCTGACCGCCCAGCAAATCTGCGAAGCAGTGGCCAAGGCCGGGTACGGGGCCACGGTGATGGGGGAGAAATCCGCCCCGGCTCCTGCTCCCGTGTCCGATGCCCAGAAGTCCTTGAAGGTGCGTTTTATCTCCTCCTTGGTCTTTCTGCTGCCCCTGTTCTACCTGTCCATGGGACATATGATGGGCTGGCCCATTCCCCACTTTTTCCACGGCACTCAAAATGCCATGGTGTACGCCCTCACCCTCTTCTTGCTCACCCTGCCCCCGCTGATCATCAACCGGGCCTATTTTGTGGGTGGCTTCCGCTCCCTCTGGCATCGAGCCCCCAATATGGACTCCCTCATCGCTGTAGGCTCCTCTGCCGCTGTGCTCTACGGCATTGTAGCTCTGTACGCCATCGGCTGGGGGCTGGGCCACGGGGACACCGCCCTGGTGGAGCGGTACGCCATGGACCTGTACTTTGAGTCGGCGGCCATGATCGTCACCCTCATCACCCTGGGCAAGTTTCTGGAGGCCCGCTCCAAGGGCAAAACCGGTCAGGCCATCGCCCGGCTCATGGATTTGAGCCCCAAGACCGCCACCGTGCTGCGGGACGGCCAAGAGGTGACCATCCCCACCCAGGAGGTACAGGTGGGAGATCTGCTCCTCATCCGCCCCGGCTCCGCCCTCCCCGTGGACGGGGTGGTGGTATCTGGGGTGTCCAGCGTGGATGAGTCCCCTCTCACCGGGGAGTCCATCCCCGTGGATAAAGGCGAAGGGGACCGGGTGATGTCCGGCTGTCTCAACGGGGCCGGTGTGCTCACCGTCCGGGCCACCCAGGTGGGCCAGGACACCACCCTGTCCCAGATGATCACCCTGGTGGAGGAGGCCGCCTCCTCCAAGGCCCCCATCTCCCGGCTGGCCGACCGGGTGGCGGGTATCTTCGTCCCCGTGGTCATGGGCATTGCTCTCCTCACCGCCCTGGTGTGGCTGGTCACCGGCCACACCGTGGCCCAGGCCCTCACCTCTGCCGTGGCAGTGCTGGTGATCTCCTGCCCCTGTGCCCTGGGTCTGGCCACCCCCGTAGCCATCATGGTGGGCACCGGTGTGGGCGCCCAGAACGGCATTCTCATCAAGTCCGCCCAGGCCCTGGAGCAGCTGGGCAAGGTGACCTGCATGGTGCTGGACAAGACAGGCACCATCACCCAGGGCAAGCCTCAGGTCACCGGCGTGTACCCGGTGGGCCAGCTGTCCGAAGAGCAGCTGCTCACCATCGCCGCCAGCCTGGAGCATCCCTCCCAGCACCCCCTGGGCCAGGCCATTGTGGCCCACGCCCAGGCACAGAACCTTCCTCTCCAGGAGGTGGCGGACTTCCAGGCCGTCCACGGCAAGGGAGTCACCGGAACCCTCCAGGGTCTCCCCTTCCTGGCAGGCAACGGAGCCATGATGGAAGAGGCTGGGGTGGACCCGTCTCCCGTGGCCCAGCGCACCCAGGCCCTCACAGAAAAGGGCCACACTCCCCTGTACTTTGCCCAGGGCACAACCCTGGTGGGGGTCATCGGGGTGGCGGACACGGTGAAGCCCACCAGCGCTCAGGCGGTGTCTGAACTGCGGAAGTTAGGCCTGGAGGTTGTGATGCTCACCGGAGACCACCCTGCCACCGCTCAGGCCATTGCCCAGGAGGTGGGGGTCTCCCAGGTCATCGCCCAAGTGCTCCCCACCCAGAAAGAGGGCCACATTGCTCAGCTGCAAGCCCAAGGGCACCAGGTGGCCATGGTGGGGGACGGCATCAACGATGCCCCCGCTCTGGCCCGGGCGGAAGTTGGCATTGCCATCGGGGCGGGCTCGGATATCGCTCTGGACTCCGCCGACCTGGTGCTGATGAAAAGCGACTTGCTGGACGCGGTCACCGCCGTGCGCCTGTCCCGGGCCACCCTGCGCAACATCAAGGAAAATCTGTTCTGGGCCTTTTGCTACAACGCCATCTGTATTCCCGTGGCTGCTGGGGTGTTCTTCCCCCTGTTCCACCTCCAGCTCTCCCCCATGCTGGCCTCGGCTGCCATGAGTTTGAGCTCGGTGTGCGTGGTCACCAACGCCCTCCGGCTGCGCCGCTTCCGCCCCACCCAATCGAATACCCCAGCGGTATGCAACAACACCTGCTGTGAATTGAAAGGAGAAGAACCTACTATGACTCAAACCATCCACATCCAGGGCATGATGTGCCCTCACTGCGTCAGCCACATCACCCAGGCCTTGAACGCCATCCCCGGCGTGTCCGCCCAGGTAGATCTGGAAAGCGGTACTGCCACCGTCACCGGAGACGTGTCCACCGACACCCTCAAGGCCGCCGTGGAGGGGGCCGGATACCAAGTCACCGCCATCGACTGATTACCCCAGAAGCCCGAAGAGCCGCCCCTGTGTGGGCGGCTCTTTCTGCATCTTAACGTTTTCTTGATAAAATCCTAACGGTTTGTCGTCTTTTTATTTTCGCCACAATCTGCTACAATATCCCTATCTCGTTCCCAGGAGGTGGGAAGTTATGAACCCACATATCAAACAGGCCCTGTTGTGGCTTGTCACCATAGCGCTGCTGGGCGGCTGCGTCTACGCCCTGTACGCCACTGGATTTTTCCAGACCCTCCACTCCAGGTCGGCCATGGAGGCCTATATTGCCCAGTTCTCCCCCTGGTCCCACCTGATGTACTTTGTCATTCAGCTCATTTCGGTGATCGTCGCCCCCATCCCCAGCAACATCACCGCTCTGGTGGGGGCTGTCACGTTTGGATTCTGGCCCGCCTTTCTCCTCACATGGGGGGCGGTGGTTCTGGGGTCGGTGATTGTCTTTCTTCTGGCCCGGGTACTGGGCCACAAGTTTGTCCACCAGTTTGTCAGTGAGAAGGTGTCCGGCAAGTACCTGGACATCATCCAGCGCAAGCGGGACGTCTTCCTCTTCCTGGCCTTTCTCTTCCCCTTCTTCCCCGACGACCTGCTGTGCATCCTGGCAGGGCTCACCGACCTGAGCCTGAAACGCTTCCTCATCCTCTGCCTGGTGGCCCGCCCCTGGGGCCTGTTGGTGGCCTGCGGCGTGGGTGGCTCCGCCCTCTCCATTCCCCCTTGGGCCATGGTTCTCATGGGCCTGGTGGGGCTGGCAGTGTTTCTCGTGGCCATGCGGTACGGGGACAAGGTGGAACAAGCCATTTTACAGCGCATGAACAAAGACTAAAAAACTTCCCGCCCGGCGGTGCCGGACGGGAAGTTTTCTTGTTACCAAACGAGGGTTGCAAAGTAGTCGTCGGGGGTCTCCGCCCGGCGCATCAGCTCCACCGAGCCGTCCCGCTTGAGCAGCAGTTCCGCCGAGCGCAGCTTGCCGTTGTACTGGTAGCCCATGGCAAAGCCGTGGGCTCCGGTGTCGTGGATGACCAGGATATCTCCCCGGTCAATTTTGGGCAGAGCCCGGTCAATGGCGAACTTATCGCTGTTTTCACACAGGGAGCCCACCACG
Organism: uncultured Oscillospiraceae bacterium; assembly: GCA_944385445.1. GTDB lineage: Bacteria > Bacillota > Clostridia > Oscillospirales > Oscillospiraceae > Enterenecus. Next base: position 47,163 of record CALWXF010000003.1, read on the forward strand.
TCGTAGACGTGGTCACAGGGGGCGTCCTCCTTGCCCAGCACGGTGATGTGATGGTAAGCCCCGTAGATGGCGGGACGCATCAGGTTGGCAGCGCAGGCGTCCACCCCGATATACTCCTTGTAGATGTGCTTTTCGTGGACAGCGGTGGTGACCAGGTGTCCATAGGGGGCCAGCATAAAGCGGCCCAGCTCGGTACACAGGGAGATATCCCCCATACCTGCGGGCACCAAGATCTCCTCGTAGGCTTTCCGCACGCCCTCGCCGATGATGGCGATGTCGTTGGCGGGCTGCTCCGGGCGATAGGGCACGCCCACGCCGCCGGACAGGTTGAGGAAGGTGATGTGGCAGCCAGTGTCCCGCTGCAGCTCCACGGCCAGCTCGAAAAGTACCCGGGCCAGGGCGGGATAATAGTCGTTGGACAGGGTGTTGGAGGCCAGGAAGGCGTGGATGCCGAAGTTCTTGGCCCCCAGCTCCTTCAGGCGGGTGAACGCCTCCTTCATCTGCTCCTTGGTCATGCCGTACTTGGCATCCCCCGGCTTGTCCATGACCTGGAAGCCCTCCTTGCTCTCCCCCAGGGTGAAGGTGCCGCCGGGATTGTAGCGGCAGGAGATGGTCTCGGGGACACAACCCAAGGTGTCATAGAGGAAGTCCACATGGGTCAGGTCGTCCAGATTGATGATGGCCCCCAGCTTGTGGGCGTAGCGGAACTCCTCGGCGGGGGTCTCGTTGGAGGAGAACATGATCTCATGGCCGGTAAAGCCACAGCGTTCGGCCATCATCAGCTCGGTGAGGGAGGAGCAGTCCACGCCACAGCCCGCTGCGTGGAGCAGCTTCAAAATGCCGGGGGTGGGGGTGGCTTTCACGGCGAAATATTCTTTGAAGCCGGGATTCCAGGAAAAGGCCTGGTACAGCTTCTTGGCGTTGTCTTCAATCCCCGCCTGGTCGTAGATGTGGAACGGGGTGGGATAGGTCTCACGAATCTCCTTGGCCTGAGCCAGGGTGAGGAACGGTTTCTTCATGGTTTTCTCTCCTTTGATGCGGCTGACGCTCCCCTTTGAACGAGACCGCAGATATATCACGCTTTATCATACTAAAAGGATAGAATTTTGTCAACCATGAGAAATCTCCCCCTTCCCCTCAATGGGGTCTCAGCTCCCTCCACAGTCGGTAGAGGCGGACGGCCAGCAGAACCAGGCAGTACACCAGCGCCCCGATGGCTACAATGAGGATGAAGTCCCGGGTGGCGCAATAGGACACCGTGGTAACGCCCAGCACAATGAGGTGTCCTACCCCATAGGCGGGGGGCAGCGGCAAGGCCCGCCCCACCCATTGCCGGACCTTGGGCTTCTTCTTCGCTGCGCACCACACCACCAGGAGCACCACAAACACCCCCGCCGCCAGGAACAGATAGTAGCCCAGAACCAGCCGGGGCAGGGTCTCCATCCCTCCATCCGGGTGTTCCCCATACACCAATACGTCCCCCTGCCCGTTGTTCTGGGCGTAGTACACCCGCACCGGGAGGTCGGTCTGAGGGGTAATGGTCAGGGTGCAGCTCCCGGAACGGGAAAACCACTGGTCCCAGGGAGAGGTCCACGCCTGAATGGAATAGCTCTCGCTCTGGTTGTCCGGCTCCTGGGTGCCCAGGCTCTCCACCTGGCACTGAGTCACCGCCTGGTCAAAGGTGATGGTGAGGCTGCCGTCCGCCTGCTCTGTCACCTCCAACAGCTGGGCGGTGTAGGGGAAATAGCGAGGCGCAGAGAGGATGGCAAAGGCAGATAAGAGCACCACCAGCACAAATCCCCCCGCCAATAGGGCAGTCTGTACCCGCTTGAGCAGCAATTTTCGCTGGAGCAGCCGCAGCGGGGCCTCAGGGCGCTCCTCCTGGGCGGGCGGGGTTACGTCTGGGGGCTGGCGTAAGCTCTGGTACTCTGCCTTACACGTCTCGCAAGCGGCCAGGTGCCCCCTCACAAACTCCGCCGTCTCCAGGCTGACCATGTCCTCCACATACAGGGGGAGCAGGTCTCGGACGATGCTGCATTCCTGTTTCATGTTTCGTTCTCCTCCAATCGTTGTCTGACCATGGTTTTGGCCCGGTGATAGGTGACACAGGCCCAATTGTGGGTCTTTCCAAACATCTGGCCAATCTCCTTGAAGCTCAACTCGGCAAATACCCGCCACAAAAACACCTCTTTGTAGGGCTCCGGCAGCTGGTGGAGCACCTTTCGGATGCGCATAGCCTGGTCCCGCCGCTCACACAGCTGTTCCGGGGAGTCTCCCTCCTCCGGCAGTTCCAATAGCTGGGCCTCATCCAGCGGGTGGGTGCGGTTTTGACCTTTCACATAGGTCAGGTAGCAGTTTTTCCCGATCTGACACAGCCACACCCTCACCTCACAGTCCCCCCGGAAGCTTTGGATGCCCTGCATGGCCTTAAAAAAGGTCTGGCTGGTGAGCTCCTCCGCCACGTGTTGGTCCCCGGACAGGCGCAGCAGATACCGGTACACATCCCCAAAGTAGGCCCGGTAGATCTCTTCAAACTCGGTCACGCCACCACCTCCTTCCACCCATAAGACTGGGGAGTGGGGGAAATCTTACAAGACTTCCCCGAAAAATTTTTGCTGCAAAATACAGCGGCGTCCGGCCAGGTGAGCCGGACGCCGCGGATGATTGATTGGAACGCTGCTTAGTAACGACCAAAGTCGCCGGCACGGCCCTCGGTGACGTCGGCACCGAAGGTGTAATCCTTGCCGGGGAGGATGGCGTTGAGGGCGATGCCCGCAACGGCGGCCACAGCCAGGTTGGTGAGGGTGATGTGTACCTCACCGATGGCGAAGGTAACACCATTGGTGAAGCCCAGACCGCACACCAGAATGACGGCGGCGATGATGAGGTTGCGGGAGTTGGTGAAGTCCACCCGGTTCTCCACCACGTTACGCACGCCGATGGCGGAGATCATACCGTAGAGGATGAAGGACACGCCGCCGATGATGGCGGGGGGGATGGAATTGACCACAGCGGCAAAGGCGGGGCTGAAGGACAGCACCACGGCATAGATGGCAGCCAGGCGCACCACACGGGGGTCGTGGACCCGGGAGAGCACCAGCACGCCGGTGTTCTCACCGTAGGTGGTGTTGGCGGGGCCGCCAAACAGGCCAGACAGCGAAGTGGCGATACCGTCGCCGATGAGGGTACGGTGCAAGCCGGGGTCGGACAGGAAGTTCTTGCCCACAGTGGCGGAGATGGCGGACATATCGCCGATGTGCTCCATCATGGCAGCAATGGCGATGGGTGCCATGACGAAGATGGAGGTCAGGTCAAACTTGGCGATGACAAAAGGCTGGAGACCCACCAGCTGGGAGGATGCCACTCCGGAGTAGTCGATGAGGGGCACCACGTTGCCGGCGGCATCCACGGCGGTGGCACCAAAGGAGTTGGCAATCACGGCCACGATGTAGGAGCCCACCACACCCAGGAGAATGGGGATGATCTTAATCATGCCCTTGCCCCAGATGTTGGCCGCCACAATGATGGCCATGGCCACAATGGCCAGCCACCAGCAGGTGGAGGCGTTGGACACCGCAGAGGGGGCCAGGTTCAGACCGATGAGGATGATGATGGGTCCGGTGACCACGGGGGGCAGGAAGCGCATGACCTTCTGCACACCCACCAGCTTGATGATGCCAGCCAGGATCACATACAGCAGGCCAGCCACCACAATACCGCCCAGGGCATACTGGAGCTTTTCAGCGGCGGCCATGTCGGCGTACTTCCCGGCGGACAGCTCACTCACCGCCTGGAAGCCACCCAGGAAGGCGAAGGAGGAGCCCAGGAAGGCGGGCACCTTCAGCTTGGTACACAGGTGGAAAAACAGGGTGCCGATACCGGCAAAAAACAGGGTGGTCTGGATGGACAGGGGCAGACCGTAGGAATTGCTCACCAGCATGGGCACCAGCACGGTGGCGCCGAACATGGCGAACATGTGCTGCAAGCCCAGAATGAGCATCTTAGGCCAACCCAAAGTGCGGGCGTCCTGAATGGGCGCTTGATGGTTGTTCACGTTGTTCTCTCCTTTTCTCTTATGTTCTCACAGAAAAAAAGACAATCACCCAAAAAAGGTAATTGTCTCATACGAAAAGGGAACAGCAGGAAACAAATGAAAAAACTGCATCATCTGCGCCATCATGCCATTCCCCTCCTTTCTGTCTCGACTTTGTATCATAGCAGATTGGCGGTCAAATGGCAATACATAATAATTTCCATCCATCCCCTTGACATCACATACTATGTGTGGCATAGTATTATGTGAAGGGAGGTATTCCATGGACATTCAGTTAAAACGAGGGCTGCTGGACGTATGCGTGCTGGCGACCATCAAAAACGAGGATTCCTACGGCTATCAGATCATCAAAGATATGAAGCCCTATGTGGAGATCTCCGAGTCCACCCTGTACCCCATTTTGCGACGCTTGGAAGGGGCACAGTTGCTGACGGTACGAAAAGCCGAGCACAACGGCAGACTGCGCAAGTATTACCACATCACGCCCCAAGGGCTCCAGCGCCTGGAGGATTTTAAAGCCGAGTGGAACGAGATTGTATCCATCTACAAATTTATTGCTAGAGAGGGAGATGTGCATGAATAAAAAGGAATTTCTCGCTGCCCTTCGTGCTGGTTTAGCTGGATTGCCGGAGGCAGACGTGCAGCATTGGCTGGACTTTTACTCTGAAATCATTGAAGACCGGATGGAAGAGGGCATGACAGAGGCTGAGGCGGTGGCGGATGTGGGCCCGGTGCATGATATCGTAGGGCAAATTCTCTCGGAGACACCCAAACGACCGATGACGGGAAGCAATGCAGTGAAACGCTCCAGGAAGCCTGTGATTTTTGGTGTATTGATTGGCGCTTCCGCCGTTGTTCTTCTCGTTGTGTGGGGTATGAATGCTCTCAAAGCGGACTTTTCTCGCTTCGAGGCCCCCTTCTCTCAAAGCATAGCTTCCCCTGCCCTCACCTCCCCTGTAGATGCCCAGGATTTCCACACGGTGCGTCAAACCGTGGAAGAATCTTTTACCAGCATCGCCGTAGATGCCGAGGCGTGCAACATCCATCTGGTACCCTCCACGGACGGCACCACTCAGGTGGAGTACACCACCGGCGACAAACTGGAGTGCTCGGTCTCCGTGGCGCAGAACATTTTGCGCATCATATTTCGTGATCACCGTTCCTGGACTGACAACATGAACGCTTCGCCCCTGGAAATTACCCTCTATCTCCCCCAATCCCAGTATGAGCAGCTGAACCTGGATTCCGTCAGTGGGAGCATCACGGTACCTGAGGATTTTTCCTTTTCCCAGGCCCAGGTAAGTACCACCAGCGGAAAACTGGAATTTTACGCCCCTGTTTCCGGCAATCTGACCCTGGAATCGGTGAGCGGTACTATGGAAGTGAGCAAAGTATCCCCCCAGTCTCTGTCCCTCTCCAGCACCAGCGGCTCCATCCACGCCTCCCAAGTGGTGGTTATGGAAACCTGGGACATTAACAGCGTCAGCGGTCAGGTTACGCTCACCGATTGTGACGCATCCTCTCTGGTCATCAATACCATTAGCGCTAGTGTGAAAGCATCCCTGCGCAGTGGAAAGACCTTCTCCACCCAGACCGTCAGCGGAGACGTAGAGGTCCCCTCGGACAGTTCTGGTGGCCCATGTAACATCTCCACCGTCAGCGGAGACATCACCTGCACCATCCAGTAAACGCATGAAGGCCCCACGGCTTGCGCCGTGGGGCCTTGTGTTATTCTTGTGTCCCCTGTATCAGCCGGGTGCGCAAAGCGGAATACCGCCGGGTCTGGCGGTCGTTTTTTACCATCTTCTCCAATAGCTCCGGGCTGCCCACCAGAATGAACAGCTCCTTGGCCCGGGTGATGGCGGTATACAGCACGCCACGGGCCAGCAAGGTGGACGGCACGTCCTGGAGGGCCAGGATCACTGCCCGGTACTCGCTGCCCTGGGACTTATGTACCGTCACCGCATAGGCGGGCTCCAGCTCACCCAGCAGCTCCGGGGGATAGGCCACCAGGCGGCCATCAAAGGAGACGGTGACGCCCCCGGCATCCACCTGCAAAATCTCCCCGATGTCCCCGTTGAACACCCCCAGGTCCTTCTCCCCCGTCTCTGGGTTCTCCCAAAAGAGGTCGTAGTTGTTTTTCACCTGCATCACCCGGTCCCCCTCCCGGAAGATGTAGGGACCGAAGGCCCGCTCCCCTTTCCCTTCCTGGGCGGGGTTGAGGGCCTGTTGCAAGGCTCGGTTGAGGGCGGCGGTGCCCGCCTCCCGGCGGCGTGTGGGGGACAGCACCTGAATCTGGCTGGGGGGAATGCCCATGTTCTGGGGCAGCCGCCGCTGGCACAGCTCCACAATGGTGTCCACCGTACGCACAGCGTCCCCCCGCTTCATGCAGAAGAAATCCTTGCTGTGGTTGGTCAGGTCTGGCATGACCCCCTGGTTCACCCCGTGGGCGTTCATGACAATGGCGCTCTCCTGGGCCTGACGGAAAATTTCGGTGAGGGCCACCCCCGGCACCACATGGCTGCGCAGCAAGTGGTCCAGCACGTTGCCCGGTCCCACCGAGGGCAGCTGGTCCGGGTCACCCACCAGCACCAGGCGGCAGTCCCCCCGCATGGCAGCCAGCAGGGCGGACATCAGGGACATGTCCACCATGGAGGTCTCGTCCACAATGACGGCATCCACCCCCAGAGGGTCGTCCTGGTTCTTGGTAAAGGCCAGCTGTCCGGTGTAGGGGTCCATCTTGGTCTCCAGCAAGCGGTGGATGGTGTAGGCATCTTGGCCACAGGTCTCGCTCATGCGCTTGGCGGCCCGCCCGGTGGGAGCGGCCAGGGCGGTCTCCAGCCCCAGGTGGTCAAAGAGGGCCAGCACCCCTCGCAGAGAGGTGGTCTTGCCGGTGCCCGGTCCCCCGGTGAGAAGCATCACCTGGCGGGAGGCGGCCAGCTCCACGGCGTCCCGCTGCTGCTGGGCGTAGGTGATGCCCTGGCGGCGCTGGATGTCTGTGAGCAGCTGGTCCAGGTTGTGGGGCGGGGTGAGTTCCATGGTGCACATCTCGCTCAGGCGCATGGCCACATAGCACTCCGCTCCATACAGCCCCGCCAGGTAACAGGCGGTGACCCCGGCGATGCCCTCCCGCACCACCTCACCCCGCTGGATGAGGGCTTCCAACCCGGTGTCCAGGCACTCCCCCTCCACGCCGATGAGGGCCCCAGTGGCGGCCAGCAGCTTGTCCTGGGGGAGGAACACATGGCCATTGTCGGCGTTGTGCTCCAGCTCAAAGAGGAGGGCGGTCTCCACCCGCTGGGGGTCGTCCCCCGCCACGCCCAGCTCAATGGCCAGGGAATCCACCTTGGAGAAGGGGATGTCCAGGCCACGGTCGGCCAGCAGATAGGGGTTATTCTGCACCATCTCCACCGCCAGGTCCCCGAACCGCTGGTAGAGAGGCATGGCGGCGGCCAGGGGCAGCTGGTGCTGGGTGAGAAACTCCGCCAGGTTCCGCATGCCCATCTGGGCCCGGAAGCCCTCACTGATGGTGCGGGCCCGCTTGAGGCTCACCCCTCGGATTTGGGCCAGCTGCTCCGGCTCCTTTTCGATGATCTCCAGGGCGTCCGCCCCGAACTTATCCACGATCTGACGGGCCAGCCCCATGCGGATGCCCTTCACCGCCCCGGAGGCCAGGTATTCATAGATGGCCTTCTCCCCCACCGGCATACGCCGATAGATGGCCTCAGCCTTGAACTGCTCCCCGTAGCTGGGGTGGCGGCCCCAGCTGCCCTCCAGCTCCAAGGTCTCCCCCGGAGCCACGCCGGGTATGCAGCCCACCACCGTCACCTCACCCCGATTGGGAGTGTCCAGGCGCAGCACCGTGTAGCCGTTCTCCTCGTTGCGAAAGAGGATGGCGGTGACGGTGCCCTCCAGGTAGTTGTGAGATTCTTGTTGGGTCTGGCTCACGCCCCGCCCCTCCTCTTGCTTCAAATTCGTCTCCAGCTGGCCCCGTTGGGCATGTCGGTGACCTCAATGCCCTGGGCCTTCAGCTCGTCCCGGATGCGGTCGGCCTCGGCGAAGTTCTTGGCCTTCTTGGCCTCGGCCCGGGCCTTCACCAGCGCATCAATGGCGGGGTCGCCCTCGCCGTGGATGGTGAACTCCCCAGAGGCGGCCTTCTGAGACTGGGCCTGCTGAGCCTTCCGCAGCTCGTCGGCCTTGTCCAGCAGGGACAGGGAGAGCACCTGGTCAAAGTCGGCCAAAATGGCCAGCCGGGTGGCGTCGTTGGTCTTGGCCTTCAAAGCGTCGTACAGGCAGGTCACCGCCATGGAAGTGTTCAAATCGTTGCCCACCTGGGCCTTGAACTTGGCGCGGTACTCCTCCACCACAGCCTGGTCCACCTCGCCGTCTTCGGGCTTGAGGGCGGCAATCTTTTTCACCAGCTTCTGGTAGGCGGTGGCGGCGTTGTCCAGGTTCTCCCAGGTGAACACCAGGCCCTTGCGGTAGTGGCTTTGCAGGCAGAAGAAGCGGTAGGCCAGGGGGTCATAGCCCTTCTCCTCCAGCAGAGAGACGGTGAGGAACTCGCCCTTGCTCTTGGACATCTTGCCGGAGTTGGTGTTCAGGTGGGCCACATGGAACCACTGCTTGCACCAGGGGTGGCCAAAGTAGGCCTCAGACTGGGCAATCTCATTGGTGTGGTGGGGGAAGGCATTGTCCACGCCGCCGCAGTGCAGGTCCAGATACTCGCCGTTGAACTTGGCGGAGATGCCGGAGCACTCAATGTGCCAGCCGGGATAGCCCACGCCCCAGGGGGAGTCCCACTTCAGGGCCTGGTCCTCAAACTTGGACTTGGTAAACCAGAGCACGAAGTCGTTTTTGTTGCGCTTGTTTACGTCCTCTTCCACGCCCTCGCGCACGCCAACGGCCAGGTCCTCCTCGTCGTGGTCGTTGAACACATAGTAGTGGTCCAGCTTGGAGGTGTCGAAGTACACGTTGCCGCCGGCAAAGTAGGCATACCCCTTCTCCATGAGGGTCTCCACCATGTGGATGAACTCGTCAATGAGTCCGGTGGCGGGCTGCACCACGTCGGGGGTCTTGATGTTCAGCTTGCGGCAGTCGTCAAAGAAGGCGTCGGTGTAGAACTGGGCGATCTCCATGACGGTCTTGTGCTCCCGCTTGGCGCCCTTGAGCATCTTGTCCTCGCCGGTGTCCGCATCGGAGGCCAGGTGTCCCACGTCGGTGATGTTCATCACCCGGTTCACGTCGTACCCCTCCCAGCGCAGGTACTTCTCCAGCACATCCTCCATGATGTAGGAGCGCAGGTTGCCGATGTGGGCAAAGTGGTACACGGTGGGGCCGCAGGTGTACATCTCCACACGGCCAGGGGTGTGGGTCTGGAATTCGTCCTTCTTGCGGGTGGCGGAATTGTATAGATACATGATTACTTCTCCTTTTTCATCTGGTTTAGCTGTTTTTCCAGCAGCTCGACCCGAGCCGCCAGGGTCCCCAACTTCTCCAAGGTGGGGTTGTTGACGCTGGTCTGGTCCACTTCATCGGCAAAGTCCACCTTCCGGCCGTGAACCCGCACCACCTGGGCGGGGACGCCCACGGCGGTGGCGTGGTCTGGGATCTCGGTGAGCACCACGGCGTTGGCGGCAATGCGGGAGCCGTCTCCCACCCGGAAGGGGCCCAACACCTTGGCGCCACAGGAGATCATCACGTTGTTGCCAATGGTGGGATGGCGCTTGCCGCAGTCCTTGCCGGTACCGCCCAGGGTGACCCCGTGGTAAATGAGGCAGTCGTCTCCCACCTCAGCGGTCTCGCCGATGACGATGCCCATGCCGTGGTCGATGACCAGGCGGCGTCCCAGCTTGGCCCCGGGGTGGATCTCAATGCCCGTCCAGAACCGGCTCCACTGGGACACGAACCGGGCCAGGAACTTCAAGTGGTGCACATAGAGGAAGTGGGCCAGGCGGTGATAGAGCACCGCATGGACGCCGGGATAGAGCAAAAAGATCTCCAGACGGCTCCGGGCCGCCGGGTCTCTGGCTTGGTAAGCACGCAAAGTTTCTCCCAATCGGGTCAAAATGATTCCTCCTCTCCTGCGGATAGACCCATGAAACAAAAACGCCTCTCATACCACCAGGGTATGAGAGGCGATGTACTCGCGGTTCCACTCTCGTTTATCACTCAAAGGCCGTGACGTGGCCCAGCCGGAGGGCATCTGCATCCCCCTCGCTCCCGCTTTGCACTTCACGCACGCTTCCCCCGAGCCCTGCTTTCAGCCGCTGACAGGGCCTCTCTGACGGATTTCACACACGCTACTTAAATGCGTTCCCAGCGATATTTACTTACCCCAGTATATTACCACGGCCCTTGGGGGGTGTCAAGGCTCGTAACCGCCAAATTCTCCCCCCGGATCTCCCCCCGTTCCCACAGCACGGCCAGCAGCGCCTCCTCCAGGTCCTCCGGCAGGTCCAGCCCCGGGGCGGTGAGGCGCAGGCCGTCCAGGCGGCAATCCCCGTACACCTCCAGGCACCGCCCCCAACGGGGTCCCCCGGGGGAAAAGGCCACCGTCACCTCCGCCCCCGCCCCGGCCGGGGCCACCGGCAGGCCGTACTGGCCGTGGAGCCACCGGGCGTAGTCCTCCCCCGCCCCCGGCACCTGAATGAGCAGCCCCTTGACCCGTGGGCACAGCCGCTGGGCGGTGCGCTGCAAGGGGATGGTAAGCCGCTGGGCCACCAGGGCCACCCGCCCCTCCCCCGGGGGAATGCCCAGCCCAGCCAATGCCCCCAGGGCCAGACGGTCCGCCTGGGCCTGGTACAGGGACTCCACCTCAATTCCAACAAAGCCAGCTTCCTGGAGACTCCAGGGGCAGTTTTCCGGCCAGATGACCTGGCGCACCTCTGCCTGATGCAGAGCACGCACCGCCCTTCTCATCCGCCGCCGTTTCCGCCAAAAGGCCATGGCAGGCGGTACACACACCGTCACCGTCATCACAGGCAGTATCCCGTAATCGTGCAGATCACTGCTCCCCCTCCCCTTCTCCTCTTGCCAGACCAGACGACCCACCGCTGCCACATCCGCCACCTACTTCCAAAACCCGGCATTGCACCATTGATTTCACCCTGGATTGATGATAGAATACAGAGGTATTCCAAGGACTATACTTATGACAACGGAGGATTCTCTATGTCTATTAAAATCACCGCTGACAGCACCTGCGATCTGCCCCAGGACCTGTTGGAGCAATACCAAATCTCCATCGTCCCCCTCTATGTCAATCTGGACGGAGTGGTCCACCGGGATGGTGTGGATATCGTTCCCGGGCAGATTTTTGATCATGTGGCCGCCGGAGGCAATCTGCCCACCACGGCTGCCATCAACATTGCTGATTACACCGAATTTTTTGCCCCTCTGGCCGCCCAGCACGAGGCGGTCATCCACATCAACATCAGCCAGGACTTCTCCTCCTGCCATCAGAACGCCGTCCTCGCCGCCGGGGAGTTTGACAACGTGTTCGTAGTGGACTCCCGCAACCTGTCCTGCGGCCACGGTTTTGTGGTGCTGGAGGCTGCTCTGGCGGCAGCCCGGGGCGAGAAGGCAGAGGATATCCTGCCCTATCTGGAACGCCTGACCGCCCGGGTGGACACCACCTTTGTGGTGGATAAGCTGGACTACCTGGCCAAGGGTGGCCGCTGCTCTGCGGTAGCTGCCCTGGGCGCCAACCTGCTCAAGCTCAAGCCCTGCATCCAGGTCTCAGACGGCAAGATGGGAGTGGCCAAGAAGTACCGGGGCAACTGGGACAAGGTACTGCTGGACTATGTAAAAGAGCGGGTGTCCGACCCCACGGGCATCAACCGGGACCGCATCTTCCTGGTTCACACCCGGTGTGACCAGGGGGTGGTGGAGGCTGTCCGAGCCGCCCTGGTGGGCTACGGCTTCCAGGACATCTACGAGGCCACCGCCGGGTGCACCATCTCCAGCCACTGCGGCCCCAACACCCTGGGCATCATCTTCCTGCGCAATGCATAAACACCAAAAATGGCCATCCACTGACGTGTCAGTGGATGGCCATTTTTTATTTCAGCAGCAGGTCGATGGCCGCTTGCAGCTGGTTGTCGGTGCCGCTGTCATCCAGAGACAGCTCCACATCCGGCTGGATGCCCTCGCCGATGAGAGAGTGTCCACCGCCGGTGCAGTAGGCGGACACAGACAGGCCCAAGCCGCCCCCGTTCACCAGGGGGAAGGTGAGCTGGGCATAGCCCTTACCGGAGGTCACCTCGCCCACAATGGGGGCCTGAACGCTCTCCCGCAGCTGGGCGGCAAACAGCTCGGCGGCGGAATAGCTATAGGCGTCCACCAGCACCGCCATGGGCAGATCCACACACTCCGCATCGGAGTCATACACCGTCTCCTCGCCCCACCGAGGCCGCTCAGTAAAGACCGGGCCTTCCGGCAGCAGATAGTCCAGCGCAACAATCAGCTCTGCCACATAGCCGCCGGGGTTGCTGCGCACGTCCAGCACCAGGCTGGTGGCCCCCTGGTCCATGAGGCTCTGCACCTCCCGGCTCAGGGAAGAGGCAGCCCCGGAATAGAAGTTATCCAGGCGCACATAGCCCACCCCGTCGTCCAGCAGCTTGCTGCTCACCGAGTCGCTCTTCAAAGTCTGGCGGGTACAGGTCACCGTGCGGGTGGTCCCGTCCTCTCCCAACAGGGTCAGCTCCACCTGGGTACCCTCTTCCCCGGCGATCATGTCTGTGGCCTCATAGCGGGCATCTCCAGCCACTGACGTACCATCCACATGGGTGATGACATCCCCGGCCTTGACCCCAGCCTGCTGGGCGGGGCCCTCCTCGGTGACCTCTTGCACCAGCAGGCCATCCTCCCGGTCATAGCTGACCGTGATGCCAATGCCCACATAGTTGTTGGCCCGGCTCTCCAACGTGTCCTGGTAGCTCTCCGGGTCCAGGTAGTAGGACCACCGATCTCCCAGCCCCTCTACCATGCCGTCCAGAGCGCTGTCCACCGCCTTGGACAGGTCTGCATCCGTCTCCACAAAGGAGAACTTGGCCAGCAGATACCCCTGCATCAGGGCGATTCCATCTCTGCCAAACACCATCACAGCAGCTCCTGCCACCGCTCCCAGTGTCACCACCAGGGTCAGTACCACCGCTATGATGATTTTCGCCCAGCCGGGAACCCGGCGGCGCTTTTTTTGTTGTTCCTCCATGTGATAACCTCCTTGGCCTATGCATATGCGGGACCCGTTGCCCGCATTTCAGAAAAGAACCAGGGGGTGCAGAACTGGTCTGCACCCCCTCAAAGAAATTATACATTACAGCCCACTGAAGCTCAGGTTGGGATAGAGGTCCAGGGCGCTGGCGCGCTGGCCGTTGATGCGCAGCTCAAAGTGCAGGTGGTTACCGGTGGAGCTGCCAGTAGTGCCCACATAACCAATCACCTGACCGGCAGACACAGACTCACCCACACTGACGCTGGGCGTGCTCTGCATATGAGCGTACAGAGTGGCATAGCCATTGCCATGGTACACAATGCAGTAATTGCCATAGCTGCTGCCAAAACTCTCAGGCCGCACCGTAGTCACCACGCCGTCCTGGGCACACTGAATGGGGGTACCGCCGGGAGCGGGGATATCGGTACCAGTGTGGGTCTCCCACACACCAGTGATGGGATGATAGCGGCCGCCAAACACAGAGGAGATGTAATAGTAACCAGGCAGAGGCCAGTACCAGTTCCCGGAGGGGTCCACCACGGGGCCAGTGCTACCGCCGCCGCCAGTGTTTCCGCCACCGCCCGTGCTGCCACCGCCGGTACTACCTCCGCCGGTGCTGGGAGGGGTCGTGGGCTTTTGGGCCGCTTCCAGCTCTGCCTCATACTTCGCCTGAGCCTCTTCCAAATCCGCCTGGATCTGCTTTTCATCGTCTTCCAACTGAGCCACTTTGCTGTTGTAGTTCTTCTCATCGGACAACAGCTGCTGATAGTACTGGTCCGCCTCTTCCTTCTGCTTGTCCAAATCCGTCTTGGCGCTCTCCAGCTGCTTCTGGGTGGCCGCCTGGTCATCCCGGGCGCTCTGGAGATCGTCCCGGGCCTGGGCCAGATCTGCCTGGGTCTTCTCCAGCTGGGTGATGATCTTATCGTTGTAGTTCATGATGTCGGTGACCAGCATCATGTAGTCCAGCAGCTCCGAGAAGCTGGAGGCCTGGAAAATAATTGAGATAAAGGAGGCGCCGCCGTTCTCTTCCATCCAGCGGGTCTGGGTGTAGAACTCGTCGTACTGCTGGTCCTCCTGCTCCTCCAGCTTGGTGATCTCAGCCTTCTTGTCCTCGATCTGCTGGTCGTAGCTGTCCAGCAGCTTCTGGCTTTCGCTGATCTGCTGCTCGGTGAGGAGGATCTGCTCCTGGAGCAGCTCCAGCTTCTCCTCAGCCGCCTCCTTGTCCCCCTTCAGGTCGTTGAGCTTATCCTGCAGCTCTGACTTTCGGTTCTGGACATCCTGGAGGCTGCTCTTGAAATTGTCAATGTCTTGCTGTGTCACAGCTGCGCCAGCCAAAGTGGTCATAGCAGGCATGAGCACAGACAGCAGCATGACCACAGCCAGAAGCAACACCATGACTCGGATTCCTGTTTTTTTCATCATGACACTCCTTTTACACACGCAGGAAGCGGCGGATGGCCAGGCCAGAACCGCACACACCAATGAGAACACCAGCCAGGGTAAAGACCCCCAACACACAATACCAAACCGACCCAAAGGTCACCGGAATGACGATGGTGGCCGCACTGCTGGTCATCACCGCTTTGTACACCCCGGCATAGATGCCCCACTGGGCAAAGAAGGCCAGCAGGGCGCCAAGCAGGCCCAGCAGCATACCTTCAATGACGAAGGGCCAGCGGATGAAGCTATCGCTGGCGCCGCACATCTTCATGATGGCGATCTCCTCCCGGCGGGCAAAGGCTGCCAGGCGCACCGTATTGGCAATGATGAACAGCGAGATGGCCGCCAGAATGGCAATGAGGATACCTGCCACAGCAGTGGCCACATTGCGCACCGCAATAAAGGCATCGGTCAAATCCTGCTCTGCCCGGTGCTCGGCCACCCCTTCCAGGGCGGACACCGCTTCCACGGTCTGGGAGAACTTCTCCAGGTCATTGACGTGGATGACCAGGCGGTCCCGGAACACCTCATCGGGCATGTCGATGTACAGCTCGTTGGTCTGACCGGCTAAATATTCCTCTTTGGCCTGTTCCCGGCTGATAAACTCCACCGAGGCCACGTTGTCAATCTGTTTGACCTGAGCTTCCAACTCACTGATCTGCTCATCGGTATAGGTCTCGTCGATGTAGGCGTAAAAGACGTTTTCATCCTCCAACTGGCTCATCACCTGGTCGGCGTTCAGGGCCAGCAGAGTGAAGGACCCCATAATAATGAGGCACGCCACGATCATACATACAGCGGCAAAAGACATCAGCCCGTGGGAGAAGATGCTGTGAAATCCCTCGCTGACAAAATATCCTAGGTTGGTTTGCCGTCTTTTCATAGTTTGTAGTAGCCTCCCTGTTCATCGCTGATAAGTTCTCCATTTTGGATGGCCACCACACGCTTGGAGAAATGATTGACGAGGCCTCGCTCGTGGGTGACCACCAGCATGGTAGTGCCCATGGAGTTGATGCGCTCCAGCAGGGTCATGATCTCCAGGGAGCGCTGGGGGTCCAGGTTACCGGTGGGCTCGTCGGCAATGATCATCTGGGGATTGTTCACCAGAGCCCGGGCAATGGCCACCCGCTGCTGCTCGCCGCCGCTCATCTCATTGGGATAGGCCTTGGCCTTGTCGCTCAGGCCCACCAGATCCAGCACATAGGGAATGCGCTTTTTCATCTCCCGGTTGGTGGCGCCGATGATGCGCATAGTAAATTCCAGGTTACCCCACA
The DNA here is from genome assembly GCA_944385445.1 of uncultured Oscillospiraceae bacterium. Lineage (GTDB taxonomy): Bacteria > Bacillota > Clostridia > Oscillospirales > Oscillospiraceae > Enterenecus. Next base: position 63,145 of record CALWXF010000003.1, read on the forward strand.
CCGTCTTTTTGTCGATGAGGCGGAAGTCCTGGAAAATGACGCCCAGGGTGCGGCGCATCTTGGGAATCTGTTGACGCTTGATGGTGCTCAAGTTGTAACCATTTACCATCACTCGACCCTTGGTGGCAAACTCTTCCGCCGTCAAAAGCTTGATGATGGTGGATTTTCCCGAGCCGGAAGGACCCACCAGAAATGCAAATTCTCCGTCGTCGATTCGCAAATTCAGGCCCTTGATGGCTTTTGTTCCATTGTCGTATTCTTTATAAACGTCCACCATTCGTATCATGGAATTGACCTCTCCGTAGTAACTATTTGTAACCTTTTGTTACACATATCTTTTTTCATTATATACTGCCCTTCGAGTTGTGTCAACAATTTATGCCCACATATGCAGATAGGAAAAGAGCACCTGGAACCAGGTGCTCTTTGAAAGCGTGGCAAATTAGGACTCAATTCCCCGGGAAACCAGATACTTCTTCACCATCAGGGCCACCTTGAAGGTGATGGCGTCGTCAAACTCTCTCAGGTCCAGACCGGTGAGCTTCTTAATCTTTTCCAGACGGTAGACCAAGGTGTTGCGGTGGACAAACAGCTTTCGAGCCGTCTCAGAGACGTTGAGGTTGTTCTCGAAGAACTTGTTGATGGTGAACAGAGTCTCCTGGTCCAAGGCATCAATGGGATTCTTCTTAAAGACCTCTTGCAGGAACATCTCACACAGGGTGGTGGGCAGCTGATAGATCAGACGACCGATGCCCAGGTTCTCATAGTTGATGATGGAGCGCTCGGTGTCAAACACCTTGCCCACCTCAATGGCCACCTGGGCCTCCTTGTAAGACCGGGCCAGATCCCGGACATGGCCCACGATGGTACCCATGCCCACAACGGTCTTGATCCCCAGCTCACGCAGCAGGGTCTCCTGGATGTTCTGGGCGATCTTGTACACGTCCCGGGCGTCGGTGTGCTCGCTGAGCTGCTTGACCAGGGCCACGTCGGTCTCGCTAAGGGAGAGGACGAAGTCGGTCTGACGGTCAGGGTACAGGTTGGTCATCACATCCACGGCGGACACGTCGGGCACACCCAGCTGGCGCACCAACAGTACCACCCGGGGCACCTCGGAGACAAAGTGCAGCTCCTTGGCCCGGACATAGATGTCGCCCAGGAGGATGTTGTCGGACAGGATGTTCTTGACAAAGGTAGCCTTGTCATGCTTCTCCTCGTAATAGGTCTTGGCACCGTTGAGTGCGATGGTGGCCATGGCGCACATGGTGGCAGCCTGCTCATCCTCGCCCCGGACAAAGGCGGCATAGTCAAACTGACCATTCCAACCGGACATGGCCTTGAAGGTGAAGCCGTTGCTCACCACCATGTTGTCCCCTTCGGCAGCCAACAGTGCGGGTACATTCCCCCACTTCTCCCCAATGTAGGCCAATTCGTTACATGCCAGTACGGTACCCTGCTCGTCGATGACTCCAATGGCTCGATCGGAGCAATCCTTCATCTGGAGAACGATGCTCTGGAAAATGCGGCTGGACATTGCGCAATCCCCTTTCCTGGCAGTATGACTCTTTCCCACTGCCTTGTTTATTTTCACAAATAGTATTATATCGGTTTGTCCCGCCGACTTCAATAGTTTTTTTTAATTTTTTTGGTGATATTGCCATAACTTTCGTCTCATTGACGGAAAAGCTCTTGCAATTCCTCCTGGCTTAGTGCTCTCCAACCACCTTTATCCAGCTGGGGGTCCAGCTGGAGGGGGCCAAACCTTATGCGTTTTAGATAAGTCACCGGCTTCCCCCGAGCTGCCATCATTCGCTTAATTTGGTGATATTTCCCCTCTTGAATTGTGATATATGCGGTTGTATTCCCATCCAAAAGTTCCAGCTTTCCAGGCAGACACTGGTATCCGTCTCGCAACAAAATGCCCTGGGACACCGCCTCCACGTCCTGTTGGTCCAAAATTCCGTCCACCTCCACATAGTAGACCTTGTCCACATGGCGGCGGGGCGCAAGCAGGCGATGGGCCAGCGGTCCGTCGTTGGTCATGAGCAGCAGCCCTTCCGTGTCCTTGTCCAGCCGTCCCACAGGGAAGAGTCCCATGGCGGGATAGGGGTCTGGGAGCAGGTCCAGCACGGTTTTCTCCTCCCGGTCCTCTGTGGCGGACACCACCCCGGCAGGCTTATGCAGCATCAGGTACACCGGTCCCGCCGCTTCGATGGAAGCGCCGTCCACCGCCACCAGGGCATCCTCCTCCACTTTCTGGTCAATGGTGCGGCACACCTGGCCTTCCACCTGCACCCGGCCCGCCCGAATGAGCTCCCTTGCCTCCTTCCGGCTCCACCGTCCCGTGGAAGCCAGCCGCTTGTCCAATCGCTCCATGTCCCTTCTCCTTTTCCTTGTGTGGTATGGTTTAATGAAATTGTATCATATTTTCCCGGGAAAATACATATCCATCCTGTGTATGAGTCCAGAAAGACGGGAGGAATCAACATGCTCATTGTCACGGCTCGTATTCCCCGGCGCCGACTGATGGCGGGGGGTGTCAGTGTTCTGTGCTGCTGTCTGGTACTGGTGGTGGCATTGGTTCTGAGTCTGCACCAGGGGGCGGTCCCCACCTCAGCCTCTGTGTCGGGAATGGAAGACAATTCGGCCCGGCTGACCTACCTCCAACAACGGGGCTGGACGGTGGGAGACCAGGCGGTTTCCACCCAAGAACTGCTCATCCCGGATACCCTGGATGAGAGCTATGACTCCTATCAGACCTTACAGCGCCAGCAGGGATTTGACCTGGAGGACTACTGTGGTCAACGGGTCCAGCGGTACGTCTATCAAGTCTCCAATCATCCCACCGGGCGGTCTGACGTGCAGGCGGTGCTGTTGGTATGTGACGGGACCTTGATTGGCGGACACATTCAGGCCGCAGGCGGCAGCTTCGTCAGCACCTTGGAATTCCCTGCCGCATCCGCCGCCCCATCTGCGGCGCCGTCCCCAGTCCCATCTTCGATGCCCTCCTCTGCCCCATCCCCTGCTACTTCTGCCACCATTTAGACGAAAATGGGCCTGTGGTGTTCCACAGACCCATTTCCTTTTGGATTCAATTTTTCATCATATGCACGTTCAAATGCGGATAGGTCATCTCAATGTGGTTAGCGTCAAAGGCGGGCTTGATGGCCTCCAACAGGTCATAGTGCACCGTCCAATAGTCCTCGTTGGCGCACCACACCCGGATGATATACTCGATGGCGCTGTCCTGATAGTTGTTGACCCGCACCATGATGGGCTTCTCCCGGTCCACCATGGGGTTGTCCTCCACCACTTTGGACAACACCTTCTTGACAGTTTCGGTGGGGGCGTCATAGGAGGCGGTCACCTTAATTTCCACCCGGCGGTGGGTCTGGCTGGAGTAGTTGACCACATTGGAGCCCACGATGGTGCTGTTGGGCAACTGGATGAGCTTGTTGTCCAAGCTGGTGAGCTTGGTATAGAACAGGCCAACCTCATACACCGTGCCCGAGCAGTTGCCAGCGTCCACATAGTCCCCCACCTTGAAGGGCTTGGAGGCCAACAGCTGGAGTCCTGCGAACACGTTGGACAGGAAGTTCTGGATGGACAGGGACAGAGCCAAGCCTGCCACAGAGAGCAGGGCCACAAAGGAGGTGACTGGAATCTCCAGACAGCTCATGAGGACAATGGCCGCCACCGCCAGCAGCAGGATCTTGATGGAAGTGCGGATCAGGCCCTTGATGGTATCCTCCATGGGCAGACGGCCCAGCATCCGGTCCACCAATTTCATGATGATCTTGATGACGATCAAACTGACCACAACTACTGGCACAATAATCAGAATCTTCTCCACGGCAAAGTCAGCCAACTGGCTCAGCAATTCCGTGAGATTGTTCCATGGCATAAGCAACCCTCGTTTCTATTTATTATATAATCATATTACCATAGACAAAGGGTATCCTCAATGAAAAATACACCAAACTAATCTTACCCTTTCTTTCACTTTTTGAATTTCTAGAGAAAGATTTTCTAAGGAGTGTATACAAAATTCAGGTTCTTGATTGAAGTAAATCTTCCAATATGGTAAACTGGAGGTGCATAGAAATGTTTATTACCATCTATACAAAGGAGATGAGAATATATATGAGATTAGGAAAAAAAAACTATCATCAAAACAACCCAAAACGTAATCAGCACAAAAGACATTCTTTTATTACTTCAGATTTTAGGCCCACTACTTCTCTAAGAAACGCAGAGGTATCTGTATCCCATTCCTCCCCAACCATCCGTACTTCCTCCACAACACCAGTTAAAATCGTTTCTACCTCTAGCCAAAATAAAAAGCCTCGCTATATCGTCTTTCAACATAACGCTGAGCTTTATGTTGGGCGACAGTCTGGGAAAACTCTACGTGATATCACACGATTTACCGCTGAAACACCTGCTCAACTGGCTGGAAGTGAAGTTGTTATCAAGCGCAAAGGTATGTCTCGTGTAGAAGTTGCTAGTATTGTAAACGCAATGTCCAACCCCAACATGGACACATATGACAGCTGATTCTATCTCTATACGAAAGATGATGATTTACTATGACTGTTAAAAAAAAGGATACAAGAAGTTTGATAGATACCAAAAATTTAGAGTATTCTCGTAATCACCTAAACCGTGATCGAGAATATGTCAAACTGCTCCAACATTATGTAAATAATCAGCGCCGTACGGATATATCTCAACTCATTCTTAAAATTTTCTTTTTTTTGATTGTATGTAGTACCTATGTTATCACAATTTATTTTGGAGGGCAGACAATTTTAAATGTTTCCAAAAAAGAAAATATTTCTTTGGCCGATCTAGGTGCTGCTCTCACAGGTCTGGCTAGCATACTAAGTGTTATCATTATACTTCCTAGTAAAATCGCAGAACATCTGTTCCCTTCCGGTGGTGATCAAAGCAGCACCGACTTTATACAGTCCATGCAAAGTTATGATTTGTCCAAAAGTAGTTCTCAAAAATATCTATCGGATGAAAGCGACCTAGTGATACAGGTTCCTGAATCTACCAAGAATGGTCTAGCAACACCTGACCCGGATTCTTCCTCAGATTGATGTTCTCTTTTCACCCGTGTTGTTGCAATCATGTTTCAAAATGGAAAGTTTAAAATACCGAGAACTGTCAGTTCTCGGTATTTTTCGTATTTCACTTTTTGTTTTTAAATTATTTTTGCTGTGTAAAATAAAAGAGCGGCCCGAAGGCCGCTCTTGAGAAGTGACTAAAAATTAGTCGTTGATGATGTCGATAACAACACCGGAGCCAACGGTACGGCCGCCCTCACGGATAGCGAAGCGCAGGCCCTTCTCGATGGCGATGGGGGTGATCAGCTCAACGTTCATGTCGACGTTATCGCCGGGCATGCACATCTCAGTGCCCTCGGGCAGAGTGATGACGCCGGTCACGTCGGTGGTACGGAAGTAGAACTGAGGACGATAGTTGTTGAAGAAGGGGGTGTGACGGCCGCCTTCCTCCTTGGACAGGACGTACACCTGGCCAACGAACTTGGTGTGGGGGTGAATGGAGCCGGGAGCACACAGAACCTGGCCACGCTCGACCTCCTTCTTGTCGATACCACGCAGCAGAGCGCCGATGTTGTCGCCAGCCTCAGCGTAGTCCAGCAGCTTGCGGAACATCTCGATGCCGGTGATGGTGGTGTCCTTCTTCTCCTCGGACAGACCAACGATCTCCACCTTGTCGCCCATCTTGACCTGGCCACGCTCCACACGACCGGTAGCAACGGTGCCACGGCCGGTGATGGTGAACACGTCCTCAACGGGCATCAGGAAGGGCAGGTCGGCCTTACGGTCGGGAGTGGGGATGTAGCTGTCAACAGCGTCCATCAGCTCCTTGATGCACTCGAAGTCCTTGTCGTTAATGTCGCCGGACTCGCAGGTCAGGGCGTTCAGAGCGGAACCCTTGATGACGGGGATGTCGTCGCCGGGGAACTCGTACTCGGACAGGGTCTCGCGGACCTCCATCTCCACCAGCTCCAGCAGCTCCTCGTCGTCAACCTGGTCGCACTTGTTCAGGAACACGACCATGGCGGGCACGCCCACCTGACGGGCCAGCAGGATGTGCTCACGAGTCTGAGCCATGGGGCCGTCGGTAGCAGCGATAACCAGGATAGCGCCGTCCATCTGAGCAGCGCCGGTGATCATGTTCTTGATATAGTCGGCGTGGCCCGGGCAGTCAACGTGGGCATAGTGACGAGCGTCGGTCTCGTACTCCACGTGGGCGGTGTTGATGGTGATACCACGCTCACGCTCCTCGGGAGCCTTGTCGATGCTGGAATAGTCCTCGTACTGAGCCTGACCCTTCAGAGCCAGGTACTTGGTGATGGCAGCGGTCAGGGTGGTCTTGCCGTGGTCAACGTGGCCGATGGTGCCGATGTTGACGTGGGGCTTAGTACGCTCAAACTTTTGCTTAGCCATTTTGAGTTTCCTCCTTATACTTCAATAAAATTGGATACATTCATCCAGACCCATTATGGGCCTATTTTATCCTATCGCTGGGAAAAAATCAACAGATTTTTTCCCAGCGATTAAGATTTTTAGTCGTCCTTACGACCACGCTGGGCAATGATCTTCTCAGCGATGTTCTTGGGGATCTCCAGATAGCTGTGGGGCTCCATGGAGTACTGGCCACGGCCCTGAGTGCGGGAACGCAGGTCGGTGGCGTAGCCGAACATCTCGCTCAGAGGCACCAGGGCGTCGATCTGCTGGGCACCGGGACGAGCTTCCATGCCCAGAATCTGGCCACGGCGGCTGTTCAGGTCACCAATGACGTCGCCCATGTAGTCCTCGGGCACGATGACGGAAACCTTCATGATGGGCTCCAGCAGGCAGGCGCCAGCCTTGCGGCAGGCCTCCTTAAAGGCCATGGAACCGGCAATCTTAAAGGCCATCTCGGAGGAGTCCACTTCGTGGTAGGAACCGAAGGTCAGGTGGACCTTCACGTCAACCACGGGGTAGCCGGCCAGAACACCGGCCTGCATGGCGCCCTGGATACCAGCGTCAACAGCGGGGATATACTCCTTGGGAATGACGCCGCCGGTGATCTCATTGAGGAACTCATAGCCCTTGCCGGGCTCGTTGGGCTCCACAGTGATGCGGACGTGGCCGTACTGGCCCTTACCGCCGGACTGACGGGCATACTTGGTGTCCTGCTCGGTGGTCTTCTTGATGGTCTCCTTGTAGGCGACCTGGGGGGCGCCCACGTTGGCCTCCACCTTGAACTCACGGAGCAGACGGTCCACGATGATCTCCAGGTGGAGCTCGCCCATGCCGGCGATGATGGTCTGACCAGTCTCCTCGTCGGTGTAGGTCTTAAAGGTGGGGTCCTCCTCAGCCAGCTTCACCAGAGCCAGGCCCATCTTCTCCTGACCAGCCTTGGTCTTGGGCTCGATGGCCACGCGGATCACAGGCTCGGGGAACTCCATGGACTCCAGAATGATGGGAGCCTTCTCGTCGCAGAGGGTGTCACCGGTGGTGGTGTTCTTCAGGCCCACAGCGGCGGCGATGTCGCCGGAGAAGACCTCCTCGATGTCCTCACGGTGGTTGGCGTGCATCTGGAGGATACGGCCCAGACGCTCCTTCTGCTTCTTGGTGGAGTTGAGCACGGTGGAACCGGTGGTGATGTGACCGGAATACACACGGAAGAAGGACAGACGGCCCACATAGGGGTCGGTCATGATCTTAAAGGCCAGAGCGGAGAAGGGGGCGTTGTCGTCGGCAGGACGCTCGTCCTCTTCCTCGGTCTCGGGATCCACGCCCTTGATGGCGGGGATGTCCAGGGGGGAGGGCATGAAGTCCACGATGGCGTCCAGCAGCTTCTGCACGCCCTTGTTGCGGTAGGAAGTACCGCACACCACGGGCACCAGCAGGTTGTCGATGGTACCCTTGCGCAGAGCCTTGCGGATCATGTCGGTGGGGATTTCCTCCTCCTCCAGAGCCAGCATCATGATCTCGTCGTCGATGTCGGCGCAGGCATCGATGAGCTTGGTCCGGTACTCCTGGGCCAGCTCCATCATGTCGGCGGGGATGTCCTCCACACGCATGTCCTTGCCCAGATCATCATAGTACACGTCGGCCTTCATCTCCACCAGGTCGATGATGCCGCGGAAGGTGTCCTCAGCGCCGATGGGCAGCTGGATGGGCACAGCGTTGCACTTGAGACGATCGTGGATCATGTTCAGCACGTTGTAGAAGTCGGCGCCCATGATGTCCATCTTGTTGACGTAGATCATACGAGGCACCCGGTAGTGGTCGGCCTGACGCCACACAGTCTCGGACTGGGGCTCCACGCCGCCCTTGGCGCACATGACGGTCACAGAGCCGTCCAGCACGCGCAGAGAGCGCTCCACCTCAACGGTGAAGTCCACGTGGCCCGGGGTGTCGATGATGTTGATACGAGTCTGGGGGAACTGCTGAGCAGAACCGGTCCAGAAACAGGTGGTAGCAGCGGAGGTGATGGTGATACCACGCTCCTGCTCCTGAGCCATCCAGTCCATGGTGGCGGTACCATCATGGGTCTCACCGATCTTGTAGTTGACGCCGGTGTAGTACAGGATACGCTCGGTAGTGGTGGTCTTACCGGCATCGATGTGAGCCATGATACCGATATTACGGGTATTCTGCAGAGAAGTCTTTCTAGTGGCCATATCTCTGTTCCTCCCGGATTACCAGCGGTAGTGAGCGAAGGCCTTGTTGGCCTCGGCCATCTTGTGAGTGTCCTCACGCTTCTTCACGGCGGAGCCGGTGTTGTTGGCGGCGTCCATGATCTCGCCAGCCAGACGCTCCTTCATGGTCTTCTCACCGCGGTTGCGGGAGTAAGTGGTCAGCCAGCGCAGACCCAGGGTCTGACGGCGCTCGGGACGCACTTCCATGGGGACCTGGTAGGTAGAACCACCAACACGACGGGACTTGGTCTCCAGAGAAGGCATGATGTTCTCGATGGCAGCGTTGAACACCTCCAGGGGCTCCTGGCCGGTCTTCTCTTGAATGATGTCAAAGGCACCGTAGACGACCTTCTGGGCAACACCCTTCTTGCCGTCCAGCATGATGCTGTTAACGAGCTTAGTGACTAAGACGGAATTATACAGCGGATCGGGCAGAACCTCCCGCTTGGGTACGTTTCCTCTTCTGGGCACTTTGCTTCCCTCCTTCTTAATAAAATAGAATTCATAGGTACTCAGGCCCCGAATGCCGGGGCTTGTGTCATGCCTGTCCGAGGTCTACCCATATATATATATGGAATAAACGCTCGGCAAGGCGCAGTTTGCCTTGCGCAGTCAGCGCAGTAAGCAAGTTAGATGCACAGGTGGGGCAAGAATTACTTCTTAGCGCCGCCCTTGCCGGCCTTGGGACGCTTGGCACCGTACTTGGAACGGGCCTGCATACGGCCATTGACGCCCTGGGTATCCAGAGTGCCACGGATGATGTGGTAACGCACGCCGGGGAGGTCCTTAACACGGCCGCCGCGGATCAGCACCACGGAGTGCTCCTGCAGGTTGTGGCCAACACCGGGGATGTAGGCGGTCACCTCGTAGCCGTTGGTCAGACGCACACGAGCGATCTTACGCAGAGCGGAGTTCGGCTTCTTAGGAGTGGAAGTACGAACGGCAGTGCAGACGCCGCGCTTCTGAGGGGAGGGCAGGTCAGTCTCCTTGTTCTTCAGGGTGTTCAGACCATGCTGCATGGCGGGAGAGTTGGACTTGTAGGTAGTCTTCTCACGGCCCTTGCGCACCAATTGGTTAAAAGTAGGCATGATTTTCCTCCTTTCAATGAATATATATTTTAACGAACTCTCATAAGATTATTCGCTAAAACCAAATTTTTATACCATGACGGCAAAGCCGGAATGGTATAACGCCAGGTTTTTCGGTTGCCCCTGGTAAGGGGCGAGAAAAACGGCAATTAAATTATAATAGCTGCTGTTAAGCTGCTATTATACCGTTGCCGCTACGGCGGCTCCCACGGCAATGCCGCAGGCGTGTCCCAGAGCCTTCATGGTGTCCGTCCAGTGGACCTCTACCCCTTGCTCCTGGGCCTGTTGAGCCAGTGGCTCGGTGAGGGCGGGATCGGCATTGCGTGCCAGATAGATTCCCGTCGCCCGCCCATCTTTCAGGGCTCGGCGAACCTGCTTGACGCCCACAACCTTGCCGGCTTGTTCCAGTTTGGTCAGCATCCAAGCAGACCTCCTTTTTGGCATATCAGCACAATTTGGGATTGTAGCACAAAATCGTTCTCTCGTCAAGGAAAAACGCCCAGATTCCCCTATCTATTTTTTACTCTTTTCCCGCCATTTCCTTGTGCAATCTGTCTGCCTCTTGCCAAACCGCCCCCTGGAGGCTATAATGGGGACACACTGTAAACTGGAGGTTTTGATTGACATGGCTCTCAATCAGCAATGGTTTGACGATATGGAAGCCCGCATCCCCCACGACGGGGTGCGCACCCGCTTCGCCCCCTCTCCCACGGGCTACATGCATGTGGGCAATCTCCGCACCGCCCTATACACCTACCTCATCGCCCGCCACGCCGGCGGCAAGTTCATCCTCCGCATTGAGGACACCGACCAGGGCCGTCTGGTGGAGGATGCCACCGAAATCATCTATAATACCATGCGCTCCTGCGGCCTGACCTGGGACGAAGGTCCCGATGTGGGCGGCCCCGTGGGCCCCTACATTCAGACCGAGCGCCGCTCCTTCTACGCCGAGTACGCCAAGCTGCTGGTAGAGCGTGGCCACGCCTACTACTGCTTCTGCGACAAGCACGAGGAAACCGAGGAGGAAGAGGGCAGCTTCCAGAAGGAAGAGGACCCCTGCCGCAACCTCGACCCCGAGGAAGTGGCCGCTCGTCTGACCAATGGTGACCCCTACGTCATCCGCCAGCGCATCCCCCACGAGGGCCAGACCACCTTTGTGGACGCCGTGTACGGCGCCATCACCGTGGACAACGACACCCTGGACGACCAGGTGCTCTTGAAGCGGGACGGCCTGCCCACCTACAACTTCGCCAACGTGGTGGACGACCACCTCATGGGCATCACCCACGTGGTGCGTGGCGCAGAGTACCTCTCCTCTGCCCCCAAGTACAACCTGCTGTACGAGGCCTTCGGCTGGGAAATCCCCACCTACGTGCACTGCTCTTCCGTCATGATCACCGATCCCGAGACCGGGGCCGTGCGCAAGATGTCCAAGCGCAAGGGCGACCCCTCCTACGAGGACCTCATCCAGATGGGCTATCTGTCCCAGGCTGTGGTGAACTATGTCTCTCTGCTGGGTTGGGCCCCCCACGGCGAGCTCAGCGAGCAGGAGTTCTTCACTCTGGACGAGCTGGTAAAGGCGTTTGAGATCTCCGGCATCTCCAAGTCCCCCTCCGCCTTTGACATGGAGAAGCTCAACTACTTCAACGCCACCTACCTGCGCTCCATGACCCCCGAGGCCTTTGCCGACGTGGCCCGGCCCTACATCCGTAAGGCTGTCACCAACGAGGCCTATGACGCCGATGTCATCGCCTCCCTGCTCCAGGCCCGGTGCGAGCGCCTCACCGACATCCCCGAGAAGGTGGACTTCTTCGATGTGCTCCCCGAGTACGGCGTGGAGCTGTTCACCAACAAGAAGTCCAAGACCAACTCTGAGGTGTCCCTGGACATGCTGGAAAAGACCGTCCCCGTTCTCTCCGCTCTGGAGAGCTGGACCCAGGAGAGTATCCACGACACTCTGGTGAACCTGGCCCAGGAGCTGGGTGTGAAAAACGCCACCCTCATGTGGCCCCTGCGCATCTCCATCGCCGGCAAGACCGTCACTCCCGGCGGCGCCGTGGAGCTGTGCTACATTCTGGGCAAGGATGAGACCCTGCGCCGCATGGAGCTGGGCATCCAGAAGCTGAAGGGCTAAAAATGCAGACATGACAACACCCCTGTGGAGACAAGCACATCTCCACAGGGGTGTTTTTCCTTATGGGTCTATGTAACGGAGTTTCACCAACAGGTCGGTGATCTCCTCACTGCCCTCCGGGGCGTGGGCATAGACCACGGTATTCCCCCAGTAGAGGACATAGTAGGTTACCCCGTCCTGTATCAGCATGAATTTCTCACCCCCATAGGCCAGGGGCTTGGACCACTCCTCTCGTGCCAGGGAAGTGAGCAGTGGGGAAATATCGGAACAGATTTGGTTGTAGACCAGGTCCACCGTCTCATCGTCGGTGTACTCATAGAACTCGAAGGCCGCCTCGCCCTTGAGGCCGGAGACCACATTCTGCAGCTTCTTCTCGTCGTACATCCAGTAGGTGGTGGGGATGTTGGCGGTCTCGAATCCCGCCTCCGTCACCACTGTGTGTACATCATGAAAGTCCGGCGCAACACTCAGTGGGGACGTGGGGGGAGCCTCCCACTGGATGGAGCCGTTCATCTTGAACACCTGTCCCCCGCCCGTGGCGATCACCACAAACATCCCCAGGAAAAACAGCCCCACCAGGCCATAGACCACCAGACTCTTCTTGGTGAGAAAGGCCTTGTTCTGTCGGCGCTGTCTGGCCTCCAATTCTTCCTCCTGAAGCGGGTCTAAGCGGTGCTTTTCCCGGTATCCTTTTCCCTGGGCTTTGATGACCAATCCCGCCAGGAACAAAATCACGTTCCATCCCAGTGAAATCCACCAATTCCCCCACAGGCCGGGAATCAGGCTGGGAAGAAAGGCCAAAAACGCAGGCAAGGTACTGTAGCAATAGCGCTTGAACAGCCGCAGCGTCTCCTCCTGGTCTCTGCTGGTCTCCATCAGCACGGACAGGACAGCACGATTTCTCCGGCTTCTGGAATGGCGGCTGGAGGTGGCTGTGGGCACTCGACCCTCCCCTTTCTGGACAAACTCCCAAAAGGTCATCCCAGACAGGGCAAACAGTTCCCGTCCAATCCAAGCGGTACAGTACAGATACCAGGGAATCAGCAAAAATGAGAAGAGTTCCACCAAAAAGAAATTCATCGTTTCCCTTTCTCCTTATTTCACCCGGAGTTTCTTCACCAGATCCTCCTGGGGGGTCACATACACGGTATTATAGGTGTTGTAGATGACAAAGCCGGGCTTGGCCCCCGTGGGCTTTTTGACCACCTTCACCGGGGTCACATCCACCGGCACCTGGGCCGAGTCCTTGGCCTGGGAGAACCAGGCGGCCAACATAGCCGCCTCCGTCACCGACTGGTCGTCGGGCTGCATGCCCCCAGTCTTTAAAATCACATGGGAGCCGTGGAGCTTTTGCACATGGAACCACAGGTCCCGCTTGTCCGAGTCCTTCAAGGTCAGGCGGTCGTTCTGGCTGTTGTTCTTGCCCACCAAAATGGTGAGGCCAGCGGAGGAACGAAACTCCATGGGCTTGGCGTGAATGATTTTCACCTTGCCCTTGGCAGTCATCTTCCGCTTGTGCTGGCGCAAGTACCCGTTGTCCATGAGCTCCTGACGGATCTCCTGCAAGTCCCGGTCCCCTTCGGACAGAGTGATCATTTGCAGCACGCTGTCCAGGTACTCCAGCTCGGTGCGGTTTTTCTCCAGCTGGATGGCCAGCATCTCCTCCGCCTTCTGGGCCTTTTTGTAGTCCTTATAGTACTTGGCGGCGTTTTGCTGGGGGGTGAGCAGGGGGTCTAAGGGGATCTCCACCTCTTTGCACTCCGGGTCATAGTAGTTCTGGGCCACCAGCACCGACTGGCCCCGGTGCATCTGATAGAAGTTGGTGGTGATGATGTCCCCATACTCCCGCATCTGCTCCCGGTTGCCCGCCCGGCGCAGGTCGGCCTCCTGGTTGGCGATCTTCTTGGCGGTGCGGTTGCGGGCCTGGGTCACCGACCGGATGAAGTCCGCCCCCCGCTGCTTCACCCGCTCCTGGGCCTCCCGGGCGGCGTAGTAGTCGTCCAGCAGCTGGGAGAAGGTCTCGCAGCGGGTCAGCTCCACTTCGGGGCCATATTGCAGAATGGGCAGGAAGGAGAAGTCCATCTCCTTGCCCTCTTTTTTCAGCACCACCGGCTCATACTTGCCCTCCAGAATGATGGAGCGCAGCCGCAGCACCTCCCGGGCCAGCCCCTGGGAAGTCTCGTCTGCCCGGAAAGCCAATTCCCGGGCCACCAGGGGCGAAATACCGCTGAAGGTGTCCAGCAGCCACTTGTCCTGCCCCTCTCCCTGGGGAGCCTGGCCCGACACCAGCTGCTCCAGCTCCTCCTCTGCCATGGCAGTAAAGTCCAGCTTGCCCGTGGGCACGGGGTACTGGTAGAAGAGGCCGGGCATCACCGGGCGCTGGGCGGAGATATCCCCGTCCACCCGGCGCATGCTGTCGGTAATGCGCCCCGCCCCGTCCAGCATAATGAGGTTGGACTTGCGGCCGATGCACTCCAGCACCAGGGCCCGCTCCACCCGGTCCCCCAGCTCGCTGAGGGTCTCAAATCGGAACTCCAGCAGCCGCTCCATGGGGGGCTGTTTGATCTCCAGAATGCGGCCGCCCAGGAAATACTTGCGCAGCAGCATACAGAACATGGGGGGCGTCTCCGGGTTCTCCCGGGTCACGGTGGTGAGCTGGGCTCTGGGGTGGGCGGGGTTTGCCGACAGCAGCAGCTTCACATTCCCCTGCCCTGTGCGCATGTGCAGCACCACCTCATCCCGGGTGGGCTGATAGATCTTGTCCACCTTTCCGCCGGTGATGCGTTCCCGCAGCTCTCCGGCCAAGGCGGTCATGACAATGGCGTCTAACGGCATGGCTTATTCCTCCGTCATCATCAATTCAAACAGCTCATTGAGGCGGTCCAGGCGGCCCTGCAAGTACAGCCAGCCGAACAGGGCCTCCAGCCCGGTGGCGGCGTGGTACTCCCCCACGCTGGCCCCCTTGGGGATGGCGGCGGTGTGGCTGTTGCGGGCCCGGCGGTACACGTCCTGCTCCTCCTCGGTGAGGATGGGCAAAATCAGCTTGACCCGCTTGGCCTGGGCGGGGGCGGAGACATAGGTCACCGCCGCACGGTGCAGCCCCTTGTTGGTGGCCTTACCCTTCAGGCACAGCCAGGTGCGCACCATGAGCTCATACACTCCATCCCCCAGATGGGCCAGCGCCAGGCTGCTCATGGGGTGGAGGACATCCTGTCCCACTGACAGGTGAAAGTAATCCATATGATTTCTCCATTCTCTAGGTTGGCCCGGGCGTCCCCGGACATTCGGCATCTCCCCATAGTCTACCCCGCCAGGACGAACTTGGCAAGTGTTTTCCGTTTTCCATCCACAAACATAAAAAAGCCCGCCAGAAAAGGCGCGCACCTTTTCGACAGGCAAAAACAGAGAGGGTGTCTCTGGAGTTGTTTGTCCGGGGGGCTCCGACTGCTGCCGGAGCAGCCCCGGTTGTTCGTTCGTCGCTGTCAGGGGAGGTCACTGCTCTGCCTGGACATCTCTTCCTGACATGGCCTATGATACCAGAACCCGCCTGTCGAATGATAGATAATTTGGGAACCGGTTGTGAACCTTTTGTAAACCCCAAAAACAGACGCCCCTGTCAAAAAACCTCATGTGCACACAAGAAGGATATCGTTTCTTGCATCATCCAAAAAGCCCTCGGCAGAGTTTTCCCGCCCGAGGGCGGGAAAATAAATTAAAATCTGTTTTTTTCGAGGACATGTGCATCGAAAAAACACATCTCAGCCCGCCAGTGTGGAATCGGGTCGTCCTTTGACCCGATTATGCATGCAGCGGGCTGCAACTTCTCTCAAAAATGCTGGCATTTTTGAGAAGCGTGTCGAATTGTTTCGACACGCTGAAACGGCCTGCCCGGACATCCAGGCAGGCCGCCGCATCAAACCAGTTGTTGGTTGGACAGGCCGAAGCTCACGGCAATGGCTCCATCCACCTTTTTCATCACTTGTTCGTCCACCCGGCCCATATGTTCCCGCAGCCGCCGTTTGTCCAGGGTACGAATCTGCTCCAACAGCACGATGGAGTCCTTGGGCAGGCCATAGCTGTGGGCTGCCAGGGTGATATGGGTGGGCAGTCGGGCCTTCCCCGTCTGAGAGGTGATGGCCGCTGCAATGACAGTGGGGCTGTGTTTGTTTCCGGTGTCGTTTTGCACGATCAGGACAGGGCGAACGCCCCCTTGTTCGCTGCCCACCACCGGACTGAGGTCGGCGTAATAAATATCGCCGCGTTTGACACTGTTGTCCACAGGATTTCACACTCCGCCGGATTTATAGTGCCCGGTCCTTGCCATGCCTGCCGGGTACTATCATTCTCCCACGGTGGGGCGGTTCTTATACCGGTGGGAAGGGATTCCTTCGCCACCGGGTGCCGCTCCCTCTCTCGCCGCTCCCTGGGGGGCGACCCCCCGTTTTATCTTATGCGCCCTGGTACAATCTGGGCACCCGGGGGGAGACGGCGCACAGCAGCTCATAGGGGATGGTCCCCGCCATCTGGGCCATGTCCTCCAGGGAGTGGTGGGCGCCAAACAGCTCCACCTCGTCCCCCGGCTGCACCTGGTCCCCCTCCTGGAGGGCCACCATGCACATGTCCATGCACACCCGGCCCACAATGGGCCGCTCCTGGCCGCCCAGTAGCACGGTGCCCTGGCCGGACAGCACCCGGTGCAGGCCGTCGGCGTAGCCCACAGGCAGCACCGCCACCCGGCCGCCGGAGGCGGGCATGTGCTGGGTGCAGCCGTAGCTCACCGGGGTGTTCCCCGGCAGCTCCCGCACCGCCGCCACCCGGGTCTTCAAGGTCATCACCGGCCACAGCTCCCCGGCGTCCAGCCCCTGACAGGAGGGGTCGGGCAGGTAGCCATACAGGGCGATGCCCGGGCGCACCATGTCCAGGTGGGTGCAGGGGAAGTTGAGCACGGCGGCACTGGCAGCGCAGTGGCGCAGCTGGAAGGTGCGGCCGTAGGTGTTTTTCAGCAGGTCCAGGGTGTCCAAAAAGCGGGTGAACTGCTCCATGGTGTACCCCTCGTCCCCGTCAGCGTTGGCAAAGTGGGTGAAAATCCCCTCCGCCTCCAGCCCCTCCAGAGCGCACAGGGCGTCCACGTCCCGGGCAGCCTGGGCCGGGTCATGGGCCAGAATCCCCAGACGGCTCATGCCGGTGTCCAGCTTGACGTGGATTTTGGCCCGCTTGCCCTGGGCCACAGCGGCCTTTGACAGGGCCTGAGCCAGTTCAGGGGTAAACACCGCCTGGGTCAGGTCATGTTCCACCACCTGAGGGGCAAACTCCGCCGGAGTGGCCCCCAGGATGAGAATGGGCATGGTAATGCCCGACTGGCGCAGCTCGGTGGCCTCGTTGAGGCAGGCCACGGCCAGATAGTCTGCGCCCAGCTGCTGCAATTTGTGGGCCACCTCCTCCGCCCCGTGTCCGTAGGCGTTGGCCTTCACCACGCCCAGAAATTTGCTCTGGGGGGCGCAAGCCCGCAGTACCTGGTAATTATGCTCCAGATTGTCCAGACGGATCTCCGTCCAGGTCCGCATGGTCTGTTGATTCATCCTCGTTCATCTCCATGGTAAAATCATCACTTGTCACGGTGAGCACGGTGACTCCCTCCACCTGTACCTCCGCCATGCGGAGATTAAAGGTGTCCGGGGCAAACCACATGGTATACTCCGTGCCCGCTCCCTGCTCCAGCTCCGGGTCCCGGCAGGTCAGTTCCAGGAAGGTATCCTCCCCCTCCTGCGCCCAGCTGCACTGGGCTATGTAGCCCTGGGTCACCTGGTCCAGCAGCTCCGGTATGGCGGCAATGGGGCTCAGGCCGTCCCCGTTGAGGGTGCCCAGGGTCATCCCCGCCCCGTCATACTCCAAGACCGCCTCCTCTTGGGTCATCCGGGCGGTGACGCCTGCCATCCACTCCGGCTCCACCACCGTGAGCACGGTCTCGCCCTCCTGCCGGGCCGTCCCCTCCAAGGTGAACTCATAAAGCTGCTGTCCTAAATGGGCGCTGACCCGGAAGGTGCCCGACCAGCCGCTCATGGCCTGGTACTGGCCCCGCAGCAGCACGCCCTGCTGCTGCGCCTGTTGGTCCTGCTTGGAGCAGCCTGTGAGCAGCACCGTCATCATCAGTGCGCCGCAGGCCAATTCTCTGCGCAAAGCATATCCCCCTTTCCTGATTGGGAGGCGGAAGGCTCCGTCCCCTCCCTCCATGTATATGAGGCACGCCTGGGGGTATGCGCAGGGAAGCAGACCCCATTATAAAGTTTTCCCTCTTGCTTTTCAACCTATATTGTGATATAAAAGTTTTTAGTGCAAATGCGAAGAACGGGAAAATAGCGTGCTGGCACACGGCAGAGAGGGGCGGTCACCGGCTGAAAGCCGCCCCCGTGTGTGTCGCTTGGTTCGCCCGGGAGCGGCCTGTGAGAGCAGGACGGTGTGCCCTCCGTTATGGGGCAAAGAGAGTGTGTGCGCATGGCGCACAAATGCGGGTGGTACCGCGGAAGGCTGGCCTTTCGTCCCTGTTTGTAGGGAGGAAAGGCTTTTTTCATTTCATATTTTACCCGAAAGGAAGAGAATAGATGAAGCAGCAATTAAACGACATTCGTGTGCAGGCCCTTGCCGCCTTCGAGGCCGCTGACAGCCTGGCAGCCCTGGACGCCCTGCGGGTGCAGTACCTGGGCAAGAAGGGCGAGCTCACCGGCGTGCTCAAGCAGATGGGCAAGCTCTCCGCCGAGGAGCGCCCTGTCATGGGCCAGCTGGCCAACCAGGTCCGGGCTGACCTGGAGGCCGCTCTGGAGACCCAGGGCAAGAAGCTGGAGGCGAGTGCCCTGGAGCAGCGGCTCAAGGACGAGGCTCTGGACGTGACCATCCCCGGCAAGCCCGTGAAGGTGGGCCACCGTCACCCCATGTACATCGCTCTGGACGAGATCAAGGAGATCTTCATCGGCATGGGCTTCACCGTGCTGGACGGCCCCGAGGTGGAGCTGGCCGAGCTGAACTTCGACCGCCTCAACGCCGAGGAGAACCACCCCTCCCGTGACTGGTCCGACACTTTCTACTTTGACGAGGACAGCCGGGTGATGCTCCGCTCTCAGACCTCCCCCATGCAGGTGCGGGCCATGGACACCATGGAGCTGCCCATCCGCATCATCGCCCCCGGCCGTGTGTACCGCAAGGACGAGGTGGACGCCACCCACTCCCCCATGTTCCACCAGGTGGAGGGCATGGTCATCGACAAGAACGTCACCATGGCCGACCTGAAGGGCACCCTGAATACCGTGGTGGAGAAGCTCTACGGCAAGGGCACCAAGACCCGGTTCCGTCCCCACCACTTCCCCTTCACCGAGCCCTCCTGCGAGATGGACGTACAGTGCCACAAGTGCGGCGGCGTGGGCTGCCCCACCTGTAAGGGTGAGGGCTGGATTGAGCTGCTGGGCGCTGGCATGATTCACCCCCGGGTGCTGGAGATGAGCGGCATCGACCCCAATGAGTACTCTGGCTGGGCCTTCGGCATCGGCCTGGAGCGTACCGCCATGCGTCGGTTCAAGATCGCCGACCTGCGCCTGATTTTTGAAAACGACGTGCGCTTCCTGGAGCAGTTTTAAGGAAAGAGGGGGAACATAACCATGAATTTAAGCAGAAACTGGCTGCGTGAATTTGTCACCGTAGACGCCAATGACCATGATTTTGCCGAGGCCATGACCCTGTCCGGGTCCAAGGTGGAGCTGACCCACGACCTGGGCGCTGAGATCTCCAACGTGGTGGTGGGCCGCATCCTGTCCATGGAGCGCCACCCCGACTCCGACCACATGTGGGTCTGCCAGATCGACGCCGGCCAGGCCGAGCCGGTGCAGATCGTCACCGGCGCCTGGAACGTCCATCCCGGCGATCTGGTGCCCGTGGCCCTGCACAAGTCCACCCTGCCCGGTGGCAAGAAGATTGAGAAGGGTAAGCTGCGTGGCGTGTTGTCCAACGGCATGATGTGCGGCCTGCTGGAGCTGGGCCTGGACGAGCGGGACTTCCCCTACGCCGCCATCACCCCCGCCGCCATTCTGGGCGACTACAAGCCCCTGGACCCCGCCAAGCCCTCCATCTCCGCCGATATCAAGCCCGGCGACAAGATCTACGGCCCCGTGGTGGCCGCCAAGGTTCTGGAGTGCGCCTCCCAGCCCGACGGCACCTTCCACACCTGCCTGGACACCGGTGACGGCACCGCCGCCCCCGACACCATCTGCCCCAACCTCCATGAGGGGGATCTGGTGGCCTACAACACCAAGACCGACTCCATCTGCACTCTGGCGGACCTTCACGCCCAGCAGGCGGAGTTCCCCCACTGCATCCCCGACGGCATTTTCGTGCTCCGGGAGGACTGCAAGCCCGGGGACGACATCAAGCCCATCATCAACGCCGACGACCATGTGGTGGAGTTTGAGATCACTCCCAACCGTCCCGACTGTCTGTCCGTCATCGGCCTGGCCCGGGAGGTATCCGCCACCTTCGGCGCCCCTCTCACCCTCCACGAGCCCGTGGTGAAGGGCGGGGCCGACGGCAACCTCATGGAGCTGCTGGATGTGGAGACTCCCGCCTCCGATCTGGTGCCCCGATACACCGCCCGCATGGTGCGCAACGTGAAGATCGGCCCCTCCCCCAAGTGGATGCGGGAGCGGCTGCGCTCCATGGGTGTGCGCCCCATCAACAACATCGTGGACATCACCAACTACGTGATGCTGGAGTATGGCCAGCCCATGCACGCCTTTGACTACCGCTACGTCCACGGCGGCAAGATCATCGTCCGCCGTGCCCAGGAGGGCGAGGAGCTGACCACCCTGGACGGCAAGAGCCACACCCTCAACGCCAACCACCTGGTCATCGCCGATGAGACCCGGGCCGTGGGCCTGGCTGGCATCATGGGCGGTGAGAACAGCGAGATCGTGGACGACACCGTGGACGTGGTGTTCGAGTCCGCCTGCTTTGACGGCGCCACCATCCGCAAGGGCGCTCTGGCCCTGGGTATGCGCACCGAGGCCAGCGCCAAGTTTGAGAAGGGCCTGGACCCCATGAACACCCTCCCCGCCGTGCAGCGGGCCTGTGAGCTGGTGGAACTGCTGGGCGCCGGTGACGTGGTGGATGGCATCATCGACATCCTCAACTACGTGCCCCAGCCCCGGGTGCTCACCCTGGAGCCCGACCGCATCAACGCTCTGCTGGGCACCGATGTGGCCGAGGAGGAGATGGCGCGCATCCTGCGCAGCCTGGACTTCCAGGTGGAGGGCAATCAGGTCACCGTCCCCTCCTGGCGTGGCGATGTGATCGGCATGGCAGACCTTGCCGAGGAAGTGGCCCGGTTCTACGGCTACAACAACATCCCCTGCACCCTCATGCGGGGCCAGACCACCCTGGGCGGCTACTCCGATGAGGAGCTGCTGGAGCGTCAGCTGGGCAGCATGTGCCGCACCATGGGCTATGATGAGATCATCACCTACTCCTTCATCTCCCCCACCTGCTACGACAAGATCAACTGGCCTGCCGACTACCAGGGCCGCAACTCCCTGAAGATCTTGAATCCCCTGGGCGAGGACACCTCCATCATGCGCACCACCACCCTCCCCTCCATGCTGGAGATTCTCACCCGCAACTACAATTACCGCAACCAGAACGTGCGCCTCTACGAGGTGGGCCGCACTTACGCCCCCGGCGGCGAGGATGGCCTGGCGGTGGAGTCCAAGACCCTCACCCTGGGCGCCTATGGCTCCGACATGGACTTCTACACCATGAAGGGCTGCATTGAGGCCATTTTGAAGGACCTGCGGGCCAGCGATGTCACCTTCCGCACCGGCTCCGGTCTCACCGAGCTGGTGTCCTACCACCCCGGCCGCTATGCCGAGGTGTGGGTGAGCGACCACTGCGTGGGCTTCTTCGGCCAGATTCACCCCCTGGTGGCTCAGAACTACGGGGTGGACGGCGAGCTGTACTGCGCGCAGCTGGCCCTGGACGAGCTGGCCCAGGCCAAGGGCGCTGACCCCGTGTACACTCCCCTGCCCAAGTTCCCCGCCGTCACCCGTGACATCGCCGTGGTGTGCGACGAGGCCGTCACCGTGGGTGCCCTGGAGGCCTGCATCCAGAATGCCGCCCACGGCCTGCTGAAAAACGTGACCCTCTTCGACATCTACCGGGGCAAGGGCGTGGAGGACGGCAAGAAGTCCGTGGCCTTCAACCTGACCCTCCGGGCCGACGACCGCTCCCTCACCGGTGAGGAGGCGGAGACCGAGGTGCAGCACATTCTGGCCGCCCTGGCCTCTGAGCTGGGCGCCACCTTGCGCTGAGTGCCATATTTCAGCAATTCGCAGATTGACAAACTCCCGTCTGCTCCGCTATAATGGACGCATGACGACAGCAAGGGCGCTGTGGCCATTGTGGTCACAGCGCCCGTTTGATTTTTGGGGAGGAATCATCATGTCCATGCACGAGGAATGCGGATTGTTCGGCATCAGCGACCCCCACGGGGACTGTGCCCGCACCACCTATTACGGCCTGTACGCCCTCCAGCACCGGGGCCAGGAGGCCTGTGGCATTGCCACCATCAACCAGCGGGTGCTCTCCTTCCACAAGGATGTGGGCCTGGTGGGAGACGTGTTCCGCCCCGACATTCTGGACCGTCTCAATGGCACCATGGCGGTGGGGCATGTGCGCTACGCCACCACCGGCGGCGGACAGCGGGAAAACGCCCAGCCCCTGACCCTGAAATACGTCAAGGGCACCTTGGCAGTAGCCCACAACGGCAACCTGGTGAACACGGCGGAACTGCGCACCTTCTTTGAGTACCGGGGTGCCATCTTCCAGACCACCACCGACTCCGAGCTCATCGCCTACGCCATCGCCCAGGAGCGGCTGCGCTGCGCCTCCGCCGAGGAGGCGGTGTGCCGGGCGGTGAAGGGCCTGCGGGGCGCCTTCTCCCTGCTGGTCATGTCCCCCCAGAAGCTCATCGCCGTCCGGGACCCCTGGGGCTTCCGCCCCCTGTGCATGGGCCGCCGGGGGGATGCGGTGATTTTCGCCTCGGAGAGCTGCGCCCTCCACGCCGTGGGGGCAGAGTTCGAGCGGGAGCTGGACCCCGGCGAGATCGTGGTGGTGGAGGGCACCCAGGTGCGCTCCATCCGGGAGAACTGCCAGAACGCCTCCAGCCACATGTGCATCTTCGAGTATATCTACTTCGCCCGCCCCGACTCGGTGCTGTGCGGCCAGTCGGTGCACCTGGCCCGGCGCAACGCCGGGCGGCTGCTGGCCCGGGAGTTCCCTGTGGAGGCAGACGTGGTCATCGGCGTGCCCGACTCCGGCCTGGACGCCGCCATGGGCTTTGCCGAGGAGTCCGGCATTCCCTACGGGGTGGGCCTGGTGAAAAACCGCTACATTGGCCGCACCTTCATCACCCCCGGCCAGGAGAGCCGGGAGCAGGCGGTGCGCATCAAGCTGGGGGCTCTGGCCAGCTGTGTGGCGGGCAAGCGGGTGGTGATGGTGGACGACTCCATCGTCCGGGGCACCACCTCCAAGCAGATCGTCTCCCTGCTGCGGGAGGCAGGGGCCACGGAAGTACACATGTACTCCTCCGCCCCGCCCTTCATTGCCCCCTGCTACTTCGGCACCGACATCCCCGACCGGGACGCCCTCATCGCCTGCAATTACACCCAGGAGGAGATGCGGGAGATGATTGGGGCCGATTCCCTCCACTTCTTGTCTCTGGAGGCCCTGCATCAGATCGCCCCCCAGGCCGACTGCGGCTTCTGCGATGGGTGCTTTACCGGCAAGTACCCCATCGAAGTTTAATCCCCTCACCCCACGGAAGTTTTCCCCTTCCGTGGGGTGCTTTTTCGTCCTTCACGGGTTTGACTAATTCCCACCTGTGTAGTATAATACGTTGATTATATAATGAGGAGAATGTGCTCATGTGGTTGGCCAAAAATTGGAAAGATTATGAGCTGCTGGACTGCGGCCGTGGAGAAAAGCTGGAGCGTTGGGGCTCTCACCTGCTGGTGCGCCCGGACCCCCAGGCCATTTGGAATACCCCCCGCCAGAACAAGGGCTGGAAGACGGCCCACGCCCGCTATGCCCGCTCCCACACCGGCGGCGGCCAGTGGGCCTCCAAGCAGGTGCCCGAGCGGTGGCAGATTCACTATAAAGAACTAACACTGAACGTGGGCCTGATGAACTTTAAACATACCGGCGTGTTCCCCGAGCAGGCGGCCAACTGGGACTTTGCCCAGGACCTCATCCGCCGGGCAGGCCGCCCCATTTCGGTGCTGAACCTATTTGCCTACACCGGCGGGGCCACGGTGGCCTGCGCCGCTGCCGGGGCCAGCGTGTGCCATGTGGACGCCGCCCGGGGCATGGTGCAGTGGGCCCGGGAGAACGCCAAGTCCTCGGGTCTGGAGGACAAGCCCATCCGCTGGATCATTGACGACTGCGCCAAGTTTGTGGAGCGGGAGATCCGCCGGGGCCGCCGCTATGACGCCATCATCATGGACCCCCCCTCCTATGGCAGGGGCCCCTCCGGTGAGGTGTGGAAGCTGGAGGAGAACCTGTACCCCTTTGTGGAGCTGGTGTCCAACGTCCTCAGCGATGACCCCCTCTTTGTGATTCTCAACTCCTACACCACGGGCCTGGCCCCGTCGGTGCTGACCTATATTTTGCAGACCGTCATCGGCGGCAAGTTCGGCGGGCGCACCGTGTCCGACGAGCTGGGCCTGCCGGTGACCCAGACCGGGCTGGCCCTCCCCTGCGGCGCCACTGGGCGCTGGGTGGCCTCTTCCGTGGAGCATGTCTACCATGGCTAATCCCATCCTCCAGGCCAGAGACCTGACCTTTCGCTACACCACCGCCGAGGGGGTAGCCCCCACGGTTCTGGACCACGTCAATCTGGACATTGAGGCGGGCTCCTTCGTGGCCATTCTGGGCCACAACGGCTCGGGCAAGTCCACCTTCGCCAAGCACCTCAACGCCATCCTTCTGCCCACTTCGGGCAAGGTATATGTGGACGGCATGGACACCACCGACGAGGACAAGCTGCTGGACATCCGGCGCACCGTGGGCATGGTGTTCCAAAACCCGGACAACCAGATCGTGGCCAGCGTGGTGGAGGAGGACGTGGCCTTCGCCCCGGAGAACCTGGGTGTGCCCTCGGCGGAGATTCGCCGCCGGGTGGACGAGGCCCTGGAGGCGGTGGGCATGACGGACTATGCCCGCCACGCCCCCCATCTGCTCTCCGGCGGCCAGAAGCAGCGGGTGGCCATCGCCGGGGTGTTGGCCATGCGCCCCCGGTGCATCGTGCTGGACGAACCCACCGCCATGCTGGACCCGGTGGGACGCCGGGAAGTGCTGGACACCGTGTGCCGTCTCCAGCGGGAGCTGGGGATGACGGTGGTGCTCATCACCCACCACATGGACGAGGCGGCCCGGGCCCAACGGCTGGTGGTCATGGACAACGGCCATGTGGTCAAGGACGGCCCTCCCGCCCAGGTCTTTCAGGACGTGGTGGGGCTGCGCCGCCTGGGGCTGGAGGTGCCGGACTCGGTGGCGCTGCTGTATGAGCTGCGCCAGGCCGGGCTGGACGTGCCCCTGGACGTCCTCACCCCGGAGGACTGCGCCCAGGCGCTGGCCCACATTCTACCCCGATAAGAGAGGCCCGTATCTATGACGCCTATCATTGAACTCAGACAACTCACCCATATCTATAGTCAAGGCACCCCCTTTGAGCACGTAGCCCTGGAAAACGTGGACCTGACGGTGGCCCCCGGGGAATATCTGGCGGTCATTGGCCGCACCGGCTCGGGCAAATCCACCCTGATGCAGCACCTCAACGGCCTTCTCCGCCCCACCTCGGGGCAGGTGCTCTTTGAGGGGGAGGACATCTGGGGCTCCAAGGAGCGCACCCGTCAGGTGCGCTTCCAGGTGGGCCTGGTGTTCCAGTACCCCGAGTACCAGCTCTTTGAGGAGACGGTATACCGGGACATTGCCTTCGGCCCCACCAACATGGGGCTGGACCAGGCCGAGGTGGACCGGCGAGTGCGCCAGGCCGCCCACTTTGTGGGCCTGTCCGACCACACCCTGGAGAAATCCCCCTTTGACCTGTCCGGCGGTCAAAAGCGCCGGGTGGCCATTGCGGGGGTCATCGCCATGGAGCCCAAGGTGCTCATTCTGGACGAGCCCACCGCCGGGCTGGACCCCGCCGGAGCCGCTCAGATCCTGGGCAACATCCGGGCCTACCACCGGGAGAAAAAGGCCGCCATCATTCTGGTGTCCCACTCCATGAACGAGGTGGCCCGGGAGGCCCAGCGGCTGGTGGTGTTCCGGGACGGCACCATTCCCTACTCCGGTACCCCCCAAGAGGTGTTCTCCCACGGCTCTGAGCTGGAGCGGATGGGCCTGGGCGTGCCCGAGATGACCCGGGTGTTTTCCCGGCTGCGGGACATGGGCTACCAGGTCCCCGCCTCAGTGTACACCGTGGAACAGGCTCGGGACGCCATCCTGCTGGCCCGAAAGGGGGCGCAGGTATGAACCTGAAGGACATTACCCTGGGGCAATTCTTCCCCGGCAACTCCTTTCTCCACCGGGTAGACCCCCGCATCAAGCTGGCGGGGCTCCTGGTGTACTTGGTGGCCCTGTTTCTGGCCAACTGGTTTGTCACCTACGGCATGATGCTGGCCCTGCTGGTGTGGGGCTGCGCCGTAGC
Source organism: uncultured Oscillospiraceae bacterium (assembly GCA_944385445.1). Taxonomy (GTDB): domain Bacteria; phylum Bacillota; class Clostridia; order Oscillospirales; family Oscillospiraceae; genus Enterenecus. The sequence continues at coordinate 89,835 of CALWXF010000003.1, forward strand.
CCACATCCGGGCCAAAAGTCTGCTGGGGGGCATGAAGCCGGTGATTTTCCTGCTGATTTTCACCGCTGTCTTGAACATGTTCTACACCCCCGGCACCCCTCTGGTGTCCTTCTGGATTTTCACCATCACCTATGAGGGCATTTTACACGCCTTTTTCATGGTGGTACGCATTCTCATGCTCATCTGTGCCACCTTCCTGCTCACCTACACCACCTCCCCCCTGGCCCTCACCGACGGTCTGGAGAGCCTGCTCTCCCCCCTGAAAAAGGTGAAGGTGCCGGTGCACGAGCTGGCCATGATCATGTCCATCGCCCTGCGCTTCATCCCCACCCTTATTGAGGAGACGGACAAGATCATGTCCGCCCAGCGGGCCCGAGGCGCCGACTTCGACTCCGGCGGCCTCATCCGCAAGGCCAAGGCCCTCATTCCCCTGCTGGTGCCCCTGTTCATCTCCGCCTTTCGTCGGGCGGACGAGCTGGCCACCGCCATGGAGTGCCGCTGCTACTGCGGCGGGACAGGCCGCACCCGGATGCGGGAGCTCCGCCTGCGTCCCTCTGATTGGCTGTTTCTCCTGGGCCTGGTGGTGGTTGCGGTGGCGGTGGGCCTGCTGGCCCACATGGGTCTGTGAGCGCCCCCCATTTTATCTATGAGGTGTTCCTATGCAATCCCGTAACATTGCCCTGCGCCTGAGCTACACCGGCACCGCCTACCACGGCTGGCAGGTGCAGAAAAACGCCGTTTCCGTGGCGGAGACCCTGGAAAAGGCCCTGTCCTTTGTGGTCAACCACCCGGTGAAAGTCACCGGGGCGGGCCGCACCGACGCCGGGGTCCACGCCCGCACCTATGTGGCCAATTTTCGCACCACCTCCGCCATCCCCCTGGAGCGGCTGCCCCTGGCGGTGAATACCCGCCTGCCCGACGACATTGTGGTGTCCAAGGCCACCTTAGTGCCCGATGACTTCAACGCCATCGGCTCCTGTCTGAAAAAAGAATACACCTACCGCATCTACAACTCCCGCATCCGGGACCCCTTCTACGTCAACCGGGTGTGGTTCTACCCCCGCCATCTGGACGAGTCCATCATGGCGGCGGCTGCCGCCCAGTTTGTGGGCACCCACGACTTTGCCGCCGTGCGCTCGGTGGGCACCGAGACCCGCACCACCGTGCGCACCGTCCACTACTTCGACATTGAGCGCAAGGGACAGATCATCGACTGTCGGGTGTGCGCTGACGGCTTTTTGTACAACATGGTCCGGGCCATGGTGGGCACCTGCATCTATGCCGCCGAGGGCAAGCTGGCCCCCGAGGATATCCCGGACATTCTCTCCTCCCGCAACCGCACCTTGGCCGGGCCCACCGCTCCGCCGGACGGGCTGTATATGACCAACCTGTGGTATGACGTGGACGTACTGTGACGATACTCCGGCGCCTGTGTGCGCCGCCGCCTTTTGAGGTATATGATTATGGAAGACACAAAGAATAATCCATCCAACACCCAGCCCAAAAAGCCCAAGTTTTTGGTGCGGGTCCTGCTCTTTCTCCTGGCCGTCCTGGTGGTCCTGGGGGCCGTGGCCGTGGTGGTGTTCCGGGATCGACTGTCCCTGGACAACTTCAAGCGTTGGCTCCACTACCGCTCCCTGGTGCTCAACGACAGCGGCCAGGCCGACTCCTTCCCCCACGACGGCAGCCTGGACGACACCTTCGCCGTGCTGGACGGAGACCTGCTGGTGTGCTCCACCACCTCCATCTCCCTGTTCTCCGGCAGCGGCACCCAGTATGTGGACCTGTCGGTCACCATGGAAAACCCCGTGGTGGACACCAACGGCTCCCTGGCCGTGGTGTATGACGCCGGGGGCTCCTCCCTGTATGTGCTGGGCCAGCGGGAGGTGATCTGGTCGGCCACCGACCTGGACTCCATCCTGTCGGCCCACCTCAACCAAAACGGACAGCTCACTGTGGTCAGCCAGACCAGCGGCTATAAGGGTTCCGTGACGGTGTACAGCACCGACTATGAGCCCATGATGAGCGTCAACCTCTCCTCTGCCTATGTCATGGACGCCGCTCTGTCCGACGACGGACAGACCCTGTCCATCCTCAACGTGGGTCAAAAGGACGGCGTGTTTAACTCCACCATCTCCCTGTACACCCTGGACACCGGGGACTCGGGGGACTTTGAGCCCAACCTCACCAGCGATCTGGGCTCCTCGGTGGTGCTGGAAACCCGCCACACCGCCTCCCAGGTCTGGTCCATCTCCGACCAGAACCTGACCCTCACCGACCACAAGGGCAACAACGCCGTGGTGGACTGGCACGACATGCACCTCAAGCGGTACTCCATGGCCGGGGACGGCTTCGCCGTGGCCCTGCTGGCCAAGTACCGGGCGGGCAGCCAGGGTGAGCTGTGGGTGGTCTCCTCCGATGGCTCCCACAAGACCCTGGAGATCGACCAGCAGGTGCTCTCCCTGTCCGCTGCCGGGCGGTACATCGCCGTGCTCACGGGCAAGCAGCTGAACATCTACACCCGTAACCTGGAGCTGTACGCCACCCTGGACAGCACCCAGGGCGCCCGTGAGGTGCTGCTCATGGAGGACGGCTCCGCTGTTCTCATCTCCGCAGACAGCGCCAGCTTCTATGTGCCTTAAATGAATGAGATTGCCCCTGAGGGCGTATAGTTAAGGAGGATTCCATGACCGCTTATATTTTCGATGCCGCCATTGTCGTTATCTTGGCGTTCTTCGCCTGGCGTGGCGCCAAAAAGGGCCTCATCCTCACCCTGTGTGGACTGCTGGGCCTGTTTGTGGCCTTTTTCGGGGCACAGTTCATCTCCACCCAGTTCCACGGCCCTGTGGCTCATATCATGGAGCCAGCCATCTACCAGACCATCCGTGGGGCTGAGCCCCAGGGAGAGGAGACCGACTCCGGCGACCCCGGCCTCAGCATTCCCGGCAACATGCCCGAGAAGGAGGAACCCGAGTACACCCTGGACCAGCTGCTGGAGTCCATGAAGGAACAGGGCCTGTTCGCCGGCTTCTCCTACTTCCTGGACCAGGCCAAGAACGAAGCGTCCATCCCCAGTGAGGGCGGAACCTCAGTAGCCAGTGCGCTGGCGGACTATCTGGCCAACCTGGTGGCAAAGGCCACTCTGTTCGCCCTGTCCTTCCTGCTCATTCTCCTGATCTGGTTTTTGGCCAGCCACATTCTCGACCTGGCCTTCCACCTGCCCATCCTGGCCACGGTGAACACCGTGGGCGGACTGTTGGCGGGGCTTTTGAAGGCAGTGCTGGTCATCTTTGTGATGGTGTGGCTGGGTCAGCTGGCGGAGATCGTCCCCGCCAACCCCACCACCCCGGTCCTCTCCCTGTTCACCCCCAAGGGACTGGGCGCCCTGTTGGATCGGCTTCTCCTGTGATTTTCAGGAAAATTTCAGATTCTTCATGCCTAGTTCACATTCTTCTGGTAGGGTACCCCAAAAAGGATACCTTCCGAAAGGAGTTTAACCATGCAGCCGACACTTTGTACTCGCTGCCATAAGAACGTGGCAGTGATCTTCATCACCAAAATTGAAAACGGCGAGACCAAAAACGAAGGTCTCTGCCTGAAATGCGCCCGGGAACTGGGCCTCAAGCCTGTGGACGACATGATGCAGAAAATGGGCATCTCCGACGAGGACCTGGACTCCCTCTCCCACGAGATGATGTCCGCCTTCGGCGGCGTCGAGGGTCTGGAGCAGCTGGCCCAGGACCGCCCGGAGAACCCGGACGAGGAGGAGGACGAGGGGCGCACCGCCACCTTCCCCTTCCTGAGCAAGCTCTTCGGCTCCCAGCCCCCCCAGGAGGGCCCCGGCCCCCGGGGCGGCAAGGAGGAAAAGCCCTCCGGCCCGCCCAAGCCTCCCAAGCGCAAGTTCCTGGAAAACTACTGCATCTCCCTGACCCGCAAAGCCCAGGAGGGCAAGCTGGACCGCATCGTGGGCCGGGATAACGAGATCCAGCGCACCATCCAGATTCTCAACCGCCGCCAAAAGAACAACCCCTGTCTCATCGGCGAGCCCGGCGTGGGCAAGACTGCCATCGCCGAGGGCCTGGCCCAGAAAATCCAGGACCGCCAGGTGCCCTATAAACTGCTGGACAAAGAGGTGTACCTGTTGGACCTCACCGCTCTGGTGGCGGGCACCCAGTTCCGGGGCCAGTTTGAGAGCCGGATGAAGGGCCTCATTGAGGAGATCCGCAAGCTGGGCAACATCATCCTGGTCATTGACGAAGTGCACTCCATCGTGGGCGCCGGCGACGCCGAGGGCTCCATGAACGCCGCCAACATCCTCAAGCCCGCCCTGTCCCGGGGTGAGATTCAGGTCATCGGCGCCACCACTCTCACCGAGTACCGCAAGTATATTGAAAAGGACACCGCTCTGGAGCGCCGCTTCCAGCCTGTGATGGTGGAGGAGCCCTCCATGGAGGAGGCCACCCAAATCCTCCAGGGCATCGCCCCCTACTATGAGGGCTATCACCATGTGGTCATCACCCCGGACATCTGCCGCCTGGCCGTGTCCATGAGTGAGCGGTACATCACCGACCGCTACCTCCCCGACAAGGCCATCGACCTCATCGACGAGGCCGCCTCGGAGGTCAACCTCCACAATAAGGATTTGGCCCGTATGGCGGAGATCGAGAAGGAGCTGGCCGACTACGCCAAAGAGGTGGACGTGGTGCTGGCCGCCACCGGAGCCGACAATCCCCAGATTCACGACCTGCAGCAGCAGGAGCAGAAGCTCCAGCGGCAGCGGGACAGCCTGGAAATGGCCATCAGCCGGGACGACAACGAGGCCCCCAACCGGGAGGACCCCGCCTTCCAGACCCGCCAGGAGGAGCGCCGGGGCCAGCTCCAGGACCTGGAGACCAAGCTGTCCCAGGTAAGCGCCCAGAAGGAGCAGCTCCAGGAGGAGTGCAACCAGCAGGCCTACCGCCGTCTGGCCGAGCTCAAGAGCCGCCAGGCCCAGCTGAATGCCCAACTGGAGGAGCTGAAGGCCAAAGGCGACCCCATGCTCACCGTGTCCCATCTGGCCCGTGTGGTGGAGCTGTGGACTAAAATCCCCGCCAGCCAGATTCAGGAGCAGGAGTTTGAGCGTCTGGCCCATCTGGAGGACCGCCTGAAGACCCACATTGTGGGCCAGGATGAGGCGGTGTCCGCCGTGGCCCGGGCCATCCGCCGGGGCCGTGTGGGCATCTCCGCCAAGCGTAAGCCTGTGTCCTTCATCTTTGTGGGCTCCACGGGTGTGGGTAAGACCGAGCTGGTGAAACAGCTGGCCGCCGACCTGTTCGACTCCCCCGAGTCCCTCATCCGCCTGGACATGTCCGAGTTTATGGAAAAGCATGCCGTGAGCCGCATCATTGGCTCTCCCCCGGGCTATGTGGGCTATGACGACGCCGGACAGCTCACCGAGAAGATCCGCCGTAAGCCCTATTCGGTCATCCTCTTTGACGAGATCGAGAAGGCCCACCCCGACGTACTCAACGTGCTGCTGCAAATCCTGGACGACGGCCACATCTCCGACGCCCACGGCAAGGTGGTCAACTTTGAGAACACCGTCATCGTCATGACCTCCAACGCCGGAAGCAACGTCAAGGGCGGCTCTCTGGGCTTTGACCGCTCCCCCACCCAGTTGGCCAAGGACAAGGCCATGAAGGGTCTGGAGTCCTTCCTGCGCCCTGAGTTCATCAACCGGGTGGACGAGATCATCTGCTTCAACCAGCTCTCTCAGGAGAACTTCCAGGAGATCGCCAAGATCATGCTGGGCGAGCTCAGCCAGGTGCTGCGCAACAAGGGCATCACCTTCACCTATGACCAGAGCGTGCTGGACTACCTGGTGGACACCTCCTTCTCCCCCGTCTACGGCGCCCGCAACCTGCGCCGCCAGATCCAGAAGGACTTGGAGGACGCCATCGCCACCCTGCTCATCGACCACTACGACCAGCCCATTGTGGCTCTGGACGTGAAGTGCGTGGAGGGTAAGGTGGAGTTGAGCCCCACATTCCAATAAAGATGAAAACTGCGTGCAGCTGAATGACTGCACGCAGTTTTTCATATAATATCTAATCCTTACTCTGTGCTACTCACCTTTTGAACGGACATACTTCCATAAATCACGTTACTTTTTGGCAGAGACACCTCTATTGTTGTACCATTTCTAAGCACACTGATTCGTTCCCCCTGACTTTCTTCTCTAAGGCGGGAATAGTGGGCCACACTGGCAATTCGTTTCCCCTCACAGCCGGTAATTAAGTCCCCTACCCGAAGTCCCGCCTCCTGAGCCTGGGTGGAAACTGCGGAAACTTCAATGCCACATGCAACATCCAATGTGCTCAAAAATTCATCTAGTGCTGAATCTTCAATCATACCACGCCAAGCAAATGCACTTGCCGATGACAGCCATGTATTTACCATTTCCTCCATTAGCGCTTCATCTGCACCAATTTGCTCCATTGATTCTATTGATTCATTGGCACACGCCACAGCTCCAGCCACATCGCCCTCCATCATGCTTTGAACGATTATAATTTCTGCGCACGATAGTTCCATGCCTCCATATTGCCCTAATGAAAGCAGTTGATCCAGGTATGTGGAACCTCCCGATTCCAGAAAATCCGCCATTACAAACCCATACAGGCATGCCTGATACTTCAATAGTGTATTCAGGGCCTCTAAGTCATCCATCTGATCAATTCCTGTAAAGTCGATGTGCTGGAGCGCCTCCGCCGCTAACACACGGTAGGTATTGATGATAGCCTCATCCCACTGCTTTGTCCGGTCCAGAGTACACAGAAAATTTCTGCTGTAGTCTGTATAGATGGTCTCATCCTCGCCTATATTCGCCACATACTGCTTCAGAAGAGTAATATATGCCTCGAACCCAAACTGTAAATGCCCTTCCATTTTTCCCGCTGCAGCGGTTAGACAATTGGAATAGAAACTGTCCATCTCCAGTACAGTGAATTGCTGCTCACCATCCAGCATCTCTTGCCACAACTGATTGCACCGATCAAACCACGCCTCTTCTCCAAAATCGTCCGATAGAATCAATGCGTTGGCACGATCCACAAATGACAGTACCGACTCGCTGGTCCCTTCTGGCTTTTCTTCATCATCACAGGGATCGGCCTCTGTCTCCATCATCGTCCACTCTCCAAGCATGGAGCTCCAATTTCCCATGGACGTTCCCAAACTTACAGGCTCCTGGTAACTAATATTATTCCCGTTTTCCAGAACACAGCAACACATTTTACGGAGAAAGTCAAGTGTCTCGGCATCTGCTTCCGGCAGTTGAATCTGTCTCGTACCTACATCATCGCCGCATATCCAAGACAACATTCCATGTTCATCAAATCTCAGGTCATCTATAGGTTGATTTTCTTCAAAAGAAGCAATCAACACACCGCTTACCAAGTCATACAGTTCCACACTACATCTCTCTGTATAGCCTTGGCCTGGTCCAGACCGCACTTCATTGATACCAACAGCAATGTACGTTTCACCATCTGTGCACACAATTTCAGTATTGCCCGTGTGCTGCGGCATAATGACGCGTATCAGTGTATCCGATTGGTCATAGACAAGTAACCCACCCTCACTGTTTTCTATCACAGTCAGGTTCTCTTCCGCCCATATGGAAGCAACTGAAACGCCCCGGTGGTCCATTTGCACCAGTTCTCCAAATGATCGCTTCTCCATATCCACCTTGACTACGGCCAGGATCGGTGTATGGGTATCGTATAGATATACGCTGCTACGCTCTGGAGACCACAGCATCCTAGAAACAGGTGTTCGCTGCACAGTCTCAACGATTTCTCCTGTTTCATCCACCATCGTCAATGCTCCCCACTGCAAATTCAATGTAAGACCATTCTCCCATATTATGGGAGTTGTTAGGTCTCCTTCCACTTCACTAGGCTTCTGTTCTGAGTCCCCCTGATGGATATCGCTCCCATCATCAGCTTCTTTCTGTGGAAGTTGCATCAAGGCATACTCCATCACCGTTCCATCTCCCAAATCTACCAAAAGGTGATCATCCTCACGAAATTCCACAGCTGATACACCAGGAGCACACACAGGCGCTATGAATTGTTCTCCTGTTTTCCAGTTCCAACACCGTACATTCTCTCTGTCCCATACCACAACTTGGGAACTATCCTTTGGATGGAAATGGGCTCCCCGAATCACTTCCCTCGGACGCTCAGGAGAGATAAACATCTGGTTTCCACCCATGTCATAGACAGAAAAATAACTTCCCGGGTTACGCAAGTCGATATCATACATATTTCCATAGGCTAAGAGAAAGTACTCTCCATCTTTACTCACTTCAGCATCCATCAGTCCATAGAAGCGTTCCTCAACGACCGCCCTCAGCATAAGATTTTTTGTATCATACACTGCAGAATAAAACCCAGCATTCACAACAAGCACAGAGCCATCCTCAGAGCACCAGCACCGTGTATGCAGCGGAATATATGCTCCTTTCTCCTCTTCCGACACCGCATCCGCCATGTCGGCCCTTGCGATTTCTCTTACACTTCCATCTTCTAAAAGTTCTACCGTGTGGATAAGGCCACCGTATGCCACCACCCCGCAGTCTTCTGCAATCATCACCGCAGATGGATCATAAAAACTCAGGTCAAACTCCTCTGGTGTACACCCCAAACTGTACTCTGTTGGTATCTCCATCTGATACGCTTTTCCGGTCACTGCATGATAGAATGTGATGGTATTCTCTGAGAGAAACGTCCATAAGCCTTTGCCATGGTCAGAGTGAAAGCTTCCGTAGCTGGAATCCACATCTCTCACCAGGTTCAAGTCTTTATCTACTACCTGGTAATGTTCTTCACGGTATACCAGATACATTCCTGTAGCTGCATCACCAGCCTGTGCAGACGATGGTAATATTTGGACTTCCTGCAAAATGCCCTCCACTTCCCCAACTTTCACAGGCCAAAGGTAATCTTGAAGCAAAAGTGCTGCCCCAGTGGCCGCCGTGGAGGATGTGGGCTCAATGGATAACGCCTGGGTATAGTAGAGAAGTGCGTGCTGAATATTCCCATCCAGTGTATATGCACTGGCCGTTCCGATATACTCCTCTGCCAACATACCTCGGTAATTCTTCTCTGATACCCATGTGCGATATGCAAATACCGATACAATAAGCAGTACTACTGCTAGCGCTCCCCCGACCGTACCAGCCAAAGTTGCTACTCTCCGACGTTTTCGCCTTTGGTGCCGTTGATATAGCTCATCAAAGCTGCACCCCAACAAGGGGGACGCAATGCGCAAAAACTCCACTCTCAACTTTTTGAGAGTCTCAGACCGATTCTTGCCCCGCACATCGGCCCCCAAGGGCTCAACCTGCACCTTTATCTCTTCATTGTACTGGTCCTCCTGCGCTGCGACGGTCCCATCCATACCATCTTCTACCCCACGTTTTATCTCCCACCGGAGTTCGTCAGGGAATACCTCTGCAGGATCACCAGAGATTAGTAATGTCAAGATACGGTCCGTATGCCCCTGATGGGCCTGTTTAAAGATGCGAATTTCCTCCATACACCACAGGGAGTTTTTTGTTTCCTCTGAACATACCACGATCAGATAGCGTGAATTGAGCAGTGCCTCACGGATATCTCCTCCTAAATCTCCACTGGTAGGCAACTCGCTTTGGTCTCGAAACACACGATTGATTTTCTTCTGTCTTATATTTTCCAGATTTTTTGGTACACGGTAGGTCTCCAATAAATTCTGTAATTTTACTGCAACCTCCATGTCCAAAGGCAGATGTCGGTATGAAATAAACGCATCATACCGATATTCTCTCTCCATCGTCCCGGACATGATTCCACCTCTTCCTCTATTTTTCAATTCGGTACCCCAAGCGCATCAAAGAACGTATCACTTGCTTGGCCGTGGAGCGGTCCAGTTGCTTTTCCTTCTCCGACAGCTCACAGTATGGGATCATAGAGGGATGTAGTTTTTGTTCCAGACTGTATTGCTCTCCGTACTTCCACCCCTGGAGTTCTCGTTCTATCATCCAAGAATTATGAACGTCCTCTGCAATCAGTTCCAAGTCATCTGCCGTCATATTTCTCAGCTCCCGTTCTATCTTCCCTGTTACTGCAGGGCACTTCCGCAAAAACTGCAAAATCGAGCATTGGTAGGTACTCTTTGTCCGCAGGCTGTACAAAAATTTGTTTCTCCCTGTGCTGTCGTGTCTTTTTTCTCTGCAAACCTCTCACTTTCTTCACTGCGGATTTCTTCTTCTAACATGCCAATTACCTTGTCGTCCAACTGTGACTGCTGAATCATACCGCCTATCTGGGTCAATACCACCGGCCATGCCACAAACAGCGTAATCATAGTTGGAATTGCCTGTTGCCCAAACACACCAATTTTTGCAGAGATACTGACCCCACCTTGCAGTCTGGTCAGTTCAACATTCAACGCAGTTTTCATCCCCAGCACTGTTTTAAAAATTCCACCTTTGGACAGGCTGAAATAATCGCTCAAAGCACCATCTCCCTGGGTAAATGTATACCCCTCCTGGGTCAGGCGCTCTCCCACGCGCTCCACAACTTTCGAAAAGTCAACAAGATTCGTTTTTACAAACTTAGTCGTGCTGAATGTTCCCATTAAATATCCTCCTCACTCTTCTCTGAATGCATTCATGACATACAAAACCGCCAACTCACACAGTGTATCAGACAGTAGTTCCTGATCCTTCTCTGCCAGCTGGGCTTCAATCTTTTTCAGATACGCAATGACCAGTTCTGCCTGTTCCTTCATTTCCTCACTGGTAACCTTTCCATCCTCCATTGCTTTCCGAAAAGATGCCCTCTCTTCCACCAGTTCATCCAACCGCAGATACCCGGTTTTTTCATCAAACAGCTTCATATTATCCTCCTATCACAATTTATGTCCGCAATGTCTACAGAATTTCCAGTCCTTTTCTATTCCTCTACCACATCCAGGGCATCCTCTGTTCTGGTCTTCTGAAACTTCCTGCCTCTCATATTTATAGTCCATGATTTTCTTAAACGAACTAGATTCACACCATTCTCTGATTTCCAATGCACGAACCGAGAGAAACGGATGATTCTGATTCATCACCGCATAGTATTGTAGGAGCTTATTCCAGCCAGACCCGTTCATGAATTCCCTGTACTCTCCTGCCTGTTTCATGTACAGTTCCATGTCAATTTTCTTCGCTAGTTCGGCGCTTCCCGATGCCAGAAGCGCCATAACCTCCGCCACAGTCTCATAGCCGTCCACGCAAATAGCCGCTGCACGGTCGCAGCTCAGCTCACTGCATCTTTGCCAGTGGAAAAATGCTAGCTGCAGCCCCGCAGAAACTAGATTACCTCCCAGTATACCTCCTCCCACACTTAAAATCATATTGCCCATTGTGTGGTAAAGAACATGTCTACATGCAATATGTCCACATTCATGGGCCAGCACAGCTGTAAGCTGTTTCTCGTTCATCAATTCGATGAGCCCAGATGTAACAGTGATAGAAATGATACTGTCGCCCACGGTGTAGGCGTTCGCCACGGGGTTTAACTCAAGATAAAATTCCGGTTCATCGATTCCTAACACCTCGCAGATAGGTGGTAAGAGACGGTACAGTTCTGGCAGTTGATTTTCAGTGATGCGAACTTTATTTGACATGTTCACTCCCTGAATCATATTTTCACTAAACATCTTCATAAAGGCTTTCAGTGCAATTGAGAACCCTGGAATCTGTTGCAGCTCCTGCAACGCCTTACGATCATTGGGATGGTAGTAATCTCTTGGATCAATTGATCTCATATATCTCCCTCCTTTGCAGCGAATACCCCGCAGCACATACAATATATTCCAATGCACGTATCAGTTGACGGTCCAACTCTTGATAATTTTTGCCATATAAGGCACTCACCTCTTGTAATTCTCCCCAAGGTACCAGGCAGGCGTGTCGTCTCCGTATCGTGTCTTTATTCTGTCCCTTCTCTAACTCTTCCGGCAATGCGCACTGCCACCCCTCCATCACCAGGCATGCCTGCCACCTCATATGCTCACCGATGGCAAGATTCGTTTCCAAAGTTCGATTAGCATCTAGAGCTTGGCAAAATGCTCCACTGATCCCCCCCTCTCTCAACTCATATCCCGCACACATGACCTTCCATGGAATGTGAATTGCCAACAATCTACTCGACATCTTTTCGTAGACACTGGCACATTTCCAAAGATTATCAGCATCCTCACTATGGCCAAACGAAGCATGATAATACCAGTGTACTCTTTTGGCTATCGCATCTAATTTTCCCCCAATAAACACCTCATAGCTGAATATCTGCTGACGGCATCCAAATACGGTCACCCCTGCTCGTTCCAATACTGTCTTGTCCTCTAACAGGTTCTCGCCCTGTACAAACAGGGGGATATTATGCCCAGATTTCTCCCACAATTCTGATACTCGTAAAGCGCATGCAATATTCTCATCGGCATGTCCCCCGATACAGAACAAAGCATCTAATGGTTTCTCATTTTTCAGCATATAGCTGTAAAATTGCTCTGTATCCGGTTCAATTCCAATCACCTCCACTTCTACTGCGGAAGCAAGTGCAGGATTGGATTGAAAAAAGAAAGCAGTTTCACGCTGAGTTCTCTCCTTCTCTCCAAAAATCATCAGATGCACCCGCATTCCAGCAGTGGATATCCCACAGACCAGATATTTGCACAGGATATCCGTTCCAGTTTTAAACCCTGTAATTCCCAACCGAATATCCCTATTAATCCTGCCATTTACACATTTCTCTGTTGGAAACACCTTCAAAAATTCTGGCAAAAACAACAGACCCCTGGCTGACAATTCCTCCACTTGGAGCCAATGAAGATCATAGCCCGCAAAGACCTGCTCGTCTGAAATTCTTTCGCTCTTAGCGTTTTCGTAAAGAGCATAAATATGAAATCGATTATGAGGAATACTTCTTGCATCCCCACAAATCTGGCGTACCATCGCCTCATTTTTCCATTTTTCTTGCTGCATACAGACCAGATAGGTCTCACCTCTACATTTTTCTATAACAGAGCAAATAAAATATGGTCTTCGTGTGGCACTAAAGGCAATTCGGGTAGCCCCGGATTGAAATGCACGATTTTCTAAATCTTTGATTTCTTGCCCTCCCACCTCATCTTCATCTCTGGCATGAAGCAAAAATATCAACCCATGGCCATCTTTATCATGAATATCTTCCACAAGTTGCAGAACATCCTCGCTCATCCCGGAAATAAAATATATATTTTTTCTTGTTCCCATCCTCCGCACAAAAATAAATCGTACTCTTCCAATAATACCTCCGCCCACATTTGCTAATATCATAGCGGCAAGCACGACCATGGCGGCAAACATTACAATACCGTATATTGTGCGATAAACCTCGTTGGTGTACAAGGTCCCTGTCTCACCAAGGTCCAATTCCATGACCATAATTCTTCCCGAACTGAAAAGGGCCAAAAATGTACTTTCCACAGCATGTAGTATGCCACCGTCCCCCAGAGTATTTCCAAAATAATACCCCACCAGATAAATGGTGAACCCTAGAACGAGCAGTCCTAAAAAAAGAGTCAGTCCATACTTTTTAAACCAAAGATTGTGTCTGGAGATAAAATATAGCCCCCCTACTAAAACCAAGAATCCCCCCAGCCAAACTGTGAAAAAGAACACAATATTCTGGAACACAAGCTTTGCCCTCCTCTCGCTCAAGTAATTACCTTTAATTTACAACACATTGCTGCTCTCGTCAACAATTTTCACATTTTTTCGATTTAATCTTTTTATTTTTTAAAAAATATACAAAAAGCAGGCGCATTCTAATATGAACTGCACCTGCGACTTTCCCCATCAAAACAGCCCCCGGCCAGTGGCCGGGGGTGTTGTGTTTTCATGCTATTGATGCAGGTACTCACTTACCTAGCTTCATGCGGTAGTCCGCCGTCAGGGACAGATAGCCCCGTTCATTGTGGGCGATACCTGCCCACTCCAACACCGCCGCCATAATAAACACCGGGTCAAACACAGAGTCACCCACGTTTTTATGAGCGTAGTTCTTCCCGATGGTGCCCACCACCGTATCCTCGGTGCACTCTCCTTCACCCAGTCGGTAATTGCGTCCATTTCCTTTCTTGGCTCGTCCGCCTTGTTGAATCAAAAGGTCCACAATAATATCAAAGACCCGCAACTGATATGGAGGGGAGAGCGGAAGCTTATCACAATAAAAAGAAGTTCCATCCCCGGACAATTTGATTTTGTAGGGCTTTCCTTGGATAGAGTGTACCATAGCGATACCGCCGCAGGCTATGAGCTGGTTTCGGATGATATCAGAAGCACAGGTGCTGTCTGTGTTGATCTGTTTTAATGTTACAGTAGGCATGACGGAAACCTCCTTTTCTTCCTCAGCATATCCCAAAGCCTGGAGCAGTTCATCCAATTTCCGCTTGGCGGTGGGATAGGATATGCCCCACTCCGACTGTACCTCCTTCAAACTTCCTCGACTGGTGAGAAAGCTTTTCAGAAATGCGGCTCGCTCTTCCGAAAGATAGTCATAAACAGACATGGGGCTTTCCACAGGGAACTCCGCCCGGCACTCCGGGCAAGCCAAACGGGCCACCTCAAGGCGGCTTCCACAGGCAGGACAACGACCAGATTTGATATGGTTCATCTTCATCACCTCTTGGTTTTAAGATAGCTCAAAGAAGTTTACTGTTCAACACTAGATTTTAATTTTATTTAATCTAGTTTCGGATATATAGCTTTTAAAGCCTCCTCGTTGGAGGATGGTACATCAATGTAAAACAGCCCCCGGCCAAGTTGGCCGGGGGCTGCATGTTTCATAAATATCAAAGCTTGGCAGCGATGGCCCGCATAAACTCCAGGCCAGTCACCTTCTGGGCGGGGGCTTTCCCCTCCCACAGGCCCACCAGGTCGCCAGTCATGACACCGGACTCGATGGTGTCAATGGCGGCCTTCTCCAGGCGGTGGGCAAAGTCGGTGAGCTCGGGGATGTTGTCCAGCTCGCCCCGCTTGGCCAGAGCGCCCGTCCAGGCGAAGATGGTGGCCATGGGGTTGGTGGACACCTGCTCCCCTCTCAGGTGGCGGTAGTAGTGCTGGGTGACGGTGCCGTGGGCGGCCTCGTACTCATAGTAGCCCTCGGGGGACACCAGCACGGAGGTCATCATGGCCAGAGAGCCGAAGGCGGTGGACACCATGTCGCTCATAACGTCGCCGTCGTAGTTCTTACAGGCCCAGATGAAGCCGCCCTTGGAGCGGATGACACGGGCCACAGCGTCGTCAATGAGGGTGTAGAAGTAGGTGATGCCAGCCTGTTCAAACTTCTCCTTGTACTCCGCCTCAAAGATGTCGTGGAAGATGTCCTTGAAGGTGTGGTCATACTTCTTGGAGATGGTGTCCTTGGTGGAGAACCACAGGTCCTGCTTGACATCCAGGGCGTACTGGAAGCAGGAGTGTGCAAAGGACGTGATGGACTGGTCCAGGTTGAACTGGCCCTGCACCACGCCGGGGCCCTTGAAGTCCTGGATGGTCTGGCGCTGCTCGGTGCCGTCGGCGGCGGTGAACACCAGCTCTGCCTTGCCGGGGCCAGTCAGGCGCATTTCGGTGGCCTTATACACGTCACCGAAGGCGTGACGGGCGATGGTAATGGGCTTCTCCCAGTTCTTCACCACCGGGTTGATGCCCTCCACCATGATGGGGGCACGGAACACGGTGCCGTCCAGAATGGCACGAATGGTGCCATTGGGGGACTTCCACATCTGGGAGAGGTTGTACTCCTCCACCCGCTGGGCGTTGGGGGTGATGGTGGCGCACTTCACCGCCACGCCATACTTCTTGGTGGCCTCGGCGGCGTCCACCGTCACCTGGTCCCCGGTCTCCTCCCGGTGGCGCAGGCCCAGGTCGTAATACTCGGTTTTCAGGTCAATATACGGCTCCAGCAGCTCCTCTTTGATCTGCTGCCAGAGAATGCGGGTCATCTCGTCCCCGTCCATCTCCACCAGGGGGGTCTTCATCTGAATTTTACTCATGGGTATCGCTCCTTTTACCCTTGCCTCGGGCGTGTACTCGTAGCTCTCATTTTACCCCAGGCCCGTCAAAATTTCAAGCACTTTCGCACACTAGCGAACCAACATTTTTGCGCAGAAAAAGGGCCGGGAGATCCCGGCCCTTTTGGTTAGGCAAAGAAGCGGTTCCAATAGCCCATGACAAAGATGATGAACATGATAATGGGCAGCAGATAGGTCACATAGAAGCGCACGTTGCGGGGGAAGCGCAGGCCCGAGCCTGTGTTGGCCTCGGCCAGGAAGTTGTCCCAGCCCCAGCCCTTGCGGGTAACGCAGAACAGCAGGTACACCAGAGAGCCCAGAGGCAGAATGTTGTCGCTGATGAGGAAGTCCTCCAGATCCATGATGGAGGTGCCGGCACCCAGAGGCTGGAAGCCGCTCCACAGGTTGAAGCCCAGCACGCAGGGCATGGACAGCACCAGAATGAGCACGGTATTCACCAGCACCGCCTTTTTCCGGCTCCAGCCCCACTTATCCATGTAGAAGCAGACGATGTTCTCAAACACGGCAATGACGGTGGACAGAGCGGCGAAGGACATGAACACGAAGAACAGAGCGCCCCACAGCCGTCCCCCGCTCATGGAGTTGAACACGTTGGGCAGGGTGATGAAGATGAGGTTGGCCCCGCTGTCGGCAGCCACATCAAAGGCGGAACAGGCGGGGAAGATGATGAGACCAGCGGTGAAGGCCACAAAGGTGTCCAAGATGCCCACCCGCAGGGCCTCGCCGGGGAGGGTGTGCTCCTTGCCGATGTAGCTGCCGAAGATGGCCAGAGCGCCGATGCCCAGAGACAGGGTGAAGAAGGCCTGACCCATGGCGGCGTAGATGGCCTCCCAGAGGATGAAGTTGCCCTGGGCATCGTACATCAGGTTGTGGAAGTTGGGCATGAGGTAGAAGGCCAGGCCCTCCATGCCGCCCTCCAGGGTGAGGGAGCGCACCGCCAAGATTACCATGACTGCCAGCAGGCACAGCATCATGGCCTTGTTGATCTTCTCCACGCCGTTTTGCAGACCCCGGGACACCACCAGCATCCCCACCAGGACAACCAGGACCATGAACCCGGTCATCAGGTCCGGCTGGGAGAGCATGTTGCCAAACTCCTCTTTTCTCTTGTCTCGTTCCCAGAGTTGGGATGATACTCGAACACTCTACACGTTTTTCCCCCGTCAGTCAAGCACAGCACTGTGCTAAATTATCCAATCTCTGTCACCGGCTTCTCCATGACGAAGTTGGTCAGGGCTACCCCCTGCCGCTCCACCTGCTGCTGACGCACCACCCGGTAGCCCCGGGCCTCAAAAAAGGGGCGGGCGGTGATGGAGGCGTGGGTGGTCACAGGCCCTGACACCGCCCCCTCCAATCGGTCACACAGCGCCCGAGCTATCCCCTGGCCCTGGCAATCCCAGCGCACATACAGCCGGTCCAGATAGCCGTCCGGGTGGATGTCCCCAAAGCCGAGGATGCCCGTCTCGTCCTCCGCCACCAGGGCACAGTGGCCCAGAAAAGACTGCTCCCAAGCCTCCAGGTCCATCTTCCCCGTGGCCCACACCGCCAACTGCTGGGGGGTGTAGTCTCTGGCGTTGACTCTGTGGACGGTGTTGTAAAACAGCTCTGCCATTTCCCCGCCGTCTCCCGGTCGAAAATCTCGAATCATCATATCTTTTCTTCTCTCTCTATCACAGCTGGATGGCCCAGTCCCCATAGGTATGGGTGCCGCTTCCATGGCGCAGCTCCCCCGCCTCGTCCAGCTCCCGCAGCTTGTCCCGCATCTCCAAGCGCAGCTCTGGGGGCAGGTCCAGGTCATGGTGGCCGGGAAAGAGCCGCTGCACGGGCAGCTGGGCCACCTGCTCCAGGGATTTGAGATAGGCCTGGGGGTCAGTGGAGGGGAACCAGGCGGTGAGCAACCCCCGGTAAATGAGGTCCCCGGTGAACAGGTAGCCCCGCTCCGCCTCCCAGAAGCACATGTGGCCCGGGGCATGGCCGGGGGTATGGAACACCTGGATATCTCGGCCTCCCAGATGGATGGTCTCCCCGCCCCGGAGCACCCGGGTGGGGATGCCCTGGAAAAATTCGTAGGTGTTCACGTCGTAGCCCTGAGGCAGCTGGCAGCGGTCGGTCACATAGCCCCGAATCAGCTCAATGGGCTGGGGAAAGCCCCCCTGGAGCCAGGGCAGCTCCGCTTCATGGGCGTAAAAGTCCGGGTAGTAGCGGTGCCCGCCGATGTGGTCCCAGTGGATGTGGGTGGCCACCGCCGTCACCGGGCCCCGGGCCAGCGCAGCCACCACCGGGGAGATGTCGCAGATGCCCAGGCCTGTGTCAATGAGCAGGGTGCGGTCTCTGCCATTGAGCAAATAACAGTGGGTCTCCTCCCAGTGGCGGTATTCGCTGATGATATAGGTATCCGGGTCCACCTGGTCCACGGTAAACCATGGGCTTTGGTCCTTCATGGGCTCCCCTCCTTGTGTGTCGTTGCTCCCCATGATAGCACAGGGGCCGGGTGAACTCAACCATTCCATCTTGGTCTTGTCCCTGCCCGCCACTTCCGGTATAATAGTTCCATCCCATACAAAAGAGGAAGCTACTTATGTACACCCACATTTTCTTTGACTTAGACGGCACCCTCACCGACCCCAAGGAGGGGATCACCAACTCGGTGGCCTATGCCCTGGCGTCTTTCGGTATCCACGAGGACCCGGACCGGCTCACCCCCTTCATCGGCCCGCCCCTCATCGACTCCTTCATGGAGTTCTACCACTTTGATCTCCCCACCGCCCAGAAAGCGGTGGAAAAATACCGGGAATACTTCTCCCAGAAGGGTATTTTTGAAAACAAATTGTTTTCCGGCACTCAACCTCTGCTGGCCCAGCTGAAAGGGGCGGGAAAGACCGTATGTCTGGCCACCTCCAAGCCGGAGGTGTTCGCCCGTCAGATTCTGGAGCACTTCCACATGGACGGCTACTTTGACTTGATTGTGGGCAGCTGCCTGGACGGCACCCGCACCAAAAAGGGCGAGGTGATTGGGGAGGTATTCGCCCGGCTGGGGGAGAACGGCCTGGACAAGGCCATGTGCGTCATGGTGGGCGACCGCCTCCACGACATCCACGGAGCCCATGAGAACGGCCTGGACTCCATCGGCGTCACCTTCGGCTATGGCAGCGTGGAAGAGCTGACCCAGGCCGGGGCCACCCATATCGCCCACAGCTTTGAAGAATTGGCGGGAATTTTAGGCTAAAAAACAGCCTCTGAGGTGCACTCAGAGGCTGTTTTTCTTATTGATCGGTTTTGGCACGCTGCTTCCTGCGCTTGAGCCACTCCCCTTTGATGCGGCTGCCCCACTCAAAGGCAGTCTCAAAGGCATAGATCACCGAGGGGGTGAGCAGCAGGAACACCGTCACCACCAGGGCGGACTGGAGGTCCAGGGCGGTGAGCTCGAAGAAGGGTCCAAACCACACCACGGCCACCACCATAGCCACGGTCATAGCCCCCAACAGGGCCCATCGCTTTTTGTCCAGGGGCCGGGCCACATAGTAGATCACCAGCAGTCCCACCGCTCCGATGGTGACGGTGGACAGGGTAGACAAGGTGGCCCGCTGGAAGGTAAAGGCATAGGTGAACAGCTCCAGGCCCACAATGAGCACGATGTTGGTGAGGCCTCCCGGCAGAGCCCGGCGGAGCACATTGTGCATAAAGCGGCCCCGCACCAGCTCATGGTTGGGCTCCAGGGCCAGCACAAAGGAGGGAATGCCGATGGTCAGGGCGCTGATGAGAGTGAGCTGAATGGGGACAAAGGGGTACGGGAACCCGGCAATGAGGGTAATAAGGGCCAAAAATACCGACATGGTGTTTTTCACCAGGTAGAGGGCAGCCGCCCGCTGGATGTTGTTGATGACCCGTCGGCCCTCCTCCACCACCCGGGGCATGGCGGAGAAGTCGGAGTCCAGCAGCACCAGCTCGGCCACCTGGCAGGCGGCCTCCGCCCCCGAGGCCATGGCGATGCCGCAGTCGGCGTCCTTCAGGGCCAGCACGTCGTTGACGCCGTCGCCGGTCATGGCCACGGTGTGCCCCGCCTTTTGCAGGGCCTTCACCAGCTTGCGCTTCTGGTCCGGGGTCACCCGGCCAAAGACGGTATAGTCCTGCACAGCCCGGTCATAGTCTCCCGACTCCTTGAGGGTGGCGGCGTCCACAAACCGCTCCGCCCCGGCAATGCCTGCCTGTTGAGCCACCCGGGACACGGTCTGGGGGTTGTCGCCGGAGATGACCTTCACGTCCACCCCGTACTTGGCGAAGTAGCGGAAGGTGTCGGGGGCCTCGGGGCGGATGGGGTTGGCCACCACCACCAGGGCCACGGGGACCACTCTCCCCTGCAAGCCGCCCTCCTGGGTGGGGGGCGTGTCGCACTGGGCCAGCAGCAGCACCCGGCACCCCGCCTGCTGGTAGGGCTCCACCCGGTTGGCAATGGCCTGGTAGTTCTTTTTGAGGATGAATTCCGGGGCGCCGATCACATAGGAGCCCTGGCCCTGGAACACCACCGCCGACCACTTGTTGGCAGAGGTGAAGGGGACCACCTGCTGGGCCTGCCAGCCGTTCCCCTGCTGGAACCGCTGAGCCAAGGCACGGGCGGTGTCGTTGTCGGCGTCCATCACCTGGTAATAGGCGCCCAGCACCCCCTCCACCTGCTGAGGAGAGGTCTGGGGGTCCAGGCACACCAACTCCTGCACCGACATGTCCGGCTGGGTGACGGTGCCTGTCTTATCCACGCACAGCACATCCACCCGGGCCAGGGTCTCAATGGCGCTCATCTGGTGGACCAGGGTTTTCCGCTGGGCCAGGCGCATCACCGAGACGGCCAGGGCCACACTGGTCAAGAGGTACAGGCCCTCGGGAATCATGCCGATGAGAGCGGCCACCATGGAGGTGATGGAGGTGGAGAAGCTCTGCTCCTGCACCAGAAATTCGTTGCAAAACAGGGCGATGCCCAGGGGGATGAGGGCGAAGCCGATGACCCGAATCAGGCGGTCCAGAGACTTCATCATCTCGGACTTGCCCGCCCCCTGGTCCGCCTTAGCCTCATGGGCCAGACGGGCGGCGTAGCTGGCCGCTCCCACCTGGTCCATCCGGGCCCGGCACTTGCCGGACACCACAAAGCTGCCGGAGAGCAGCGGGTCCCCGGGATTTTTCACGATGGGGTCCGCCTCACCGGTGATGAGGGCCTCGTTCACCGTCACCTGGCCCACTAACACCGGGCCGTCGGCGGGAATCTGGTCTCCGGCCCCCAGCTCCACAATGTCCTCCCGCACCAGCTGGTCCACGGGCACGGTGCCCAACTGGCCGCCCCGCACCACTTTGACCCGGGCTTGGGCCACCAGAGCCAGCTTGCTCAGGGTGGCTCTGGAGCGCAGCTGCTGGACGATACCGATGAGGGAGTTGATGGCAGCGATGAGGAGAAAGAACATGTCCCGGAAGCTGCCCGCCAGCACCAGCAGCGCCGCCAGTACCACAAACACCAGGTTGAAGAAGGTCAGGGTGTTTTCCCGGATGATCTCCCCGGTGGATTTCAGGTTGGTCTCCTCCACACGGTTATGCCATCCGGCGGCGGCCAGCTGGGCCGCCTGAGCCTGGGTCAAACCCTGTTCCGGGGTGGGAAAATAGCGATCCATGGGGACGGGCTGCCGCAGCTGGCCGTCCCCTCTCTGTCTCTTGTTTCGCTTCATATCTTAGGATTCCTCGTCTGCCAAGGTCATGGCGTATTCAAATCGGACCTCACCCTCGGCACCCACGCCCCGGGCATAGAGGCGATCCCCCTCCACGGCGGTGGCCATGGACAGCTCTTCCCCCGCCCGGCACTCGCCGATGTAGGAGATCTGGATCTCCCGGATGAACCTTCCCTTGCCGTGGCGCTCCATGTGGAGGGCATCACAGGCATAGTCGGCATAGTGGCTGTTGTTGATGTGGCCGTTGATGTCGGTATCCGAATACCCTAGATAGCGTTTCCCTGCCACACTAAATTCTCCAGGGCTAGGTACCCGGTGGAGCTTGATGGACTTGTTCCGCTCCCCGCCATCGGTGCCCTGGAACTCGGTGACGTCCCGCATCCGGTAGAGCTTGTGGGTGTCGGCGTCCACCATCACCCACTGAGCCACCGCCTGGCCAATGTACACGCCGTCCCGGAAGATGTCAAAATCCCGGTAGGAGGCCACGCCAGAACCGCCCCGGTGCCAGGTCTGGATGGTAAATTCGTCATTCCACCGCAGGGGGGCATTCAGCTCCACCCAGTTCCGGGACACCATCCACAGGCAGTTGTACTTCTCCAAAATTTCCGGCCCTGAGGCCCCCATCTCAATGGCGGCCTGGGTGGCAGCCTCCTGCAAATAGCCCAGCAGCGCCGAGGGTCGGCACTGGTTGAACATGTCCACATCCAGGGAGCCCACACGGAAGGTCACTTCACACACGTTACTCATTTATACTTCCTTCTTTCCAGGGATGGTGAGGGTATATCGGGCGCAGATCTCGTCCACGTCGTCCAGGGTGGCGGCAGGCAACCGCAGGGTGGCGCCACAGCCAGCGCACACCACATCCACCGAGGAGTACCCCACCTTGATGCCGTACTGGTCGCAGCCGCAGCCGCAGGAGATGCCCTTGCGGCCTGCAATGTCCTTGAGCTCCGCCAGCACCTCGCCCATGACGATCTCGTCCAGGAAGGTGCCCCGGGTCTCCTCTTGGTCATCCATGCGCAGCTTGTCCACGGCCCGCTCCAGCTTCTCCATCTCAGCGAACACCGCCTCCTCTTCTCCGATGAAGCAGCAGCCCAGCCCCGAGGCAGAGCAGGAGAGCACCAGCAGCTTCTCCTCCATCATGGCCCGGGTAGAACACACCGTGTGATGGTCCTTGGCGCAGAAGAGGCAGGGCACCGTCACCTGACAGTGCTCCCCCTGCTGGTGAAATTCAAGCTGGGACTTGCCGCAGGGACAGGGGATGATCTGGTCCCCGGCGGCCAGGGCAAAGGCGGTACGCTCCACCACCACAGCCTTGCCGCACACGGGACAGATATAGCCGATGTATCTGTTCTGTTCCGACATAACAGGATTCCTCCCATAATATTTCTCTAAAAATTTTCCAACAGAGTGCATTATACCACCCCTTTGTGAATTTTTCTAGCACTCCCTGGCTTTTGTGATAAATTCCTTGTCGGTGCGCATACTAGAGGCAAGATATTTTCTTGAAGGAGTCTTTGCCTATGCCCCGCTCGTCCCAAACCTATCCACTCTCCCGGCCCCCCGTCATCGTGGGCTACGGAAGCGCCGGAGGCCGCAAGGAGAAAGAGGGCCCTCTGGGCCGCTTTTTTGACCACACCTGTGAAGACGACACCTTCCAGCAGTCCAGTTGGGAGATGGCGGAGACCGCCATGCAGCAGCTGGCCCTGGGGTCTGCACTCAAACGGGCCAAGCTGGAGGCACAGCAGCTGGACTTTCTTCTGGCCGGGGACCTTCTCAACCAGTGCATCAGCTCCGCCTTTGCCGCCCGGTGGGCGGGGGTGCCCTATCTGGGCCTCTATGGGGCCTGCTCCACTATGGGAGAGAGCGTGGCCCTGGCCTCCCTGCTCCTGGCCGGGGGTTGGGGAAACCACGCCGCCGCCATGACTTCCTCCCACTTCTGTTCCGCCGAGCGGCAGTACCGCACCCCTCTGGAGTACGGCTGTCAGCGCCCCCCCACCGCCCAGTGGACCGCCACCGCTGCCGGGGCGGTGGTGCTCTCCTCCCAAGGTGAGAAGGGCCCTGTGGTATCCGCCGTCACCATCGGCAAGGTGATGGACAAGGGGGTCAAGGACCCCGCCAACATGGGGGCGGCCATGGCCCCGGCGGCCTACGACACCCTGCGGGCCCATTTCCGGGACACCGGGCGCAGTCCCGCCGACTACGATCTCATCCTCACCGGGGACCTGGGACAGCTGGGGTGGGAGATCGTTTCCGACTTTTTCTCCCGGGACGGGTGTCCCCTGTCCAACTACAACGACTGCGGCCTGCTCCTCTTTGAGCGGGAGGCTCAGGACGTCCACTGCGGCGGCTCCGGGTGCGGGTGCAGCGCCGCCGTGCTCACCACTATGGTCCTGCCCGGCCTCCAGTCCGGGCGGTGGAAGCGGGTCCTCTTCTGCCCCACCGGGGCGCTGCTCTCCCCGGTGTCCACCATGCAGGGGGAGTCCATCCCCGGCATCTGCCACGCCATCGTGCTGGAAGGAGGTGCAAGCTGATGGAATACTTCAACGCCTTTTTGCTGGGCGGCATCCTCTGCGTCATCGGTCAGGTGCTCCTGGACCGCACCAGCCTCACCCCCGCCCGAATCCTGGTGTTTTATGTGGTGGCGGGGGTCATCCTCAGCGGTCTGGGGCTGTACCAGCCCCTGGTGGACTGGGCGGGGGCCGGGGCCACCGTTCCCCTCACCGGATTTGGCCACACCCTGGCCCAGGGGGTGCGCAAGGCCGTGGAGGAGGAGGGCTGGCTGGGGGTGCTCACCGGAGGACTCACCGCCACCGCTGGGGGTATCGCCCTGGCCATCACCCTGGGTCTTGTGGCATCTTTCCTGTTTCGACCCCGGCCCAAGAAGTGATTTTCCATGTTTCTGCCATTGACAAAGCGGGTTGTATAACGATATAATGTTACCCGCAATTGAACATTGCCTTATCGAGAGTGGCGGAGGGATCGGCCCAATGAAGCCACGGCAACCTGCTCACATGAGCAAGGTGCCAAATCCGGCGGAGACGAGTGTTACACTCGCACGCAAGATGAGGACACGCTGTCTCCATCCGCCGGACTGTCCGGCGGATTTTTTGTTTGACGCTTTTACGGTACAAAGAAAGGAAGATTACTTATGGCAAGACGTTTCTTTACCTCGGAGTCTGTCACCGAGGGACACCCCGACAAGATCTGCGACCAGATTTCCGACGCCGTTCTGGACGCCATTCTGGCCCAGGACCCTGTGGCCCGTGTGGCCTGTGAGACCACCGTGTCCACCGGTCTGGTGCACATCATGGGTGAGATCACCACCTCCTGCTACGTGGATATCGCCAAGGTGGCCCGGGAGGTCATCCGGGACATCGGCTATGACCGTGCCAAGTACGGCTTTGACTGCGACACCTGCGGCGTGGTGCTCAACATCGACGAGCAGTCCCCCGACATCGCCATGGGCGTGGACAAGGCCCTGGAGGCCCGGGAGGGCGAGATGACCGACGAGCTGGACGGCGGCGCCGGCGACCAGGGCATGATGTTCGGCTACGCCTGCCGGGAGACTGAGGAGCTCATGCCCCTGGCCATCTCCCTGTCCCACAAGCTGGCCCAGCGGCTCACCGCCGTGCGCAAGGACGGCACCCTGGACTACCTGCGCCCCGACGGTAAATCCCAGGTCACCGTGGAGTACGACGAGAACCAGAATCCCGTGCGGGTGGACGCTGTGGTCATCTCCACCCAGCACAGCCCCGAGGCCTCTCTGGAGCAGATTCGTGCTGACATGGTGGAGCACGTCATCCGTCCCACCATCCCCGCTAATCTGATGGATGAGAACACCAAGATCTACGTCAACCCCACCGGTCGCTTCGTGGTGGGCGGTCCTCAGGGCGACTCCGGCCTCACCGGCCGTAAGATCATTGTGGACACCTACGGCGGCTCCGCTCCCCACGGCGGCGGCGCCTTCTCCGGCAAGGACCCCACCAAGGTGGATCGCTCCGCCGCCTACGCCGCCCGCTGGGTGGCCAAGAACGTGGTGGCCGCCGGTCTGTCCGACCGCTGCCAGGTGCAGCTGGCCTACGCCATCGGCGTGGCCCGGCCCGTATCTGTGCTGGTGGACACCTTCGGCACCGGCAAGGTGTCCGACGAGGTGCTGGAGCAGGCCGTGAACCAGGTCTTTGACCTGCGCCCCACCGCCATCATCAACCGACTGGACCTGCGCCGTCCCATCTACCGCCAGACCGCCGCTTACGGCCACTTTGGCCGTCCCGAGCTGGACCTGCCCTGGGAGAAGACCGACATGACCCAGGCTCTGCTGGACGCCTGCAAGGGTTAACGAGATATGAAATGGCCGAGGGCCGGAAGTTCACACTTCCGGCCCTCGGCTGTTTTTTCTTCCTCATGGAAGCATAAATGCCCCCACCAAGATGAGTATCGCAAGGATAATCATAAACCACTTCCAAAATCCAAACCAAATGCGTTGCCCCAATGAGGGTTTGGGCTCCCACCGCTCATCCCGGGCGGGTCTGGATTCCCCCGGTATGTCATACTTTTTGATGTAGTAGGCTTTCAGCAGCCCGGTAACGCCCACCTCCATGAATTGTCCCATCATGAAGGTCATAAGTACCATGGTCATGGGGGCTCCGGCTCTCCCCAGTCTTGGATAGATGAGCTTGGCGAACGCCACCCAAAACAAGATGAACAGGACCACAATGGCCAACAAAAGCCAGGCTCCCCATTTCCGCTGCTCATAGGTGAACTCTTTTATTAGAAATCCATATTTATCGAACTTACGAGGGGTTAATTTCCCACGTCGCACGCGCCACAAGGCCGGGCA
Source organism: uncultured Oscillospiraceae bacterium (assembly GCA_944385445.1). Taxonomy (GTDB): domain Bacteria; phylum Bacillota; class Clostridia; order Oscillospirales; family Oscillospiraceae; genus Enterenecus. The sequence goes on from CALWXF010000003.1 coordinate 116,526, forward strand.
GAAGTGGAGAAACGTACAAATCCCCCAGGCCACCAACACCCCCACATAATACCCCGGGCCCAGCCTGCCTATTTCCACATACACCAGTCCCACACAGGTGGTATAAAGGGAGAGCAGCACCGAACCCAGACCGCCAAACAAAGCACCCTGGAAATGGCTCACCTGGGTCATCCGACGCCGCATCACCGTGGTAGCCAGCCAGTACAAGGGGATGAAAGCCGTCAGAATGGAGGCCCAGACATAGCTGTGCCCAATCCGCCCCATAATTACCGAAATGTAGGCTAAAAATCCATACAAGTACAAGTGTCCCCGGAGATCATCCACGTTTCGAAACCAGCGGTTGTACTGTGTCACATAAAGTTCCACCTGTGTTCTCTCTGAATCCATGCCATATCCTCCCCACAGTTTGGCTTCCATTGTACCCCATTTTTCACTTCTGTGCAACCACACCAACCTCCAAGGGCCTGCCACCGTGTGGCAGGCCCTTATTTCAAAGTCCCAACAGACTCCCCAAAGCATTGACCAGAACACACAGCCCCGCTCCCAGCAGGGTGGGCACCGCCACCGCCACCAGGGTCCACTTGATACTCTTGCTCTCCCGCCAGATGGTCAGGCAGGTGGTGGAGCAGGGCCAGTGGAACAGAGTGAACAGGAGGGTACACACCGCCGTGGTCATGGTCCAGCCCTGGGCCTCCAACAGCGCCCCCACCCCGGTGAGCTGGTCCATATCCACCAGACTGCCCTGGGCCAGGTAGGCCATGAGCATCACCGGCATGACGATCTCATTGGCGGGCCAGCCCAAGAGGAAGGCGGTCAAAATGACCCCGTCCAGTCCCATGAGCTGCCCCAAGAGGTCGAGAAATCCGGTGATATGGGCCAGAATGGTGGTATCTCCCACGGTGATGTTGGCCAGCAGCCAGATGACACCCCCGGCTGGGGCCGCCACCGCCACCGCTCGGGCCAGCACGAACACCGTGCGGTCCAGCAGGGAACGCACCACCACCTGCCCCACCCGGGGGCGGCGGAAGGGGGGCAGCTCCAGTGCAAAGGCGGAGGGGGTGCCTTTCAGCACGGTGGCGGTGAGCAATCGGGTACAGCCCAGGGTGGCAGCCACTCCCAGCAGCAGCACTCCCAGTAGAGCCGCCGCCCCCACAAGGCTTCCCCCCTGCCCCACCAGAAACAGGGTGATGAGGGCCAGCAGGGTGGGAAATTTCCCGTTGCAGGGCACCAGGGACGAGGTGAGCATGGCGGCCAGCCGCTCCCGGGGGCTGTCAATGATGCGGCATCCCGTCACGCCGCAGGCGGTACACCCCAAACTCATGCACATGGTCAGGGAAACTTAGGGTGTTGTTTCCTCTGTGTCTAAATTTCCAACAAATCTAAAGTATATTCTCACATTTTGCTCTTTATGTTTCTTTCCGTCTTCTCCAACAACAAATCTTCCCTGTTCCACTTCTATGCGCTCAATCAATTTCCTCAGCAGTGGCTTTGTCAACACCTTCACATCTGTTGCCTCCTCCAAAAGCTGAAAGAACTTTCGATATGATTCGCTTTTTGTTGGAGCTTCCGCACCCTCTTCCAGGCTGTTTTTAGACTTCTCCAGGCTCTCCAAGTCCATTGTGTATTCCTCAGACAACTTTGTATATACAGTCTTTGAAATTTCACCGCAGGAATACTGTTCATGTAGTTTCTTCAATGACCGAACAACCCTTGTCATTCGCTCTTCCAAACTTGTATAGGCCTGCTCTCTGCTGGCATACATGATTTGGCTACGTTCGGCTTCTTCTCGTTCTAGCTCTGTGAGAATTTGGGCCTTTTCATCTTCGTTCAGCGCAACAAGTTTGCGTATCTCATGCAGCACCGCATTGTACAGTAGGTTGTAGTCGATGAAGTGATTACTACACTCTCCAGCTCCGTAGGATTTGTAGCCATTACAGCACAGATTGTAAATACTCCCCTTCTTTTTGGACGGGGCCAAGGTCATGTTTCTCCCACAATCAGCACATTTTGCAATGCCCGAAAACACACTTTCAAATCCTTTCGTTGGTGGATTCCGTCTGGCAACGCTACGACTGCGTACCATACGGAATGTTTCCTCCGTGATAATTGGTTCATGCGTTCCCTCTACCACAATCCATTCACTCCGTGGAATTGGTTGTGATACCTTACTTTTGAAAGATAGTTTTCTTGTCTTTCCTTGCGTAGTTTTTCCCAAGTACACTTCATTTCTCAACATCTTGCAGATCATTTGGGATGTCCATTCTTTTCTCCGTGTGTAGTCCTCTACTTTCAGGTACGGCCTTTTCTTACATCTGTACATAGCTGGTGTAGCCACTCCACTACCGTTTAAGTGTTCTGCTATCTTTCCAGGACGTTGCCCCTCAGCAGCCATTTGGAATATGAGCTGAACTACGGGTGCAACCTCATGATCTACAACGAGCCGATTTTTATTCCCATGTTCCACATCTTTTTTGTACCCATATGGTGGAAAGCTGGCAATATACTCCCCTTGTTCCATCTTTGCTTGAAAGGAACTTTTGATCTTTGCACTGGTATCTCTTGCGTATAGTTCGTGTACCACAGCCATCATGGTTGCGCTCATAGATACTCCGCTGGAAAGGTTGTAGGAATCATATCCATCAATAACAGATATATACCGCACCTTGTGTTCTGGAAAATACTCATCCAACAAGCCAGTTATTACTGCACTGTTTCTTCCAAGTCTGGATAGGTCTTCTTGTGTCAAGTAGGAACTAAAAAAATATAAGGATTTTTTGCAAAGAGTCCACGGTTTGTTCATATCCGTGGACTCTTTACTCATCCTTGAAGGAAATCATCGAACTTCCAAACGATCTCGATGTTATCCTGAGCGTGAACATAGATAGCCTTGATGAAAGCGTGTGTCAGCTCGAATGACAGTGCCTTGCTGCCTCTGAACTCATCGCATACTGCATTCAGACGGTCATCAGAGCAGGACTGTTCAGAGTCAAGTTCCTGCATCCTCTCGTGTGCCTGACGGATCGCTTCTGCATTCTCTTTCAGCTTCGCGTCTGCTTCCTGCTTCTGCTTGAGGTAGTCATCCTTCGATATGCTGCCGGAAGTGTACTTCTCGTAGAGCCTGAGCTTCGCTGTCTTGAGTTGTTCGGTTTGTGTCTGCAAGGCTTTGATCTTAGCAGCGCATTCCTTGATGGCGGCTTTGCGGATGTCTCCGACCTCTCTGTTTTGAACGGACTGCTTCTCAGCCAAAGCGAGATAGTCACCAATCGCATTGTAGACAATGGCTTCCAGCATCGCTTCGCTATACCGTTCTCCGATGCGGCACTCAGTATCGCTGTCATGAACAGAATGATGGCAAGCGTAGAAGACGCTGCCGTTCTTTCGTTTACTTCGTTGTAATGTGCGCTTGCAGTTACCACAGAGGACAAGTCCGCGAAGTGGGTAGTCCTTAACTTTTCGGTTAGAACAGTCATTGCCGGTGCGTATAACACGCTGGGCAAGCTCAAACTCTTCTTTGCTGACTATTGCCTCGTGCATACCCTCAACGATGATCGGCTCTTGAGCCACAGTCTTCTTTGTGCTTACGCCACACTTTTTCCTGCGATGGCTGACCATATCGCCGGTGTAAATCTGATATTTCAAGATCCTCAGTACCATAGCGACATCCCAACTGATTTTCTCGCTCATGTGACTGAACTTCTTGTTACCGCCGTACTTGCTTCTGAAATACTGTCCGGGCGTAGGTACATTCTCATCGTTGAGCATCTTGCAGATTGCAGATGTGTTGTTTCCGGCAATAGCTTCATCGAAGATGCGACGGACAACAGCAGCGGAGTCAGGATCAATGGCAAGTGCATTTCTCTTTGTCGGGTGCATCATGTAGCCGTAGGGCGCATAGCCCCCGACATACTTGCCTTGCTTCATCATTTGTACCTTAGCAGAGGTTGTCTTCACAGACAAATCCTTGCTGTACGCAGCGTAGATGATGCTGCGCATGACAACTTCAAGACCTCCGGTTGTACCTTTGTATTCATCGCTGTCATAGCCGTCATTGATGGAGATGAAGCGTACTCCCATGAATGGGAAGGTACATTCGAGGTAGTTACCGGTCTCAATGTAGTCACGAGAAAAACGGGAAAAATCCTTGACGATGATCAGATTGATCTCGCTTCGACGGACTTTCTCCATCATAGCCGTGAACTGAGGACGATTGAAGTTCGTACCGGTATAACCGTCATCCGCAAACTCAAGCCTCGGATAATTGCGTAATACTGGATGATTGTCGAGATAGCGGTTGATAAGCATACGCTGATTGCCGATGCTATCACTTTCCCCTTTGTTTCCGTAGCCGGTATCTTCGTCAGCCAGAGAAAGGCGTATGTAGATGCCGATGGTATATTCTTTGCTCATTACATCGCCTCCTGAACTTCTTTGATACTCTGCAATGTTAGTGCGTAGATGTCTCCGTACTTCATTACCAGCTCCACAGAGCCGTCTTCATGGACTTTGACCAATTCAACAGACTCGTCTACTAAATCCTGAGAGAGCTGTTCTGCCGTACTGACAGACTTCATCAGCGTGATCCACTTGTTATCTACCGACATCGCCTCGCTGAACTTGCTTCTACGCTGGACTGCCTCATCCAACCGGCGAGACAGATCCGCATACTGCTCATCGTAGCTTTTCTTTGCGAAGGTATATTCCTCTTCATCCAGAAGACCTTCTGCGAAGTCCTCATAGAGCCGGGTGCGCTTCTTTGAAACGCCGCCGAGCTTGAGGTTAAGGCTTGAGATCGTCGCATTCAGTTTGTCACGGATGCTCTTTTCTCCCTCGCTGCCTCTCAGCTTGCCGAGCAGCTTGTCATAGTCAAGAGCCGCCTTAACTTGAAGCTGGATCGCCGCAAGAACATCGGCTTCGAGCTTGTCCTGCCGGGTGTAGTGCGAAGTGCAATGCTCATACCGTCTGGAAACGGATGTGCTGCACTCATAATAGGCATACCAGCGTCCGCGCTTATCCTTGTCGATGCGCTTTCTGTGAAAGTACATCTTCCTGCCGCAGTCTGCGCAGACAATCTTGCCCTCGAAGAGATTGATGAGCGTTGCTCTGATTTCTTCGGACTTCTGCATTTTCGTCTGACGAGCTTCGGAGGCAGCATTCATAATGTCCTGCACCTTTTGGAAGTCCTCACGGGAGATAATCGCCTCGTGGGTATCGGGAAAGACAATCCACTCATCCTTGTCCTTTACATTGTGGGACGGGATGTTTTTGTATATTGCCTTCATAGACCGTCCGAGAACGGTATCGCCTACATAGTGAGGATTGGTGAGAATGCCGTATAGCGTTGAGCTGTACCAGCCGGTATGAGAGGACGGATCACCGTCTCTTGTACCTACCTCGCGCTTCCTTGCCTCCGGGTTAGGTGCGCCCATGCGGTCAAGGGCATCAAGGATTGATGGAATTGACCACCCCTCAATCTTCCATTGAAACATCAGACGAACGAACTTTGCGCTGTCCTCGTCGATGACCATGTTGGAGCGTTCATCATTCCACTTATAGCCATACGGAAGATTTCTCTTGCGGAAAGTCCCTTGCTCCATCTGTGCTTTCAGCGCAGTGGAGACTTTCCGTGAAATATCCTTCGAGTACAGGGCGTTGATCATGTTTTGCAGCGGGATCATCAGGCTCTCATT
>CALWXF010000004.1 GCA_944385445.1 uncultured Oscillospiraceae bacterium
CGGCTTCAATTTATACAAGAACAGTCCCGGCAGACATTACTGCCGGGACTGAAACTGTTTTACGAACGCTCCCGATTGCATAAGGGGGTCTTTTTGTTTCCCCCTTGACAACCCGCTCCCACTGTGATACTGTAACTGTACTAGAACAGCTAGTACAGTTCATACAGTTTAGAAAGGCGGTGACAGCGGTGTTACACCTCAACTACCGGGACGGGCGGCCCATCTACGAACAGGTAAAGGAGGGGCTGCGGCAGCTGGTGATCTCCGGGGCCATTCGCCCGGGGGATAAGCTGCCCTCGGTGCGGTCCATGGCGGCCCAGCTGGCCATCAACCCCAACACCATTCAGAAGGCCTACGAGGCGTTGGAGCAGGAGGGGTATGTGTATTCCATCCCCGGCAAAGGCAGCTTTGCCGCCGACCGCTCCGAGGTGGAGGACAAACGGCGGGAGGAATTGCTGGCCCAACTATCCAAGGTGGTCCAGGAGCTGCGGTTTCTGGGGGTCACCGATGAGGAGATTTCCGCTGCGTGCGGACGGAAGGAGGAAGCCCCATGATTGAGGCAAAAGCAGTCACCAAATCCTTTGACGGATTTCTGGCGCTGAACGATTTGAACATGACGGTGCCCCGTGGCTCCATCTACGGCCTGGTGGGCCCCAACGGGGCGGGCAAATCCACCATTCTCCGCCACCTGTGCGGGGTGTACCGCCCGGACAGCGGCGTCATCACCGTGGAGGGCCAGCCTGTATACGAAAATCCCGCCATCAAGGAGCGCATGGTGGTGATTCCCGACGACGTGTACTACTACGGCTCGGCCTCGGTGCGGGAGATGATGAAGTTCTACCGGGGCATGTACCCCACCTTCTCCATGGAGCGATTTGAAAAGCTGGCGGAGGCCTTCCCCGAGGTGGACGCCAAGCGGCCTATCCGCCGCATGTCCAAGGGCATGCAGAAGCAGGCGGCCTTCTGGCTGGCCATGAGCTGCTGCCCGGACTATCTGCTGCTGGATGAGCCGGTGGACGGCCTGGACCCGGTGATGCGCCGTCAGGTGTGGTCCCTGCTGATGGGAGACGTGGCGGAGCGGGGTACCACGGTGCTGGTGTCCTCCCACAACCTGCGGGAGCTGGAGGACGTGTGCGACCATGTGGGTATTCTCAGCCACGGACAGGTGGTCATTGAGCGGTCCCTATCCCAGCTCCAGGGCACCACCGTGAAGTTGCAGGTGGCCTTCCCCGACGGGGTGCAGCCCGGGCTGCCCCAGGGGATGGAGGTGCTCCACCAGTCCCAGCTGGGCCGGGTATACACCTACATTGTCCGAGGCAGTGCGGAAGACGTGCAGCAGCAGGTGGAGGCCATCCGGCCCCTGTTTGTGGAGGCGCTGCCTTTGAGTTTGGAAGAAATCTTTATCTATGAGATGGGAGGGAACGACTATGCGGTGCGGGACATCGTTTTATAATGGGACCTTGGGCAGACAGCTGACCCTGCGGTTTTGGCCCCTGATTGCTCTGTATACGGTCATCTGGGCCATGTTTCTCCCCTTTGTGGCCATCACCACCCCCAGCCCCCTCCCCGATACCTGGGAGTCGCCAGAGTACATCCTCTACAATGTAAAATATGTTTTCCAGTGGGTCCCCCTGTTCCTGGCTGTGGGCTTTGGGGTGCTGGTGGCCATGGCGGTGTGCAGCCACCTGTACTCCACCCGCTCGGCCAACTTTACCGCCGCCCTGTCCCCCAAGCGCACCGCCATGTTTGCCACCCACTACCTCACCGGCCTGCTGTGGCTGGTGGTGCCCTTCCTGGTCATGGCCGCCATCGCCATGGCAATCTACCAGGTGAAGCTCCAGGATTTCACCACCGTATTCCAGGTCTTTGGGCCGGGCATGTCTATGGGCGTGGGGCTGCTGCTGTTTTTCTACTCCTTCGCTGTACTGTGCGGCATGCTCACCGGGCATCTGCTGGCTCTGCCCGCCTTTTACGCCATCTTCAACGGCCTGGTGGGGGGCGTGTGGCTGCTGCTCACCGCCATCTTCCAGGAGTTCTACTATGGCTATCCCGGCAGCGTCACCGTCGTGCCCGCCTGGGTGGCGTGGCTCACCCCCGCCTGGAATCTGCTGCGTCAATATACATCTGACGGCATTTCCCCCGCAGCAGTGGCGATCTATGCCGTGGTGGGAGTGCTCATGGCTCTGGTGGCGGGGCTGCTCTACCTCAAGCGGCCCATGGAGCGGGCCGGGGACGTGGTGATTTGGGCGGGTCTGCGCCCGGTGTTCCGCTACGGCGTGGCCCTCTGCTCCGGCCTGGCCCTGGGCTCCTTTACCCGCATTGTGCTGAACCTGGGCCCCCTGGGTCTGGCGGTTTCTGCTATCCTTTGGGGTGTGGCGGGCTGCTTTGTGGCCCAGATGTTTCTCACCAAGTCGGTGCGGGTGCTGCGGTACTGGAAGGGGGCGGGCGCCGTGGCCCTGTCCTTTGCCGCCCTGTTCGGGGTGATCCAGCTGGATCTCACCGGGTACGAGACCCGGGTGCCGGATCCCGACGATGTGGTATCTGTCTCCATCTCGGGCCTGGACAGCCGCCCCCGGGACACTGCCTCCGACTTCCGGAATATCTCCACCAGCGACTCGGAGGCCATTTCCCTGCTCACCCAGCTCCACCAGCAGCTGGTGGATCAGTTTGACACCGACGACTTTGACTGGTCCAACGATGACGTGACCAGCCTGGACCTCACCTACACCCTCATCAACGGCACCCGGATCTCCCGCTCCTATATGGTACCCCTGCACGAGACGGACGAGGCCCGGCCCGGCACCATCACCTACCTGGCCCATCAGATCGTCAACAACCCCGAACTGATGCTTGCCTCCTATCTCTTCCCGCATCTGGAGGAGAAGGGGTATGAGCTTCTGGGTGCAGACCTGTATGAGAACTATGACGTAGACCCCTCCAATCTGTCCGTCTCGGAGGCCCGCAAGGTCTACGAGGCCGTCCTTCAGGATATCCAGGAGGGCAATCTGCCCCACGACATGTTTGAGTACGACGAGATCATCACCAACCTGGAGTTCCGCTGGGCCAGCCCCGACAAGAACAGCACGTCGTATTATGACCCCGCCTCCTCTGACATCTACTACATCAGTGTGTGCGTCACCCAACAGGCGGAGCACACCTTGAAGGTATTGGAGGAATTGGGATACTGATACTCCACAAAATCAGCCCCGGGAACATGTCTGGTTGACATTTCCCCGGGGCTGGAGTAAAATACACATAGATAAGGGTGCTACCGGCAGACGGCTAGCCCCCGTGGTTTTGGTTAAGAAGTAACCGCACGCTTGGAGGCAGGGCGGTTACTTCTTTTTACCTTGCAACAAGACAAGAAAACCGACAATCAAAATGCCAATCTGAATCAAATCAGAGTATGTCACATAATTCATCAGTCATCCCCCCTTTCCGGGGGGACTAAGAAGCACCCCCCGTTTATGTATAAGGGGGCGTCACCGCCTACCGATGCTGGTAGCACCAAAGACAGAATACCATAAATTGTGCTGTGACACAACACCCGGAGGAGGGCCACGCCATGACACCCAAGGAAGAATTTCTGGAGATTTTTCAAACTCATATTCACCGAGAGGGTTCCGCCGAGCTGCTGGACTACCTTTTAAATAAGAGTGACTTTTTCACCGCCCCCGCCTCCGCCCGCTTCCACGGCTCCTATGTGGGTGGGCTGTGTGAGCACTCGGTGAATGTGTTCCGCTGCCTGGAGGACTACCTGGCCCGTCCCCGCACCCGGGAAGTATACCAGTTGGACTATCCCATGGAGTCGGTGGCCATTGTGGCCCTGCTCCACGACCTGTGCAAGATCGGGTGCTACAAGGCGGGCACCCGCAACGTGAAGAACGACGCCACCGGCCAGTGGGAGAAGGTGCCCACCTTCTTCTTCGAGGACAAGCTCCCCTACGGCCATGGGGAGAAGTCGGTGTACATCATCTCCGGGTTTATGCGCCTTTCCCGGGAGGAGGCCATGGCCATCCGCTGGCACATGGGCTTCTCCGGCACCGAGGACAACCGCCTGGTGGGCCAGGCCTTCCAGCAGTTCCCCCTGGCCTTCGCTCTGGCCACGGCGGACATGGAGGCGTCCTATTTTTTGGAGGGGAACTGAGGTTCTCCTCCTTCCCTTTTTAGGGGGCTGTTCTTCTCCAATTTCCAGGGAAAAGATTTGACAACCTGGTTTTACGCTCCGCTGGGCCCGATTTCTCCCCGATGAGAAATCGGGGAAAGAATCGCCAAAGGAGGGGCCTTCCCCCTCCTTGTGGAATCCACCCCGCCATACATGGGAGAAAAGGGGTTGCCTCTCAGACCGGGCCGAAGGGCGTTTGCCATACCAAGTGGGAAAGCGGCTCTCTTTGGCTCAGTCGCTGCTGGGATGGTGCGCCGTTGTCCTGGTTTCGGCCCTACCTGTGGCGCACCCCGGCCGACGGCGGCCGGGCGAGGCCGCTTCACCCAGACCTGAGGCCCTGGCAAAAGGAGTGGAGACGATCAGCGGAGTAGAGACTGCCCAAAGATGTGCCCAGCCATCCAATCCGCCCCACCAGGCCCAGGGCCGACTTGGGCCTGAACCGGAAAAAACAAATCAATTTGGGGGATTCCAAAGGGACCTCCCTTTGGTGGGTCTTTGGTGACTTTCTCCCCAACGAGAAAGTCACCCCAGCGGAGCGTCGCCTCCAGGAGCGCATATTTGCGCCCGGCCAGAAAATCACCATCTATAAAAGAAGCCCGGCTACACGATATGTAGCCGGGTTTCCTTTACTTATAGATACCATCCAAAATCTCAATCACCTGAGCCACCGCGTGCTCATCGGTGTGCCCCACCAGCCTGGCCCCCCAGGCCTTCACCGGCTGGGCGCAGTTGGCGGGGGCAAAGGGAATGGCGGACACCTCCAGCATGGGGATGTCGTTTTGATTGTCCCCCATACAGTACACATGCTCCGGCTTGATGCCCAGCAGCTTGGCCACATAGGCCACCATGGTGCCCTTGTTGGCCCCTTTGGCGGTGACCTCCAGCAGATAGGGGTTGGAGAAGATCACCTCGTAGTCCTCCCCCCAGTGGGAAAGGAGATACTCCTGGGCCTGGACCAGCATGGGGTGGTCCTGCTCCACAATTACCTTGGTCCAGGGGGTGGGCATCTGGTCCACCCCGCACTCCTGGTACGGCACCCCCACCCGGTTGAGGTGGTTCAGCGTGACCACGTTGGGGTTGTAGACGTAGATCTCCTCCCCGTGGTAGGCCTCAAAGGACAGGTCCGGGTACCGGGCGCACAGCTGGCCCATGTGCGCCCGGGCCTGGTGGGGCAGCTGGCTCTCTTTCACATACCGCCCCGCCTGGAAATCGTAAATTCCCGCCCCGTTGGACACCACCACCGGGGCGTTGAACTCCAGGTGTTCCTTTTCAATCTGAGGGGCAAAGGTGCGCTTGGCCCTCCCCGTGGCGATGGAGAACCGCCCGCCCTCCTGCATAAAGTACCGGATGGCCCGGTGATTCTCCTCCGACACCGTGAGGTGTTGATTATATAAGGTGTCGTCGTAATCGGTGTAGAGCAAAACCCCGTCAAACTTGCCCATGGGTGTTGGCCTCCTTGTCTTTTGCGTCGTATTTTCCACAATTTTATCGCCCCCCACCCCAACCTGTCAACCCCGGTGAATTCTGCCCTTATTTTGCCAGAAAGCAGGATTTTCCCCCGAAAGGGGGCGATTTTTTACCATAAATTTTTCTCTTATGGGAGGTATAAATCAAATTGCAGTCCGAATTTGACACAAAAAACCCTTGACGGGAAGGGAAAAAGCGTGTAGGATATGACTTGTAACTGATTTGTAACTATTGAAATTTATTTGTTACCAATTCGAAATTGGGAGGGACGTTCCGTGAGGAACTGGCATCTGGACCGCATACACAATTCAATGGCAGCCCTGCGCCGTGTTTCCGGCAGCGCTGCTCAGCAGGTGAAGACCCACCTGAAGGGCGCAGCCAGCCGGGCCAAGGCCTCCGCTTACCTGTGGAAGCTCAGCGCCGGGTCCGTTGTTGCCGAGTACAAGGCCACTGCCCGGGTCACCACCGCCGCCTGCAAGGCCAAGCTGGCCCCGGTGGCCGCTAAGGTGGCCCCTGCTGCCCAGGTGTGCTCTGACCTGGCCCGTGTGGCCGGTGTCAGCTCCTACCGCTCCGCCCGTAAGAACTGGGATAAAGCCTCCGAGTGGGGCAAGGAGAACTGGGAGAAGGCCGGCATCTTTGCCAGCCGGGTCCGGGTCCGGGTGGACCGCCACCCCGTCTCCCCCCTTCTGTACATCACTCTTTTGTGCGTGGGCGTGGGCGCCATTGCGTTCAACGGCATGTACACCAAGGCCTATGTCGCCTATGTCAACGGCGAGGAAGTGGGCGTGGTAGCCAGCGAGGAAGAGCTGAGCAGCATCGTGGGCAACGTGGAGACCCGTGTGGCCAGCGTGCTGGGCGAGGAGTACAGCTATGACGCTGAGATTACTCTGGCTCCCACCTATCTGGACGCCGGAACCCAGACCAACGCCCGGGCCGTGGAGGACGCTCTGTTTGAGGACACCGGGGCCATGATGGATGCCTACGCCGTGTCCGTGGACGGTCAGGAGCTGGGCTACGCCCAGACCAGCGAGGAGCTGGAGACCATGCTGGACAACGTCACCCAGCCCTACCTCAACGACCAGACCGTGGAGCACCACTTCACCCAGGACGTAGAGATCTACGAGGTGGAGGTCCCCTCCAACACCGAGTTTGCCCCCGACACCCTCCAGTCCACCCTCTCCGGCAACAAGGAGGAGGCGGAGTACGTCACCGTGGAGCGTGGCGATACCTTTAACAGCGTGGCCGAGGCCGCCGGTCTCACCGGCGACGAGCTCCAGGCCCTCAACCCCGAGGCGGACAGCAGCAAGCTCACCGTGGGCGATCAGCTGCTGGTGAAGGCCGCCGTGCCCATGCTCACCGTGGAGACTGTGGTCACCGAGACCTATGAGGAGACCATCCAGAGCCCCGTGGAGTATGTGGACAACCCCAACCTGTACGAGGGCACCACCCGCCTGAAGGCCGCCGGCCAGGACGGCGTGGAGAAGATCGAGGCCCGGGTCACCTGCATCAACGGCCAGGAGGTCCAGCGCAAAGAGGTGTCCCGCACCACCGTGCAGGAGGCCACCACCACCTACATGTACCAGGGCACCAAGGAGAAGCCCTCCACCGCCTCCACTGGTATCTTTAACTGGCCTCTGCGGGGCACGATCACCTCCCCCTTCGGCTATCGGAACATCTTCGGCAGCACTTCCTTCCACTCCGGTCTGGATATCGCCGCTCCCTATGGCACCCAGATCTCCGCTGCTGACGGCGGCACCGTCACCTTCGCCGGTTGGCGTGGCAGCTACGGCCAGACCGTCATCATCACCCACGACAACGGCATGGTCACCTACTACGCCCACTGCTCCTCCCTGCTGGTCAACGCCGGGGACAAGGTGTATCAGGGCCAGGCCATCGCCCGGGTGGGCATGACCGGCACCGCCACCGGCTACCACTGCCACTTCGAAGTGCGTGTGAACGGCAAGAGCGTGGACCCTGCCAACTACCTGTAAGACATTGAAATTGAAAACGTGCTGTGAGAACCCCTCACAGCACGTTTTTTCTGCCTTCTTACCGGAAGCAAGCTCAAGAAGGTGCGCCCTTCTCTTTTTTTCGTATCCGGCTTGCCAGCCTGGTGGGGACGCTTCCCGCTGGGGGTTTCTTTTGAGCGGGCAAAAGAAACCAAAACCCGCTTAGGGCGTTCCCCCCTAAGGACCTCCCTTGGGGTACGAGGCTGGGACTGCGTCAAGTCTAGGTTCGGCCCGTCACCCTTGCTGTGGCCCCTGTTTGTGCCACCATACCAGGCTACCATGGCAGCCGGCCCTATGGCCGAGTGGTTTCTACATCCGGGCCTACCTTGGAGAAGCGGCGTTCCCGCCGCCGGGAGCCAGGCTGCCCATCGCTGGGAACAGCGGCACACCAGGGAAAGGCCCTGGCGGTCGAAGTACCACCTACAGAGAAGTAGGTACCCCAGTAGAATCTCCTATCCATCTATGTGACATGAGCTCGTCCAGGGCCGAAACAAGGAGAACGCAGGGACACCCAGTACCGCGGGGTGGATTCCACAAGGCGCGGGAAGGCCCCGCCTTTGGCGATTCTTTCCCCGATTTCTCATCGCTGAGAAATCGGGCCCAGCGGAGCGCCCCACTTGACAAAATCGAACAAATGTATTATCATATTCCTAGAACATTGGTTCGACAAATTTCGAGGAAGAGTCGTTTATGGGACTGTATTTGTGGGATACTGGACACAAATACAACAAGGAGGATTGTCTATGGAGACCACATTTTACACCGTACCTGCCCGGAGAGTGACCATGAGCAGCGCCGCTCCGGCCTATGCGAATGCCCCCACCCGGGAGCTGGTGTGTCTGTCCCGGCAAGCCCCCGCCCATGCTGGTAAGACCGGGCAGATCATCGACTTCACCGCCTGGAAGCAGGACCACGACCTGGAGGTGGACCAGCCCCAGGAGGAGCTGGAGCCCCAGGCCCCCCGCCCCATGGGCCGCACCTCCGGGCTGGGCTGGCTGATGCAGCACGGGGAGTGGGTGGCCACCCTGTCGGTGGTCGGGGCCATGCTGCTGCTGAGCTTTCGTATTCTGGTGGCATAATCACCAAAGTTGACACCAATTGAAAAAAATCAGGAAAAATCCCTTTACAATTGGGGTATGCTTATGATATGCTATTTCAGCATTTTGATGCACACCCGTCAGCTTAGTTTCGGGACATTGCCTGCTTGTGATGCAGGGGATTCACCCGCCCGATACTCAGCGTCCGGGCAGAATACAAGAAAGGTGGAAACTACCCATGATTCGTAAGGACCAGAAGACTGCCGTCATCGAGGCCAACCGCACCCACGAGACCGATACCGGTTCTCCCGAGGTTCAGATCGCCATCCTCACCGCCCGCATCCAGGAGCTCACCGAGCACCTGAAGGTGCACATCCACGACAACCACAGCCGTCGTGGCCTGCTGAAGATGGTCGGTAAGCGCCGCAAGATGCTGGACTACCTGGCTAAGAAGGACATTGAGCGTTACCGCGCTATCATTGCCAAGCTGGGCATCCGTAAGTAAGTTTTTTCAAATAGGGCGGCGTGAACCTCACGCCGCCCTTGCCTCTATTCCCCGCCATCTGCCGGAGCCTATCCTTTTAGCAGTTGAACATGGGTCTCACCAATAGGAGGGGCCTGTGTTCAAGTGCTAAAGTGTGATCGCTCCGGCCCACACCAAAGAAAAGGAGTGTATCAACCTATGTCTACCATCATCAAGCACAAGGAATTTGTCAACCACAAGGTGTATGAGACTGTGGTGGCTGGCCGTCCCCTGAAGATCGAAGTGGGCAAGATGGCCGAGCTGGCCAACGCCGCCGCCATGGTCACCTACGGTGAGACCAGCGTTCTGGTGGCTGTCACCGCCTCCCCCCGTCCCCGGGACGGCATCGACTTCTTCCCCCTGTCCGTGGACTTCGAGGAGAAGCTGTACGCCGTGGGCCGCATCCCCGGCTCCTTCATGCGCCGGGAAGGTCAGCCCTCCCTGCCCGCCGTGCTGGCCAGCCGTCTGATTGACCGGCCCATCCGCCCCCTGTTCCCCACCGACCTGCGCAATGACGTGGTGGTCACCTGCACCGTCATGAGCGTGGACTACGACTGCTCCCCCGAGGTCACCGCCATGATCGGCGTGTCCGCCTGCCTGTCCTACTCCGACATTCCCTGGAACGGCCCCATCGGCTGCATGGAAGTGGGCTATGTGGACGGCCAGATCGTCATGAACCCCACCCGGGAGCAGAAGCACGCCTCCCAGATGGACGTGACCGTGGCCGCCACCATGGACAAGGTGGTCATGATCGAGGCCGGCGCCAAGGAGATTCCCGACGAGATCATGTACGAGGGCATTGTGAAGGCCCACGAGGAGATCCGCCGTCAGGTGGAGTTCATCAACGGCATTGTGGCCGAAATCGGCAAGCCCAAGTTTGAGTATCAGCACGCCTCCTTCAACCAGGAGCTGTTTGACGATATCGTGGCCAACTTCATGGACGAGGCCAAGGCCGCCATGGACACCGACGACAAGAACGTCCGTGAGCAGCGCTGGAACGCCATGATCGACCACTGGCACGAGAAGTATCTGGAGACCTATCCCGATATGGACCAGTACCTGGAGGAGTTCACCTACAAGTTCCAGAAGAAGATCGTCAAGGCCTGGCTGCTGGAGGGCCACCGTGTGGACGGCCGTGCCAAGAACGAGATCCGTCCTCTGGCCGCCGAGGTGGGCGTACTTCCCAAGGTGCACGGCTCCGGCCTCTTTACCCGTGGCCAGACTCAGGTGCTGTCCGTGTGTACCCTGAACACTCTGGCCGCCTCCCAGAAGCTGGACACCATCTGGGAAGAGGAAGAGAAGCGCTACATGCACCACTACAACTTCCCCGGCTACTCCGTGGGTGAGGCCCGCGGCGCCCGTTCCACCAACCGCCGTGAGAAGGGCCACGGCGCTCTGGCCGAGCGTGCTCTGGAGCCCGTCATCCCCTCTGTGGAGGAGTTCCCCTACGCCATCCGTGTGGTCAGCGAGGTTCTGTCCTCCAACGGCTCCACCTCTCAGGGCTCCATCTGCGGCTCCACTCTGGCTCTGATGGACGCCGGCGTGCCCATTAAGGCCCCCGTGGCCGGCATCTCCTGCGGCCTGATCCAGGACGACGACGGCTCCTTCACCACCTTCATCGACATCCAGGGCGTGGAGGACTTCCACGGCGAGATGGACTTCAAGGTGGCCGGTACCAAGAAGGGCATTACCGCCATCCAGATGGACCTGAAGAACGACGGTCTGTCCCACGCCATCATCAAGGAGGCCCTGGAGATCACCCGGGACGCCCGTTATGCCATCCTGGACGAGATCATGCTGCCCTGCATCTCTGAGCCCCGTGCTGAGGTCAGCGAGAACGCCCCCAAGATGATCAAGATGAAGATTGACGCCGACAAGATTCGTGAGGTCATCGGTTCCGGCGGCAAGGTCATCCAGAAGATCTGTGCCGACACCGGCGCCAAGATCGACATCGAGGACGACGGCACCATCTTCATTGCCGGTGTGGACAAGGCCTCCTGCGAGGCCGCCAAGAAGACCATCGAGACCATCGTGTTTGTCCCCGAGGTGGGTGCTCTGTACTACGGCAAGGTGGTGCGCATCCTCCAGTTCGGCGCCTTCGTGGAGCTGGCTCCCGGCAAGGACGGCATGGTGCACATCTCCAAGCTGGCCAACCGCCGTGTGGAGAAGGTGGAGGACGTGGTAAACATCGGCGACATGATCTGGGTCAAGGTCACTGACATTGACGAGAAGGGCCGTGTGAACCTGTCCTACAAGGACGCTCTGCGGGAGATCGAGGCCAAGAAGGCCGCTGGCGAGCCCATTAAGTAAAAAACCTTCAACAAGTTTTCAAGGCGATGTGGAAGTTTTTCCGCATCGCCTTGTGTTTTGAGTTTCCCTTGTGTAAAGGTGCCAGGTGCAGGTTTGCCAGCCTGGGGGACGCTCCCCGCTAGGGGTGACTTTCTGCCGCCAGAAAGTCACCAAAGACCGCCAAAGGAGGGGCCTTCCCCCTCCTTGTGGAATCCACCCCGCCGGTACGGGGCGGCATCTGCGTCCTTCTTTTCTCGGCCCTGAGCATGGCAAGGTCACATAGATGGCATGGACATTCTATGGGTGGTGCCTGCTCCTCTGCGTGATGGCACTTCTATTGCCAGGGCCTCACCCTGGTATGCAGCTGTTCCCAGCTGCCGGGGGCCTGGCTGACGGCGGCGGGAACGCCGCTTCTCCATGGTAGGCCCGGACATGAAAAGCACCCAGCCATAGGGCCAGCTGCCCAGGGAAGCCTGGTGTGGTGGCAGTGTCAGGAGCCACAGCAAGACCAACGGGCCGAACATTGCCTTGACGCATTCCCAGCCTGGTACCCCAGGGAGGTCCTTAGGGGGGAACGCCCTAAGCGATTCTTTGGTGACTTTCTCATCGGGGAGAAAGTCACCCCAGCGGAGCGCATCCCCCCTTGCCAGGATGGCAAAGCCTGACCGGATGCCATACCGCACACCCGGCAGGTAGGAAAAAATTTTCTCCCCGAAATCTGCTGACAACGACAGTATCATTTGCTATACTGAACTTGGAAGAGTGTCAACCCTGTGTTTATAGAGATAGGAGGTTTTTTCCTATGTGGATATCACCCCACGCAGAGGAGTTTTTCGGGTGCCTGGCTCCTCTGCTGGCCTCCAAGGAGGTCAATGCCATGCGTCAATGGCGGCACCACTTCTCCGTGACCTGCTATGAGCACTCCCTCTTCGTGGCCTACATGGCCTACCGCATCGCCCAGCGCTTTGGCTGGGACTGCAAGGAGGCCGCCCGGGCGGGGCTGCTCCACGATTTGTACCTCTACGACCCCGCAGACGCCAGCGCACACCCCGGCAACCAGTGCCTGGACCACCCCGTGTTTGCCCTGCGCAATGCCCAGGCCCTGTGCCCCGACCTCAGCGACCGGGAAGCCAACGCCATCGTCTCCCACATGTTCCCCCTGGCGGTGCACCTGCCCCGCTCCCGGGTGGCCATTGCGGTGAACCTGGCAGATAAGCTGTGCGCCACCATCGAAGTGGCCCAGCTCTACCGGCTCATTCCCCTGCGCCGTCGCCTTCTGGCCCGGGTGGGTTGCTGCTGAGTTTTCCAGAAACTGTATTTAATCTGTGTTAAATTTTCCCCGGTCTGTTGCCCATTTCACAGGCCGGGGGGAAATTTGTATGCTTGTTTTGTGTAGAAGGAAGGATTTTGGACAAATTTCAATTTCCCCCTTCAAAATCCGGTGGATTCTGATATAATATTTTAGATGCATTTTGTCAGCTATTGTGGTGGGGGGGCAAAGCCCGTCCCGGCACTGGATACACCCTTACAATATCATCACACACAGAGAGGAAGTACAACAATGATTTCTCACGGTAAAGATCTGAAAATCTTCTCCGGAAGCTCAAACCGTGCTCTGGCCCAGGCCATCTGCAACGATCTGAGCATTCCCCTGGGCAGTGCCGAGGTGGGCGCTTTCTCCGATGGGGAGAACTTTGTCTCCATCCACGAGACCGTCCGTGGCTCCGATGTGTTTGTGGTTCAGTCCACCAGCTCCCCCGTCAACGACAACCTGATGGAGCTGCTGATCATGATCGACGCCCTCAAGCGTGCCTCTGCCGGCCGCATCACCGCCGTCATCCCCTACTTTGGCTACGCCCGTCAGGATCGTAAGACCAAGCCCCGTGACCCCATTTCCGCCAAGCTGGTGGCCAACCTCATTACCCGGGCCGGCGCCGACCGTGTGCTGACCATGGACCTGCACGCCAACCAGATTCAGGGCTTCTTTGACATCCCCGTGGACAACCTGCTGGGCTCTCCTGTGTTTGTGGACCACTTCCTGCGCCGCTTCGCCGCCGTCCACGACGAGACCATGGTGGTCTCCCCCGACGTGGGCTCTGTGGCCCGTGCCCGTGCCTTCGCTCAGAAGCTGGACATGCCCATGGCCATTGTGGACAAGCGCCGTCAGAAGGCCAACTCCTCCGAGGTGATGAACATCATCGGCGAGGTGAAGGACAAGCACGTCATCCTGCTGGACGACATGGTGGACACCGGCGGGTCTCTGTGCCACGCCGCCCAGGCTCTGGTGGACATTGGCGGCGCCAAGTCCGTCACCGCCGCCGCCTCTCACGGCGTGCTCTCCGGCCCCGCTCTGGACCGTATCAATGCCTCTGTGCTGGACGAGGTGCTGTTCCTGGACACCATCCAGCCCCGGGAGGACATCGCCGAGGTGTGCCCCAAGATCAAGTATCTGTCCGTGGCTCAAATGTTCGCCGAGGCCATTGCCCGCATCTACGAGGAGCGGTCTGTGTCCAAGCTGTTCCAGTAAGCAGACTCTTTGGAGGGCTGTTGCAGGCTGTGCCTGCAACAGCCCTTTTTCTTCTCTTTTGGAAAAGAGGGTTTGTCCCTCTATGGTTTCCTTGCTCCGGCTTGCCAGCCGGGGGACGCTCCCCGCTGGGGGTTTCTTTTGAGCGGGCAAAAGAAACCAAAACCCGCTTAGGGCGTTCCCCCCTAAGTACCCCCCTTGGGGTACGAGGCTGGGCCTGCGTCAAGCTGGTGTTCGGCCCGTTACCCTTGCTGTGGTCCCTGTTTGTGCCACCACACCAGGCTACCATGGCAGCTGGCCCTATAGCTGGGTGGTTTTCACCTCCGGGCCTACCTTGGCCAAGCGGCGTTCCCGCCGCCGGGAGCTAGGCCCCCGATAGCTGGGAACAGCGGCTCACCAGGGTAAGGCCCTGGCGGTAGAGGAACAAACACACAGAGGAGCTGGCACGTTCGACAGAATGTCCACGCCATCTATGTGACCCCACTGGGCCAAGGGCCGAAAAGAGGAGGACGCATACGCCTCTCAGTACCGCAGGGTGGATTCCACAAGGCGGGGGAAGGCCCCGCCTTTGGTGGGTCTTTGGTGACTTTCTGCCCAGTCAGAAAGTTACCCCAGCGGAGCGTCCCTGGCAGGGGCGCTGGTTTCCGCCAGAGAAACTGGAGAAGTACCATTCTCCAAACATCAAACAAAAAGGAGTTTTCCCCATGTTTTTTGGTAAAAAGCTGCCGGTGACCTGGCTGGTGGTGGGTCTGGGCAACCCCGGCGACAAATACGAAAACACCCGGCACAACGCCGGGTTTATGGCCATTGACCAGCTGGCCGACCGGGGAGACTTCCCGGTGCAGCGTCTGAAGTTCCACGCCCTCACCCACCAGGCCACCATCTCCGGCCAGGGGGTGCTGGTGATGAAGCCCACCACCTACATGAACCTGTCCGGGGACGCGGTGGCGGAGGCCGCCGCCTTCTATAAAGTGTCCGAGGAGCATATTCTGGTGCTGTGTGACGACGTATCCCTGCCCCTGGGCAAGCTGCGCATCCGCACCAGTGGCTCTGCCGGAGGCCACAACGGCCTGAAGAGCATTATCCAGCGCCTGGGCACCGACAAATTCCCCCGGGTGAAGATTGGCGTGGGGGGCAAGCCCCACCCCGACTACGACATGGCCGACTGGGTGCTGGGCAAGTTCGTGGGCCCGGACAAGACCGCCATAGACGAGGCCACCCTGCGGGCGGCCCAGGCGGTGGAGTGCTATCTCAAGGACGGGCCCCAGAAGGCCATGAATCAGTTCAACTAACTTTGGTGGAAAAAGGAGCCGCTATGAAGGAATTACTCCACATTCTCCAACAAGTGCCCCAGTTCCCCGCCCTGGTGCAGGCCCTGGAGACGGGCCAGTCCCCGGCGGCGGTGTCGGGGCTGTCCCGCATCCACCGGGCCCACTTTGCCGCCGGACTGGGCACCGCTCTGGACCGCCCGGTGGTGATGGTGTGCGCCGACGAGGACGAGGCCCAGGCCCTGGGCCGGGACATCACCGCCTTCACCGGCTGGAGCGTGACCCTGATTGGAAGCCGGGAATTCAACTTCTACAACGGCGCTGTGGCCTCCCACCAGGGGGAACACAGCCGCCTGGCCGCCTTCTACGCCATGGCCCAGGGGGAGTGCAAGGTCATCACCGCCACGGTGGAGGGCCTGTTACAGCGCACCCTCTCCCCTGAGGAGCTTCTGGAACATGTGGTGACCATCTGCTCCGGCGGCTCCTATGACCCCACCCAGCTGGCGGATGCCCTGTCTGCCCTGGGCTACACCCGGTGCGACCAGGTGGAGGGCGTGGGCCAGTTTGCCCTGCGTGGCGGCATTCTGGACGTGTTCTCCCCTGCCCAGGACCACCCGGTCCGGGTGGAGTTCTGGGACACGGACGTGGACTCCATGGGCCTGTTTGACCCCGCCACCCAGCGCCGGGTGGGCCATTTGGACAAGGCGGTGTTCCTCCCGGTGCGGGAGGTGCTGCCCCAGCGGCAGGAGGATGGCTCCTGGCAGCAGGTGCCCGACCACCAGCTGCCCCAGCGCTACCCCGTGGCCCACACCGCCGTCCACCACCTGCCCCCCGACGCCGTGGTCTGCCTGTCCGAGTCCGCCCGGGTCTCCGAACGGGGGAAAAACTGGCTGTGGCAGCTGGACGAGGACCTGAAAACCCTGGTGGAGAGCGGGGTGCAGTTGGGCAAACACGCCACCTTCGCCCTCACCTTCCCCCATCTCATGGAGGAGCTCCAGCAGTTCCCCCTGTGCTTTTTGGACTCCTTCTCCACCTCCACCCTGCCCCTGCCTCCCAAGGCCCTGTTCAATGCCCAGGGCCGCCAGCTGTCCACCTTCGGGGCCAATCTGGACTCCGCCGCCGCCGACCTCACCCAGCTGCAAAGCGCCAAGACGGGCACGGTGGTGCTGGTGGGCAGTGAGCAGCAGGCCCTGAACCTCCAGGCCCTGCTGCGGGAGAAGAAAATCCGCTCGGCGGTGGACTTCCAGCTCCACGAGCTACCCGCCCCCGGAGGCATCACCATCGCCGTGGGGGGGCTGTCCGCCGGCTTTGACTACATCGGATGCCCCTTTGCGGTGCTCACCCAGGGCCAGAGCCAGGGCAAGCGAAAGGGAAAACGGCTGAAACACGCCGCCGACCGCCGCCGGGTGGACTCCTTCACCGATCTGACCCCCGGCGACCTGGTGGTCCACGAGCACCACGGCATTGGCCGCTTTGTGGGGCTGACCCGCATGAAGGTGGACGGCATCGACAAGGACTACATCAAGCTGGCCTATGCCGGAACCGACACCCTCTACCTCCCCGCCACCCAGCTGGACTCCATTTCCAAGTATATCGGCGGCGGAGACGACACCCAGCACAAAAAGTTGTCCAAACTGGGCGGCACCGAGTGGGAACGGGCCAAATCCCGCACCCGGGCCGCGGTCAAGGACCTGGCCAAGGGGCTCATTCAGCTCTACGCCCAGCGGCAGCGGCAACCGGGGTATGCCTTTGCCCCGGATTCCGCCTGGCAGCGGGAATTTGAGGACGACTTCCCTTACCAGGAGACGGAGGACCAGCTGCGCTCCATCGCCGAGATCAAAAAGGACATGGAGGCCCCCCGGCCCATGGACCGCCTGCTGTGCGGCGACGTGGGCTACGGCAAAACCGAGGTGGCCCTGCGGGCCATGATGAAGTGCGTGCTGGACGGCAAGCAGGCGGCCATTCTGGTGCCCACCACCGTGCTGGCCCGGCAGCACTACCTCACCGCCAAAGCCCGGTTTGCCAAGTACCCGGTGGAGATTGAGGTGGTGTCCCGGTTCCGCACGCCCGCCCAGATGAAAAACGCCCTCATGGGGGTGGAGGACGGCTCGGTGGACATTCTCATCGGCACCCACCGCCTGCTGCAAAAGGACGTGCACTTTAAAAACCTGGGTCTGCTGGTGGTGGACGAGGAGCAGCGGTTCGGGGTGACCCACAAGGAGCGGCTGAAAGAGCTGGCCCGCCAGGTGGACGTGCTCACCCTCTCCGCCACCCCCATCCCCCGCACCCTGAACATGGCCCTGTCCGGCATCCGGGACATGTCCGCCATTGAGGAGCCCCCGGCGAGCCGCCAGCCGGTGCAGACCTACGTTCTGGAGCACAACTGGTCGGTGCTGTGTGACGCCATGCGCCGGGAATTGGAGCGTGGCGGCCAGGTGTACTACCTCCACAACCGGGTGGACACCATCCACGCCACCGCCGTTCGCATCCAGGAAATGCTGGGGGAGGACGTCACCGTGGCAGTGGGCCACGGTAAGATGAGCCAGGAAGAGCTGTCCGACGTGATGACCCGCATGGGGGACGGCGAGGTGGACGTGCTGGTGTGCACCACCATCATCGAGACGGGCATTGACATTGCCAACGCCAACACCCTCATCATTGAGGACGCCGACAAGCTGGGTCTGGCCCAGCTGCACCAGATTCGAGGGCGGGTGGGCCGCTCCACCCGCAAGGCCTACGCCTACATGACCTACCGCACGGGGAAGGTGCTCAGCGAAATCGCCACCAAGCGGCTGTCCGCCATCCGGGAATATGCGGAGTTTGGCTCCGGCTTCCGCATCGCCATGCGGGACTTGGAGATTCGAGGGGCGGGCAACCTGTTGGGCCCCGAGCAGTCCGGCTTCCTCATGAGTGTGGGCTATGATTTGTATCTCAAACTGCTGGAAGAGGCGGTTTTGGCGGAAAAGGGAGAGGTTCCGGTGCAGGTGCGGGAGTGCACCGCCGACCTGTCCGTGCCCGCCTCCATCCCCGAGCGGTATGTGCCGTCGGCCCAGCAGCGCATGGACCTATATCGGCGCATTGCCCGCATCCGCACCGAGGAGGACGGGGACGACGTCACCGACGAGCTTATCGACCGCTTTGGAGACCCGCCCCGTGGGGTCAATAACCTCATCTCCATTGCCCTGCTGCGGTCCCAGGCCGCCAAGTGCGGCATGGTGGATATCTCCCAGAAGGGGGCCACCCTGCGGTTTACCCTGGAGGAATTTGACCTCCAGGCCATCGCCAACCTGGGGGGCCAGTACCCCGCCCGGCTGCTGTTCACGCCGGGGCAGGACAAGGGCCTGCTGACCCTGAAGCTGAAACAGGGGGAGGACCCGCTGCGGGTGGCCCAGCAGCTGGTGGAGAGGTATGCCGCTCTGCTGCCCAAAAAGGAGGCATAATGGCCCCCACCCCACCCTTCTTTCTTAAGAAAGTCTAAAGTTTTCTGTGGTTTCATTGACATTTTCCATTTCTTGTGTAACTATATCATTATAGAATATATAAATTGCTAGGTTTCACAACTCCGTGTAATCAGAGGTAATTCCCATGGTTTCGTGTTAAACAAAGTAGAGATGCGTTGCTTATGACTATGGAGGCGCAATATGTTTGGGCACGCTGCTATGGAATTAGAAGCGCATATTGTACTTGATCTAGCGAAAGGAGCTTGTGATATGTCTACTACCGCCAAAAAACTTATCCTTTCCCTCTTGATGGGGCTCAACTGTGCGGCCCTGTTCCTGCCCTGGGTCAACTACAGCGGCGTCAAAGTAGTGTCCGGCAGCGTGGTCCTGTCCCGGCATCTGGTGATGTCCCTTGTGGTGCTGGGGGTGTATTTCCTCAGCGTATGGCTGTATCACTTGTGGAAACCTGGATGTTTTATCATCGGTCTGTCCTGTCTGTTCATACTTCTGGGCATGATGATTGACCAGATTTTCGCTTGGGGCGCTATCGCCCTGGAATCTCCGGGCCCATATCTGGGCGTGGGGGCCGTGGTGCTCAATGTGGTAGTCTATGTGGTCCTGCTCCGGGATGCACTGGGCATTTCCCGCAGCCACTCCACCCCGTAAGGGTTCTTTCCCAAAATATATAAAATGGCAGATGCAGCCAAAAACTGCATCTGCCATTTGTTTTATATAAAGCTCTCTTTACGCAATGGTAGTCATTTACACATCTCTGTTGCTAACCAAGTCGCCGCAGGTTATAATATACATATCTCACAGCTCATATATAAATTTCTTAGTCATATTGCCAAACACGGGAGGGGAAATTTGTAATGAAGAAAATATTCATCGGGAGTTCTACACAGGCTTTATATATCGCACAAATAATAAAAGAAAAGCTGACACGATTTGGGGCTGATGTAACTATTTGGGATAATAAGAGTGTTTTTACCCCCGGAGATAACCTCATTGACGCTTTGCAAAAAATTGCACACCAATTTGATGGTGGCGTTTTTGTTCTAAATACCGATGATGAAATAACTGTTCCCAATCGTAATGACCCAAAATATGTGCCCAGAGATAACGTTTTAATAGAAGCTGGCATGTTTATAGGGCTTCTTGGCAAAAAATCTGTAGCATTATGCACTGTTCCAGGAATACATAAAGCTTCCGACTTTAAAGGCATAATTCACATTATATGTGATAATAGAAACTATGAAAAAATGGATAGTGACCTAAAAAAATGGCTCGATGAAAATGTAAAGGAACGCCATAACATGCCCGGAGAACATAATGTACTGATGCTGTCAAGGCGTAAAATTCACGAACGTTATTCTATCGACGAAAGACTTCATATAACCGATGGTTTATACAAAAACATAAGCCGTATTAGGTTAATGAACTTCGCTAGCAATTTAGTAATCAATCCTCAAGTTGGTGAACCTGGACATATCCCGCCTAAAGATATTCCGCTATCCGAAGCAATTGAAAAAATACTCTCAGAAACTTCTGCCAACGTCGAACTGATACTTACACAACCCAATAAATATAATTTAAACGATTTAAAAACTAAAATTGTAAATCTTAGAGCAGGTTCTTGTGAGGGGTCCTTATATAGTGCTTTAGCCACCTTATATGAAAACCTTTCTTCTGATACGATCTATGCTAAAAAGAGTAAGTCAATGCCTATCTCATTCCACTTGCGTGTTATGAAAACAAGTATGCCATTTGCCATCTTTAATGTGGAGTTCTTGGGTGATGCACAAAGATTCAACCATGTAAAAGTTGATTTATACTCAGCAGAACTAGATGATGAAGATAATCGAAGAAGTTTCGTTATTTGGCAGGAAGACGATCCCGAGAATTACCAATTCTTTGTTCATAACTTTGCAAACATCCTAAATGATTCTTCACTGTGTGAAAAAGTGCAACTGGCCACACTGAAAAAATGGGCTGATATTTGGGAAAATCTTAAGCTAGGGGTGGAAATTAATGGCATTCATTGATGGAAGAGAGATCCAAAAGGCATTAACAGACTCCTATCGTGTGTATCTGTGCGGCGATTTAAAGAAACCACAGGACTTGCAGTGGATACATGATGAAAAAAATGAGTTAGGCCTCAGTTATTACAAGCAGTTTACAGCAGATCAACCTCATTATCATACTACCGCCACTGAATATAATTATGTCATCAGTGGAAGAAGCAAAATCTATTTAATAGATGAGAGAAAAGAATTATTATTGGAAACTGGTTCAGTCTTTGTCCTTCCACCAATGACCAAATATGCTTCTAAGCATTTTGACAACACCACCATCATATTTTTTAAATCCCCTGGCGGAAACGATAAACAGTTAATTGATATTGATGAAAAGCTAAAAGACTGGCTCAGTGTGTGGTGAAATCTCACATTTCATGCTAATCCTATAACGGAGCAGGGCACTCATGGCAACATGAGTGCCCTGCTCCGTTATTACATATATTACACAGTCAAGCTCAAACGTCTTGCTTCTAAATATTTATACCGTCACCCCTTATACAGGGCAGCACTTGGGCTCAGTATAGCTCTCAGGCTCTCACCAGCTGACCTGATCCAAAATCCCGGTGAGGTACGCAATGGCCACCCCGTAGTTGGTCATGGGCACCCCCTGCCCCTGGGCCTGGGCCAGCCGGGAGAGCACATAGGCCCGGTTGAACATGCACCCGCCGCAGTGGATGACCAGATCGTACCCGGTGAGGTCGTGGGGGAAGTCGTTGCCCGCCACCACGTCCACCTGGAGGCCCTGTCCCACTCGCTTGCGCAGCAGATTGGGAATCTTCACCCGCCCGATGTCCTCTTCCAGAGGTGCGTGGGTGCACCCCTCGGCAATGAGCACCCGGCTGTCCTGGGTGAGGGTCCCAATGGCCTTTGCCCCCTGGGCGAAGGCGTCAATGTCCCCCTTATCCGCCGCCATGAGGATGGAAAAGGAGGTGAGCAGGCTCTCCCCCGGCTTTTTCGCCGCCACCAGGGGGAAACACTGGGAATCGGTGATGATGAGCTTTGGGGGCGCGCTCAGGGCCGCCAGAGCCCCATCCAGGCCGTCAGCGGTGGTGCTCACCACGGTGCACTTCAAGTCCAGCAAATGCCGGATGGTACGCACCTGGGGGAGAATCAGCCGCCCCTTGGGGGCCTGGATGTCCTGGGGCATCACCAGCAGCACCACGTCCCCGGCACTGCACAGCCCCCGGGTCAAATCCTGCCGCCCGAAGTCCTCGGGCACCAGGGCGGTGAGGGCGGCCCGTAGGGCCTCTATTCCTTCCCCGGTGGCGGCGCTCACCGCCACCGCCCGCTCGCTGAGTTCGTTGGGCAATTGGGCCGGGAGTATCAAGTCCCCCTTGGTCTGCACCACCAGGAAGGGGGTGTTCTGCTCGGTGAGCTGCTGGGCCCACCCCAAGTCCTCCTGAGTGGGCGCCCCGGCAATCACCAGCAGGGCCACGTCCGCCCGGGTGAGGGTGTCCCGGGTGGCCTCCACCCGCAGCTGTCCCAGCTCCCCCTCGTCGTCATACCCGGCGGTGTCAATGAACAGCACCGGGCCGATGGGGTGGAGCTCCATGGCCTTTTTCACCGGGTCGGCGGTGGTGCCCGCCACCGGGGACACCAGGGCCACCTTCTGCCCGGTGAGGGCGTTGATGAGGCTGGATTTTCCCGCATTGCGCCGCCCGTACAGGGCGATGTGCAGCCGCTGGGCGGCTGGGGTCTCCTGTAATCCGCTCATGGCCTCGTCCCCCTTAGAACCGGAAGTCCCGCATACCACCCTCCATGTCGTGGAGGTGGCGGATGACGGTCTCCTTGACCTTGGGGTTGGTGATCTTGTCCACCTCTTTCTCAATGAGGGCCAAGCCCTTTTCACGGGTCTCGGGGCTGGCGTAGTCCTCCAGGTACTCCTTGAGGGTCATCAGAGCATTGGGGTGGCAGCAGTTGACGATTTGCCCGCTCTTACACAGGGACATGAACCGGTCCCCGGTGCGGCCCTCCCGGTAGCAGGCGGTGCAGAAGCTGGGGATGTGGCCCATGTCCAGCAGCCAGCTCACCACCTCGTCCAGGGTGCGGGTGTCGCTGACCTCGAACTGGGAGGAGTCCTCCTCCTCTTCCTCGGCGTAGCCGCCCACGCTGGTGCGGCTGCCGCCGCTGATCTGGGACACGCCCAGCTCCAGCACCTTCTCCCGGCACTCCTTGCTCTCCCGGGTGGAGATGATGAGGCCGGTATAGGGCACGGCGATGCGCAGCACCGCCACGATCTTGGCAAACAGGTCATCGCTGATGCCGTTGTCGAACTGGTCGGGGTCAATGTCGTCGGCCCGGCGCAGACGGGGCACGCTGATGGTGTGGGGCCCCACCCCGTACACCGCCTCCAGGTGCTCGGCGTGCATGAGGAGGCCCACAAAGTCGTAGTCGTACAGGTTCAGGCCGAAGAGGACGCCGCAGCCCACGTCGTCAATGCCGCCCTCCATGGCCCGGTCCATGGCCTCGGTGTGGTAGGCGTAGTCGCTCTTGGGTCCGGTGGGGTGCAGGTCCTCATACTGCTTCTGGTTGTAGGTCTCCTGGAAGAGAATGTAGGTGCCGATGCCCGCCTCCTTTAGCTTGCGGTAGTTCTCCACGGTGGTGGCGGCGATGTTCACGTTCACCCGGCGGATGGCCCCGTTCTTGTGGTGGATGGAGTAGATGGTGTGGATGCTCTCCAGCAGGTACTCCATGGTGTTGTGCACCGGGTCCTCACCGGTCTCCAGGGCCAGACGCTTGTGGCCCATGTCCTGGAGAGCCACCACCTCCCGGACAATCTCCTCCTGGGTGAGCTTTTTCCGGGAAATGTGCTTGTTCTGGCCGTGGTAGGGGCAGTATTTGCAGCCGTTGATGCAGTAGTTGGACAGGTACAGGGGGGCAAACATGACGATGCGGTTGCCGTAGAACTTCTCTTTAATCCGGCGGGCCAGGTCGTACATCCGCTCCACCAGGTCGGGCTGGTCGCAGTAGAGGAGCACCGCCGCCTCCCGGTGAGAAAGGCCCTTGCAGGCCTCGGCCTTTTCCAGCAGCTGCTCCACCAATGCCCGGTCACTCTGGTGGGCCTTGGCATAGGCCAGGGTGTCCCGGATCTCTCCATCGTGGATGAATTCCTGGGCGATATGGGATTTGGGATTGTACTGCATAGCTGATTCCTTCTTTCTCAAAAAATCATCACAGGGGCACCCGCCCCAGGCGTTTGATCTGTTCCTCCAGCTGTGCCCGCTGGGCGGGGATGTCCGTGTCCGGCAGCTGGGTGGGATAGATTTCATACATGTGCTTGTAGCAGTTGGGGGTGATCTTCCGCATCACCACGTTGGCGCCCCCGGAAAATACCTGGCCATTGTCCCCCCGCACGGTGAGGGCGGTGGTGGCGGGCAGGTTGGCGTTTGGCAGCATCAGCCGGGCCAGAGCCACGCAGCGGCGGGTGAGCTCGGCATCTCCCGCCGTGCCATCCCGAAGGGGAGTATCCGGGTGGGGCAAAAAGGGCCCAATCCCCGCCATGTCACAGGGAACGGAGGCCAACAGCAGCAGGTCCTGGGCCAGGGTCTCCAAGGTCTGTCCCGGCAGGCCCACCATAAACCCGCTGCCCGTCTCGTACCCCAGCCTCTTGAGGGTGCGCAGGCAGCCCACCCGCTTGTCCAGGCTGCTGTCCGGGTGGAGGCGGCGGTACAGGTCGGGGTCGGCGGTCTCGTGCTTGATGAGGTATCGGTCCGTCCCCGCCAGCTTCAAAAAGGCGTAGTCCTCCTCCCCCAGCTCTCCGCACCCCAAGGTCACCGCCATGTCGGTTTTGGCCTTGATGGCGGAGACGATTTGCCCCAGCATCAGAGGCGTAAACCAGGGGTCCTCCCCGGACTGGAGCACGATGGTGCGGTAGCCCACGGCGTGGGCCTCACAGGCGGCCTGCACCACCTCTTCCGGCTCCATGCGGTAGCGGGTCAGATTTTGGCGGGGAGCCCGCAGGCCGCAGTAGGTGCACATGCGCCGACAGTGGTTGGAGATCTCCAGCAGGGCCCGGATGTGCACCGTGTCTCCCACGGTTTCGGCCCGCACCTGGTCTGCCTGGGCGTAGACGGGGGAGAAATCCTCAAGCCCCAGCAGCTCCACCAGCTCCCCCTGGGTAAACTCAGCTCTCATGGCTCTGGGTGGCGGGGGCGTACAGGGCCTTGGCGGACACGCCGCCCAGCTGCCCCAGCTTCCCGGTGAGGGCGCTGATGACGGCGGTGGGGGCGTCCACAATGACGCTGATGACGCTCACCCCCCGCTGGCGGTAGGGCACCCCCATGCGGCCCACGATATAGCTTCCATAGTCGTGGAGGAGGTTGTTGATGTGGTCGGTGGCGGACAGGTCCTCCACAATGATGCCGATGACGGCCAGGCGTGTGTCCATAGGCGCTTTTCTCCTTTTTTGCAATAAAAAATGCCTGCACAGACCCACTGTGCAGGCAAAACAGGCGACAAAAGCTGCTCCCCCGCAGAACTTGCGGGCGAGTATAGAACCGTATCTGTCGTCTTTCCCTTCGGGGGACTCCCTTGGGGTCAGCACAGGATGGATGGGGACCGTTGGCGGCGGGCGAGGGCCCAGCGCCGCAGGCGATGTGTTCAGTATACCACAGCATCACGGGTTTGCAAGAGAAATCAAATGTAATGCTTCCCTTTTCTATTTAAGAAATATCCTCCGCCAATTTAATATAAAACATCGACTTATTTTGACAGAACTGGTATAATATACACATTACATTGGTGAGAGGGTGTATTCGATATGGCAATTGGCACTGTAGTATATTGTGTTAAATTAATCCTTGACAGTATTTCTTACTGTAATACCGTTAAAGATACTATATCATGGATTCTCAATCAATTTCATGATTATAAGACAGACACTCCAGAAGATTGCAAAGATCTCATTTATTCCCTCTTTGTGGCTGTACCGTTTTCGCTCTGCAAAGATAAACTGAAACTGACTGGCCGTCCCATTCCTTTTAGCGAAAGTGATATTCAACGAATTATTAGCCCAGCCAGTTTTGATGAGTATTATTCTCGACCTCCTCATCTCAGGGATGCCTGGATTCAACTCAAATATACGCAAATACTTCTCGAAATACATGCAGCATGGGATAGCAGCAACACATTGTTTACCAACGAACAAGATGGCGCTTTTTCTCGCTTAGTCACGACTGCACGGAATGAATGGAACACTAGTGTATCTTACGCTCGTAATCGGTATCCTGCACTTTCCAATTTTATAGACGCCAATATGTTGGAAGGTATTTCTAGGCAAATAGACCAACCGTGGAAACCTCAACGTTACTATGGTGGAGATGCGGTCATCTTTAGAAAGATGGTTTCTGATAAACACTACGTATCTGAAACCATTCTTTTTGATGATAATGATTCAGCTCCAACTGTAATGAAAGTCCGTCCCGATGTGCTAACCGCAA
Organism: uncultured Oscillospiraceae bacterium; assembly: GCA_944385445.1. Classification (GTDB taxonomy): domain Bacteria; phylum Bacillota; class Clostridia; order Oscillospirales; family Oscillospiraceae; genus Enterenecus. The sequence goes on from CALWXF010000004.1 coordinate 26,239, forward strand.
GCGACTATGGCGCAACATTTGAAAACAGCAATCGAATTTCTGATTGGTGGAATGTGCTTGCGGTACACTTAGAGTCTCCTCTTTTTCTGTTTGGGCCTGGTGGTGTCGGTAAATCCGCTTTTTTAGCGTATTTGTATGATTCCATAACAAAGAACTCAGAAAATCCCACACCGTTTTCTGGCGTATTTGTTCTCTCTTTGGAATCTTTAGTTCTTCTGGATCTCTCCCAGTATGACAATGGCGGAATACCTTTTGCTGACCCTGACAGGAGTTTACTCCTTAGTCGAATTGCCAGTCGATCTGGATGTTCCACCGACTGTAAACAGTGGAAAAGGGCCTTTGAGACTGGTGAGGGTCTATGGACAAATAAGCCTATATTATTGTTGTTGGATGGATTAAATGAACTGCGGCAAAGTAACAATCGTTCGCAGCTCTATCGCCAGATACTCCAAGAAATTTCCACACTGTCACAGTATAGGTATGTTCGCATTATCATTACATCGAGAGTGGAAGACCGCATACCTTCCACAGGAAATCCGTTTCAAATGAGTCGGACACTTTCCGCTCAATTACAAGATTTTAACACAGCCAATTTGAAGAACGTACAGGTAGCAAAACTCATGGGAATCGAGCCAGATATTGTTAAAAATCTTTTATTCGATTATTGCATTGATGAAAGCTCTGCGCTAGCTCTTATGTTACAACGACCATTGTACTATAACTATATCATTTCGCAAAAATATCATGCCGAGTTTCTCAACAGCCGATACTCTCTTCTCCAGGGCATGTACAATCAAATTTATCATCAGAGCATTCTAAATTGTGAAAATGATGATCAGCGGATATTCCGCACCTATGTTTACAAAGTATTTCTCCCGATTTTTGCTCACGTAATTCAAAGAGGCAATTTAATCTATGACATTGCTTTTGAAAAAAGCTGCGCAATTGCCATTCAACAGATTAGTCTTAACATAGCTGGCGACCTTTTTCAGCTATATACTGCCAATGATAAAACTGAATTTGTGAAGTCTAAACTCAAAAAAATCAGAAGTTTTTTAGAAACCCAGGAGCAAATTCTAATCATTGATGATGAAGGATATATCTCCTTCTCTCACCAAGACTATCGAGACTTTTTAGCTGCCCTATTTTTTATCCAGCGCCTGGAGTACATTCGAAAACGAATCGATAATCCTGTTATGAAGTCAGATGAATCTCTGCAGCTAGACACTCTGCGACTCAACACCTACACGTTTGACGTTCTCCGGCTCATATATGATGGTTTAAGCTTTTCAACCAATTTTGTTGAACATTTTTCAATTGGAAATGACCACCAAGTTTCATGGGAATCCCTTATGTGGTACACCACCATATACCAGCTCTCTGATTTGCGCATCTTGTCACAAATCTCATACAGCCCTCACAGAAACCTCAGCCAAGACACCCTTACTTTGCTCTCTCCCTTCTGCCAAGTAGTTGACGAAGAGTTGCGTATTTCTCCAAAAGATAGCGAGTTTTTTTATTTGAAACCCACTACATTTATGGTCCAGAGTGTCATTGAAATTCTGATGAAAGCTTGTGAATTGTATCGGAATTCATCCGACTACACGTCCGCCCTCCACCTAACCTCTGTAGCTCAGAATTTCTGCATGCAGCTCAGAAAAATTCGGGACCCCGAGGGACAAAGAGGCGCAAATTTGATGCAATGTGTTGTCAACTACAACATTGCACGAATTCGTTTGAGCCAATTCACCGAAACATTAACCCCCGAATCTTTAGATTCTGCACTACAGGACTTATACGATGGCACAAAAGGAACTCCTTTCCGTTTTTCCTGCAATGCACTGGCTTTGATGATCGTGTCTCCTCAGCCAATACTGGCGGCAACTCTACAGTATCGAACCTTTATCAGACGCCATCATTTGAATGTGGTCTCTGCATTTTGGATGTATTACAATGGTCTATTTGATAAGAGGAAAAAGGGGGAGGACTGGCTGCCCCGAAAATATTGCTTCCGTCAACTTCTTTTTCTCCTTGCAGAAAATAAAGTAAAGGTTGATCCTCTGAGCAATTGGGACCCAGTGCGTGCAGTACAAGGCTCTTTATCCAAGGAAAAACCTGCTCCCATTGGAGGTCCTTTCCCATTCCCAATTGTAATGGGCAGTGCTGATGATCCCATCCCTGGGGTAGAGAACTTACGTCTCATTCAGAGTATTGTCAACGAAATCTGGCACATGGAGTACCCATTTAAACACTATTTGGCTGGTTTGGTGGAAGCTGAACTGCATCACAATATTTCAAGGGCAGACGCCGAGATGCGTGCTGCATATATGGAGTCTGACCAAAAGGATCTGAAAGCGAAGCTATGGCTTGATTATTTTCAGGGTAATTTGGACGAAATGGACCACACTTTTCAGGAAATGCAGGAACAGGCAGAAAGTGCAAAGAACAAGTCTCTTGAGATGAGTAGCTATAATCTGTATGCCTACTTTGATCGGGACAACAAGCCACTCTATCAAAAGCTGAGAGAACGACTAATACCCTAACTGCAGCTTCCGCTCGCTATAATTCGTCATCTTTTGGACCTGCAAACCTTTCTACCATCGTGTAAAGCTCCTTTTTCAACTGTTTCACATTCCTACAAAGGGTTTGCCTTTTCTCCCATTTGGTGATACAATGTCCCGTAGACTGTGCCGTGCACTGGCCGGCACCTGAAAAAGGAGTTACAACATGATGACTATGAAAAAGCGCATCACGTCTTTGCTTTTGGCCGCCGGGATGACCTTCTCCCTGGCCGCCTGTTCCACCCCCGCCGCCGACCCCACCGACTCCCCCGCTCCCTCCCAGGAGATCGTGGCCGACCTGTCCCGGGACATCCTGGACTTCTCCGCCGGGCTCAAGGGGAATGAGACCATGCTCACCGCCAACGGCGAGGTCATTCCCGCCGACCTGTACCTGTACTTCCTGGCGGTGAACTGCGCCTACCTCACCCAGATGTACCAGGCCGACGTGTCCGACTACGCCGACCAGCTCAAGGAGGACAGCAAGACCGTCACCGCCTACTACAAGATCCTGGAGGCCAAGTGTGAGGAGCTGGGCTGCCCCCTCACCGACAAGCAGCAGACCGAGCTCCAGGAGACCCTCATGGCCCAGGGCCAGGAGAAGTACGACCAGCGCAAGACCATCAACGGCCTCAGCGACGAGACCATGAAGTTCGTCTACTCCATCAACTACTTCTATGACAACGTGCTGGACGCCACCATCGGCCAGCCCTCTGAGGACGACCTGAACAACTACGTCTACCAGACCCGCCACATCCTGCTCAAGACCGTGGATACCGAGGGCACCCCCACCGTCCAGGAGGACGGCACCTACGCCTATCCCAAGCTGGACGAGGAGACCATCAACGAGAAGAAGGCCCTGGCCGAGGACCTTCTGGCCCAGCTCAACGCCAGCGACGACCCCTCCACCCTCTTCGACGAGCTGATGAAGGAGCACAGCGAGGACGAGGGCCTGGAGCAGAACCCCAAGGGCTACACCGCCACCCTGGGCCAGATGGTGCCCGCCTATGAGAAGGCCGCCCTGGAGCTGAACTACGGCCAGGTGTCCGGCATTGTGGAGTCCGAGTACGGCTACCACATCATCATCCGGGACAAGGTGGCCGACACCAGCGAGTATGTGGACAGCTGGCGGGAGTACCAGATGGGCCGGCAGGTGGACAAGTGGATGGCCGACGCCGACATCCAGACCACCGAGGCTCTGGACAACCTGGACGTGGCCGACTTCTATGCCAAGTTCAACGCCTACCAGGTGGCCCTCAACGAGAAGTACACCGCCGCCCAGGAGACTCCCTCTCCCTCCGTCAACCCCTCCGAAGACCCTAAGGCCTCCGGCTCTGTGGAGGACGAGGCTGTGGGCTGATCCCCTCGCCATTTTTCCCTTGCACTCACTGTGTGCCCCTGATACAATGCACCCACAAAAGACGTGCAGCGGGCACAGAGAACAGAGAAACATAGACCAATCCGCGCAATTTTCGTGCGGATTGGTCTTTTTTTGTCCCCTTCTCCCCTGCACCCGAAAACAAAGGAGTGCATCGTTATGACCCAGTGGTACACCAAAAGTTCCGCCCAGGCCCTCCAGGACCTGGACACCAACTCCAGCCGGGGCCTCACCTCCACCCAGGCCGCCCAGCGCCTCCAGCAGTACGGCCCAAACCAGCTGGAAAAGCCCAAACCCACCCCCCTCATCCTGCGCTTTCTCCTCCAGCTCAAAGACCCCATGATCGTGGTCCTGCTCTTTGCCGCCGCCCTCTCCCTCATCTCCACCCACGGAGAGGACTGGATCGAGGCGGTGATCATCCTCCTCATTGTGGTGGTCAACGCCGTCATCTCCATCACCCAGGAGAACAGCGCCCACAGGGCCCTGGAGGCCCTGGAGCAGATGTCCGCCCCCCTGGCCAGGGTGGTGCGGGACGGCCAGACCCTCCGCCTGGACACCGCCCAGCTGGTGCCCGGGGACATCATCCTGCTGGAGGCGGGGGACCTGGTGCCCGCCGACGGCCGCATTTTACACTGTGCCAACCTGAAGGTGGACGAGTCCGCCATCACCGGGGAGTCGGTGCCCGTGTCCAAGGAGTCGGGGGCGGTGCTGGCGGAGGACACCGAGGTGGGAGACCAGTCCAACATGGTCATCTCCTCCACCGTCATCACCAACGGCCGGGCCACCTGCGTGGTCACCGCCACCGGCATGGACACCCAGGTGGGGCGCATTGCCGGGATGCTCCTGAATCAGTCCGACCCCTCCACCCCCCTCCAGCGGAAGATGGGGGAGATCTCCTCCACCCTGTCCTTTGCCTGCCTGGGGGTGTGTGCGGTGATGTTCGGCATCGGCCTTTTGTACCACATCCCCCTGCTGGACATGTTCCTCACCGCCGTGGCCCTGGCGGTGGCCGCCATTCCCGAGGGCCTGCCCGCCATCGTCACCATTGTGCTGGCCCTGGGGGTGCAGCGGATGGTTCGCCACCACGCCATTGTAAAAAAGCTCCCGGCGGTGGAGACCTTGGGCTGCGCCGGGGTCATCTGCTCGGACAAGACGGGCACCTTGACCATGAACCGCATGACGGTGGTGCAGATCTGGACCGCCCGGGACAAGCACCGCCTGGATGCCCTCATTGTGGCGGCTTTGTGCAACGACGCCACCCTGAACCACGACTCGGACGGGGTGCCCCACCTGCTGGGGGACCCCACCGAGACCGCCCTGGTGGACGCCGCTTTGGAGGAGGGGCTGGACAAGGAGATTTTGGAACAGGAAATGCCACGGGTGGCGGAAATTCCCTTCGATTCTCAGCGCAAGCTCATGACCACCGTCCACCCCCTGCGGGGTCGGTACCGGGTGATGGTGAAGGGGGCCCCGGATGTGCTCCTGTCCCGGTGCACCCACATCCTCTCCGGGGTCTCGGTGCCCCTGGACGTGCCCACCCTGCGGCAGGTGGAGAGTGCCAACGCCGCCATGGCCCAGAACGCCCTGCGGGTGCTGGGCTGCGCCTACAAGGATGTGGACATCATCCCGCCGCCCCGGGACATGGAGGCCCTCTTGGAGCACGAGCTCACCTTTGTGGGGCTCATGGGCCTCATTGACCCGCCCCGGGTAGAGGTAAAACAGGCGGTAGCCCAGTGCTTTCAAGCGGGGATTCGTCCGGTGATGATCACCGGGGACCACAAGCTCACCGCCGTGGCCATCGCCCGTGAGCTGGGCATCTTTCGGGAGGGGGACATGGCCCTCACCGGGGCGGACCTGGACTTTATGCCCCAGGAGATGCTGGAGCAGGAGGCGGACAAATTCACCGTGTACGCCCGGGTGTCCCCGGAGCACAAAATGCGCATTGTCCAGGCCCTGCAAAACAAGGGATATGTGGTGGCCATGACCGGGGACGGGGTGAATGACGCCCCCGCCCTGAAAGCCGCCGACATCGGCTGCGCCATGGGCATCACCGGCACCGACGTGGCCAAGGGGGCCGCCGACATGATCCTCACCGACGACAACTTCGCCACCATCGTCCACGCCGTCCAGCAGGGCCGGGGCATCTACGCCAACATCAAAAAGTCCATCCACTACCTGCTCTCCTGCAACATCGGGGAGATTTTGACCCTGTTTCTGGCCACCCTCTTCCACTTCCACCAGGCACCTCTGGTGCCGGTACAGCTTTTATGGCTCAACCTGGTCACCGACTCCCTGCCCGCTCTGGCCCTGGGCCTGGAGCCGGTGGAGGCGGACGTGATGGAGCATCCCCCCCGCAAGGCCCACGAGCCCCTGTTCACCCCCGCCTTTACCATCCGGCTTCTGTGGCAGGGGGCGCTGGTGGGGGCCCTGACCCTGCTGGCCTATTTTGTGGGGGAGTATGTGCTGGGCGACCCCACCACCGCCGACGCCACCGCCAACACCATGGCCTTTGCCACCCTCACCTTCTGCCAGCTGTTCCACGCCTTTGACGTGCGCAGCGAGCACCAGTCCCTCTTGTCCCTGGGGGTGTTCACCAACCCCGCCATGAATCAGGCCTTTGTGGTGGGCGCCGCCCTCCAGCTGGCCGTCCTCCTGCTGCCCCCCCTCATGGGGGTGTTTCACGTCACCTTTCTCACCTTCCGGCAATGGCTGGTCGTGGTGATTTTGTCCATAACTCCTGTTGTGGTGACAGAGGTAGAAAAGAGATTTTTTCACTCTTCGTCTAACGAATCCTCTCATTTCGCCTAATTTCCGTTGAAATCCACCAAGCAATTTTCTAATTTTTTCTACCAACTTTACAAAATTGTATTGTTGATTTTTTCACAATCTTCGAGTATAATCGGAGTAACTACGACATCCAAGAAGATCATTTTACATCATACTGGAGGTTACACATCATGAAAGAAGTATATGTGGTCAATTGCTGCCGCACCGCTGTCGGCTCCTTCGGCGGTTCTCTGAAGGACACCCCCGCTGTGGACCTGGGCGCCACCGTGGTCAAGGAAGTGCTCAACCGTGGCGGCGTGAAGCCCGAGCAGGTGGACGAGGTCATGTTCGGCTGCATCCTCACTGCTGCCCAGGGCCAGAACCCCGCCCGTCAGGTGAGCGTGAAGGCCGGCATCCCCTACTCCGTCCCCGCTTACACCGTGGGCATGGTGTGCGGCTCCGGCATGAAGTCCGTCATCGAGGGCGCCCGTGCCATCCTGTCCGGCGACGCTGACGTGATCGTGGCCGGCGGCACCGAGAACATGTCCGCCGCTCCCTTCGCCCTGCCCAACGAGCGCTGGGGCGCCCGCATGGGTGACAAGAAGGTTGTGGATACCATGATCCGTGACGGTCTGTGGGACGCCTACAACAACTACCACATGGGCACCACCGCTGAGAACATCGCCGACGTGTGGGGCATCACCCGTGAGGAGATGGACGCCTTCGCCGTCAGCTCCCAGAACAAGACCGAGGCTGCTCAGGCCGCCGGCAAGTTCGTGGACGAGATCGTTCCCGTGATGGTGAAGAAGAAGAAGGAAATGGTGGAGTTCAAGGTGGACGAGTTCCCCAAGGCTGGCGTGACCATGGAGTCCGTGTCCAAGCTGCGTGGCGCTTTCCCCGTGGGTCCCGAGGGCGTGGAGGACGAGATCGTCCACACCTTTGAGGTCACTCAGGTCCACGAGGCCGATGCCAAGCAGCACGTCCAGCGTGTCACCGCCGCCAACGCCTCCGGCATCAACGACGGCGCTGCCGCCATCCTGCTGGCCTCCGGCGAGGCTGTGGAGAAGTACGGCCTGAAGCCCATGGCCAAGCTGGTCAGCTGGGGCCAGGGCGGCGTGGATCCCAAGATCATGGGCGTGGGCCCCGTGCCCGCTTCCCGTCAGGCCATGGCCAAGGCCGGCCTGAAGATCGAGGACATCGACCTGGTGGAGGCCAACGAGGCCTTTGCCGCCCAGTCCATCGCCGTGGCCCGTGAGCTGGGCTTCGACATGAGCAAGGTCAACGTCAACGGCGGCGCCATCTCCATCGGCCACCCCGTGGGCGCTTCCGGTGCTCGTATCATCGTCACCCTGCTCCACGAGATGCAGAAGCGGGACGACGCCAAGCGCGGCCTGGCCACCCTGTGCATCGGCGGCGGCATGGGCGTTGCTACTATCTTCGAGAAGGTTTAATCTTATAACCTGAACCAACACAAGGGTGTGGGGGGTCACCCCACACCCTTGTTTGAGCATTATCTTCTTTCAAAAGCCTCCCTTGTGCAAAGGGAGGTGGCCCGGCGCTACGGGGCCCCCGCCAAAGCCCAGCGCAAGCGGGTTTGGTGGGGAGAGGAGGTGTGACGGCGTGAGCGAGACTTGCCCCGCCTCTCAGGGGCGAGGCGAGGGATACTCAGTCCACACCGACGAGTCGGAGGGATTGTCTGCTGCCTGGCTCTGGTCAACCCCTCAGTCAGCTTACGCTGACAGCTCCCCTTACACAGGGGAGCCTTTAGAGCGTGCCGCAGGCACACCACAATGATTATTTACGATTTTGGAGGTATCTTATGAGCTATCAGGAAGAATACCGTCAGAAGCTCACCACCGCTGAGGAAGCGGTGAAGGTGGTCAAGTCCGGGGACTGGGTGGACTACGGCTGGTGCACCAACACCGCCGAGGTGCTGGACCAGGCTCTGGCCGGACGCATGGGTGAGCTGCACGACGTGAAGGTGCGGGGCGGCATCCTGCTGCACATGCCCGCCATCGCCCAGATTGAGAACCCCGCCGAGCACTTCACCTGGAACTCCTGGCACATGTCCGGGGTGGAGCGCAAGCTGGTGAAGATGGGTCTGGCCTACTACGCCCCCATCCGCTACTCCGAGCTGCCCGGCTACTACCGGGACTGCATCGACCCCATCGACGTGGCCATGTTCCAGGTCGCTCCCATGGACCAGCACGGCTACTTCAACTTCGGCCCCAACGCCTCCCACCTGTATGACATGTGCGCGCGTGCCAAGCACATCATCGTGGAGGTCAACGAGAATATGCCCCGCTGCCTGGGCGGCTACCACACCGGGGTGCACATCTCCCAGGTCAACGCCATTGTGGAGGGCCCCAACGGCACCATCGGCACCATGCCCGGCCTGAGCCAGCCCTCCGAGATCGACCTGGCGGTGGCCCGTCAGATCGTGGCCGAAATCCCCAACGGCGCCTGCCTCCAGCTGGGCATCGGCTCCATGCCCGGCGCTGTGGGCCAGATGATCGCTCAGTCCGACCTGAAGGACCTGGGCGTGCACACCGAGATGTATGTGGACGCCTTTGTGGCCATGACCAAGGCCGGCAAGATCACCGGCGCCCGGAAGAACTTCGACCAGGGCCGCCAGACCTACGCCTTCGCCGCCGGCACCCAGGAGCTGTACGACTTCCTGGACAACAACCCCGAGTGCATGAACGCACCCGTGGACTACACCAACGACATCGCCCGGATGTCCACCCTGGACAACTTCATCTCCATCAACGGCGCAGTGGACATCGACCTCTTCGGCCAGGTCTCCTCTGAGTCCTCCGGCATCCACCACATCAGCGGCGCCGGCGGTCAGCAGGACTTCGTCATGGGCGCTTACCTCTCCCGTGGCGGCAAGAGCTTCATCTGCTGCTCCTCCACCTTCAAGGACAAGGCCACCGGCGAGGTGAAGTCCCGCATCCGTCCCACCCTCATTGAGGGCTCCATTGCCACCTGCACCCGGAGCAACCTCCACTATGTGGTCACCGAGCATGGCATGTTCAACGTCAAGGGCAAGACCACTTGGGAGCGTGCCGAGGGCCTCATTTCCGTGGCTGCTCCCCAGTTCCGGGACGAGCTCATCGCCGCCGCCGAGGCCATGCACATCTGGCGCAAGTCCAACAAGCGGTAAGTTTCCCTTTTTACACTTCAAGGGCCTGTTGCAGCTGCAACAGGCCCTTGTCTTGCCCTCTCTCCTTGGGAGAAGGGCTCAGAGCTACGAATGGAGAAAGTCTGACCTTCGACCATTTCCCAGGCGGAAACCAGCGCCCCACCGGGGACGCTCCGCTGGGGTCCATTTTGAGTGGCCAAAATGGACGAAAAGCCACTTAGGGCGTTCCCCCCTAAGGACCTCCCTTGGGGTACGAGACTGGGCCTGCGTCAAAACGAAATTCGGCCCGTCACCCTTGCTGTGGCCCCTGTTTGTGCCACCACACCAGGCTACCCTGGGCAACTGGCCCTATCACCAGGTGGTTTCCACCTCCGGGCCTCCCCTGGAGAAGCAGCGTTCCCGCCGCCGAGAGCCGGTCCCGCGGCAACTGGGAACAGTTGCACACCAGGGTAAGGCCCTGGCGGTAGAAGGAGGCACCAACAGAGGAGTGGGTGCAAACGGTAGAACGGCAAGCCATCTATGTGACCCCACCGGGCCAAGGGCCAAAAGAAGAACGGCGCACACTCCAACCAGTACCGGCGGGGTGGATTCCACAAGGCGGGGGAAGGCCCCGCCTTTGGTGGGTCTTTGGTGACTTTCTGCCCATTCAGAAAGTCACCCTGCGGAGCAAACCCTGGCTGGCAGGCCTGAGACTGTGAGGTTAAACGGTCAATCCCTCCGTCTCGTCGGTGCGGACTGTGTATCCCTCGCCTCGCCCCTGAGAGGCGGGGCAAGTCTCGCTCACGCCGTCGCACCTCCTCTCCCCACCAAACCCGCTTGCGCTGGGCTTTGGCGGGGGCCCCAATGTAGCGCCGGGCCACCTCCCTTTACACAAGGGAGGCATTAAGCCCTTCCCTTTCCCCTGTTTTTGGTGTACACTGTGAACAGTCTACATGAGAAAGGACCACCCCTTATGAAACAAAAAGACCTCTACACCCGGGCCTGCTGTTATCACCAGCCCGAGGCCATGGTAGAGCTGTGCACCCGGTGCAGCCAGCAGGTGTACTACGTCTCCCTGCTCCTCACCGGCCAGGAGCATGAGGCGGTGACCGCCGCCCGCTATGCCTACGGCCACCTGTGGGAGCTGGAGACCGCCTGCGAGGATGACGCCATGGACACCCTGGAGGGGTACTATCACTTCATTCTGAATCTGGCGGTGCGCTACTGCAAAGCCGTCTACGCCGACTTCCACCCCAAGGACCTGGACGACCCCTTCCTGGAAGATCTCCCCGTCCCCCCGCAGTTGGACCGCCCAGATTTGAAGGACTTCGCCCTGCCGGAGACCTGGGGTGCCTCCGGATCCCCCTTCTCCCTGGTCCAGGACCTGCCCCTCCTCCCCCGCTTCTTCCTGGTGATGAGCACCGTGGGCGGCTACTCCCAGGCCCAGCTGGCCCAGAGCTTCGGCATGGAAGTGGACGACGTGGAGGCGGCCCTGGACGCCCTCCACCGCCAGCTGGACCAGCGCCTGACCCCCGCCCAGCGCAGCTACCAATGGCTGGTGGACACCCTGAACACCGAGGAGTCCCAGACCGCCGTGCCCCCCGCCGTCCACGACCACATCCAGCAGCACACCCGGGACCTCACGGAGCCCGCCCAACAACACCAGCGCAGAGATGTTATGAAGCTCGTGGTGCTTATCATCATCGTGGTGATCGCCTTCCTCTGGAAAATTGGCATTCTACACCTATAATTCACATGATTTGAGAAAGGAACCTGCCGCCATGTCTAAGAAAAAGAACAAGAAATCCAATCCCCACTCCGCCCCCCAGCCCAAGGCCAAATCCACCCAGCCCGCCAAGCAAATGAACCCCCTGGTATGGGGCATCGGCGCCATCGTGGTGGTGGCCATTGTGATTATCGCCGCCGTGGTGCTGACCCAGAAGGCGCCCTCCACCACCTCCGGGGCCCAGAACTCTGCCAATCCCACCGCCACCACCAGTGCTGAGACCTACACGCCCCCCGCTCTGGAGAAGGACGTAACCTACACCGCCCGCATCGACGTGAAGGACTACGGCACCATCACCGTGGAGCTGGACCAGGAAGCCGCCCCCATCACCTGCGCCAACTTTGTGGAGCTGGCCAACAGCGGCTTCTATGACGGGCTCACCTTCCACCGCATCGAGCCCGGTTTTGTCATCCAGGGTGGTGACCCCAACGGAAACGGCACCGGCGGCTCCGAGCATGACATTGTAGGCGAGTTTGCCGAGAACGGCTACAAGAACGACCTCTCTCACGTCCGTGGGACCATCTCCATGGCCCGGGCCAATGACCCCAACTCTGCCTCCTCCCAGTTCTTCATCATGCACCAGGACAAAACCGGGCTGGATGGCAAGTATGCCGCCTTCGGCACCGTCACCGACGGTATGGACGTGGTGGACGCCATCTGTAAGGATGCCCAGCCCACCGACGGCAACGGCGCCATTGCCGCCAAGGACCAGCCCGTCATCAACTCGGTGACCATCCTCACCGACAAGTAACATGACCCACCAGGAATACATGGAGGAGGCCCTGAAGGAGGCCCGTGCCTGCATCCCCCAGGGAGACGTGCCCGTAGGCTGCGTCATTGTCTCCCCAGAGGGAGACATCATCGGCCGGGGCCGCAACCGCCGGGAGGCGGACGGCCTGGCCACCGCCCACGCCGAGGTGGAAGCCATCAACATGGCCTGTGCCGCTGTGGGCTCCTGGCGGCTCACCGGGTGCACCCTGTACGTCACCCTGGAGCCCTGCCCCATGTGCGCCGGGGCCATCATCAATTCCCGCATCGCCTGTGTGCGCTACGGGGCGAAGGAGGACAAATCCGGGTGCTGCGGGTCGGTGCTGAACCTCTTCGAGGAGCGGTTCAACCACCACCCCCGCATCTACGGCGGCCTGTTGGAAGAGGCCTGCCGGGGGATTTTGGAGGAGTTTTTTGCCGGACTGAGATAACAGTGTTTCATTGTCTGCCATACCCTTCTCAACTCTCTATATCGTTATATCAATACAATTTTATTCAGTTGCTCCACCCTCTCCATTATCATTCTTAATCTTTGGAAATAACTCTTGTGTTTTTCACCAAATCTATTATAATGAGGTGGAGGTTATATTTTCCTTATATGTATAACCTTGTAATATAGAGAAAGGGAGCGTTACAGATGAGAAAATTGTTGAGTTCCTTGCTGGCATTTTCACTGGTCCTCACAGCCTTGGTGATGACGCAACACGTTGCAAGTGCCGCAGAAACAACCACGCAACATGGCATCAAAGCCACCATTGTAACCGATCAGGAGGCATACTCCTCTGGCGAAGAGATACAGGTTACTTTGAACATCAGCAACCGAACTGCTGATGACATCTCAAAGCTGCAAGGCAGCATTTTGCTGCCGGAGGACCTGATCTTGCTGGACGGCGAGACAAGCCTCACAGATGTTACCATTGCTGGGCTGGATACCTATACCCAGACCCTGATTGTGGAGAAGAAGGAGACCGTCCCCCCTTCTGCACAACCCACCCCAAGTCCTGCGCCCACCACAGCACCGGGCACCGGTGGTGATGGTGATACCTCGGGTGGCTCCTCAGAGGTGCCCGATTCCGGCGACCATGCCAACCTGGGCCTGTGGTTGGCCCTGTTTTTCATCGCCGTGGTGGCACTGGCTCTGGCCCTGCGATTCAAGCGTGGCGGATGGAAGGCTTTGAGCCTTCTGTTGTGCGCCGCTGTGCTGTGCTCTGCTCTGCCCATGCAAGGTCTGGCCGCTGAACACAACGGGGATACCGCCACCCTGTCGTTGGAAAAAACCATCACGGTGGACGGCGATTCCTACACCATTCAGGCCAACCTCACCTTCCCGGTCAGCCAGCCCCAGCCAGATCCCACCGTCTCTCACACCGTGACCTTCGTTTTGAACGATGGCTCTGCCGGTGCCTATGACATCCAGACCGTTGGCACCAATGACCTGGTTGCCGAGCCTGTGGCTCCCACCAAAGACAACTTCGCCTTTACGGGATGGTATACCGATCCCAGTGGCGTAAATCTGTACGATTTCCAGACCCCTGTCACCCAGGATATGACGTTGTATGCCGGATGGGGCTCCCCGCTGGGCCAAGAGGGTGTTTATGGGGTGTCTTCCGATCTGGGCACGGCCTGCTCCATCACCGGTCTGGAACTGGTGGAGGACACCGCCCACGTCACCATCAACGTCAACGACACCAGCGTGTTGGTGGTGCGAGTCCTGGACGAAACCACGGAGGAATTGCTGTATGAGACCTCGGTCCAGACCCCGGCGTATGGGGAGCTTGTGTCTGTATCCGTGCCCATTGCATATGATCTGCCCCAGTACTTTGTGGTCACGGCCAACCTCTATGACAGCAATGCACAAGCCCTGTGCGACACATATCGGTGTATCAAATACACCTCTGTCTACGAGGAGTTCGATCAACTGACCATTGCAGATTTCAGCGATCAGACGGTGCTGAACTTCGATGCGGACACCACAGACAACTTCGCCGTTCTCAACGACAATGTCATCGTCATCCCCCAGACACCCGATACCAACGTCATGGAAACCTTGGAGATGCCGTTGACGGATGACACCGTGGTGCCTGAGCAGAAATATCAGTTCACCCACGCCGATGCCACCGTGACCTCCCTGACCGTGGGCGATGCCGTGCTTGCCATGGACACCATCGGCCAATATCAGCTGTTCAAAATTGCTGACATCACGGTGGAAGGCGGCACCTATACCTTCACCCCCGACCAGAAGGCCCAAATCACCGAGTTCTACGACATGTTGAAAGTCGATCTGGACCAGGACCGTGTGCAACCTGCCGCCACCGCCTCTGCCACCCCCTACACGGCCAACTCCCGGGACATCAACGTCATCGATGTAGATACCACCCGTTCTGCCGACTTGAGCACCAGCCTGCAATTCACCCCTGTGGATTGGCTGTCCATCACCGGCTCCCTCACCGGCTCGGCAGAAGTGGACATTGAAATGGCCTATGATGTGTCCATTTTTGGCCCGGACTACTTCTCCTGTTCCCTGGTCTCCAATGTGGAGCTGGAGTTCAACGTGGAAGTTTCCGCCAGCGTGAACAACGACGACAAGGTAAAGGAGGAGCTGGAACTGGCCAAGGTCCGGGTGCCCACTCCCGTTCCCGGTTTGAATGTCTATGTGGCAGAAACCGTCCCCTTTGAGTGGAGCGTATCCGGTACCGTTTCGTTTACCTATACCAACAGCACAAAGTCCGGATTTGTCTTTGATTCCTCCTCTGGCTACCAGCCCATCGAGAGCAAGGAGACCAGCTTCAACCTGGATGTGCAGGCCAAAGGCGAAATCAAGTTTGGCCCCAAGACACAGGTAGGTGTGGAGTTCTGTGGAGATGTTGTGGATGCCAACCTAGGGGTCCAGGTGGGTGTCAAGGGCACTCTGGAGGCCGGAGGCGGCTTAGAGGGCACCAATGCAGAGTCCAAGCACGCCTGCACCCTGTGTATCAGCGGGGAATGCAACTGGTTTGTGGAGGCCACCGCACAGATCACCGTCACCCTCGGCAAGTTTGTGGAATGGACCCCCGTTGATGCAACCCTCTTCAGCCTGGAAGGCCCTGTGAAGTTCGGCGGCTACGATGCCATTTTCTACTGTTCTGTGATCAACTCGGAGGACAGCATGTTTGGCGGACACATCACCCTGGGCGGAGGTGAGTGCCCCAACGTGACTTGGCGCACCACTATGGAGACCAAAGACATCCAAGGAAATGTCGTGTCCGGGGTAGACATTGTCATCCAGAAGGACAACGCCTGGGTTACAACCCTTTCCTCCGGCGAGGATGCATACCTGTACGACGGGATCTATACCGCTACGGCCACCATTGGCGGTGTCCGGGTCAACAGTCCCTTTGTGGTCTCGGAAGCGGCCCAGACCGTTGTGGTTTCTCCTAACTCCACCAATACAAAGTTGAGTGGTAAGGTGTGCGACTCCAGCACCGGAGCCGGCATTGAGGGGGCCACCATTTTGATCAAACGGGGAGATCTGGTCATTTCCTCCCTGTACAGCGATGCCAACGGCAGTTACACGGTCAATGTACCTGCAGGTACATATTCCATCAAAATCACCAACGCTGGATATATCCCCTTCTCTTCCTATGAGACGGTCAGCGATGGTCAAACTCTGTATCTGCAAACCTCTCTGATGGTCAACGGAAGTGCCCAGCTCATGGGTGGCTTTTCGGGCACCATTACCGATGCCACCACGGGAAATCCTGTGGGGAACGTGACCTTGGAGCTGCGGGAGGGCTGGAACAACACGGGATACTCCGATGTCATCGCCACATATACCACCAATTCCAGAGGCTACTTCGAATCGGATGTTTATGAAATTTTCGGCGTTGTATTTGGTCTGTCCTCCGGCAATTACACCTTGAACACGTCCAAAGATGGATATGTCTCCAAGAGCTTTAATGTGGTAGTATTGCCTGGCGTAGTTACCGGCAATCAGAACACCTCCATATCTCCTGCCGCCGCTTCGGGGGATTTCCGAGTGGTTTTGAGATGGGGTTCTCAACAGCCCCCCGATCTGGACGCACACTACAACGCCCGGATGTCCAACGGTGCCCGAGACCATGTATACTATGCCAATATGCAGGGATACACTGCATTTTTGGATGTGGATGATACGTCTTATGAGGGACCGGAGACCATCACCGTGACCGATTTTGATGCGTTGGAAGATGGTTTTGTGTACTCGGTCTACAACTTCAGCAATGGTAGCTCCACATACAGCACCGTTCTCTCCCAATCTGAGGCATATGTCCAGGTGTACCGTGGCGATACCCTGTTGCGCACCTATTATGTGCCCACGGATCAAGAGGGCACGGTCTGGAATGTCTTTTCCGTGGATGCCCAGGGAGTACTTCATGACATCAACACCTTTGACTATGTCCAAGGTTCTTCCAATGTTGGCGCAGACCTGATTTGAAATCCGTGAGATCGGCACCGTCCTGTGCCTTGATGTAAGCCAAACCAGACACGACAACGTCCACATCCCCGGCGTTGTCGTGTCTGGTCTCATGGGATGGCAGCCACTCCCACCGACCCGATTTATGGAGAAATAACATGAAGCAATCTGATTTGCAAAGGAAATTAGATCCCATCACCACCCAGCATTTGACCCGGTACCACCAAACAGGAAAGCTGGAATTTTGCACCGCCAGATACGGACAACGCCAGCAAATGGGGTTATCCATAAAAATCGTACTCGTCGTGCTGTGGGCGGCGGCATTCCTTGCCGTCTTTGTCTCCATCCTGGGGTCCAGCGGCCCCATGGGGGCTGTGCGGCCGTATCTTCCATATTTTCTTGTGTTGGTGTTGGTGGTACTGGTGGCAACGGTGATCGCCGCTGTCACCAACCGTGAGGTTGGGAAAATCACGTTGCAACACCGCACCGTGACCATAGAATTGCACACCAGGTCCCACCGCCCCCCCGCGCTCTTCACCTATTGTCTGGATGAAGTTGCGGTGAACAACAAGCTCCACCGAAGCAGCAATGCCACACACAGCTTTTTTACCTTGCGCATGGTGGAACCTAAAAAAAGCACCACATTTTCTGTGGATGCCACCGGCAAGTATTTTGAATATCTGGCGTTCATCGCCGTGGTGCTCCGCATACAGACCCATTCAGCAACATCAGAAACCATTTCATAAAATCCTGGCCCCACGGTCCGTCCACACACTTCCACGGATTTAATACATTTGTAACATTTCTGTGCAAACTTTTGTAACGACTGTTGCGTATCATAACACTTGCAAGAGATATCCTTTCTTTTTCATTCTATCCTCCATCCTTCTAAAACCCCCGGAGCTTTGCAAGCGGCTCCGGGGGTTTTATTGTTTTTGGGCAAAAAAATCAGGAGCGGAACACCTAGCGGTGCGCCACTCCCTACAAAAGCATTACTGCTTTTCAATGGTGCTAATATTATATGCTTTATTGGTCAAATTGTCAACAATTTTTTGGAGGAATTCGTATGTACCACAAATTTTTGTGTTTGAAGCAAAGTATTCCTTATGTCGTACCACTCGCCCGTGTAAAAAATCAGACAATTCTTCATATCTCTTTTGCTTGGGAACAGGATTCATTAGCTTATCATACACATACAGCAGCACCACAATATCATGGGTAAATGCGGATTTCATATTGTTCGTTCGAGAGCTTTTCGAGATTCCCTCCATGGTCTTCAGCCACTGAACCACTTCGCTGGATACCTGCTTTGTTCCGTCCAATCTTCTGGAGAGATTATTGATGAGGCAATTGCTATGTGCCGCTGCGTTCCGCAAATCACGAACGGTATTCATCAGTTTATGGTCTACAATTTTGACACCATATCGATTGCGATAAAAATGGCAAAAATGAAGTAATGTACCAAAAGAAATCACTTCTACAAATACCCATATTGGAAAATCTGGCTCATACTTTTCAATCAGGTCATGACAGTAGTAACTGGATTTGTGGCTTTTTATCTGCTTGCGTACCTTTTCATTGGAACATAAGAAATCTTTGACCAGTTGATATCCATCTTCCCCTGGATTTTCTGTTACAAGATGGACTAGCCGTACTTTGATCGCATGTTCGATATCCAGGCACATTTTCATGATCAAGTACCTTAGATGCATATCTATGGTGGATAGTTCCCTTAAATACGCAAAATCCAAGCCAATATATTGCCCTTTTAGCCTTCCCTCTTGGCATTTGGAGTAATTCTCCCGATAAGCTGCCACTTTCATGTAGTAGCTGTGCTGAGCTAAAAAGGTTTTTGCCTCATCCTCTGTGATTGCGTTGAAGGTAATGCCCTTTGTCTTCATATGCTGGATTTGCTCATCTATGGATAACATCCGCTTCATTCTTACATCACCAATTCATGAAATATGATATATTGTATCATATTTTGTCCCATGATAAAAGCTTCTAACTACCAAAACTTCCACACCCTTCGGAAAAGGTGTGGAAGTTTTTTGGTTTTATCGTTCCTCGCGGAAGTAATTGAGGCCCAGGGCCGCAGGCTGGCCGCTGTTCTTGCTCTTCTTCACCGAGGTGGCAATGAGCACCAGGGCGGTGATGATAAAGGGCAAGGCCTGGTACAGCTGAGAGGGCACCCCGGCCAGCCAGCCCAGGGGGCCGGGGAAGGCCATGGCCAGAGAGGGGCCGGACACCCGGAGGGTGTTGAAGAAGCCGAACACCACGGTGCCCACCATGGCGAAGGCGGGGCTCCAGTTGGCGAAGATGACCAGGGCCACGGCAATCCAGCCATAGCCGTTGATCCAGCAGCTGGAGGACAGAGAGCCGTTCATGTTCAGGCCCATGTAGTAGCCGCCAATGCCCATGATGCCGGAACCCAGGCAGATGTGCAGGTACTTATAGCGGCGGACGTTGATGCCCACAGAGTCGGCGGCGGCGGGGTTTTCACCCACGGAGCGCAGCCGCAGCCCGGTGCGGGTGTACTTCAAGTACCACCACATCACCAGGGCGATGACGATGCCCAGATACACCAGGATGTTGTGGTCAAAGAGCACCTCGCCCAGCACCGGGATGTTGGACAGACCCGGAATCGCCAGGTCGGCAAAGCCGTTTTGGATGTTGGCATAGTTGTTCATGGCGGGCCAACTCACCGCCTTCACGCCGTTGCCCACGAAGAAGAACACGCCCAGGCCGAAGGTGGTGATGGTCAGACCGGTGATGTTCTGGTTGGCCTGGAAGGTGACGGTGAGCACGGCGAAGATGAGGCCGCACAGGGCGGCGGTGAGGAAGGCCACCAGCACGCCCACCACCATGGAGTTGGCGTAGCAGCCCAGGATATAGCCGAAGATGGCGCCCACGGCCATGGTGCCCTCCACGCCCAGGTTCAGGCTGCCCGACTTCTCAATGGTGATCTCTCCCACGGTGCCGTAGAGCAGAGGGATGTTGTACACAATGATGTTGTGGAGGAATGTGGTGACAATGTTCAGCTTATCATCCATGGCGCTCCACCTCCTTTTTGGCGATGACCACACGGAAGCGTGTGAAGAAGTCCGCCGCCAGCACCAGGAACAGGATGACGCCCTGGAGCATGTCGGCAAAGCTGGAATCCACCGAGGCAAAGGTGGCGGCAGCGGCGGTGGAGCCGTATTGCAGCACCCCGATGAGGGCGGACACCAGGAAGATGCCCACGGTGCTCAGCTTGGCCAGCCAGGCCACAATGATGCCGGTCCAGCCCACATCGTCGGTGATGGAGGCGGACAGGATTCCGGCGGTACCCACCTTGAAGGCGGCGGCCAGGCCGATGAGGCAGGCGGAGAGGAACACGGTGCGCAGCACGATGGCGCTGACCTTCATGCCTGCATACCGGGCAGTGCCCATGGAGTCGCCCACCACGGCGATCTCATAGCCCTGCTTGGTGCGCTTGAGGTAGACGTACACCAGCACGCCAATGAGAACGGTGATGATCACGCAGATGTTCAGCCCGAACTTGCCCAGCAGAATCCGGGGAAAGGACACCATGGAGGTGAAGCTGGCAAAGGTGGGACGGGCAGACTCTGCGCTCAAAAAGAAGTTCCAATCCGCCTTGGTCTCCCCCAGGAAGGTGAGGAAGTACAGGGCGATGTAGTTGAGCATCAGGGTGAGCAGGGTCTCGTTGGTGCCGAACTTCACCTTCAGCGCAGCCACAAACAGGCCCAGCAGTCCGGCGGCCACCATGGCGGCCAGGCACATCAGAAGCAGCACCACCGGAGTGGGCAGCACGGGCCCGGCTTGAAAGGCCACCGCAGCGGCGGCAATGGCGCCCACAATGAACTGGCCCTCGCCGCCGATGTTCCAAAACCGCATCTTAAAGGCCAGAGACAGACCCAGTGCGGTGAGAATCAGAGGCACCAGGATTTTCAGGTAGTTTTCTGCCGCCTTATAGGCGATCTTGTTGCCCACCATGCCCATGGTGAACATTTTGAAGTAGTATTCCAGGGGGTTGACGCCCATGGCCAGCAGCACCAGGCCGCCCAGCACCAGGGCCAACGCCACCGCTCCCACAATGAGGAGGATTTTTTTGAGCAGCGGGCAGTCCTCCCGCTTGACGATGTGCACACGCATGGCTTACTTCTCCTCCCCTTTCTCTTGGAATAAGCTGTCGGCGGCGTAGCCGGCAGGCTTGTCCTCGTACTTGTGGGTCAGGTCCAGGCTGCCCGTCATCATCAGGCCCAGCTCCTCCTTGGTGGTCTTGTGGGCGTGGACCACGCCCATGACCTTGCCGTGACACAGCACCAGGATTTTATCACACAGGGCCATCATCACGTCCAAATCCTCGCCCACGAAGAGGATGCCCACGCCGCTCTTCTTCTGCTCGTTTAGGATGTTGTAGATGGCGTAGGAGGAGTGGATGTCCAGGCCTCGCACCGGGTATGCGGTGACGATGACGTTGGGACCTGCCTTGATCTCTCGGCCCAGCAGCACCTTCTGCACGTTGCCGCCGGAGAGCCGGCGCACCGGGGTCTCGGTGGAGGGTGTCACCACCCCCAGCTCCTCAATCACCCGCTGGGCGTCCTCCCGGCCCGCCTTCCGGTCCACAAAGGGGCCCTTGGCGTCGTTGTAGTTCTTCAAGATCATGTTGTCCGTGATGGACATGGAGGGGGCCAGGCCCATGCCCAGACGGTCCTCGGGGATGAAGGACATGGAGATGCCCTTGGCCAGAATCTCCTTAGGGCTGAGGCCTACAATGTTCTCGCCCTTGTGGATCATCTTGCCCGACTCAATGGGGCGTAATCCGGCAATGGCCTCGCACAGCTCCTTCTGGCCGCATCCGGCGATGCCCGCCACGCCCAGCATCTCGCCGCCTCGGATGTAGAAGCTGACGTTGTCGATGGCCACGTTGCCCTCGTCGCTGCGGATGGTGAGGTCCCGAATCTCCAGCAGCGGCTTGAGCTTCTCCATCTTGGGCCGCTCAATGTTCAAATCGATCTTGTGCCCCACCATCCACTCGGTGAGCTCCTGCTCGTTGGTATCCTTGGTGTCCACGGTGGTGATATACTCGCCCTTGCGGAGGATGGCCACCCGGTCGGAGATGTCCATCACCTCATTGAGCTTGTGGGTGATGATGATGATGGAGTGGCCCTCGTCCCGCATCCGGCGGAGCACGCCGAAGAGCTTTTCGATCTCCTGGACGGTGAGCACGGCGGTGGGCTCGTCCAGAATGATGACCTTGGCCCCGTAGTACAGCACCTTGATGATCTCCAGGGTCTGCTTTTCGGACACCGCCATGTTGCACACCTGCTTGCGGGGGTCCAGGTCGAAGCCGAACTTTTTGGTCATCTCCTCGATTTTGCGGTAGCGGTCTTTTTTCAGCACAAAGCCCGCCTCCTGGGCCCCCATCCAGATGTTATCGGCGGCGGAGAACACATCCACCAGCTTGAAGTGCTGGTGGACCATGCCGATGCCCAGCCGCTTGGCGTCCTGGGGGGAGGAAATGGTCACGGGCTGGCCGTCCACCAGAATGGTGCCGCTGTCGGGGGTGTAGATGCCGGACAGCATGTTCATCAAGGTGGTCTTGCCCGACCCGTTCTCTCCCAACAGGGAGAGAATCTCTCCTTTTCGGAGATTCAGGTTGACGTTGTGGTTGGCCACCACCGGACCGAAGGTCTTGGTGATGCCACGAAGTTCCACGGCATATTCTTCTGCCATGCAATCTGCCTCCTTCTCTCTTGGTTGAAGTTCGCTTTTTCCCATTCCCCACCAGCGGGGTGGGAACCAGGAAAAAGAAAACTTACAGGTTTGTGCCGGAGAAAAGCCTCCCTTGTGTAAAGGGAGGTGGCCCGGCATTACGGGGCCCCCGCCGAAGCCCAGCACAAGTGGGTTCGGTGGGGAGAGGAGGTGCGACGGCGTGAGCGAGACTTGCCCCGCCTCCCAGGGGCGAGGCGAGAGATACACAGTCCGCACCGACGAGACGGAGGGATTGACAGGACAAGCCATCCTATTTTTGCTTGTCCTTTGTGCTCCCCAGTACAGACAATCCCTCAGTCAGCCTTGCGGCTGACAGCTCCCTTTACACAAGGGAGCCAAAGGGCACAGCCCTCTCAGCTCTACAAAATCAAAATCCGGGCCTGCCGGATTTAACCGGCCGGCCCGGATGAATCGGGTCTTGCTGGGAGAGGGCTGGGTCTTAGCCCACCTTCACGCCCTCCACAAAGTAGTTCATGGTACCGGTGATGACGGAGTCCTCCACGCTCTTGCCGCCGGCGGGCACGATCTCCTTGCCGTCGTTGGTCTTCAGAGCGGAGTCGGTCTGGGTGATGGTGACAGTGCCGTCCTCATTCTTGGTGTAGGACAGCTTCACGCCGGAGAACACGTCCCACTCACCGGTGGCCAGCAGGTCCACGATGGCGTCCAGGTAAGCCTGGGTGTCGGGGGCGCAGTTGTCGCTGAGCTCGGACACGCCCACCAGGCCCTTGACCAGGCCCTCGTAGTAGGCGGGGCCGCCCATGGCGGTGACGAAGTTCTCAGCGCCGCCGCAGGTCATGGCGGTCTCAATGGCGGTCTTGTAGTACACATCCCAGTTCCACACAGCGGCGGTGAGGTGGGCCTTGGGGGCGTCCACGGTCATGTCGGAGTTGTAGCCGCAGCCGAACACGCCGGCCTTCTCCGCAGCGATCTGGGGCTGAGCGGAGTCACAGTGCTGGGCGATAATGCCGCAGTCATAGCTGTTGATGAGCTCCTCGGCAAAGGCGTACTCGTTCTGCTCGTCGCTCCAGGCGCCCAGCTCCTTGACGTACACGGTGGCGTCGGGGTTCACGGACTGCACACCCAGGGCGAAGCCGTTGATGCCGGAGCAGGTCTCGGCGTACTCGGTGTCGAAGGCGGAGACGTAGCCCACGTTATTGTTGCCGGTCTCCAGGCTCTTCAAACCAGCGGCCACGCCGGTGAGGTAGCGGGCCTGGTAGATGCGGCCGAAGTAGTTGTTGAAGTTGGTCTCGTTGGACAGGTAGCCAGTGGCGTGGGAGAAGATCACCTCGGGGTACTCCTCAGCCTTGGCGTTCATGGCGTTGAGGTAGTTAAAGGAGATACCAAAGATGATATCACAGCCCTCACCCACCAGGGTGTCCACAGCAGCGGCCACCTTGTCGTCCTCCTCGGGCACCTCGTCCACGATGACCAGCTGGCTGTCAGGGTCCAGGCCCAGCTCGTCCATGGCGGTGGTAATGCCCTTGTGGTGGGCGTAGGTGTAACCGGCGGTGTCGGTCTTCTTGTTGATATAGATGGCGCCCACCTTAAAGTCACTGTCAGCGGTGCCGGAGTTGGAGCTCTTGGGGTCGCTGTTTCCGCCGCAGGCGGCCAGGCTCAGCGCCATCACGCCAGCCATCACCAGGGCAAGGATACGCTTTTTCATAGGTTTTGTTCCTCCTTAAAATATCCCATGTTTGATTCCTACGATTATTTCAAAAAAGGCGTCGCCTTTTGAGAAACCTTTAGCAAAACTCGATGCCTTTGGAGCTCATGGACTTGATGCGGGCCAGAGACTCCACCCGCACACCCATGGAGCGGATGAGATCGCCCCCGGGCTGGAAGGCCTTCTCCACGGCAATGCCAGCCCCCACCAGAGTGGCGCCGGAATCCCGCACCAGCTTGATGAGGCCCTGGAGCGCCGCCCCATTGGCCAAAAAGTCGTCGATGAGGAGCACCCGGTCCCCGGGGCCTAAAAACTTCTTGGACACGATGATGTCGTACACCCGGCCATGGGTGAAGGACTCCACCTGGGCGGAGTACACCTCCCCGGCGATGTTCTTGGTCTTATTCTTCTTGGCAAAGAGCACCGGAACGCCAAACTGCTGGGCCACCACACAGGCAATGCCAATGCCGGAGGCCTCAATGGTGAGGATTTTCGTCACATGGTCGCCGGCAAACAACCGTGCCCACTCCTTGCCCATCTCTGCAAAGAGTCCCACGTCCATCTGATGGTTGAGGAAGCTGTCCACCTTTAATACGTCTTCGCCCTCCATAACCCCGTCTTCCAGAATGCGCTGTTCCAACAGTTTCACCGCTCTTCGCTCCTCTCTCTCTGATCATTTCACCGGGAATTCACCCCGGAACAGAAATAAGACACCTGATATTTTAGCAAAAAATCTTCCGCTGTTCCATTCTATTTTTTGCACATATCTTCCTTGTTGTCAAGTGTTATTTCTGGTAGAATATTTACACTTTAGAAAGGTAATCAACAAATTGTAGAACAGGTCCCAAATTCGCCCAATTTCACCCGACAGAAAGGGGTACGACGCCCATGAAAGTGAAACAATTCTTGACGGAATATGCCCTGCTCACCCTGGGCACCGCTCTGGTGGCCATGGGTACCTACTTTTTCAAATTTCCCAATCACTTCTCCACCGGAGGGGTGACGGGCATCGCCGTCATCCTCTCCTCCATCTTCCCTGCGGTGAGCTCCTCCCTGTTTGCCTCGGTCATCAACGTGGCCTTCCTCCTGCTGGGCTTTGGGGTACTCAACCGGGGCTTCGGGGTGCGCACCGTGTACTGCTCCCTCCTCTTCTCCGGGATGCTGGCCGGGCTGGAGTGGCTGGTGCCCCTGTCCAGCCCCCTCACCGACGAGAAGCTGCTGGAGCTGTTCTTCGGCGTCATCCTCCCCGCCCTGGGCTCCGCCATTCTCTTCAACACCCAGGGCTCCACCGGCGGCACCGATATCCTGGCCATGATACTGAAAAAATTTACCAGTTTGGACATCGGCATGGCCCTGCTCTATGTGGATGTCCTCGTCGCCGGGTCCACCCTTGTTTTGATTGACATTGAGACGGGCCTCTTTTCCCTGCTGGGCCTGGTGTTGAAGTCGGTGCTGGTGGACTCGGTGATTGAATCTCTCAACCGGAAAAAGAGCTTCATTCTGGTGACCTCCTGTCCGGAGGAGGTGTGCGACTTCATCACCCACACCCTCCACCGCTCCGCCACCTTCTGGAAGGGGGAGGGCGCCTACTCCCATCAGGACAAGTGGGTGGTGCTCACCGCCCTGTCCCGGGCCCAGGCGGTGGCTCTGCGCCGCCACCTGAAGAGTGTGGACCCCCACGCCTTCATGCTCATCACCAACTCCAGCGAGATCTTCGGCAAGGGCTTCCTCCGAGCCTGACTCACATAAGTGCCATTCCCCATCCCAGACTCCGACAGAATTTTTCCACACCTTCGTGCTACAATGTGGAAAAATACAGGGAAACCTGCGTTTCCCCAGGAGGCAGATGAGGAATGGCACTTTTTTTAAAGGACAAACGGCAGGTGCTCAACCTGCCCGTGGATCACATCCACCCCAACCCCAACCAGCCCCGGAGCATCTTCTCCCAGGCGGAGCTGCAAGAGCTGTCCGACTCCATCGTGCAGCTGGGCATCTTACAGCCCCTGTCGGTGCGGAAGGTGGGCAACGAGTGGGAGCTCATCTCCGGGGAGCGGCGGCTGCGGGCGGCCCAGATGGCGGGGATGACCATGGTGCCCTGCCTGGTGGTGCAGACGGATGAGGAGACCTCCTCCCTGCTGGCCCTGGTGGAGAACATCCAGCGGCGCAACCTGGACGTGTGGGAAGAGGCCATCGCCCTGCGCCGCCTCATCACCCTCCACCACATGTCCCAGGACGAGGTGGCCCGGCGGGTGGGCAAGAGCCAGTCTGCGGTGGCCAACAAGCTGCGGCTATTAAAGCTGCCCCCCGACGTCATCGACATTCTCCGCCAGGCCCAGCTCACCGAGCGACACGCCCGGGCACTGCTGCGGCTGGACAATGGAGAGGACCAGCGCAAGGCCGCCCAGTACATCGTCCGCAACAACCTCACGGTGGCCCAGTCGGAGGCGTACATCTCCAAGCTGTGCCAGGACACCAAGGCCAAGCAGCCCCCCTCCCCCATCTTGCGCATCAAGGATGTGCGGCTGTTTCTCAACACCCTGCGCCGCTCGGTGAATCTCATGGAGGCGGCGGGGCTGCACACCCAGTGTACCAAGGAGGAAGTGGAGGATGGGGTGAAGGTGACCATCCACATTCAGAAACCTACAGAATAAGAGGACACGCCGTCCCGGGCTCGGGGCGGCGTGTTTCTTATTCCTTATATATAATTATATACCTGACTGAGAGATTGCCCCTCTAACCGCCCAAGTCTCAGGCTTGCCAGCCTGGTGGGGACGCTTCCCGCTGGGGGTTCCTTTTGCTCGGTCAAAAGGAACCAAAACCCGCTTAGGGCGTTCCCCCCTAAGGACCTCCCTAGGGTACTGGTTGGAACGTGCGCCTTCCTCCCTCCGGCCCTGGACGGTTCAGGTCACATAGATGGCGTAGACGTTCTGTGGGTGGTGCCTGCTCCTCTGTAGGATGGTACTTCTATTCCCAGGGCCTTACCCTGGTGTGCCGCTGTTCCCAGCGGTGGGAAGCCTGGCCCCCGGCGGCGGGAACGCCGCTTCTCCAGGGTAGGCCCTGGCAATCGAAGCGTGTACTATCAGAGGAGTCAACACGAACTGTAGAACAGCAAGCCATCTATGTGACCCCACCCGGGCCAGGGCCGAAATAAGAAGGACGCAGGTGCATCCAGTACCGCGGGGTGGATTCCACAAGGCGGGGGAAGGCCCCGCCTTTGGTGGGTCTTTGGTGACTTTCTGCCCAATCAGAAAGTCACCCTGCGGAGCAACTCCTGGCTGGCAAGCCTGAATTTGGAATAATAGAAGAACGGGCTACCTCAGTCCCTCGACTGAGATAGTCCAATTTGTTTCACGTGAAACACCTATTTTTTCTTACACTGTGGTGGTTGAAAAAATCCTCACAAAACGGTATAATCAAACACAGTTCTGTTTATCCTTTGAATGAAAAAAGGCGGGTTGTGTTATGTCAAAAACCATTGCCATTGTTAACCAAAAAGGCGGAGTGGGAAAGACCACCACCTGTGTGAATCTTGCGGCCGCTCTGGGTCAACAGGGCCGCAAGGTGCTGGTGTGCGACTTCGACCCCCAGGGCAACGCCACCTCCGGGTTCGGTGTGGACAAGTCCCACTCTCCCAGCGTGTACGACGTGCTGCTGGGCAACGCCCCCATGTCCAAGGCCATTGTGTCCACCACCTGGGCGGACGTGGTGCCCTCCAACAAGGCCCTGTCCGGCGCCACCGTGGAGCTCATCGGCATGGACCGTCGGGAGTACCGGCTGAAGGATGCCCTGGAGGAAGTGAAGGACAACTACGACTATATCTTCATCGACTGCCCCCCTTCCCTGGAGCTGCTCACCCTGGACTCCCTGTGCGCCGCCGACACCCTGCTGGTGCCCGTCCAGTGCGAGTACTACGCCCTGGAAGGCCTCAGCGATCTGATGTACACCGTGCGTCTGGCCAAGCGGTCCCTGAACCCCAACCTGGATTTGGAGGGCGTGGTGCTCACCATGTACGACGGGCGCACCAACCTGTCCATGCAGGTGGCGGAGGAGGTCAAGCGGTACTTCCCCGGCAAGGTGTACGCCAACGTCATCCCCCGCAATGTGCGCCTGTCTGAGGCCCCCAGCCACGGCAAGCCGGTGCTGGCCTACGACAAGTGGTCCCGAGGCGCCGAGGCCTATGAGGCCCTGGCGGAGGAGTTTCACAACAAGAACAAAGCCTGATGTTTCACGTGAAACATCCCACGAAATAGAAAGGAAGGGATAGCCACATGGCAAAAGTCAAAGGCGGCTTAGGCCGGGGCCTGGGCGCCCTCATGGGAGACGCTGCCCTCCAGACCCAAGAGGCGGGGTCCGTCCAGCTGCCCATCTCCCAGGTGGAGCCGGGCCTGAACCAGCCCCGGAAGCGGTTTGACCAGGAGTCCCTGGCCGACCTGGCGGACTCCATCCGGGAGCACGGCATCATCCAGCCCCTCACCGTCCGCCGTCTCTCCACCGGATACTATCAGATCATCGCCGGGGAACGCCGGTGGCGGGCCGCCAAGCAGGCGGGCCTCAGTGAGGTGCCCGTGGTCATCATTGAGGCGGACGACCGCAAGGTCATGGAGCTGGGCCTCATTGAGAACCTCCAGCGGGAGGACCTGAACCCCATGGAAGAAGCGGAGGGGTATCTGGTGCTTCTTACCGACTACGGCCTGACCCAGGAGGAGGTGGCCCGGCGGATGGGCAAGTCCCGCCCCGCCATTGCCAACGCCCTGCGTCTCACCTCCCTCCCCCCTGCCGTCCGGGAACAGCTGGCCCAGGGCATCCTGTCCGCCGGCCATGGCCGGGCGGTGCTCATGGTGGAGGGCGAGCAGGCCCAGACCGCCTTTGGCGCCTGGATCGCCGAACAGGGGCTGTCAGTGCGTCAGGCGGAGGCCGCCGCCAAGCACTTCACCCTGGAGCCCAAGGTGAAGAAGGAGAAGCCCACCAACGAGAACCAGATGTATATCGACCAGGCCCAGCAGCAGCTGGCCAGCCATCTGGGCCGTAAGGTGAAGATCACCAGCGGCAAGAAGAAGGGCCGCCTGGAGCTGGAGTTCTACAATGTGGACGATCTGAATAACCTGCTGGAGCAGCTCCAGCAGCTGCCGCATATGGAGCACACCCAGGAGTAATATCAGCCCAAACGCCTCCCTTGTGCAAAGGGAGGTGGCACGGCGTAAGCCGTGACGGAGGGATTGTCTGCTGCATGGACACGTCAACCCCTCAGTCAGCCTGGCGGGGACGCTCCCCGCTGGGGGTTCCTTTTGCTCGGGCAAAAGGAACCAAAACCCGCTTAGGGCGTTCCCCCCTAAGGACCTCCCTGGGGTACGAGGCTGGACCTGCGTCAAGTCTCGATTCGGCCCGTCACCCTTGCTGTGGCTCCTGTCACTGCCACCACACCAGGCCACCCTGGGCAGCTGGCCCTATGGCTGGTGGTTTCCACCTCCGGGCCTACCTTGGAGCAGCGGCGTTCCCGCCACCGGAAGCCTGGCCCCCGTTAGCTGGAAACAGCGGCTCACCAGAGTAAGGCCCTGGCAATCGAAGAACAACCACACAGAGGAGTAGGCACGTTCGGTAGAAGTTCCACGCCATCTATGTGACCTCTCCAGGCCCAGGGCCGAAACAAGGAGGATGCAGGCACATCCAGTACCGCGGGGTGGATTCCACAAGGCGGGGGAAGGCCCCGCCTTTGGTGGGTCTTTGGTGACTTTCTGCCCACTCAGAAAGTCACCCCAGCGGAGCGTCCCCGGCTGGGGCGCTGGTCTGCGCCTGAGAAATGGTCGAAGGTCAAGCCTTCCATGATTCCATAAATACACCTGACAAAGGAGAAAAAGAGACCATGTTAGACATTAAGTTTATCCGGGAAAACCCCGACGTTGTCAAAGAGAACATCAAAAAGAAATTCCAGGACGCCAAGCTGCCCCTGGTGGACCAGGTCATTGAGCTGGACCGCCAGAACCGGGACGCCATGACCGAGGCCAACAACCTCCGGGCCTCCCGCAACTCCCTGTCCAAGCAGATCGGCATGCTCATGGGCCAGGCCAAGAAGGACCCCTCCAAGCTGGAGGAGGCCGAGGCCGTCAAGGCCCAGGTGAAGGCCAACGCCGACCGCCTGGCCGAGCTGGAGGAGCTGGAGGGCAAGCTGGCGGTGGAGATTCGCTCCATCCTGCTGAAGATCCCCAACATCATCGACCCCTCCGTGCCCATCGGCGAGAGCGACGAGTTCAACGTGGAAGTGGAGCGGTTCGGCGAGCCCGCCACCCCCGACTTCGAGGTGCCCTACCACACCGCCATCATGGAGTCCTTTGACGGCATCGACCTGGACTCCGCTGGCCGTGTGTCCGGCAACGGCTTCTACTACCTCATGGGCGACATTGCCCGGCTCCACTCCGCTGTGCTGGCCTACGCCCGGGACTTCATGATCAACAAGGGCTTCACCTACTGCGTGCCTCCCTTCATGATCCACGGCAACGTGGTGGAGGGCGTCATGAGCCAGACCGAGATGGACGCCATGATGTACAAGATTGAGGGCGAGGACCTGTACCTCATCGGCACCAGCGAGCACTCCATGATCGGCAAGTTCATCGACCAGATCATCCCCGAGGCCTCCCTGCCCTACACCCTCACCTCCTACTCCCCCTGCTTCCGCAAGGAGAAGGGCGCCCACGGCATTGAGGAGCGCGGCGTGTACCGCATCCACCAGTTCGAGAAGCAGGAGATGGTGGTGGTGTGCAAGCCTGAGGAGTCCATGGAGTGGTACGAGAAGATGTGGCGTTACTCCGTGGAGCTGTTCCGCTCCCTGGACATCCCCGTCCGTCAGCTGGAGTGCTGCTCCGGCGACCTGGCCGACCTGAAGGTGAAGTCCTGCGACATCGAGGCCTGGTCCCCCCGTCAGCAGAAGTACTTCGAGGTGTGCTCCTGCTCCAACCTGGGCGACGCCCAGGCCCGCCGCCTGAAGATGCGTGTCAAGGGCGAGAACGGCATGTACCTGCCCCACACCCTGAACAACACCGTGGTGGCTCCTCCCCGTATGCTCATCGCCTTCCTGGAGAACAACCTCCAGGCCGACGGCTCCGTCACCATCCCCGAGCCCCTGCGCCCCTACATGGGCGGCACCACCGTGCTCACCCCCAAGCACTGAGATACAATACGAGGTAAATACAGATGAAAGCCTTTATTCGGGAATTCAAAACCTTTTTGAACCGGGGCAATGTGCTGGACCTGGCGGTGGGCGTCATCATCGGCGGCGCCTTCAAGTCCATCACCGACTCCCTCACCAACGACATCCTCATGCCCCTGCTGGGGCTGCTGGTCAATCGGGTGTCCTTCTCCGATCTGACCCTCACCCTGGGCTCCGCCACCATCGCCTATGGCAGCTTCATTGAGGCGGTGCTCAACTTCATCATCATGGCCTTCGCCGTGTTCTGTCTGGTGAAAGCCTTCAACCGCCTCCACCGGAAAAAGGAGGAGGCAGCCCCCGCCCCCAAGCCCTCCAAGGAGGAGCTGCTGCTGGCCGAGATTCGTGATCTGCTGAAGGAGGGCAAGTAATGGAGGAGCAAGAACAGGGCTACACCCCCGCCTCCTTTGAAAAGCGGGTGGCGGCCTGGATTGGCATTGGGTACATGCTCATGCTCATCGCCCTCATCACCTATACCATCGCCACCGCCCGCACTCTCCCCGGCACTGCCCCCCTGCTGGTGGTGCCCGTGGGGATCGGCGTGCCCTTCATCGCCGTTCATCGCCAGCGCCAGGGTACCGCCCCCGGCGGCCTGGTGGGCACCATTCTCATCTGTGTGGTGTGTGTGGTGGCGGTGGTGCTGGGGCTGTGGCTGGGCGTGCCCGCCCTCATCGCCAACGTCACCACCCCCCTGTAAAGGAGCACGCCCATGGAATCTCTCATTTCCACCGGCCTTGCCCAGCTGGACCTCCCCGCCTACCCGGCGGACGGAGCCGCAAAACTGGCAAAGTATGGTAATTTGTTAATTAAACAAAACCAGGTGATGAACCTCACCGCCATCACCCAGCCCTTTGACGTGGCCACCCTGCACATGCTGGACTGTGCGCCCCTATTAAACTGCGGGCGGCTGGAGCATGCCAAGCTCATTGACGTGGGCACCGGGGCGGGCTTCCCCGGCATGGTGCTGAAAACCCTGTGCCCCACCCTGTCTCTCACCCTGCTGGACGGGCTGCAAAAGCGGCTTTCCTGGCTGGAGACGGTGGCGGAGGAGCTGGGGCTGGAGGATGTGACCACCCTCCACGCCCGGGCCGAGGAGGCGGGGCAAGACCCGGAGCTCCGGGAGCAGTTTGACTTTGCCACCGCCCGGGCGGTGGCGGACCTGGGGCTTCTGTGCGAGATGTGCCTGCCCTTTGTGAAGGTGGGGGGCCGTTTCCTGGCCATGAAGGGCCCGGAGTGCCAGGAGGAGCTGGACCGGGCGGCCAAGGCCATTTCCACCCTGGGGGGGATGCTCAAGGGCTGCTATGACTACCAGATTCCCCACACGGACATCACCCACCGGGTGGTGGTGGTGGAGAAGGTGGCCCCCTGCCCCGCCAAGTATCCGAGGCGTTGGGCGAAGATGCAGAAGACGCCGCTATAACGACAAAGTCAATCCCTCCGTCTCGTCGGTGCGGACTGTGTATCTCTCGCCTCGCCCCTGGGAGGCGGGGCAAGTCTCGCTCACGCCGTCGCACCTCCTCTCCCCACCGAACCCACTTATGCTGGGCTTCGGCGGGGGCCCCGTAATGCCGTGCCACCTCCCTTTGCACAAGGGAGGCTTAAGGGTGCGGCGCAGGAACAAGGCCCCCTTGTGTAAAGGGGGCTGTCACCGTAGGTGACTGGGGGATTGTCGTTTCCCCAACGCTTAGAACCTACACTTTGCTTCAATTTGTTTACAAAAAACTTGCGGTATGAGACAATTCATGATATGATTTTCTTGTTGTGGAGGAGGTTAAGGCATGGGAACATCGGTAATGGTCACATCTGGAAAGGGCGGAACGGGTAAGACCGCCCTGACTGCCGGCATCGCCTCCTGTCTGGCCGCCTTGGGCCGTCGGGTGCTGTGCATTGACGTGGACATCGGTCTGCGCAATCTGGACATTGCCCTGGGCATGTCCGACCGGGCAGTGATGGACTTCTCCGACGTGATGGAGCACCGCTGTCCCCTGCTCACCGCAGCGGCAGAGCACCCCCAAATTCGAGGTCTCTTTCTCCTCACCGCCCCCCTGTCCCTCATCAACCTGGATTTGAAGGGATTTCGGGACGTGATCGACGAGGCCCGGGACTACTACGACTTCATCTTTCTGGACTCTCCGGCAGGGCTGGGGGACGGGTTTCAGCTGGCCATGTACGCCGCCGACCGTGCCATTGTGGTCTCTGCCACCGAGCCCGCCGCCCTGCGGGATGCCCAACGGGCGGTGACCAAGCTCATGGGCCAGATTGAGGACATCCATCTGGTGGTCAACCGGGTAGAGCCCCGCATGATCGGCAAGCTGCGCACCACCATTGACGTCGCCATGGACACCGCCGGACTGCCCCTGCTGGGCATGGTGCCGGAGGACCCCCAAGTTACCCTGGCGGCGGCTCAGAGCGTCCCTCTGGTGCTGAAGACCTACAAGGGCGCTGCACCAGCTTATCTCAATATTGCCAAACGCCTGCTCGGCCAGCGGGTGCCCCTGCTGCACATCCGCTGAGCCCCCACAAGAAAGGAAGGATTCCCATGAACATTGCTCTGATGAGTCACGACAACAAAAAGGAGCTGATGGTGCAGTTCTGCATCGCCTACTGCGGCATCCTCTCCAAACATACCGTGTGCGCCACCAGCCGCACCGGCCGCCTGGTGGCCGAGGCCACCGGACTGCCCGTCCAGCTGTTTATGGCCCATGCCCACGGCGGCGCCCAACAGATCGGCGCCCGCATCGCCTACAACGAAATTGACATGGTGCTGTTTTTCAATGACCCCAATGCGGAGGATCTGGACCAGGACCTGCACTATATCACCCGCCTGTGCGACCAGAACAATGTGCCCATTGCCACCAACGCCGCCACCGCCGAGATGCTCATCCACGGCCTGGCCCGGGGCGACCTGAACTGGCGTGAGCTCATTAAGCCCTCCACCCCCCTGAAAGTTTAAACCTTCTGTGGAAAAGGCATTCTGCCTTTTCCACAGAGTCTTTTGCACCCTGCTGCGCGCAAAGTTCGGCCGCCAACACCGCGGCCGAATTCACACTTGCAGGGCGAGAAGTATGTTCTCCCGTGCGCATGTCCCGGGAGAACATGGATTTCAATTTCTTCGCAGCTGAAAGCTGCGAACTCTGCGAGGCCTTTGGAACGTCTGAGGTGTTGCCCAGGCAACACCTCTTTCCTTTGTCTCCCATTCTAGCTGTAAGGAGTCCGATTCACATGGCAAAACAAAAACCCCGCACCCTCTCTGGGTTTATGGAACTGCTCCCCCAGCGTCAGGTGCAGTTTGACCGCATGGTGGAGCTGCTGCGCCGCTCCTATTCCCTCTACGGCTTCACCCCCCTGGACACCCCCGTCATCGAGGCCAGCGAGGTGCTGCTGGCCAAGGCGGGCGGCGAGACCGAGAAGCAGATTTACCGCTTTTTGAAGGGCGACACCGACCTGTCCCTGCGCTTTGACCTCACCGTGCCCCTGGCCAAGTATGTGGCCCTCCACTATGGGGACCTTTCCTTCCCCTTCCGCCGCTTCCAGATCGGCAAGGTGTACCGGGGCGAGCGCGCCCAGCGGGGCCGCTTCCGGGAGTTCTACCAGGCGGACATCGACATCATTGGCGACGGCAAGCTGGACATCGTCAACGAGGCGGAGATCCCCTCCATCATCTATCAGACCTTCACCTCCTTAGGGCTCAAGCGGTTCCAGATTCGGGTGAACAACCGGAAGATTTTGAACGGCTTCTATGCCATGCTGGGCCTCACCGAGAAGTCCGGGGACATCATGCGCACCGTGGACAAGCTGGAGAAGATCGGCCCCGAGAAGGTGGCCGCCCTCCTCACCGGGGAGGACATCGGCATCACTGGGGAGCAGGCCCAGGAGATTTTGAAGTTCATCGCCATCCAGGGCGACAACGACCAGGTGCTCACCGCTCTGGAGGGCTACCGTGGCCGCCACGAGCTGTTCGACCAGGGCCTGGACGAGCTCACCTGCGTGGTGAAGTACCTCTCCGCCTTCGGGGTGCCCCAGACCCACTTCGCCGTGGATCTGACCATCGCCCGTGGCCTGGACTACTACACCGGCACCGTGTACGAGACCACCATGCTGGACCACCCGGAGATCGGCTCCATCTGCTCCGGCGGCCGCTATGACAACCTGGCCGAGTACTACACCGACAAGCAGCTGCCCGGCGTGGGCATCTCCATCGGCCTCACCCGCCTGTTCTTTGTCCTGGAGGACCAGGGCTACCTCAATGAGGAGATGGTCACTGCCCCCGCCGACGTGCTCATTCTGCCCATGACCGAGGACCTGGCCCCCGCCATCTCCCTGGCCTCCCAGCTGCGCCAGTGTGGCGTGCGAGCCCAGCTGTACACCGAGCAGAAGAAGTTTAAGGCCAAGCTGTCCTACGCCGACAAGCTGAACATCCCCTTTGCGGTGTTCCTGGGCGAGGACGAGATTCAGGCTGGCACCGCCACCGTGAAGAACCTCACCATGGCCAACGACTTCTCCCAGGAGGAGCTGGAGCGCATGGCCCAGGAGGGCATCCACAAGCAGATCACCCTCCCCACCCAGGAGGCTGTGGCCTACCTGCAACAGCAGATCGCCCAGCGGGTGGAGGATACCCCCATCTGGGACAAGGTGGATATCGCCCTCCGGTATGATCTGGAGGCCCCAAAGAAAAACGAATTATAATATTTTATATCTATTATACATTTTGGAGTTGATTTCACATGGTTCAATCCCGTACCCACACCTGTGGGGAGCTGCGCATGGAGCATGTCGGCCAGACCGTCACCCTGGCTGGCTTCATGGAAAACGTCCGTGAGGTGGGCCAGAATCTGGCCTTTGTGGTGCTGCGTGACTTCTACGGCACCACCCAGGTAGTTCTTGAGACCGCCGAGATGATGGCCATCGTCAAGGACCTGAACAAGGAGTCCACCCTCCAGGTCACCGGCGTGGTGCGTGAGCGTGACAGCAAGAACCCCAAGCTGCCCACCGGCGACATTGAGGTGGTGCCCTCCGCCATCACCGTGCTGGGCCGCTGCCGCCACAACGAGCTGCCCTTCCCGATTAGCCGCAGCCGGGAGGCGGACGAGACCCAGCGTCTGAAGTACCGCTATCTGGACCTGCGCAACCCTGAGGTGAAGAACAACATCATCCTGCGCTGCAATGTGGTGTCCGCCCTCCGCCAGGCCATGACCGCTGAGGGCTTTATGGAGATCACCACCCCCATTTTGACCGCCTCCTCCCCCGAGGGCGCCCGGGACTACCTGGTGCCCAGCCGCAAGCACCCCGGCAAGTTCTACGCGCTGCCCCAGGCTCCCCAGCAGTTCAAGCAGCTGCTCATGGCCTCCGGCTTTGACCGTTACTTCCAGATCGCCCCCTGCTTCCGGGACGAGGACGCCCGTGGCGACCGCTCCCCCGGCGAGTTCTACCAGCTGGACATGGAGATGGCCTTTGCGGGCCAAGAGGACGTGTTCGCCGTTCTGGAGCGTGTGCTGCCCCCCATCTTCGCCAAGTACGGCACCTACAACGTGGCCTCTCAGGCCCCCTTCACCCGCATCCCCTTCCTGGAGGCCATGGACAAGTACGGCTCCGACAAGCCCGACCTGCGCATTGACCTGACCCTCACCGACGCCACCGAGGTTTTGGCTGGCTGCGGCTTTGGTCCCTTCGAGGGCAACACCGTTAAGGCCATTGTGGTCACCGACTTTGTGGGCACCCGCAAGCAGATCGACGGCCTGTGCAACCAGGTGGAAGTGCAGTCCGGCGAGAAGGCCTACTGGTTCCGGTACGACGAGAAGGGCGAGATCGTGGGCGGCATCGCCAAGTTCGTCCAGCCCATCAAGGAGCAGGTGGTGGAGGCTCTGGGCCTCACCCCCGGCTGCTTTGTGGGCCTCACCGCTGGCAAACTGCTCACCGCCCAGAAGACCGCCGGTGTGCTCCGCTCCAAGCTGGGCAACTTCTGCCCCAACCACATGGACCGTGAGCGCTACGAGTTCTGCTGGATCGTGGACTTCCCCATGTACGAGATCGGCGAGGAGTCCGGGCTGCTGGAGTTCTGCCACAACCCCTTCTCCATGCCCAACGGCGGCCTGGAGATCCTGAAGAAGGCCGCTGCCGGCGAGGTGGACCCCCTGACCATCACCGCCTATCAGTACGACCTGGTGTGCAACGGCGTGGAGCTGTCCTCCGGCGCTGTGCGGAACCACGACCCCGAGATCATGCTGGAGGCCTTCCAGCTGGTGCGTCTGGGCGAGGACGACGTGAAGAGCAAGTTCCCTGCCATGTACAACGCCTTCACCTACGGCGCTCCCCCCCACGCAGGCATCGCCCCCGGTGTGGACCGCATGGTAATGCTGCTGGCCGGTGAGGACTCCATCCGTGAGATCATCCCCTTCCCCATGAACAAGAACGCCCAGGATTTGATGATGGGCGCCCCCTCCTTCGTGGACCCCAAGCAGCTGGACGAGCTGCGCATCGTCTGCGTGGAGCAGGAAGAAGAGTAAGAGACCACAAGGCCCGGAGAAAGCCGTTACTTTCTCCGGGCCTTGTGTGCTTATTCGGGAAAAAAGCCTCCCTTGTGCAAAGGGAGGTGGCCCGGCGTCAGCCGGGTCGGAGGGATTGACCTTCTCCAATGTCTCAGGCGCAACCCTGCGCCCCCGCCGGGGACGCTCCGCTGGGGTGACTTTTGTTCGGGCAAAAGTCACCAAAACCCGCCAAAGGCGGGGCCTTCCCCCGCCTTGTGGAATCCACCCCGCCGGTACTGGGTGTGCCTGCGTCCCTCTATCGTCGGCCCTTGGCCCGGTGGGGTCACATAGATGGTGTAAGATTTCTGTGGGTAGTGCCTGCTTCTGGTGGCAGTTGGTACTTCTACTGCCAGGGCCTTACCCTGGTGTGCAGCTGTTCCCAGCTGCCGGTGGTCTGGCTGTACCATGCTTCAGGACTTCTCCAAGCCCAAAGGCTCCCTTGTGCAAAGGGAGCTGTCAGCCGCAAGGCTGACTGAGGGATTGATCGTCTCCAATGTCTCAGGCGCAACCCTGCGCTCCCGCCGGGGACGCTCCGCTGGGGTGACTTTTGTTCGGGCAAAAGTCACCAAAACCCGCTTAGGGCGTTCCCCCCTAAGGACCTCCCTGGGGTACGAGGCTGGACCTGCGTCAAGCCTATGGACGGCCCTGGCCCTGGTGAGGTCACATAGATGGCCTGGCAAGTCTATGGAACGCATTTCCTTCTCTGTGAGACGGTGCCCCTGTTTCCAGGGCCTCACCCCGGTGTGCGGCGTTTCCGCCGCCGGGAACCAGGCCCCCGTTAGCTGGAAACAGCGGCTCACCAGGGTAAGGCCCTGGCGGTAGAAGGATGCAGGAACAGAGAAGTAAATCCAAACCATAGAACGGCGAGCTATCTATGTGACCCCACCAGGCCAAGGGCTGAAAAGAGAAAGACGCAGGTGCGCCCAGTACCGCGGGGTGGATTCCACAAGGCGGGGGAAGGCCCCGCCTTTGGCGATTCTTTCCCCGATTTCTCATCGGGGAGAAATCGGGCCCAGCGGAGCGTCCCCGGCTGGGGCGCAGGTTTGCGCCTGAGAAATGGTCAAAGTGCAAAGCTTTTTCCCTGCAACAAGGCCCGGAGCATACGCTCCGGGCCTTAAATAGTTCATTGGGTTGCTGCCAGCACTTCTAGCCCCGCCGTCAGCCCCCGCAGGGCCAGCTCCAGCCCCATGCTGGGCTTATCCGGCTTGTCCAGCACCTGCTGGGGCAGGTACGGAATGTGGACAAAGCCGCTGATCGCTGTGGCCCTGTGTTGGGCCAAATAGTGGGCCACCCCGTACATCACATGGTTGCACACATAGGTGCCGGCGCTGTTGGACACAGCCGCAGGCACCCCCGCTTTTCGCATGGCCTCTACCATTTTGTCAATCGGAAGCGTAGACAGATAGGCATCCGGTCCCCCCGCCACAATGGGCAGGTTCCGGGGCTGCTGCCCCCCGTTGTCCGGGATGGAGAAGTCGTCCACATTCACCGCTAAGCGCTCCACGGTGACGGCGCAGCGGCCCCCCGCCTGGCCCACGCACACCACAGCGTCAGGGCCGATTTTCTCGATGGCCTCTATGGCCGCCTGTAAGCCGCCTGAGGCCGTCACAGGTAAGATGGCGGTATGGATATGGGCAGCGCCAATTTGAGGCTCCAGGGCCCTTACAAGCTCCATAGATGGGTTGGTGGCCTCGCCCCCGAAGGGCTCAAAGCCCGTGACCAGGATGTTCATGGCTCATTCCCCCTTCAGCCGCTTCCACTCCCCCACCGCCAGCTCGTCGCAGCGGTTGTTGTAGGGGTTGGAGGCGTGGCCCTTCACCCAGTGGAGGTTGACGGTGTGCTGGTCGCACAAATCCAGCAGTATCTCCCACAAATCGGAGTTGAGGGCGGGCTTCTTGTCCGCCTTCACCCAGCCCCGGGCCCTCCAGCCTCTGGCCCACCCCTTTTGCAGGGCGTCAATGACATACTTGGAGTCGGAGTACAGCTCCACGATGCAGGGCTCGGTGAGGGCCTGGAGCCCCCGGATGACCCCGGTGAGTTCCATGCGGTTGTTGGTGGTGCTGCGCTCCCCGCCGCTGAGCTCCTTTTTGTGGGGCCCATATAGGAGGATGCACCCCCAGCCGCCGGGCCCTGGATTTCCCGAGCAAGCGCCATCCGTATATAAAGTGACCGTTTTCATAGATATATTCTCCATTTACAAGGGTCTGTTGCAAAATTATGGTTTTGCAACAGACCCTTTGGTTGGGTCAATCCCTCCGTCACGGCTTGCGCCGTGCCACCTCCCTTTACACAAGGGAGGCTTTTGGCCTGGAGCGTGCTCCGATGTTGTTCTATCAGGAGAAATTCTGCCTATAAGTTCGCTGAAATCTGACAACAGAAACACCGCAGTACCAAGGCCCCCTTGTGTAAAGGGGGCTGTCACCGTAGGTGACTGGGGGATTGTCTCTGGTGGGGAGTTAGGCAATCTACGTATTTTGCAACAGGCCCTATTTCTCAAAATTTGGTTATTCCTGACCTTCCACAACTTCCACAGAGTTTTCCACAACTGTTGAAGTGTCGGTGTCAGCGGTCTCCTCGGGGGCCTTGTCGGCCAGGGCCAGGGCGATGACCTGGTCTCCCTCCTCCTTGAAGCGCATGACGATGACACCCTGGGTGGAGCGGCCCGCCAGACGGATGCCGTCCACGTCGGTGCGGATGAGGGTGCCGGACTGGGTGACCACGATGATGTCCTCGCTGCCGTCCACCACCTTGATGGCCACCACGGGGCCGGTCTTGTCGGTGACCATGTAGTTGCGGATGCCCAGACCGCCACGGTTGGTAATCCGGTACTCCTCCACGGCGGTGCGCTTGCCGTAGCCGTTCTGGGTGATGGACAGCACCGCCTTGCCGGGGGTGGCCCGGGCAGCGCCCACCACATAGTCCCCTTCCTTCAGGCGGATGCCCCGCACGCCCACAGCGGTGCGGCCCATGACACGCACGTCGGTCTCAGCAAAGCAGATGGCCTGTCCGTCGTGGGTGGCGATGAGGATGTTTCTCGTTCCGTCGGTCTCCCGCACGGTGATGAGCTCGTCCCCTTCCTCCAGGGTGATAACCCTAAGGCCGTTGTTGCGCAGGTTTCTGAGGGCGTCCATGGCAATGCGCTTGACGGTGCCGTTGCGGGTCATCATCACCAGATAGCGGTCCTGGGCGGTGAGGTCCCGGGTGTGAATCATCTCGGTAACCCGCTCGTCCCCGTCCACCTGGAGGACGTTTACGATGTTGGTGCCCCGGGCGGTGCGGCCCGCCTCGGCGATCTGATAGCCCTTCTTGCGGAACACCCGGCCCTTGTCGGTGAAGAAGAGAATCCAGTCATGGGTGGAGGCGGTGAACACGGTGTTCACATAGTCCTCCTCCCGGGTGGCCATGCCCTTCTTACCCATGCCGCCCTTGCCCTGGGCGGCGTACTCGCTGGCAGAGGTGCGCTTGATGTAGCCGTTGGCGGTCATGGTGAACACGCACTGCTCCTCCACAATGAGGTCCTCGATGTCCAGGTCGTCCTCGGCAAAGCCGATCTCGGTGCGGCGCTCATCCCCGTACTTGTCCCGGATCTGGATGAGCTCCTCTTTCAGCACGCCACGCAGCATGGTCTCGTCGGAGAGCAGCTGGTTGTAATAGGCGATACGGGCCTGGAGCTCGTCGAACTCGGCCTGCAGCTTCTCCCGGTCCAGACCCTGCAAAGCCTTCAGGCGCATGTCCAGAATGGCCTGGGCCTGCACGTCGTCCAGCCCGAAGCGCTCCATCAGCTTCTCCTTGGCGTCGTCGTAGCTGGAGCGGATGATGCGGATGACCTCGTCGATGTTGTCCTGGGCGATGAGCAGGCCACGGAGCAGGTGGGCCCGCTCCTGGGCCTTTTTCAGGTCGTACTGGGTGCGCCGGGTGAGCACTTCCTCCTGGAAGGCGATGTACTCGTCCAGAATCTGGCGCAGAGTGAGAATCTTGGGCTGCTTCTGGTTGTTCACCAGAGCCAGCAGAATCACGCCGAAGGTGGTCTGCATCTGGGTCTGGGCAAACAGCCGGTTCAGGGTGACCTGGGGGTTGGCGTCCTTTTTCAGCTCGATGACAATGCGCATGCCCTTCTTGCCGTCGGACTCGTCCCGCAGCCCGGAGATGCCCTCCAGCCGCTTGTCCTTCACCTGGTCGGCGATGTTCTCCACCAGACGGGACTTGTTGACCTGATAGGGCAGCTCGGTGACGATGATGCGGGTGCGGCCGTTGCCGAACTCCTCCATCTCGGTCCTCGCCCGCACCTTGATGTGGCCCTTACCGGTGGCGTAGGCGGCCCGGATGCCCGCCCGGCCCATAATGACACCCCGGGTGGGGAAGTCAGGGCCCTTGATGTGCTCCATCAGGTCGTCCAGGGTGGCGTTCTCGTTGTCCAGCACGCAGATGGTGGCGTCAATGACCTCCCGCAGGTTGTGGGGCGGGATGTTGGTGGTCATGCCCACGGCGATGCCGGAGGAGCCGTTGACCAGCAGGTTGGGGAACCGGGAGGGGAGCACCCGGGGCTCTTTCAGGGACTCGTCGAAGTTGGGGTCCCAGTCCACGGTGTCCTTGTCGATGTCCCGGAGCATCTCGTTGCACATCTTGGACATGCGGGCCTCGGTGTAACGGTAGGCGGCCGGGGGGTCGCCGTCCACGGAGCCGAAGTTGCCGTGGCCGTCCACCAGGGGGTAGCGCATGGAGAAGTCTTGGGCCAGACGCACCATGGCGTCGTACACGGAGGCGTCGCCGTGGGGGTGATATTTACCCAGCACGTCGCCCACGCAGGTGGCGGACTTCTTAAAGGGCTTGTCGCTGGTCAGGCCGCTCTCGTACATGGAGTAGAGGATGCGGCGGTGCACCGGCTTCAGGCCGTCCCGCACGTCGGGCAGGGCACGGCCCACGATGACGGACATGGCGTACTCGATGTACGCGTTCTCCATCTCGTGTTCCAAATTGATCTCTACAATTTTCTGGTCGGGAAAGGTAATGTCCCGACTCTGGTAATCTTCTTTGTTTGCCATGGATGCAATCTCCTCAATAGTCCAGGTTCATGGCCTTGTCGGCGTTGCGCTCAATGTATTCCCGACGGGGCTCCACTTTCTCGCCCATGAGCAGGGTGAAGATCTCGTCGGCCCGCACGGCGTCCTCCAGAGTGATGCGCTTGAGGGTACGGGTCTCCGGGTTCATGGTGGTCTCCCACAGCTCGTGGGGGTCCATCTCGCCCAAGCCCTTGAAGCGGCTGATGTCCACCTTGGCGTTGGGGTTGTCCCCACGCATCTCGGCGGAAATCTTGTCCCGCTCCCCGTCGGTGAAGGCCACTCGGGTCACCTTGCCCCGGGTGAGCTTGTACAGGGGGGGCACGGCGGCGTACACATAGCCCCGGTCAATGAGGGGGCGCATGAAGCGGAAGAAGAAGGTCAGAAGCAGGGTACGGATGTGGGCGCCGTCCACGTCGGCATCGGCCATGATGACCACCTTGTGGTAGCGCAGCTTCTCCTCGTCGAACTCGTCCCCCAATCCAGCGCCCAGGGCGGTGATGACGGGGGTGAGCTTGTCGTTGCCGTACACCTTGTCCGCCCGGGCCTTCTCCACGTTGAGCATCTTGCCCCACAGAGGGAGAATGGCCTGGAAGCGGGAGTCCCGGCCCTGCTTGGCAGAGCCGCCAGCGGAGTCACCCTCCACGATGTAGATCTCGGTGAGGGCGGGGTCCCGCTCATAGCAGTCGGCCAGCTTGCCGGGAAGGGTGGCACCCTCCAGGGCGTTCTTGCGGCGGATGTTTTCCCGAGCACGGCGGGCAGCCTCCCGGGCCCGGTTGGCCATCATGGCCTTTTCCAGGATGGTGCGGCCCACAGCGGGGTTCTCCTCCAAAAACTGCTCCAGCTTGTCGGACACCACGGCGTTGACCAGGGTGCGGATCTCGCTGTTGCCCAGCTTGGCCTTGGTCTGGCCCTCGAACTGTGCCTCGGTGAGCTTCACGGAAATGACGCAGGTCAGGCCCTCCCGGCAGTCCTCGCCGGAGACCTTGTCGTCTCCCTTCAAAAGCCCCGCCTTCTTACCGT
This sequence comes from uncultured Oscillospiraceae bacterium, assembly GCA_944385445.1. Classification (GTDB taxonomy): domain Bacteria; phylum Bacillota; class Clostridia; order Oscillospirales; family Oscillospiraceae; genus Enterenecus. The sequence goes on from CALWXF010000004.1 coordinate 70,294, forward strand.
AGGCGTTGAGCACGTTGGTCAGGGCCCGCTTGAAGCCCTCCTCGTGCATACCGCCCTCGGGGGTGTGCACGTTGTTGGCAAAGGAGACGATGATCTCGTTGTAGCTGTCGTTATACTGCAGGGCGATCTCCGCCATGGAGTCGTCCCGGGTGCCCGACATGTAGATGACCTCTTCGTGGAGAGGGGTCTTGTTGCGGTTGATGTAGGTGACAAACTCCCGGATGCCGCCCTGGTAGCACATGGACTCCTCTTGCTCCTGGCCAGAGCGGCGGTCGGCCATGAGGATGTGAATGCCAGCGTTCAAGAAAGCCTGCTCCCGCATCCGCTTGTGAAGAATCTCGTAGTCGTACACGGTGTCCTCGAACATCTCGGGGTCGGGCTTGAACACCACCTCGGTGCCGGTGTGGTCGGTGGTGCCGATGATGGTCATCTCCTGGGTGATGTTGCCCCGGGAGAACTTCATCTCGTAGATGTTCCCGTTCTTGTGCACCCGCACCTCCAGCCACTCAGACAGGGCGTTGACCACGCTGGCGCCCACGCCGTGGAGGCCGCCGGATACCTTGTAGCCGCCGCCGCCGAACTTGCCGCCGGCGTGGAGCACGGTGTACACCACCTCCAGGGCGGGCCGCCCGGTCTGGGGCTGGATGTCCACGGGGATGCCTCGGCCGTTGTCGGTGACCCGGATGATGTCCCCGTCCAGAATCTCCACGGTGATGGTGTCGCAGTACCCGGCCAGGGCCTCGTCGATGGCGTTGTCCACGATCTCATACACCAGGTGGTGGAGACCGGAGGACGAGGTGGAGCCGATGTACATGCCCGGCCGCTTGCGGACCGCCTCCAGCCCCTCCAGGACCTGGATCTCGGACGCGCCGTAGGCGTGCTCCACGGCGGTGGGGCTGTGTTCCATATGTTCTGACATTGCTAGTTCCTCCCGAAAAACGTTCAGTGGTTATATAAAAACTGTCATGTTCTCCTCCTCAAAGAGGAGAACTCAGGTGTCGTCTGTCTATTCGGCCAGGGGGCCCGGCCTGCCAGCCTGGTGGGGACGCTCCCCGCTGGGGGTACCTTTTGAGCGGGCAAAAGGTACCAAAACCCGCTTAGGGCGTTCCCCCCTAAGAACCTCCCTGGGGTACGGGGCTGTCCCTGCGTCAAGTGTCAGTTCGGCCCTGGCCCCGGTGGGGTCACATAGATAGCCTGGCAAATCTATGGGCAGCGCCCCCTTCTCTGTGAGTCGATGCCGCTCCTTCCAGGGCCTTACCCTGGTGTGCGGCGTTTCCGCCGCCGAGCGAATCCTCCGGTAACTGCCAGCCTCAAGCCTCCCGGAGGGAGCCATAATCCGTGCCGCCGACGGCGGCACACCACAATTCTTCATTCTTCATTTTTCACGCCCCACAGGCCCATGTTGGCCCGCTTGGCCAGGGTGGCAGAGCTCAATTGGGAGAGAAACACCACTTCCTCCCCCTCCTCCGTCTCACACAGAATGAAGGAGCGAGGCAGGTCCTCACCCACAAAAATCACCCGTCCCTCCTCCTCGGCCCGGTCCAAAAAGGCCCGGGTACGGTGGGACCAGGTGGTGTTGTCCAAGTCGAAGATGCCCACCAGGTCCTCCTCAGGCACCATGACTTGCTGTCCCATATACAGATACACAGCCCTTACTCCTCCTGTAATGCCCCTTGGCAGATGTGGAACACCTTGCCCTCCCGCAAAAGCTCCTGTTTTTCCACCTCGCAGCAGGTGATGAACACCTGACCCGTGGGGATGCGGTTGAGGACAAACTCCTGCCGCCGCCGGTCCAGCTCGCTGAGTACGTCGTCCAGCAGCAGCACCGGCCATTGCCCGGTGTCCTGAAACATGATGTCCCGGGCCGCCAGCTTCAAGGCCAGGGCGGCGGTACGGGTCTGCCCCTGGGAGGCAAAGCCCTTGGCGGACTGGCCGTTGATGTCCAGCACCAGGTCGTCCTTGTGGGGCCCGGACAGACAGCTTCGGCTGTGAATCTCCGCCTTTTTGTGGCGCTCCATATGGTCCAGCAGCTGCTCCAAAATCACTTTTGGGGCGGCTAAGGGGTCGGTGACAGTGGACACGGTGTGGTAGTTCAGGTCCAGCACCTCCCCGCCCCCGGAGCAGTCGGCGTGGATGGCGGGTGCGGTCTCCTGGAGTCGCTTCACAAAATGGGCCCGGTAGTGGATCAAAATGGCCCCATACTCCGCCATCTGCTGGGAAAAGGCGTCCAGGGCGTACATCAGCGAGGGCTTCTCCCCGCAGTCCCGCAAAATCCGGGTCTTGTGCTCCCACAGCCGCCGATAATTGGACAGGGCCATGGCATACCTGGGGCGGAGCTGACAGATGCAGTCGTTTAAAAACCGACGCCGCACCCCGGCCCCCTCCCGGATCAGGTGCAGGTCCTCCGGGCAGAAGAGCACCGAGGGCAACAGCCCCGACAGCTCCCCCAGGGTCTTGAGCGCCACCCCGTTGCAGGTAAACTTCCGCCGTGCCCCCACGGGCAGCTGGGCGTCCAGCACCAGCTCCCGCTGGCCGTTCCACAGCTTCCCGGTCACCCAGGCCCGGTCACAGCCAAACTGCACCAGCTCCCGGTGGTTTCTCGCCCGGTGGGACCCGCCCGAGGAGAGGTAGCCGATGGCCTCCAACAGATTGGTCTTGCCCTGGGCGTTCTCCCCCACGATGACGTTGACCCCCCCGTGGAAGTCCGCCTCCAGGTGGGTGTAATTGCGGAAGTGCTCTAAGGTGAGCCGCTGGACGGTCATTCCACCGTCAGCTCCAGCTGTGCGTCCACCTCCACCACGTCGCCGGGGCGGATTTTCTTACCCCGCATGGTGCAGGTCTCGCCGTTGACCTTCACCAGACCGTCCTGGACGATCTGCTTGGCCTCACCGCCGGTGGCCACGGCGTTGGCAAACTTCAAAAGAGAGTCCAGCTTGATGAACTCGGTGGTGATCTGAATCTTGTCCTTTTGCATGGAATGTTCCTCCTTGCAGAGCCTTGGCCCTGCACTTCTTCACTCGTCTCTCCCCCTAGGAGAGGTGGCAGCCCACAGGGCTGACGGAGAGGGCTTGTCCTTCTCCGATTCCCCAAGCGGAAACCAGCGCCCCCGCCGGGGACGCTCCGCTGGGCCCGATTTCTCCCCGATGAGAAATCGGGGAAAGAATCGCTTAGGGCGTTCCCCCCTAAGCGGGTTTTGGTTTCTTTTGCCCGCTCAAAAGAAACCCCCAGCGGGAAGCGTCCCCGCCAGGCTGGCAAGCCTACGCCAAGGAATCCTTTACAAGGAAAATCTAATATTTCAATCGGAAATAAATATACATCAATTATTGTATATTTATTCACCTGCTTTCAGCCGCACCGGCAGGATCATATACAGGAAGTTATCGGGCTCCCCGTCCTTGGGCAGCAACAGGCAGGGGGAGGTGGGGGTGCCCAGCTCCATGCGTACCTCCTGGGCGGGGGCGGCCTTCACCGCTTCCATTAAATACCGGTTGTTGAAGCCGATCTCCAGCCCCTGGCCGTCTCCGGCGATGGGGCAGCGGTCAAAGGCGGAGCCGATGGCGGTTCTGGAAGAAATGGCCAGAGAGCCGTCCTCAAACTTGCACCGCAGGGGGCTCTTCAGCTTATCATTGATGATGAGAGAGGCCCGGTCGATGGACATTTGCAGCATAGAGGTGTCCACATACAGGGAAATGGGGTTATTTTGGGGGATGGTCTGGCGATAATTGAGGAATTCGCCCTCCAGACGCCGGGACACCAGCAGGGTCTGACCCACCTGGAAGGTGACGTGGCGGTCACCCAGGGTGACGATCACCTCGTCGTCGCAGTCGGCGCAGATGCGCTCCACTTCGGTCAAAGCGTTACCAGGAACCACAAAAGAGAAGGTATTCATGCCAAATTTTCGGATAAAAGTTTCTCTTCTCAGGGCCAGGCGGTAGCCGTCCACCGCCACCAGGGTCAGGGTGGTGTCCTCCACCTCGAAGAGGGCTCCGGTGTGGACGGGCCGGGACTCGTTGGTGCTCACGGCAAAGAGCACCTGGGAGAGCATGGACCGGAGGGCGGACTGGGTTAGGGTGACGGAACTGCCGTCGTCCACGGCGGGCAGTTCGGGGAATTCGTCGGCGGGGCTGCCCATGATGTCAAAGGAGGTGGGTCCACAGGCGATGTGGACGGAATTTCCCTCGGTGGACACGGTGATCATGTCGTCGGGCAGCTTTCGGATGATCTCACCAAACAGTCTTGCCGACAAAATCAGAGAACCGGGCTGGGTGACCTGGGCGTCGACCCGGGTGATGATGCCGGTTTCCAGATTATACCCGGACAGGCGCAGACCTTCGGTGGAGGCCTCCACTAAGATGCCTTCCAGAGCAGAAATGGTGCTTTTGGTGGCGACCACTCGCCCTGCGATCAATACTGCTGACTGTAAAATGGCTTTTTCACAGGAAAATTTCATGGTGTGCATCCTTTCTCGTTTCCCCGCCAAAAAGAGAGGAAAGGTTTAAAAAAATCGTAGTAGACAGTAGGGGGTGCGGAAGCTGTGGAGATTTCCACAACACCTACGGCCCCAAGGGTTTCCGGGTTTTGAAAACTTCCACACAGCTTCCACAGCCTCCATAGGTGGCGTGGGTGACCGGGGAGCCTCCACAGGCTTCCACACCACAGTCCGCAGGATTGTGGAAAACTCGGTTGAAGTTGTGGAAGCTGAATTCCATGCCATGCACGCATGTCATGGAGGGGGTTGCAGACCGCCTGCGGGCGGAAAAACTCTGCCGAGGGCTTTTGTCCCGATTTACCAGGCCGAATTGACGGCGTTGGTGATGTCCCGGATGATTTCGGTCAGCTCCGGCTGGTCCTTCATCATCTTCTCCACTCGGTTGATGGAGTTGAGGACGGTGGAGTGGTGGCGGCCGCCGAACTGCTGGCCGATTTCCGCCAGAGACAGCTGGGTCATCTCACGAATAATATACATGGCCACGTTGCGGGCGGTGGTGATCTCCTTGTTCTGGCTCTGGCCCCGCAGGGCGTCGCTGTCCAGCTCGTAGAACCGGGCCACCTCCTGGATGATGGTCTCCGCCGAGGGCAAGAAGTCCTCTTTGGCCCGGAGAATGTCCCGCACCGCCCGGATGGTGTTCTCCACATCCACCTGGGCCCCCATCAGCTCCTGGAAGGCCATGATCTTGTTGACTACGCCCTCAATTTGCCGCACGTTGGAGGTGATGTTCTCCGCCACATAGGACAGCACCGGGTCGGGGAGCACGATGCCCCGCTCCAGAGACTTGTTTTTCAGAATGGCCATACGGGTCTCGTAGTCCGGGGGCTGAATGTCCGCCGGGAGGCCCTGCTCGAACCGGGTCTTCAGCCGCTGCTCCAGCCGCAGCATCTCCTGGGGCGGGCGGTCGGAGGTGAAGACGATCTGTTTTTTCTGCTCATACAGGGTATTAAAGGTGTGGAACAGCTCCTCCTCGCTGGAGTCCTTGCCGGCGATGAACTGCACGTCGTCCATCAAAAACAGGTCCACCGTCCGATACTTGTCCCGGAAGCCCTGCATGTCGTTGCCGTGGCGCAGATTCGAGATGAGCTCGTTGACGAAGTCCTCGCTTTTGATGTACATGATCCGGTAGTTGGGGTGATTTTCCCGCACCCGGTTGGCGATGGCGTGGAGCAAGTGGGTCTTGCCCAGACCGGATTGGCCGTAGATAAACAGGGGGTTGTAGGCCCCGCCCGGCTCGTTGGCCACCTTCACGGCGGCGGTGAAGGCGAATTTGTTGGTGGAGCCCACCACAAATCGGTCGAAGGTGTACTCCTGGAAGGCGGGGTCCCCGGGCTGGGTGGGTCCGGCCTTGCGGTACTGGTCCCGCTCCTGGGGGAGCATCAGGGTCACCGCCACATCAAAGGAGAACAGCTCCCGCAGTGCGTGTTCCACATTGGTCTGAAAGCGGGTGCGGATGATGTTGCGCTTGAATTCGGTGGGGACGCAGAGAATGAGGCCGCTCTCATCCAGAGCCACCGCCTCCACGTCTCCAAACCAGGTTTCGATGGATACGGCGGTCATCTCCTTCTCCATCAAAGTCTTTACTTTTTCCCATACGTCAGCAGCTGACTTCATGGCATGAGCCTCCTCAAACAAAACAAGAACATCGTCCCGCCTTCCCCACAGGAGGGCGGAACACCAAGCCGCTTCATGGGAACCCGGAGGTTCCGGCGGGTGCAGCGGCGCAGATCTCATACAAAGAATGCCCCAAAGGCGCAAAAAACCGTTCCCCTGGTCCTGTGTGCCGGGACTTTGGAGACAAGCGCCAAAGCCCCGGTGATCATCACCGGGGAAGCAGGAGAGCATGAGCATTGTGGATTGGTAACAAGCATTATATCAAAAAAAACGCCAGAGGGCAATTCTATATTTATATTGTAGCAGAAAAATTTCCACACTTTCTCCACAAATTGAGGAAAAACGGATGGTGTTGTTAAAAGGAAAAAATACCACCACAACATCTTGTGTTACCCAATTTGTGCGAAAAAAGATTGGAATTTTTCTTGACAGAAGGGGCAGATTTGGGTATAATTTCGTGTGCGCTATTGAGCGCATTGATTTTACCGACCGCATCCCAATCGGGATGTTGTGGAGGGCGGCACAGCCCCCAGGGGCTTCGTGCTTTGCCAATCTGTACAGGAGGTGTTTCCGCATGGTTCGTACCTATCAGCCCAAGAAGCGTCATCGCTCCAAGGTCCATGGTTTCCGTAAGCGCATGGCCACTGCCAACGGCCGCAAGGTTCTGGCTCGCCGTCGTGCCAAGGGCCGCGTCCGTCTCACCCACTGATGGTGGCAACAGCGGCAACATCGGATATATGTGAATAAAGCAGGGGCGCGGGAGTAATCCCTCGCCCCTACATTCATATGGGAGACCTTCCTCATGCCTCTGGGATGGATGGCAACGTCTCCTGGAGACCTTCCCATCTGTGCTCACTCGGCCCCTTGCGGCCCGGGGAGCCTGTCATATTCCGATGTTCCAACCCTGATGAAGGGAGTTTTTTTGTGAAATACACGGTATCGTTAAAGGAAAACCACATCTTCCGCCGTCTCTACCGCAAGGGCAGCACCGCCGCAGACAGCCGTCTGGCCATCTATGTGCGGCGCAACGGACGGCCCGGCAATCGGCTGGGCCTCACCGTGTCCACCAAGGTGGGACATGCTGTGGTGCGCAATCGGCTGCGCCGCCGCCTGCGGGAGATCTACCGCCTCCATGAGCAAGAGCTGGTGCGGGGGGTGGACCTGGTGGTGGTGGCCCGGGTGCGGGCCGGTTCCTCGTATTACCGACAGCTGGAGGAGTCCTTTGTGCGGCTGTGCCGCAAGCTGAATCTGGTGGAGAAGTGAGACGATGAAGCAGGTTTTGCTGTTTCTGGTGCGGTTTTACCGCAAGAACATCTCCCCCACCCGGCCTCCCTGCTGCCGCTTTATTCCCACCTGCTCCACCTATGCCCTTCAGGCCATTGAGGTCCACGGGGCGCTCAAGGGTGGGCTGTTGGCGGTGTGGCGGGTGCTGCGCTGCCATCCATTTCACAAGGAAAAAGGCTTCATCTACGACCCCGTACCACCGAAAAAAACTCGATTATCCAGGAGGTAACATATGGATATCTGGCAAATCCTTATGACGCCCTTTAGCTGGCTGCTGGAGACCTTCTGTCGGGTCTTCGACAACTACGGCGTGGCGCTGATCTTCTTTACCCTGGTGGTGAAGGTCATCCTCTTCCCCCTGTCTTTGAAGGGCAAGAAGAGCATGATCAAGATGAATCTGCTCAACAGCCAGGTCAAAGAGATCCAGCAGCGCTGCGGCAATGACCGGGAGCGTTATAGTCAGGAGGTCAACAAGCTCTATGCGGACAACAACGTCAGCCCCATGGGCGGCTGCGGTTGGTCCCTCATCCCTCTGGCCATCCTGATGCCTCTGTATGCCATCATCCGCCGACCCCTCAAGTATTTGATGGGTCTGAGCGATGCAGGCACCACCGCTGTGGCCAACGCCCTGGGATTGCAGGGCTTTGTGGCCGGCTCCGGCTACGGTGAGCTGACCCTGGCTTCCCTAATCAATAGCGACCAAGCGGTATCAGCCGCAACGACTGCGGCTGGTGTGTCAACTGGCACCATCTTTGTCATCAACTTTAACTTCCTTGGCCTGGATCTGTCCCAGATCCCCAACTGGAACTTCTGGGATGGCGGCATCACCCCCAACTCCGTGGGTCTGTTCCTGCTGCCCGTCATCTCCGCCTGCCTGTCCCTGCTGTCCATGATCGTGTCCCAGCGCACCAACCAGATGAACGCCAACCAGAAGCCCGCCGGCATGAACTCCATGATGATCATGAGCCCCCTGATCTCTCTGTGGATCGGCTTTGCCATGCCCGCCGGCTTGTGTGTGTACTGGATCGCCAACTCCCTGTTCATGATGGTGCAGGAAGTCATCTGCGGCAAGATGCTCAAGAAGGACTATGAGGCCGTCCAGCGTGAGATGGAGGCCGCTGCCCTGCGGGCCAAGGAGGCCGAGAAGGAGCGCCGCCGCCAGGCCGCCCAGCGCAAGGCCCAGGCCATCGCCGCCAACAAGGGCAAGAAGGTCAAGGAGAAGAAGAACAAGGGCGTGGATGTCACCGCCAGCCGGGAGGGTATGCGTACCTATGCCCGTGGCCGTGCCTACGACCCCAACCGCTACCCCATCACCCCCTATGTGGACCCCAACCCCGTCCGCCACACCGTGGAAGAGGACGTGGAGCCGGAGGAGACCGAGAACGTGGTGGAGGAGAACACCACCACCCCGGTGATCCCCCCCGTGGTCCCCGAGGCCGTGGAGGCCGACCAGGACCTGGACCAGGATGGGGAATATGAGGAGGCCTACGCCCCCGAGAGCGAAGAGCAAGACCCCAAGGGCTAAGGAAGGAGTGCACCATCGTGCTGAAGTTTATTGAAGTAACCGGCAAGAATGAGGACGAGGCCATTGCCAAGGGTCTGGCCCAGCTGGGTCTGGACCGGGACGATGTGTCTCTGGAGATTTTGGAGCGAGGCAAGACCGGCTTTTTGGGCATCGGTTCTGTGCCCGCCAAGGTAAAGCTCACCTATGAGGCCCCCGATGAGGCCCCTGTGGTGGAGGAGAAGCCCGCCCCTGCCCCCGCCCCCGTGGTGGAGGAGAAGGTGGTGCCCGTGGTGGCCACCCAGAGCGTGGAGGTGGAGCCCGCCCAGACTTCCACACCTGTGGTGGAAGTTGTGGACGACGACGTGGCCCAGGCCATTCTCCGCTTCCAGTCCGGCCTGTTCGCCCAGATGGGTGTGGAGGCCACGTCCCAGGTGACCCGGGACGGGGACACCTACCAGGTGGTGCTGCAGGGGGACAACATGGGCGCCCTCATTGGCCACCGGGGCGAGACCCTGGACGCCATCCAGCAGCTCACCGGCTATGTGGTCAACCGTGGCCGCAGCCACCGGGTGCGCATCCATGTGGATGCGGAAGGGTATCGTGCCCGCCGGGAGGAGGCCCTCCAGCGGCTGGCCCACAAGACCGCTGCCAAGGTGGTCAAGTACCGCCGCAACATCACCCTGGAGGCCATGAACGCCTACGAGCGCCATGTCATCCACGCCGCCCTCCAGGATGTGGCTGGTGTGAGCACCTATTCCACCGGCACCGAGCCCAACCGCCGCACGGTTGTGGCTTACACCCCTCAGAAGCGCTGAGAGATCAACCATTTTATGGCCTGCTGTGGAAGTCCACGGCAGGCCATTGTTGTATTCCTGCTTTCTCTCTGGGGAGAGGGGACAGTCCGTAGGGCTTGTCCTTCTCCGATTTCCTCGGTGGAAACCAGCGCCCCCACCGGGGACGCTCCGCTGGGGTGACTTTCTGAGTGGGCAGAAAGTCACCAAAGACCCACCAAAGGCGGGGCCTTCCCCCGCCTTGTGGAATCCACCCCGCGGTACTGGGTGTCCCTGCGTGCTCCTTGTTTCGGCCCTGGTCCTGGTGGGGTCACATAGGTGGCGTGAAAATTCTACCGAACGTGCCTGCTCCTCTGTGTGGCTGTTCTTCTATTGCCAGGGCCTTACTCTGGTGTGCCGCTGTTCCCAGCGATCGTGGGCTTGGCTCCCGGCGGCGGGAACGCCGCTTCTCCAAGGTAGGCCCGGATGTGGAAATTGCCCAGCTGTAGGGCCAGCTGCCCAAGGTGGCCTGGTGTGGTGGCAGTAGCAGGAGCCACAGCAAGAGTTGCGGGCCGAACCTAGGCTTGACGCAGTTCCAGCCTCGTACCCCAGGGGGGTACTTAGGGGGGAACGCCCTAAGTGGCTTTTCGTCCATTTTGGCCAGTCAAAATGGACCCCCAGCGGGGAGCGCGTTCCCTAGGCTTCCAAGCCTGAACTATCTAAAATAGATGAACCATCTCCACATAGGACTGGAGACAAACCCTGTTTTTCATAAAGCATGAAAAAGGATGTGATTCCTATGACTCCCCTCTACGACCGTCTGGTGGAGCTGTCCCAGCTCCCCCTCACCCGCCTGGATATGCCCGGCCACCACGGCCGCCCCGCCCCCCCGCTGGACTTCTGGCCCGCCCACCTGGATGTCACCGAGCACCCCGCCACCGGGGACCTCTTCGACCCCGAGGAGGATGACCCCATCGCTGAGGCCCAGGCCCTGTGGGCCAAAGCCGTGGGCATGGAGTCCTGCCTCTTCCTCACAGGCGGCTCCACCCAGGGCATCCACGCCGCCCTGGCCCTCACCGCCGGAGTGGGCGGTGAGGTGCTGCTGGACCGGGGCTCCCACCGCTCCGTGTTCAACGCCCTGGCCCTCTTGGACCTCACCCCCCACTACCTCCCCCGCCCCTGGCTGGCCCAGGAGGGGGTCACCGGGCCCATCCAGCCCCAGGACGTGGAGCAAGCCCTGAAAAACCACCCAAATATTAAAACGGTGTGTATAACCTCTCCGACTTATTACGGCATGTTGTCTGATATTCCCGCCCTTGCGGAAATTTGCCACGCCCACGGGGCCAAGCTCATGGTGGACGGGGCCCATGGGGCCCACCTGCCCTTTTTGGGTTACACCGGGTACCAGGCCGCTGATGTAGTGGTGGTGTCCGCCCACAAGACCCTCCCCGCCCCCGGCCAGACCGCCCTGCTGCTGGCCCAGGGGTACACCCCGGACCAGCTGCGGTGGGCGGCCTCCCTCTACGGCACCTCCTCCCCCAACTATGTGATGATGGCGGCGTTGGATGTGGTGCGGGACTACCTGGAGGGGGACGGGCGGCCAGCTTACACAGAAACCGTGCAGCTTGTGGAAAACTTGCGGTGTACCTACCCCGCCCTGCGCCCGGTGGGCGTGGAGCTGGACCCCACCCGGCTGGTGCTGAAGTGTAAGGACGGCTATGGGGTGGCCCGCACCCTCATGGACCGGGGGATTTATTACGAGATGGCGGACTCGGGCCATGTGGTGTTCATCTTCACCTGTGCCGACGGCCCCCGCACGGTGGCCGCCCTCACCGCCGCCCTGAAGGGGGTAGAGCTGGGGGGAGCCTCCCTCCTGCCCCCGCCGCCCCCGCCCCCCCAGCAGCTCATGAGCCCCCGGCAGGCCCTGTTTGCCCCCACGAAAGAGGTGGCCTGGGACCAGGCGGAGGGGGAAGTGTGCGCCCAGCAGCTGGCCCCCTATCCCCCGGGTATCCCCGTGGTGGCCCCCGGCGAAAAAGTAGACAAAAAACATCTGGCCTATTTGGCCCAGATAGGATATAATACTGAGTATATCAAAGTGGTCCATCGTTGACCCGACGTAAGGGGGAGATCCTATGAAATTGATCATTGCTATCATCAACCATGACGACGTGGGTACCGTGACCCAGAACCTGTCCAAGAAGGGGTTTTCGTCCACCCGTCTGTCCACCACCGGCGGCTTTTTGATGGCGGGCAACGTGACGCTGCTCATCGGTGTGGAGGACGAGAAGGTGCAGGCAGTGATGGACATCATCCGGGAGTACTCTCACAGCCGCAAGCAGCTCATCCCCACCGCCTCCGAGATGACCTATGGGTACATCCCCACCATGCCTGTGGAGGTCACCGTGGGGGGCGCCACCGTGTTTGTGGTGGATGTGGAACGGTTTGAACGGCTGTGATGGACCTGCCCCAGACCCTCTCCCACGCCTATCTCATCACCGGAGGCAGTGAGGAAGGCCGACGGGAGCTGGCCCTGCGGCTGGCCTCGGCCTATCTGTGTACGGGACACCCCGTCCCCTGCGGGGTGTGCCGGCATTGCCGGAAGGTACAGGGCGGCATCCACCCCGATGTGCAGTGGGTGACCACCCTGGCGGACAAGCGGGAAATTACCGTAGATCAGGCCCGGAAGCTCCGGGCCGATCTCTATGTCACCCCCAATGAGGGGGCCCGGAAGGTGTATATCATCCACCCCGCCGACGCCCTCAACCCGGCGGCCCAGAACGCCCTGCTGAAAAGCCTGGAGGACGGCCCTGCCTACGGGGCCTTTCTTCTGCTGGCAGAGCAGCCCGGGCGGCTGCTGGAGACGGTGCGGAGCCGGTGCGAGACCCTGTCCCTGCCCCCCCAGGAGGACCAGCCCGACCCCCAGCAGCTGGAGAAGGCCCAGGCCCTGGCCCAGCTGCTGCTGACGGGCAGCGAGCTGGAGGTGGCCGGGCAGCTCACCGCTCTGGAGCTGGAGAAGCCCAAGAGCGCCCAGCTGCTGGAGCTGCTCTCCCTCACCGAGGGGTGTGTAGCCGGACAGCTGGCCCAGCATCCCCAGCGAGGGGTGAAGCTGCTGAAAATCTTGAAGCAGTGCCGGGAAAACGGGGTGTACAACCCCGGCCCCGGCCACATGCTGGGGTGGGTGTGCGCCCGCCTGTTCGCCTGATTTCCATATACGACGGAGGAACATCCATGACAGAGATCATCGCAGTCCGCTTCAAAGCGGGCGGAAAGCAGTATTATTTTGACCCCCAGGGCCTCACGGTCCCGGTGGGCGCCGGGGTCATTGTGGAGACGGGAAAAGGGGTGGAATACGGCACCTGTTCCCGTTCCAATGACATGGTGCGGGACGACGTGGTGGTGCAGCCCCTGCGCCCCGTGGTGCGTCTGGCCACCCAGAAGGACGAAAAGCAGGTCCAGGACAACCACCGCAAGGAAAAAGAGGCCATGAAGATCTGCCAGCAGCTGGTGGAGCGCCACGGCCTGGACATGAAGCTGGTGGAAGTGGAGTACAGCTTCGACGGCAGCAAGATCATCTTCTTCTTTACCTCCGAGGGCCGGGTGGACTTCCGGGCCCTGGTGAAGGACCTGGCCAGCATCTTCCGCTCCCGCATCGAGCTGCGGCAGATCGGCGTCCGGGACGAGGCCCGGATGCTGGGCGGCTTAGGGATCTGCGGAAAGCCCTTCTGCTGCCACCAGTTTTTAGACGAGTTCCAGCCCGTGTCCATTAAGATGGCCAAGACCCAGAACCTGTCCCTCAACCCCACCAAGATTTCGGGTACCTGCGGCCGTCTGATGTGCTGTTTGAAGTACGAGCAGGAGGCCTATGAGGACGCTGTGAAGCGGTGCCCCAAGCAGGAGTCCTTTGTGGAGTGCCCCGACGGCGTGGGCAACATCACCGCCGTCAACCTTCTGCGGGAGCAGGTGAAGGTGCGGCTGGAGGACTCCACCGAGCAGCCCAAGACCTACCGTACCACCGAGATTCGGGTGGTGCGCTCTGGCAAGGGCAAGCGCCCCGAGGACTATATGGCCCCGCCCAAGGAGGAGCTGGAGAAGCTGCGCTATATTCCCCCCGAGGAGGAGCGCAGCCTGGGCAGCACCGCCAGCCTGGCGGCGCTGTTGGAGCAGTATATGGGGGCCAATGAGGACAGCGAAGAGAAGAAGTCCTCCCGCAATCGCCGCCGCCGGGGCGGCGGGGCCAAGAAGGAGACCCAGCCCCAGCCGGACAAGCCCGCCAAGGCCAAAGCCCCCCAGCAGCGGGGCGGCTCCAAGCAGTCCCAGGCCCAGAAGGGCACGCAGCAGCCCCGCCAGGGGCAAAAGCAGGCCCAGCCCCGCCCTCAGCAGCAGGCCAGGCCCAAGCCCGTCCAGCCCCAGGCCGGGGAGGGCGGCGAGAAGCGGCGGCGCAGCCGGCCCCATCACCGCCGCAAGAAGCCCCAAAATAATGAATAATTTAGAATGAATAATGAAGAATTATGGTGTGCCTGCGGCACGGATGGAAAAGGCGGAGCTGTGTCACGCACCAAAGGCTCCCCTGTGTAAGGGGAGCTGTCAGCCCATAAGGGCTGACTGAGGGGTTGACGGTACGAGTAGAAGTCAATCCCTCCGACCCGGCTTACGCCGGCCCACCTCCCTTTGCACAAGGGAGGCTTTCGGCCCAGCAGAGACTTGATGGCCTGCATTCTTCATTATTCAATATTCATTCAAAAGGTGCAGCCGTAAGACTGCACCTTTTTCACAAGGAGGACGTTATGAAAACCTACCAAGCGGTGCTCTATGACATCGACGGAACCCTGCTCAACACCGTCAACATGAACATGTACCCCCTGCTTCGTATTATAAAGGAGGAGCTGGGGGAGGAGCGCACCCTGGACGACGTGGTGCAATTCATGGCCTGCCCGGGCATGAAGGTCATGGAGGAGCTGGGCATCCGGGACCCTGAGGCCACCTACCAGCGCTGGGTGCGCTACGTCAACGAGTACGAAGAGGGGGCCACCCCCTACCCGGGCATGGTGGACACCCTGGAGGGATTGAAACAACTGGGGGTGCGCCAGGCGGTGGTATCCTCCAAAATGCGGGCCCAGTACCAGATCGACATGGTGGGCAACGGCCTGGATAAGTACATGGAGACGGCGGTGCTGGAGGAGGACACCCAGCTCCACAAGCCCCACCCCGACCCTCTGCTGGAGTGCCTGCGCCGCATGGACCTGGAGCCCAGTCAGGTGCTCTATGTGGGGGACACCCCCTCGGACAGTCGGGCGGCCCAGGCCGCAGGGGTGGACTTTGCCTACGCCACCTGGAACGGCGTGGACTATGGCAGCGTGGACTACGCCGCCTGTGTGTTGACGGCCCCCGGCCAGCTGCTGGCCCTGTTTGCCCCAGAAAACTGAAAAGAAACTGAAAAAATTTTTTTCAGCGGGAATGGACTCCAGCGGCGTCCATTCCCGCTTATTTTTTAATAAAAATTCAAAAGGGGGAACAATTTGGTGTCAAAAAAATCGGCTTCGGGAAAAGATTACCAGTGGAATGTAGCGAAATACCTAAAAGATGGGTTGATTGTCCCATACAGTTTTGGTATGATGATGAAAATGGCGGGCCTATGGGGACAAGCCCATGGTATTCCGCTGAAACCGCAGGATCTTGAAAGGGAGGATGTAGAACATGAAACCCGCGTTGAAACGAAAATTACGACGCACCATCTCTGCAACTCTGGCAACACTCCTGGCCACCGGACTGGTCGCCCCAGCCCTGGCCGCCCGGTACTCCGGCGCAGAGGTCTATGACCATGTGCTGGAGATGCGGGAGGAGCATTTCCAGAACAGCATCCGCTTCAATGAGGATGGCACCGCCAACATTTCCGGTGACGAGTGGTACGACCAGAGCGAAGTCATCGGCATCAACCGTGAGCGGGCCAAGAGCCAGTTCATCTCCTATCAGGACACCGCCACCGCTCTGAAGGCAGAGCAGTCCGTGCTGGACGACGTGGGTCCTGAGACCTCGGACTACTACATGCTGCTGTCCGGCAAGGACTGGGACTTCGCCATGGTGAAGACCCCCGAAGAGGCCAAGAAGGTAGACGAGACCTATCTGGCCAAGGACTACACCGGGGATGCCTTCCAGCCGGAGTATGTGCCCCAGGCCTGGCAGACCTACCGCAATGAGGACGGTACCTTCAAGTATGACGAGCCCATGTACACCAACCATGCTCTGCCCTGGTTCAGCAACTTTGAGCCCGTCAACTATGGGGACCCCCATGCCCCCACCGTATACAACCCCGTAGGCTACTACCGCACCAGCTTTGAGGTGCCTGAGAATTGGGATGGACGTGAGGTGTTCATCTCCTTCCAGAGCGTGGAGTCCGCCTACTACCTGTATGTCAACGGCCAGAAGGTGGGCTATTCCACCGACGCCTTCACCGCCCACGACTTCAACATCACCCCCTACCTCACCGAGGGTGAGAACACCATCGCTCTGAAGGTGTTCCGTTGGTCCATCGGCAGCTGGCTGGAGAACCAGGACTTCATCCGCCAGAGCGGTATTTACCGTGATGTGTACCTGTACTCCAAGGACGAGGCAGAAATCCGGGACTTCTTCGTGAAGACCCAGTTTGACGACCGCACCAGCGAGGACAGCGACGTGGCCGTCACCGTGGAGACCGACGTGCGCGCCCTCCACAATGAGCAGGCGGGAACTTACACAATTTCCTCCTACATTGTGGATAACTCCGGCGAGACCGTGGCCACCGCCGACAACCAGACCGTGGAGCTGAAGGCCGCTGGTTCCTATGAGGACAAGCTGTCCGACGCGGGCACCACCGTCACCAGCACCATGAAGGTGACCAATCCCGCCAAGTGGTTCCCCGACACCCCCAACCTGTACTCTCTGGTGCTGGAGCTCAAGGACGCCGACGGTAACGTCATGGAGTCCGTGGTGGAGCGCATCGGCTTCCGTGAGATCTACAAGGTGGACATCGACGACCAGGGCCACGAGCAGATGCAGATCACTGGCCGTCAGGTGGTGCTGCGTGGTGTCAACCGCCACGACACCGATCTGGAGACCGGACATGCCCTCACCTTCCAGGACTACCTCACCGATCTGACCCTGATGAAGGAGCACAACCTCAACGCCATCCGTACGTCTCACTACCCCAACGACAAGGCTCTGTACGACCTGGCCGATGAGCTGGGCCTGTATGTGTGCGCCGAGGCCAACATTGAGAGCCACCGTGCCGCTATGCAGGGCGTGAAGGTACCCACCGGTACCGGACAGGGTATGCCCGAGTGGGTTGCCACCGTCACCGACCGTGTGGTCACCAACCTGGAGCACTACAAGAACAACCCCAGTGTCATCATGTGGTCCCTGGGCAACGAGGCCACCTACAGCTACGCCCCCCTCAATGAGGACTACGGCTTCTGGGTTGCCTCCATGTACCTGCTCAAGCGTGACCCCAGCCGTCTGCGCAAGTACGAGCGTGAGAGCGAGAACTATCA
This sequence comes from uncultured Oscillospiraceae bacterium, assembly GCA_944385445.1. Classification (GTDB taxonomy): domain Bacteria; phylum Bacillota; class Clostridia; order Oscillospirales; family Oscillospiraceae; genus Enterenecus. The sequence continues at coordinate 87,478 of CALWXF010000004.1, forward strand.
GCACCCCTACGTCAAGCAGAACGGTCAGGACCCCTGGAGCACCGACGTGCGTAAGAACAACATCGTGGACGTGCACTCCACTCAGTATGTGCTGCCCAACTACGTGGCCGGCTACAATGGACGCATGCCCCTCATCCACTCCGAGTACAACCACGCCATGGGCCTGTCCTACGGCAATGCCATGGAGCACTGGGACGCCATCCGTGAGAACGACCAGGCTCAGGGCGGCTTCATCTGGGACTACATCGACCAGTCCATCCGCACCGTGCGGGACAACGGCGACGGCACCTATGACGAGTTCTGGGGCTACGGCGGCGACTGGATCGACCCCAACGCCAACGACGACGCCTTCTGCGGCAACGGTATGCTCTTTGCCGACCGCACCCCCACCCCCAAGATGACCGAGGCCAAGAAGGTCCACCAGCAGGTGAACTTCTACCTGGATGACCAGACCGTCACCTCCGGCCAGGACGTGACCTTGAAGGTGGTCAACGAGTATGAGAACACTACCCTGGACGCCTTCGACATCACTTGGAAGCTCACCAAGGACGGCCTGACCGAGCTGGGCTCCGGCACTCTGGACCTGAACACCCCCAACATGGACGGTCAGTCCCTGATGAGCGGTCAGCAGGTGGAGAATGTCACCATCACCCTGCCCGAGTTTGAGGCTGTGGAGGGCAGCGACTACCTGCTGGACATCTCCGTCACCCTCAAGAACGCCACCAACTGGGCCGAGGCCGGCTACGAGGTGGCCTATGAGCAGTTCCAGCTCAACCCCGACGACGCTCAGGCCACTGAGACCCAGGTGCCCGACAAGGCCTTCGAGTCCGTGGAGGAGCTGGGCAGCCAGATGACCCTCACCGGTACCACCGACAACGGCCAGAAGTTTGAGATCGTGCTGGACACCGAGAGCGGCACCATCGTCTCCTACAGCCTGGACGGCAGCGTGGTCATGACTCAGGGCCCCGAGCAGAGCCTGTACCGCGCTGAGACCTACAACGACACCACCGTGGCCAAGAACGCCAACCTGAAGAACGCCGGCGCCACCGAGAACCTGTCCAACCTGGAGGTCTCCGTGAACACCAGCGAGAACAAGGTGCTCATGGCCATGAACGGCACCATGAAGGTGTCCGCCTCTGCCCTGATGGCCTACGAGATCTACGGCAACGGCGAGATCGTGGTCCTCAGCCAGTTCATCCCCACCAGCAACTTCGCCCCCAACGGCCTGCCCAAGATCGGTGGCCGTATGATCATCAACGGCGACTATGACAACCTCACCTTCTATGGCCGTGGTCCCGACGAGAACTATGTGGACCGTAAGAGCGGCTCCACCGTGGGCGTGTACACCTCCAAGGTGTATGATCCCGACGACGCCATGGGCGAGAACTCCAACTGGGACGGCAAGAGAATGCTCAAGCCCCAGGAGAACGGCAGCCGCACCGACATCCGCTGGACCGCTCTGACCAATGACCAGGGCGTGGGCCTGATGGTCACCGGCGACGGCCTGCTGGAGAGCTCGGTGAGCCACTACACCGCCGAGGACATGAACTCCGGCACCTACAACAGCGCCACCTATCGTCACCCCAACCAGGTTCCTCAGCGTCAGGAGATCGTGTGGAACATCGACCTGCACCAGAACGGTGTCAGCGACACCGCCTTCATGGGTCACAAGCCTCTGGACGGCTACTTCTTCCCCACCAACCAGAGCTACTCCTACTCCTATCGCATCTCCCCCGTCAGCACCAACGATGTGGGCCAGCTGATGGACAAGAGCAACGAGGGCTTTAAGGTTCCCACCTCCTCTTACCCCATCACCGGCATCTACATCAACGACAACGCTGTGGCCGGCTTTGACGTCAACAGCGAGACCGGCGCCAGCTACACTCTGGCCGCCAACGAGTCCATCGAGTCCGTCACCGTGGACGGCACCAACGACTTCACCGTCACCTACAACGAGGACGGCACCCTCACCGTCTCCGCTGCCAACAGCTATGGCCAGGAGTTCAACTATGTGGTCAAGCTGGGCCGTGAGGGCAAGGAGCTGGACCGCTCCGTCCTGTCCAAGGTCAAGGTGGACAACTACTATCCCGGCGAGGATGGCAGTAAGCTCATCGACGGCAACAACAACTCCATCTGGCACTCCAACTGGAGCATCTCCACTCCCATGAACAAGCTGTGGTTCATGGTGGAGCTCAAGGACGAGACCGCCATCAACGGCATCCGCTACCTGCCCCGTAGCCAGGGCTACAACGGTACCTATGGCCAGCACGAGGTCTATGTCAGCTCCAAGTCCATTGACCAGCTCACCAGCGACGTGAGCAGCGGCGACTGGACCAAGGTGGGCACCGGCAGCTGGCCCAAGACCCACGACTGGAAGACCACCGCCTTCGGCGAGATGGTCAACGCCAAGACCGTCATGGTGGTGCCCAAGACCACCTACGGCGACACCGAGAACGCCTGGGGCTCCGGCGCTGAGTTCCGTGTCACCGCCGGCACCGTCATCAACGCCGCCGATGTCACCGTCAACCTGGAGGACAGCTACACCTACAAGGGTGAGGCCGTCCGTCCCGCCCCCGAGGTGAAGCTGGGCGACCAGACCCTCATCCGTGGCGTGGACTACACCGTGGACTACACCGACAACGAGGCTGTGGGCACTGGTAAGCTCACCATCAACTTCTGCGGCGCCTTCGCTGGCGATGCCATCGAGAAGGAATTCAACATCGTGGAAGGCCAGCAGCGCACCCTGACCCTGACCCTGGGCGACCGCACCACCCAGGAGCAGGTGTATGTGGGTCAGACCATCACCCTGGAGGCCGGCGAGGCCCCCGAGAACAAGATGTTCGACCACTGGTCTGCTGACAACGACGGCGTGAAGTTCGCCGACGCCAACAGCGAGACCACCACCTTCGTGATGCCCGACGCCAACGTCACCGTCACCGCCAACTATGTGGACGCCTACACCGTCACCGTAGTGAACGGCTTCCTGGACGAGGACGGCACCATCACCTCTCAGAAGTACAAGGTCGGCTCCTCCGTGGTCTTCTACGCCGACATCCCCGAGGGCAAGGTTTTCGACGTGTGGACCATTGACAGCGAGGATGCCAGCATCACCGACCCCGCCCGGAACCCCGGCCTGATGAACTCCACCCCCGCCCACGACATCGTGGTCACCGCCAACTTCAAGACCGATCCCAACTACTTCGCCGTTCTGGAGACCCTGCCCGATCACCACTATCTGGGCACCACCTTCACCGCTCCCGAGACCCTGCGCATCGTCCAGGGCGACCAGGAGTCTGAGGCCGCTGTGACCTGGAACGAGGCCCAGGTGAAGGCCATCCAGGACGCCACCTCCGTGTGCACCCTGCCTCTGACCGGCACCGTGGCCGATCATGAGATCTCCACCACCGTGGCTGTGGTGCCCGGCAACGTGGTCTACTTCGTGGACAACGGCTCTGAGGCCTTCTCTCAGCTGGCCCAGACCATCCTGAAGTACAACGCCGACACCGTGCGCAACACCACTCCCGATCAGTTCTATGATGCCGAGAGCGGCTGGGGCTGCACCAACCCCGAGTCTGAGGTTGAGACCCACAACGACTACGGCACCGACGCCTATTCCACCATCCGCAACATGACCGATACCAAGGGCGAAGACCCCAACGACGGCCGTGGCAAGCCCCTGACCTACCAGTTCGACAACCTGGAGGCCGGCACCTATCAGGTGTTCGTGGGCTACAAGAACATCTGGTATCAGACCACCTGGCAGCGCAACGCCACCATCGAGCTGCTCCAGGGTGACAGCGTTCTGGCTTCCGTGGAGAAGAACCTGAACGTGGAGAAGGGCCAGTTCGTCCAGATGGAGATGGAAGTCACCGAGGCTGGCTCTGTGGAGCTGAAGATGACGCCCAAGGAGAACGCCAACGCCAACAACGACATGCTGGTCAGCTACATCCTCATCACCAAGGACGGCGAGATCGTCCAGCCTGAGGAGTACACCGTTACCGTGAATACCCAGGGCGAGGGCACCGCTGCTGCCGAGCCCACCACCGCTACCGCTGGCACCACCGTGACCCTGACTGAGCAGGCTGCTGAGGGCTGGCACTTCGTGGAGTGGCAGAGCGAGGACGTCACCGTCACCGATAACACCTTCGTGATGCCCGAGGGCAACGTCACCGTTACCGCCGTGTTCGAGAAGGACGCCGCCCCCGGCGAGGTCAACAAGAGCCTGCTGGAGAAGACCGTCAAGTACGCCGAGACTCTGTCCACCGAGGGCGTCACCGACACCGCCAAGAAGGCCTTTGAGGACGCTCTGGCCAACGCAAAGACCATCCTGGCCAAGGATGACGCCACCCAGGAAGAAGTCAACGCCGCTTGGGACGCCCTGCTGGAGGGCATCTGGGGTCTGGGCCTGACTCAGGGCGACAAGACCCTGCTGAACCTGACCATTGAGCGCGCCGAGGACATGATGGCCAACGCCGACAAGTACATGCCCGACCACTGGCAGGATCTGGTGGACGCTCTGGAGGCCGCCAAGAAGGTGGCTGAGGACGGCGACGCCATGCAGGAGGACGTGGACAAGGCCGCTGGCGACCTACTCAACGCCATCCTGGCCCAGCGCTACAAGGCCGACAAGTCCATCCTGGAAGACCTGCTGAACCAGGCTGAGGGCATGGACCTCTCCGGTTACACCGAGGAGTCCGTGGCCACCTTCCGCACCGCTCTGGCCGCTGCCCAGGCTGTGATGGCCGACGCCACCCTGTCTGAGGACGATCAGGCCAAGGTGGACGACGCCGTGGCTGCGCTCCGCAGCGCCATGGAGGGCCTCACCGCTGAGGGCGAGACCCAGCCCAGCGATAAGCCCGAGGCCTCTGAGAAGCCCGAGACCACCGATCAGCCTGAGGCTACGGACAAGCCCGAGGGCACTCAGAAGCCGGATGCCACTGAGAAGCCCGACACCGAGGGTCCCGCTCAGACTGGCGATTCCGCTCAGCTGATGCTGTATGTGGCCGCTCTGGCTGCCGCTGTGGCCGTGCTTGGCGCTGTCACCGTGATGCGCCGCCGTCGCAGCCACTAAGGCTGATTCGGCGCTGAGCAAACAGCCCGAATAAGACACGAGCCCGGAGGAAGCGCCTGCTTCCTCCGGGCTTTTTTGTCCGTTTATAGGGCTCCCTTGTGCCACAGGAGCGGTCAGCCGCTAGGCTGATTGAAGGATCGTACTCCTCCGATTTCCTTGGCGCAAACCAGCGCCCCCGCCGGGGACGCTCCGCTGGGCCCCCTTTCTCAGCGATGAGAAAGAGGGGAAAGAATCGCCAAAGGCGGGGCCTTACCCGGGTGAGCCGCTGTTCCCAGCTATCGGCGGCGGGAACGCCGCTTCTCCGGGGTGAGGCCCTGGAAGGAGAGGCACCATCTTACAGAGAAGGGGGCGCTTCCCATAGACTTGCCAGGCCATCCATGTGACCCCACCAGGGCCTGGGCCGACCATAGCCTTGACGCAGGTCCAGCCTCGTACCCCAGGGAGGTCCTTAGGGGGGAACGCCCTAAGCGGGTTTTGGTTCCTTTTGACCGAGCAAAAGGAACCCCCAGCGGGAAGCGTCCCCACCAGGCTGGCAAGCCTGAACTGGTTCAAAAAGAAGGACAATCCCCCTGTGATTGAAAAAATATCCCCGTGAAACCAAAGCTTCACGGGGATGGATAGAAATTACAAATTTAAATACATAGGAATACAGCCCTCAATAAAACGATTGGACGGCATTTCCATCAGCTCCACAAAGGAGCCAAATCCATGACGCTGATAGAAGGTTACGGCTTCGGGCACCGAGTATAACACAATGTGGTTTGCTCCACACTGTGTTTCCACAATGGTGTAGATTAACTGGATGAGATAGTACAGGCAGTAGTCGCTCCAATGCCCCTGATCTTCGCCGGAGTTGGGAAACACCTGATGTTGATACTTTTCATCCAGAGCAAAAATCTTAATTTCAATGGCGGGTGTGAGATTGAAGTGGGAGCCGGAGTGAATCACAATGCCGCTGCATGACAGGGCAGCAATTCCCACAAGCTGTGTTTTGTCCGTGTCAGCCCAGAAACAATATGGTACGGCATCCTCATCCCACAGAAATTTCTCACGAAAATAGTCGTTGATACCGGCATGGCCGCAGTGAAAGGAAATCTGGTCCAGATCCTCTGGGGTGGCCTGAGAACAAATCATGGGTTGCGGCTAGATCGTCTGGTTTTCACAGACTGAATCTGACGGTCCAGCTGTTGCAGACGGGAAGGACTAGCTGTGTGAAGTTCAGCTTGCCGAATCTTCTGGAGAGCATCCAGAACAGTGGTGTTGGGCTGGTGTAATTTCTGCTCCATATTGGAATCCATACGAAAAGCCTCTCGACAAGGGACTGCAAACAACGCCATTTTGGTGCCTCCTTTCTTTTGTATGCTATGTTTCTTCTTGGTTTCCTTTCGCTTCAATCATACCACGCCCTGAAAAAAACTTCAATACAGATTATGTGCAAGCATGTGAAGAATATCCCTGGTGACAAAGGGCGCAGAGGAAAAGAGAAAAACCCCCGTGAAACCTCAGTTCCACGGGGATTTAAGTACTTACTTGATTTGATAGTCCTTGCCAAACTGCAAGTCGTCAAACCGGCGGGTAGCATCCAGATACAGATCGTCCACGGGGTCGTCTTGGGTCTTCTGGGACTGCTGGAGGGGCTGAGAAATGGTGGGCTCCTCCACTTCCTCCTCAGAGGCGGTCTCCACGGGGATGGTGGGCTCCTCAGGGACAATGGCCTGGGCCTTGGCGGCCTGCGCCATCTCCGGGGGAACCAGCTGGCCCAGGCGGGACAGGTAGTCCAGCTCCTCCTGGTGGAGGGCGTGGAGCTTCATCACATAGTCTGCCGTGGCCTTCTGGGCCTGCTGGAGCCGGAACTCCTCAGCGGCGATCTCGGCTTCCAACTTGGATTTGCGGGCGGCAGCCTCCTGGGTGGCGTCCAGCTCCAGCTGGGTCTTCTTCTTCTCCGCATCGCTGACCATGTCGTCGGCCATCTGCTGGGCAGCCAGCAGGGTCTTACGCATAGCCACGTCGGTGGCCCGGTACTCTTCAATGGAGTCGGAGAGCACCTTCAGCTTATTTTTCAAAATGGTATTGTCGTTATACAGTGCGGTGTAGTCCTCGGTGAGCTGATCGAGGAACTCATCCACCATGGTCATGTTGTAGCCGCCAAAGGTCGCTTTGGCAAAGACATGGCTGGCTACCTCCTGCGGAGTCATCATTGTGCAAGTCTCCTTTATTTCTATTTCTCAACTGTGGTACAGACCGGTGCTCAGAAATACAGTCCGTTGTTCTCCAGTTCATCGATGAGGTCACCCATGATCTCCACGTTGTAGGGGGTCATGATGTAGGTGGCCATAGACACCTTCTTGATGGTGCCCTCGTTGGCGTAGGTCACGCCGGAGAGGAAGTCAATGAGACGGCGGGCAACGGTCTTGTCGGTCTGCTCCAGGTTCAGCACAACGGTGCGCTTCTCCCGCAGGTGATCGGCGATTTCAGAGGCATTTTCAAAGCGTTCGGGCTTGACCAGCACCACCTGCAGCTGGGTGGTGGTGTGGATGTTGACCACCTTGTTGTTGCGGCGCTCAGGCTCGCTGGTGCGGGTGGTCTCGCTGGCGGGTGCGTTGTTGTTCACAGGGGTGAAATCCTCCTCGTAATCATCGTCCTCCTCATCCTCATAAGGACGGGCCAGACGCTTCAGTTCATCCAAAAAGCTCATGGGTGAGAACTCCCTTCTATATATCGTTCAAAGTGGGTTGGAAATGGGCGAACGAGGGCCAAAAATCGCCGTCCCCACCCGGATATGGGTGGCGCCAGCGGCAATGGCTGCGGTGAAATCGCCGCTCATCCCCATGGACAGTATCTTGGTATCTGTTTTATTATCTCCCATTCTTTCCTGTATGTCAACAGCAAGAGCCTGCAATTTATGAAAAAATGGTAAATTTTCCTCAGGAAAGGTTGCGGCGGGGGGAATGCACATCAGCCCTCTCAGCCGCACATGGGTAAGCTGCGAACACAGCTGGGCGGCAGGCCCCACTTCGGGGACCAAAAAGCCGGATTTGGACGGCTCTTGGGCCAAGTTGACCTCCAGCAAAATGTCCTGCACCAGCCCGGCCTTCCCTGCCTGCTTGTCAATTTCCAGCAGCAGCTTCTGGGAGGACACCGAGTGGATCAAATCCACCTTGCCCATGAGGTATTTCACCTTGTTGGTCTGCAAGTGGCCGATGAAGTGGACCTGTGCCCCCTCATAGGCCCCCGCTTCCCAGTGGGCGGTGAGCTCCTGGACCCGGTTCTCTCCGCACACCGTCACCCCGGCGGCAATGGCCTGCCGGATGACCTCGTCGGTCTGGGTCTTGGTGGCAGCCACCAGGGTGATCTCCGCCGGGTCCCGGCCAGCGGCCAGGGCGGCGGCCCGGATCTCTTCCACAACGTGGGCCAAATTTGTGGAAATACTCATGAGCGCACCACCATCCCATCGGTGATGTTGGTGGTGTTGAGGATGACCTCATCCCCTGCCCGCAGGCGGGAGGAGGCGGTCTCATCCACCGGCTGGACCAGGTAGAAGGAGTCGTCGTCGCTGTAGACCACCTTCACCTCCTGCCACTCCGCCTGGGTGCCCACCACCGTGTACACGCCGTAGGAGTTGACCTGGCTCTGGTTGCCCTCGTCGTCGGTGACGGTCTCGGTGTTCACCCGCAGGGCTTGGCGGGGAATGCGGATGCCCTCCACCTGCTGGGCGATGATGTCCACCGTCTGCTGGCGCAGCAGGGTGGTGTCAGACAGGTTGGTGTTGGTGGAGAAAATGGCCATGGTCTGGTCATTTTCCATGACCAGACGGTCCAAATTCATGGAGATCATGCCGTAGTAGTCGTCCGAGAAGGAAATTTTGTAGGTCTTGCCCTCCAGCAGGCCCTCTACCGACGCCTGGTCGATGAGGGTGGCCAGGTACCAGGTGTTGCTGGTCACCACCTTGCCCAGGGCGGTCTGGGTGTCCGCCACCTCCCGGTGGAGCAGCTCGTTGAGCTGCTGCATGGTCAAGGAGGAGAGCATGGAGGGGTTGATGAGGCTCTCAAAGCCGTCCACTTCCCCGGAGAAACACCCGGAGGCGGGGGAGGTGATGGTCTGGGAGACCTGGCTGAGAGAGGCGTTGAGGGAGTCCAATTGCTTTTGCTTGTCGGAAATCAGTTGTTTGATCTGGGTGGCGGCCTCGGTGTTGCCGTAGCTGTAATCCCGCTGGAACACCATGGTGCGCAGGTGGAGGGCGGAGTCCTCCAGGGTGGACAGGTCACCCGAGGCGGCCAGGGAACGGATGGCCACCATGGAAGAGATCACCTCTTCGTCCAGCTTGGAGGAGTTGGTGGCCTGGGTGCCCGTGGACAGAGAGTACTCCAGCTGCTGAATCTCCGCCTCCAGGGACTGGATGGTCTGGCGGGTCTCCAAGGAGTCCTGGCTGGCGTGAATCAGGGCGATTTTTCCGCCTTTGGACACCTTTTCGCCCTCGTCCAGTAGGATGTCCACATACTGTCCGGTGGTGGAGATCACCTGCTCGTCCCGCACCAGAAGGGCGGAGGCCTCGGTGCCGATGTCCACCGAATAGGAATAGGCGGTGGTGGTCACCAGGTCGGGCTTGAAGCCCAGGGCCAGATAGACGGCGAAGTATAGGATCACCGCAGCGCAGATGACGCCGATGATGACTTTATTGACCAATGTACTCTCTTTCATAGGCTCATTCCTTTTTATGTGGGAAACGCTTGCCAATGGAACGGCACGTTTCCGTGGGGTTGGAACACGCCTTCTGGTTTCGGGATTACCCCTCCATATTCACCGCTTTTTCCGGGGTGATGGTGGAAATGGCGTGTTTGTAGATGATTTGCTGTTTTCCGTCACTGACCAGCACCACCACATAGGGGTCAAAGGCGGTGATGACCCCCCGGAGCTGGAAGCCGTTGATCAAAAAGACGGTGACCCGGGCGGCGGTGCGGCGGAGGGTGGCCAGGACGGTGTCCTGGACGTTGGGCTGTTTGCCCACGGCGACTGCGGTAAAACTCATATATATCAGCACTCCTTTTCTTTTTTGGGCCAGGCGTGGCCTGTCCCAGAGTGCTGTTATTGTAAGCCATGGGCGTGGGCAAGTTCTGTCGAACTTGCGACGGCCTGGGAAAAATTGGGGTTTTCTCCCCAGCGAATCCAGTGGGTGTTGGGGTTGCGGCGGAACCAGGTGAGCTGCCGCTTGGCGTACTGCCGGGAGCGCAGCTTCACTTCCTCTGCCCCCTCTTCCACGGGGCGGCCCTGCTGAAGGGCGGAGATGATCTCCTTGTAGCCGATGGCCTGCATGGCGGTGCAGGTGGGGGGGATTCCGGCGTCCAGAAGCCGCCGCACCTCCTCCTCCAGCCCCTGCTCCATCATCACATCCACCCGGCGGTCGATGCGCTGCCACAGGTGGGGACGCTCCTGGAAATCCAGGCCGATGGTGAGGGGGTGGTACCGGGGCGGGATGGCTTGGGACTCCCGGTTGTGCTGGGAGATGGTTGTTCCGGTGGTGAGATACACCTCTAGGGCCCGGATGATGCGCTTTTCGTCGTTGGGGTGCAGCCGCTGGGCGGACTCCGGGTCCACCTGAGAAAGCTGTTCCCGCAGGGGCTCCAGCCCCTCCTCCCTGGCCTGCTGCTGGAGCTGCTGGCGCACCCCGGCGGTGTCGGGGGCAAAGGGGGCGAACTCCCGCCCGGCCATGAGGTTGTCGATGTACAGCCCGGTGCCTCCTGCCACAATGGGCAGCTTGCCTCGGGCGAGAATGTCGTCCATGACGGGGATGGCCTGGGAGACATAGCGGCCCACGGAGAAGTTCTCCCAGGGATCTGCCACGTCCAGCATGTGGTGGGGCACCCCCTGCATCTCCTCCGCCGTGGGCTTGGCGGTGCCGATGTCCATGCCCCGGTAGACCTGCATGGAGTCGGCGGACACCACTTCCCCGTTCAAGCGTTGGGCCAGAGCCACCGCCAGGGCGGTTTTGCCGGAGGCGGTGGGGCCGCAGATGACCAGACAGTCGGGTGTGTGATTCATCGGATCCACCCGCTTCCCAGCACCTGGTCTCCCTGGTAGAATACCGCCAGCTGCCCCGGCGTGGGGGCTCGGGCGGGGTGCTTCATGTGGATGTCCACCCGTCCGCCGCCCAGGGGAATGATGGTGGCGGGGTCGGAGCGGCGGGAGTGGCGCAGGCGCACGTCCACCTCCATGGGGGCGGACAGGGGGTGTTCCCTCAGCCAGTTCAGGGAGTCGGTGTGCACCATGAAGGCGTGGAGCCCCTCCCCGTGGGAGAGCACCACCTCATTGGTGTGGGGGCGGATTTCGGTGACAAACAGCCGCCCGGTGGAGGAGACCCCCAGCCCCCGGCGCTGGCCGATGGTGTAGTGGTGGAACCCCTTGTGGGTGCCCAGGACGTTGCCGTTGGCGTCCACAAAGTTCCCCGGCGGGGGTGTGCCGCCCCGGGCGTCCAGCCAGGCGGCGTAGTCATCGTCGGGGATGAAGCAGATCTCCATGGAGTCGGGGCGGTCGGCGGCGGGCAGCTGCCCGGCCTCCGCCTCCTGGCGGGTCTGCTCCTTGGGGCCGTCCCCCAGGGGGAAGAGGACGTGGGAGAGCATGTCCCGGGTGAGCCGGGAGAGCATGTAGGACTGGTCATTGGCGGAATTGCCCCGCAGCAAAATGGGGCCGCCGTCGCACCCGGTGCCGATGCGGGCATAGTGTCCGGTGGCCACCCAGTTGGCCCCGATTTCCCGGGCAAAGGAGATGAGGGCGGGGAACTTCACCGCCCGGTTGCATCGGGCGCAGGGAATGGGGGTGCGGCCGGACAGGTAGTCGGCGGCAAAGGGGGCACACACGTGCTCCTCCAGCTCCTGCTGGATGGAGCGCACGGTGAGGGGGATGCCCAATTTGGCAGCGTTGTCCCGGGCGGACTGTTCGCCCCCCAGTCCGATGTCCAGGTACAGCCCGTGTACCTCATAGCCCTGGCCCAAGAGCCGCTGGGCGGCTACGGCGGAATCCACCCCGCCGGAGAGCCCCAAAACCACCTTCTTGTCTGCCATGTGCTGCGTCCTCCTGTGGAAATGATTTACCGTTTAGTATACCAGAAAATTGTGAACGGTTCAACCAAATGAAGCATGAAAAATAGGGGGAAAGGGATGCAAAATCTGGCGGGTTTTGCCCCCTTTCTGGCGCAGTGTGCCCCATCTTGTAAGGGGGTGGTTTCCACATCTCTGTCTCAGGCTTGCCAGCCTGGTGGGGACGCTCCCCGCTGGGGACTGGCAGCGCACTTCCAAAGGCTCCCCTGTGTAAGGGGAGCTGTCTGCGAAGCAGACTGAGGGGTTGTTCTTCTAAAAGGACTGTTTCCGGCTTGCCAGCCAGGTGGGGACGCTCCCCGCTGGGGGTTCCTTTTGCTCGGTCAAAAGGAACCAAAACCCGCTTAGGGCGTTCCCCCCTAAGGACCTCCCTGGGGTACGGGGCTGTCCATGCGTCAAGTCTAAATTCGGCCCGTCACCCTTGCTGTGGCCCCTGGTACTGCCACCACACCAGGCTACCCTGGCAGCTGGCCCTATGGCTGGGTGATTTCCCTATCCGGGCCTACTCTGGAGAAGCGGCGTTCCCGCCGCCGATAGCTGGGAACAGCGGCTCACCCAGGTAAGGCCCTGACGATAGAAGCACTGTCTGCCAGAGGAGTAGGTATTTTCCGTAGAACATCCACGCCATCTATGTGACCCCACCAGTTCAAGGGCCAAAAAGAGGAAGGCGCACGCTCCATCCAGTACCGCGGGGTGGATTCCACAAGGCGGGGGAAGGCCCCGCCTTTGGCGATTCTTTCCCCTCTTTCTCATCGCTGAGAAAGGGGGCCCAGCGGAGCGTCCCCGGCTGGGGCGCTGGTTTCCGCCTGAGAAATCGGAGAAGTACAATCCCTCCGTCAGCCGGGCGGCTGACAGCTTCGCTTTTTACAAGGGAGCCTTGCCAAGGCCCCCTTCGTGAAATTTCATAAATTTGGTGTGGCGCACAGCAGCACAGTGTGCTATACTGTCCTTAGTGACTACTCTGGCGACGGGAGGTAAATCCCAATGAAAAAACATGAACTCACCGTTCAGATTATGTTAGGCGGCCCCTCCAAGCGGATGGGGACGGACAAAGCCCTGGTGACCCTGGGGGGCAAAACCCTGTTGGATCGGGCGGTGGAGACCTGGAACGATTACGGCGCAGGAGTCCAGCTGTCTGTGGGCGCACCCGAGCGGAAGGCTCTGGCCCCTGCTGGCACCATGGCCGTGGCAGATATTTATCCCGACCGGGGCCCTCTGACCGGACTCCATGCGGGTCTGCGGGCCTGTACCACCCGCTGGATGCTGCTGGTGGGCGTGAACTTCCCCTTCCTCACCCCGGCCCAGGCCGACACCCTGGTGGACGCCATCGGCGATGCCGATGCCTGTGTGTACACCATGGACGGGGTGCCTCAGCCCCTGTTTGGCGTGTACCGCAAGCGTTGCATGTCCTTTGCGGAGACCATGATGCTCAACGGCGATTACGACATCCGCAATCTGCTCAATTGGGCCAACACCGTGTACATCCCTCTGGAGGACACCGCCCCCTTCCGCAGCGTGGACACCCCCGCCGATTTGGAAGAGGCCGAAAACCTGATCTGAACCACCCAAAAACGAGACAAAGACCCCCCTTCCCAAAGAAATTGGGAAGGGGGGTCTTGTACTTGAACAGCTTGTGGAAAACTTTGTGGAAGTTGTGGAAGCTGTGGAAATCTGCCCTAGATCGCCCCTGCAAAATTGTGACCATGGGAGAGAGGACGGTACACGGTGCGATACATGGTGAAGAAACACAGGAAACCGCAGACGAACTGGGAGACGGCCTCCGCCACAAAAACACCGTTTACCCCCCACAAAAAGGCCAGGAGCACCGTGAGGGGGGCGTTGATGACGGCTTTGCGGAGGATGGAGAAGAAAATGGCCTTTTTGGCCTGGCCCAGCCCCACAAAAATGGACTGGCTGGAGATCATCAGGGCCATGAACACGAACATGGAGAAGTACACCCGCAGGGCAGGCACACCCGCCTGGAGCATGTCCGGGTTGTTGTTGAAGATGCGGATGAGCAGGCCGGGGATGGTCATGTTCAACAGCCAAATGAGGGCCGCATATCCCACCGTCACCCCTACGGCGAAGCGGATGCAGGCGCACACCCGGCGCTTCTCCCCTGCCCCGTAGTTGTACCCCAGCACCGGCTGGACGCCGCTGCTGAAGCCCTGAATGAGCATGAAGGTGACCTCTCGCAGGGAGTTGATGATGGTCATGACCCCCACGTACAGGTCGCCGCCGTAGATGTGCAGCACCTTGTTGCACACAATCTGTACCAGGGAGTTGGTGATGCTGGTGAAGAAGCCGGACAGCCCCAGGGTGATAATGCGCCGCAGGTGGTCCCACCGGGGACGCAGGTGGCACAGATGCAGGGGAAGCAGAGATTTCTTCCCGGTGAGGAAGCTCAGCACCCACACCGCCGAACAGGCCTGGGCGATGATGGTGGCGATGGCGGCTCCCTTTACCCCCAGGTTCAGACCATAGATGAGAATGGGGTCCAGCACCAGATTCACCACCGCACCCAGCATGACGGTGAGCATCCCCTTGTTGCCGAAGCCCTGGGAATTGATGAAGGGGTTCATACCCAGACCCACCGTGACAAAGGGGGTGCCCAGCAGGTAGATGAAACTATAGTCCTTGGCGTAGGGCAACGTGGCGTCGCTGGCCCCGAAGGCCATCAGAATGGGGTCCAAAAAGGGAATGGTCACCAGAGGGATGGCAAACCCAAAGAACAACAGCAGAGACAGGGTGTTGCCCATGACGGCGCTGGCCAGCCCCTCCTCCCCTTTGCCCCGGTAGATGGAGCACAGGGGGCTGCCCCCCATGCCACCCAGGTTGGCAAAGGCCAGCACAATGGAGATGAGGGGCAGGGTGAGGCCCATGCCGGTGAGGCTGGTGTGGCCCACCCCGGGGACGTGGCCGATATACATGCGGTCCACCAGGGAGTAGAGAATGTTCACCACCTGGGCCACCGTCATGGGCACGGCGATGGAGAGGATATTCCGGGCCACAGAGCCCTGGGAAAAGTCGTTTTGTACGGGGGTCAAGACAGGTCCCTCCAGAGGAAAGTTTAGTGCAGCAGGGTATTTTCCTGATCGGTGACGCTCAGGTTGTCCTCGTTGGAGAAGTACTCCTCCAGCATGGAGGCCGCCAGAGCCGCCAGATTGCCGCCGGCGGAGCCCTTCTCCGCCACCAGGCACAGGGCCACCTGGGGGTCGTCGTAGGGGGCAAAGCAGACGAAGGTGGCGGTGGCGTCGCTGCCCGACACCTCGGCGGTACCGGTCTTACAGCCCACGGAGACGGGCAGGTCGGCAAAGTACCGGGCCATGGAGGCGGTCTGGGACAGGTCGTACATGCCCTGTTTCACCGCTGCCAGATCCTCGGGGTCAATGTCGATGGTGGAGGCCAGCTTGGGCTCATATTCATACACCACTTGGGAGTAATCGCTGGACTTCACCTCTTTCAAAAGGTGAGTCTCATAGCGGTTGCCCCCGTTGACCAGGGTGGCCACGTAGTTGGCCAGCTGGATGGGGGTGAACTGGTTGTCGCTCTGGCCGATGGCGGCAGACAGGGTCTGACCGGCGTACCACACGTCCCCCAGCTTCTCGGCGGTCTCCGGCCCGGCCACGGTGCCCTTGGACTCGGGCAGCTCGATGCCGGTGTACTGGCCCAGGCCGAAGGCGGTGGCGTAATCCACCAGCTTGTCAATGCCCAGGCGGCGGCCCAGGTCGTAGAAGAAGATGTTACAGGAGTCCTTGATGGCCTCGCTCACCGTCTCGCTGCCGTGGGACCCGCCGGTGCTGGTACGAATCCAGCACACGGGCTGATAGTCGGGATAATACGTGTAAATGCCGGAGCAGTAGGTGGTGCTGGACGGAGTGATCAGCCCCTCGGTGAGGCCTCCCACGGCGGTGACCATCTTAAAGATGGAGCCGGGGGCGTACACGCCCTGGGTGGCCCGGTTCAGCAGAGGCTTGGCGGGGTCGGTGAGCAGGTCGTTGTAGTCCTCCGAGTAGGTGGACAGGTCGTAGGTGGGGTAGGAGGCCAGGGCCAGCACCCCGCCGCTCATGTCCACCATCACCGCCGCCGCGCCCGCGGGGTCGGACAGCCCGGATACGAAGTCCCCCAGCAGCTGCTCGGTGTGGGCCTGGAGCTGGCTGTCCAGGGTGAGCACCACATGGTTGCCCGGCTGGGGCTCGGTCTGCCACTGCTGGCTCACCACCGCCCCGTTCTCGTCGGTCTCCAGCAGCCGGGTGCCGCTGGTGCCGTGGAGGTAGGACTCAAAGGCCAACTCCACCCCGTCCTTGCCCACATAGGCGTTCATGGGGTAGTTCAGGGCCTGGTAGGTGGGCCACTCCTCGGCGCTGATGAGGCCAATGCGGCCCAGCACATGGGCCGCCGAGGTGGTGTTGTACACCCGGTTGGTGGAGGTGACAATGGACACCCCGGGCAGGCCCAGCTCTTTGACCTGGGTGATGAAGGAGATGGACACGTCGGTGGCGAAGGTGTAGGAGTTGTAGGTGATTTCCTCCTGGCGCAGGGCCACCTCGTAGAGCACCCCCAGCAGCGCTCGCACCTGGGGGGTGAGGGTCTTGGTCTCCACCGAGAAGGTCTCGCACATGGCCTCCATCAGCGCTTCGGCGGAGATGCTGGCGGTTTCGGCGCTTTTCACCCACTTGTGTTTCTCCGCCAGCTGGCCCAGCTGGGTGGGGAGAATCCGGGAAGTGCCGTCGTCACTGTCCACCCGGTAGGCGAACAGGTTTTCCTCCTTGGTGTAGGTCCAGGGTGCCTCTTTGGAGATGGGCAGGGAGTCGGACCACTCCACCCCCTCCTTCTCACTCAGCTCCAGCAGCTGGGAGATCACCTCATTGACGTGATCTCCCATGGAGGCGGTGTCCAGTTCCACCGAGTAGCCCAGGGAGTTGGACACCAGCACCCGGCCATATCGGTCCAGAATCTCCCCCCGCACCCCGTCCACCGTCTCGGACTGGGTGATGTTGTAGTTGGCATTGGCCCGCCACTGGGCTCCGTCCACCACCTGCAGCTGGTAGAGGATGGAGAAGAAGCCCAGGAGGAGACTGCCGAACAGCACCATCAAAAGGGTGGAGCGCACCCGCAGCCGATGCCCTTCGTCCTCGGTGCGGCCGTCTTTGTTGTTGGCGTTAAAGTCGATAAATCTACTCATGATAATTCCTTCCGTATCGGAGACAAAAAGCCCGGGTCAAATTTTATTCGTGGTAAATTCGACCGTAGTGGACGCAGCAGAAACGGTTCATGCCATAGATGGGGAACGCACACACCAGGGAGCACAGCCCCTCCCCTGCTGCCAGGGAGAGCAGCACCCCCAGGGGGGCGGAGGTGGAGGTGGCCACGGCCAGCAGCTGCACCGCCTCCCACAGCACCAGCAGCACCAGGCAGCAGATGACATGGCCCCACAGGTCCTGACGCAGGACGTACTGGCCCAGCAGGCCGGACAGCCAGCCCACGAAGGCCAGCAGGGCCACGAAGCCCCAGCCGCCGTGGCCCAGGGTGGCCAGCAGCAGCCCGGAGGCCACCCCGAAGCCGGCCCCGAACTGGCCCCCCTCCAGACAGCCCGCCGCCACGGTGCACACCGGCAGCAGCAGGGGCACGGGGAGCGGGGTGAGGGGGAGGACAAAGTAGTTGAATATGGCGCACAGCACCAGGGTGATGCCGTAGGCCAAGAGTTTTAAGATGAAATCCCGGCGGGTCATGGGCACCACCTTCTTTCCACGAGTCTCGAAGGCTCCCCTGAGTCAGGGGAGCTGGCAGCCCGTAGGGCTGACTGAGGGGTTGACGCTACCCAGGTGCCGACAATCCCTCCGACCCGGCTCACGCCGGGCCACCTCCCTTTACACAAGGGAGGCTTTTGGCCTGGAGCGTGCTCCGATGTTGTTCTATCAGGAGAAATTCTGCCTATAAGTTCGCTGAAATCTGACAACAGAAACACCGCAGTACCAAGGCCCCCTTGTGTAAAGGGGGCTGTCACCGTAGGTGACTGGGGGATTGTCTCTGGTGGGGAGTTAGGCAATCTACGTATTTTGCAACAGGCCCTGTCTGCCCGTTACGGGGTCCCCGCCGAAGCCCAGCGCAAGCGGGTTCGGTGGGGAGAGGAGGTGCGACGGCGTGAGCGAGACTTGCCCCGCCTCTCAGGGGCGAGGCGAGAGATACACAGTCCGCACCGACGAGACTGAGGGGTTGACGCTACCCAGGTGCCGACAATCCCTCCGACCCGGCTCACGCCGGGCCACCTCCCTTTACACAAGGGAGGCGTTTGGGCGGGCACACCTAGAATTCTTACAAAAGTTCGCCAAACAGCGCCCAGGTGGAACAATCGGTGATCTTCACATCCACAAACTGACCAATGAGCCCCACGTCGCCGTTGAGGTGCACCAGGCGGCCGCCGGGGGTGCGGGCGTTGAGATTGTTCCGGGGGTCTTCGCTCTCCCCGTCCACCAGACAGTGCTGAATGGTGCCGATATAGGCCTGGTGCTTTTCCAGGGAAATGCGGTTTTGAGCCTCCACCAGGCGGTTGAAGTTGGCGGACTTCTCCTCTTTACTCATGGGGTCCTCCATCTCGGCGGCAGGAGTGCCCTTTCGAGGGGAGTAGATGAAGGTGAACAGGGCGTCGTAGCGCACCTCCTCAATGAGGGACAGGGTGTCCTCAAACTCGGGGGTGGTCTCGCCGGGGAAGCCCACGATCACGTCGCTGGTGAGCACCACGTTGGGAATGCGCTCCCGGAGAGCCTTCACCTTGTCCAGGTACTGCTCCCGGGTATAGCGGCGGTTCATGGCCTGCAAGACCCGGGTGTTGCCGGACTGGAAGGGCAGGTGGATGCAGGGGGCCACCTTCTCGCACTTGGCCATCACGTCAAAGAGCCGCTGGGTGGCGTCCTTGGGGTGGCTGGTCATGAAGCGGAGCAAGAACTCCCCTTCGATGGCGTTGGCCTGCTCCAGCAGGGTGGGAAAGTCCATGCCGGTGCCCAGGTCCTTGCCGTAGGAGTTCACGTTCTGGCCCAATAGGGTGATGTCCTTGTACCCCTCCGCCACCAGCTGGCGAATCTCATTGAGGATGATTTCCGGCTCTCGGCTGCGCTCCCGGCCCCGGGTGTAGGGCACAATGCAGTAGGTGCAGAAGTTGTTGCAGCCGTACATGATGGACACCCAGGCCTTGATCTTGCCGGAGCGGCGCACGGGCAGACCCTCGGCAATGGCCCCTTCGGCGGGGGCGGTCTCAAAGACACGGCCCCGGCGCAGGTAGATGCGGCGCATAAACTCGGGGAATCGCCACAGCACCTGAGGGCCGAACACCAGGTCCACATGCTGGTAGGACTGACGCAGCCGCTCCACCACATGGGGCTCCTGGGCCATGCAGCCGCACAGGCAGATGATCTGGTTGGGATTGCGCCGCTTGCCGTGGACCAGGGCGCCCACGTTGCCGAACACCCGCTGCTCGGCGTGCTCCCGGATGGCGCAGGTGTTGATGAGGATGAGGTCGGCGTTGTCGCCGTCGTTTACGATCTCATAGCCCATCTCGCACAGCATGCCCCGCAGCAGCTCCGAGTCCGCCTCATTTTGCTGGCACCCGTAGGTGTCCACAAAGGCGGTGGGAGCCTGGGCGTGCTGGGCATTGATGGCCCGGATTTCCTGACAATATTCCCGCTGTTTTGCCACGTCCTGAGCGGGGATGACGGGGGTCGTTCTCTCCATGGGGAGTTCCTCCAGTATTCATAAGGTTATAACATATATGATACCAGGACGGCGAAGCCGACATGGTATCATGCCATGTTTGTTCGGTTGCCCCGTAAGGGGCGAGAAAAACGGCAAAAATCAAAGTATAATAGCCGCAGCTGCGGCTATTATACCATGACAGTGGTGGCAAAACAAGACGAACCGCACCCGGGGCATTCCCAGGTCTTGTGCGTTGACAGCACCAGGGCGACGTGATAGAGTAGAGCAAATTGTTTCAAATCCGTAGGTTCCCCATAAGGAGACTATCATATGCTACATACCGCTGAACGTCTGCGCCAGGCCCTGCTCCGCCGCTGTGGGGGAGCTGCTGTGGTGCTGCCGGTGGCCGTGGTGCTCCATGCCCTGGTGGTGGCCCTGGTGGACCAGGTCATCGTCCACCAGAGCTTGGCCGTCCTGCCCTCCTGCCTCACGGCCGGGTGGTTTTGGTGGACGGTGGGGCTTATGGCCCTCTTCACCGGCCTGCTCACCTTCTTCACCCGCACCATTCTGCCCGGGGCCATCCTCACCGCCGTGGCCCCCACCATCATGGTGTTTTCCAGCTACTTCAAGGCCCTCATCACCTCGGTGCCCCTCACCGTCCAGGACTTCCTGCTCCTGGGCCAGCTGGGGGATATCACCCAGCTCAACGCCTCCTCCCTCCACTTCTCCCCCCTCAGCCTGGGGTGCATCCTCTTCTTGGTGCTGTGGCTGGTGGTGGTGTGCCTGCTGCTCTACCCCGTGCGCCTGGAGCGCAAGGTGAGCCTGTGGGCGGGAGCGGGCTGTGTGGCCGCTGTGGCCCTAGTGTACGGGGTGGCGGCCAACCCCCTCATCTTCGCCCCCAGAGGGGTGAGCATCGACCAGAAGCTGTCCCAGGCCACGGTGAACCGGGAGACCGGGGTGCTGTTGGGCCTGTGGCGGGGCGCCCTCAACCAGGTGTACATGGCCCTCCATGAGGGGGACACCTCACCGGAGGAGCTGGAGCGGGCGGCCCAGCAGGCCGCAGAGTTGGCCAGCCAGGAGGCGGATGCCACGGTGGAAACCCAGCCCAACGTCATCCTCATCCTCTCCGAGTCCTTCTTCGACGTCACCCGCCTGCCCGGGGTCACCTTTGACGGGGACCCCTTGGAGACCTTCCACAGCCTGCAACAGGAAGGAGTATCCGGGACCTTTTATACTCGGAGTTTAGGATATGGCACCTGTAACATCGAGCTGGAGATCCTCACGGGGATGAACACCGGCCTTTTGTGGGGGGAGGACCTGTACAACATGGACCCCCAGGTGTTCTCCCGTCTGCCCTCGGTGCCCTCGGTGCTGCGGGACAGCGGCTACTCCACCCGGATGGTGCACATGTACGACGACTCCATCTACAAGCGCACCCCCATGTTTGAGGCCATGGGCTTTGAGGAGACGTACTTCCAGGACGACTTTGCCGCCATCGACCCCCAGGCCGGGGACGAGGCCTACCTGGAGGGGCAGCGGGAGGGCAGCTTCTACTCGGACGCCTACCTGTCCCAGCTGCTCATGGACCTGTACGAGGACGGCAAGGGGGAGGGGCCCCAGTTCCTCTACGGGATTTCCATGGAGAACCACGCCCCCTATGACAAGGAGAAGTACGACGCCCAGGAGCTGACGGTGGCTTTCCAGTCCGACCTCAAGGGTCAGGCCCAGGAGATGCTCCAGGCGGTGGTACAGGGCACCCACGACGCCAGCGAGGCTCTGGGGCAGCTGGCCGACTACTTCCGGGACCAGGAAGAGCCCACGGTCATCGTGTTCTTCGGGGACCACCGCCCTGGGGTGGGCCTCACGGACGGGGGCACGGTGTACTCCAAGCTGGGGCTGTGCTCCTCCGATTACAGCCGCTGGTCCACCCAGGAGATGAAGGAGCTGTACTCCACCGACTATCTCATCTGGTCCAACGACCCGGACTACCTGCCCGGGCAGCCTGGAGACCAGATGGACCGGGGGTCCAACTACCTGGGGGTGGATCTGCTGAACCTGGCAGGGGTGGAGAAGCCCGTGTACTGGAGCTTTTTGCAAAACCTGTCCCACACCCGGCTCAACGACACCTGGGTGTATAGTTTGGCCCAGGACGGCACCCTCACCTACAGGCACCCCACCACCGGGTCGGACGGGGAGAAGCTGGACCTGCTGAGTACCCTGCTGGACGATGCCTTGTACGGGGACCAGGTGGCGACCCCTGTGCTGAGGGAACGGGGGATCAAATGAATAGTGAAGAATGCCTGCGGCACGGATTTTATAAGGGTCTGGGAATCACCGGAAGTCAGGCTCTCGGCGGCGGGAACGCCGCTTCTCCATGGTAGGCCCGGACATGGAAACCACCCAGCTGTAGGGCCAGCTGCCCAGGGGGGCCTGGTATAGTGGCAGGAACAGGAGCCACAGCAAGGGTGACGGGCCGACCATAGACTTGGCGCATGGACAGCCTCGTACCCCAGGGGGGTGCTTAGGGGGGAACGCCCTAAGCGGGTTTTGGTTCCTTTTGACCGAGCAAAAGGAACCCCCAGCGGGAAGCGTCCCCACCAGGCTGGCAAGCCTGATACGGGGGCCGTGGAATGCTCCATTCTTCTGTGATGGTTGATGCCAGGATGGGACAAATCCCGTCTTGACACCCGGCAAAAAACGTGATACAGTGGCTCCAATATGCGAAGACGGAGATAAGTACCCAGGTGTGGAAGGTTTGAAAGAGAGAGGATGGTCGGTGCAAATCCTCACCCCTATCCTGTGGGAAGGCCCTCCTGAGCTGTGACCCCAACGGGAGACCCTAGTAGGCGTCACCGGCCCCCGCCGTTACCGGGTGAGAGTGCGCACATACCCTGTGCGAATTCAGGTGGAACCACGGACATTTTGTTCGCCCTGAGCCGCTGGCTCAGGGCGTTTTTCTTTGGGTCAACACCGAACCCGTTACGCCTAACGGCTCAGACGGCACCTCGCGCCAAAATTTTCCGTGATATTTTGCAAAAATACTCGCCAATACACAAAGTATTGCCTGCGCTTTTTGCTGCATCTGACGAAAAATTTTCTGGTGCGATCTACCGCCTGAACGGATTCGATGCTGCCCCTTGAGCCAGCGAGATATGGAAGGTAAAAACGAAAAAAGGAGTGTCATACATGAAGAACACCGAGAAAACCATGGAGAAGATTGTAAACCTGTGTAAGGGACGCGGCTTCATCTTCTCCGGCTCTGAGATCTACGGCGGCCTGGCCAACACTTGGGACTACGGCCCCCTGGGCGTGGAGCTGAAGAACAACGTCAAGAAGGCCTGGTGGAAGAAGTTCGTCCAGGAGAACCCCTACAACGTGGGTCTGGACTGCGCCATCCTCATGAATCCCCAGGTGTGGGTGGCCTCCGGCCACGTGGGCGGCTTCTCCGACCCCCTCATGGACTGCAAGGAGTGCAAGGAGCGCTTCCGTGCCGACAAGGTCATTGAGGACTGGTGCCAGGAGAACCATTTTGAGCTGGGCAAGCCCGTGGACGCCATGAGCCAGGCTGAGATGAAGGCCTTTGTGGACGAGCACCAGATCCCCTGCCCCTCCTGCGGCAAGCACAACTGGACCGATATCCGCCAGTTCAACCTGATGTTCAAGACCTTCCAGGGTGTCACCGAGGACGCCAAGAACACCGTGTATCTGCGCCCCGAGACCGCTCAGGGCATCTTCGTCAACTTCCAGAACGTCCAGCGTACCACCCGCCGCAAGCTGCCCTTTGGTGTCTGCCAGATCGGCAAGTCCTTCCGCAACGAGATCACCCCCGGCAACTTCACCTTCCGTACCCGTGAGTTTGAGCAGATGGAGCTGGAGTTCTTCTGCACCCCCGGCACCGAGCTGGAGTGGTTTGCCTACTGGAAAGACTTCTGCCACAAGTGGCTGCTGGACCTGGGCGTGAAGGACGAGAATCTGCGCCTGCGGGACCACGACCCCGAGGAGCTCTCCCACTACTCCAACGCCACCACCGACTTCGAGTTCGTCTTCCCCTTCGGCTGGGGCGAGCTGTGGGGCGTGGCCAGCCGCACCAACTTCGACCTCACCGCCCACCAGAACACCTCCGGCAAGGATATGACCTACTTCGACCAGGAGAAGAACGAGCACTATATCCCCTACGTCATTGAGCCCTCTCTGGGCGCTGACCGTGTGACTCTGGCCTTCCTGGTGGATGCCTACGACGAGGAAGTGGTGGGTCAGGACAAAAACGGCAAGGACGACGTGCGCACCGTGCTGCGCCTCCACCCCGCTCTGGCCCCCTACAAGGTGGCCGTGCTGCCCCTGTCCAAGAAGCTGTCTGACAAGGGCCGTGAGATTCAGGCCGAGCTGTCCAAGTACTTCATGGTGGACTTCGACGACGCCGGCTCCATCGGCAAGCGCTACCGCCGCCAGGACGAGATCGGCACCCCCTACTGTGTCACCGTGGACTTCCAGACCGTGGGCAGCGACACCGAGGAGGCCGACCACGCCGTCACCATCCGGGACCGTGACACCATGGAGCAGGTGCGGGTGCCCATTTCTGAGCTGAAGGCCTGGCTGGATGCCAAGCTGGCTTACTAAGACAAACATCTTCAAAAAAGACCGGGAGACGGTGTGATATGCTCCCTCTATGAGAGACAGTGAAATAAAACACTGTCAATCATGGAGGGAGCATTGTTATGCCATACAA
>CALWXF010000005.1 GCA_944385445.1 uncultured Oscillospiraceae bacterium
GTGGAGCGAGTGACGAGGCTCGAACTCGCTACCTCCACCTTGGCAAGGTGGCGCTCTACCAGATGAGCTACACTCGCAAATGGTGCCTCCGGCCGGAATCGAACCAGCGACACGTGGATTTTCAGTCCACTGCTCTACCAACTGAGCTACAGAGGCATAAAAGTGGCGACGCGGAAGGGACTTGAACCCTCGACCTCCGGCGTGACAGGCCGGCGTTCTAACCAACTGAACTACCGCGCCACATGTGTTGACATTCCAACCAGAATGTCTTGGTGGGAACAACAGGGCTCGAACCTGTGACCCCTTGCTTGTAAGGCAAGTGCTCTCCCAGCTGAGCTATGCTCCCCAGTGCTTGCGCCTTGCTCGGCGCTGTCGCTCGTCAGACGACGTTGGTTATTATAGCAAGCACTGGGGGAAATGTCAACACCTTTTTTCAAGTTTTTCTGAAAATTATGAAGTTGCCTCTAAAAGTAACTGCTTTAGCTCATTTTCCGAAAAATGATAAACTTTATCGCAGAATTGGCAGGTGAGTTCTGCGCTGCCCTGATCCTGAATCAGAGATTCCAATTCATTTTTCCCCATGCTGATGAGAGCCCGGGACACCCGTTCCCGGGAGCACTGGCAGCGGTATTCCACCGGGGTAGTCTCCAGCACGTCCAACTCAAACTCGCCCAGCACCTCGTGGAGGAGGTCCAGAGGGCTGATGCCCTGGTCCAGCTTGGCGCTGACGGCACCCACCTTGGCAATGCCACGCTCCACCGCAGAGATGACCTCGTCGGTGGCACCGGGGAGCAGCTGGATGAGATAGCCTCCAGCGGCCTGCACTGTCTGGTCGGGAGCTACCAGGACGCCCAGGGCGCAGGCCGTGGGAATCTGCTCGCTCTCCACAAAGTAGGCGGCGATATCCTCGGCGATCTCACCGCCCACTAGCTGCACAGAGCCCACATAGGGCTCCCGCATACCGATGTCCTTGATGACGGTGAGTTCTCCGTCACAGCCCACAGCAGCCCCTACGTCCAGCTTGGCGTGGGCCTTTCGGGGCACATCCACGGCCGGATTGGTGACATAGCCCCGGACATTGCCGACGCTGTCCGACACGGCGGTGAGGCTGCCCAGAGGTCCGCCGCCACGGATGCGGAGGGTCACAGATCCATCTTCATTTTTCAACATATTGCCCATCATGGACGCACCCATGAGCAGCCGCCCCAGAGCAGCGGTGGCCACCGGCCAGGTGTCGTGAATGGCACGGGCCCGCTCCACCAGCTCCGTGGCGGACAGGGCAGTGGCTTTAATGGGGGCGTCTTTGGCAATGACACGTACAAGTTGATCCATAAATGCTTATTGTTCCTTTCGTGCTGCAAAGAAAATGCGCCGATCCTCCTCTTTGGGCGGGCACATTTTTAGATTGCTGTATTGCTTGATGGAGGAGAAACCAGCTTGGGAGAGAAAGTCGGTGAGCTCCTGAGGGGTATAGGCGTACTCCTCGTGGTATTCACTTTCCCGATTCCAAGCCCCATCTGGCCGCAGGGTGAACAGGTCGATGCCATAGCCGCAGATGCGCCGCCGGGGCTCGTAGTCCGCCCGCCATACACACATCAAGCTCTCATCCTCGTCCAGATAGGTCTGTCCGTCCGCCTCCTCCAGGGCCAACGGGGTTTTGGCGTCAAAGAGAAAGAGCCCGCCGGGCTTGAGGTTGCGATACACCTGAGCGAAGGCCCGGCGCAGCCTCTGGGGGCGGGTGACATAGTTGACGCTGTCCAGGCAGCAAATCACGGCATCCACCGGCTCCAGCAAGGTGAATTTGGCCATGTCCTGGCACAGAAAAAGCACCTCCTGGTCTTGACACTTCTGGGCTGCGACGCACAGCATGTCCGCTGAGATATCCACAGCGGTCATTTGATAACCTCGGGATGCCAAGATGGAGGTGAGGGAGCCGGTGCCGCAGGCCAGCTCGGCCACCGAGCAAACAGGGTGCTTCAGACGGCGAAAATGCCGTTCCACATAGTCGGCCCAACGGGAATAGCCAACATCTCCGGTGAGACGGTCGTAGTATTCCGCCAGAGAGGTATATTGCTCCATAGGGTTACTTCAGGCGGGGCAGGACCGTCTTATATCCATCAGCGCCATATTGCAGGGCACGGTTGACCCGGCTGATGGTGGCGCTGGAAGCCCCGGTGCGCTCCAAAATATCATTGTAAATCATACCGCTGTCCAACAGCACAGCCACTTCCAGACGTTGTGCCATGGCCCGCAGCTCCGCTACGGTGCATAGGTCCTGGAAGAAAGCCCGACATTCCTCTGGAGAGGAGAGAGACAAAATGGCCTGGTACAGCATCTCTGTATTCTCAGAGTTGTTTTTCTGCATAGTGCAGCCTCCATTTCTTTATAGTAAGTGCTGGTGTAATTGCGTATCTATCATACCATTGCGCTTCAAGAAAGTAAAGAGGTAAAAGAATGAAGCCGGATAAAATCTATCAGAGTGGTGGAAAAGGCTTGCGTCCTGGGGAATAAAATATTATAATAATTACATAATGCGTTGCGGATAAGGCAAATCCATTTGCATGGTTGCGAATCCCGCACTGCGGAGGTAATTATGGTTAAAGCAATCGTAGGTGCCAACTGGGGCGATGAAGGAAAGGGCAAGATCACCGACATGCTGGCGGAGACCTCGGACGTGGTCATCCGGTTCCAGGGCGGTGCCAACGCTGGTCATACCATTATCAATGACTACGGTCGGTTTGCGCTTCACATTCTGCCCTCCGGCATTTTTTATCCCCACGTCACCAATATCATTGGCAACGGCGTTGCCCTGGATGTGGTGAAGCTGGTGGAGGAGCTCAAGTCTATCACCGACCAGGGCGTGCCTGCACCCAAGCTGATCATTTCGGAGCGGGCCCAGCTGCTCATGCCCTACCACGTCCTCCAGGACAGCTACGAGGAGGAGCGTCTGGGTGGAAAAGCCTTTGGCTCCACCAAGAGCGGCATTGCTCCCTTCTATTCCGATAAGTATGCCAAAATTGGTATTCAGGTGTGCGACCTCTTTGATGAGGAGCGGCTGCGTGACCGTCTGACCCGGGCCGTGGAGCTGAAGAATGTGATGTTCCAGCATCTGTATCACAAGCCCGCTCTGGACGTTGAGGCCCTGTTCCAGCAGCTGCAGGAGTGCCGGGAGATGATTCGTCCCTATGTGGGTGACGCGGTGACCTTTGTCCATGAGGCCCTGGCTCAGGGCAAGACCATCCTGCTGGAGGGCCAGCTGGGTTCCATGAAGGACCCCGATCTGGGCATCTTCCCCATGACCACCTCTTCTCACACCCTGGCTGGTTTTGGCTGTGTGGGTGCCGCTGTGCCTCCCACTGCCATTAAGGATGTCATCTGTGTCACCAAGTCCTATTCCTCCTCTGTGGGCTCCCACACCGAGCCCTTTGTCAGTGAGGTCACCGGGGAAGAGGGCGACGAGCTGCGCCGTCGCGGCGGTGATAAGGGTGAGTTCGGTGCCACCACTGGCCGTCCCCGCCGTGTGGGCTGGTTTGACGCCGTGGCCACCAAGTACGGCTGCATGGTCCAGGGTGCCACCCAGGTGGCGCTGACCTGCCTGGACGTGCTGGGCTATCTGGATGAGATCAAGGTGTGCGTGGGCTATGAGATCGATGGCCAGGTCACTGACCGGTTCCCCACCACTCCCAGCCTGATGCGAGCCAAGCCTGTGTTTGAGACCCTGCCCGGCTGGAAGAGCGACGTGCGGGGGATCACCGATTTTGAGGCCCTGCCCGAGCAGGCTAAAAACTATGTGAAGTTCCTGGAATCCCACATCGGTGTGCCCATCACCATTGTCTCCACTGGCCCCAAGCGCCATGAGATTGCCATGCGTCAGCCCCAATAAAATCTGTAGCCCCCTTGCTCAATCTCTGGGCAAGGGGGCTTTTGCACCCTTTTTTCCGGTGGTCATACAATGGGAATGGAAGAAGGGAGATTCTCTCTGTTCTTGTTCCCATCAACCATCGGGAGGTATTGATCTATGGCTGAATTGATTGAGCCCGGCCCCATCTGTGATACCGCTGGTATTCGAGAGGCCGTGTGCATTCACACCAGAAAAATTTACGACAGCTGTCGAGATAAGGACTGCGTAGAAGATCTGCGCCTTTACCCCACAGCCAGTTCCCAGGCTGTCATTGACCGGGCCATTAGCCTGAAGGCTGGAAAGGCCGAGCTGCTGTACGCCTACATTGACGTGGAGCCCATGGGATTTCACCGGGGATACTACACCGTGGACGTCCGCTACTTCTACCGTGTGACGGCGGACGCCTTCGTAGGGGCGTCCCGTCCGGTGTCTGTGTGCGGACTGGCGGTGTTTGACAAGCGAGCCATCCTCTTTGGCAGCGAGGGCTCGGCCAAGGTGTTCTCCTCCAACGCCTCCATGGGCAGTCTGGATACCCAGGCTCTGGAGAACAGCAATCTGCCTGTGGCGGTGGTGGAGACGGTTGCGAACTACTGGGCAGGTAAAAAATGGCTAAAATTTTTCGGCAAGGAAACAAATTGAAAAAAAGTTTGGGAAATCTATTGATATTTGGGTTTGATAAAGTTATGATACATATAGAGCCCTTTTGAGTGTGGGAATCCATACATACAAAAGGGGAAATACCAGGCGTTCCGGGACAGGCGGGGGAGACCACGGTTGGTTCGGGATGCGGACTGTAAATTTAGGAGGTTATCAATTATGAGATTTATTTCCTGCGCTGACTACACGGCTATGAGCCGTCAGGCCGCGAATCTCATCTCTGCGCAAGTCATCGTCAAGCCCAATTGCGTGCTGGGTCTGGCCACCGGTTCCACTCCCATCGGCACCTATAAGCAGCTGATTGAGTGGTACAACAAGGGCGACCTGTCCTTTGCCAATGTCCGTTCCGTCAACCTGGACGAGTACAAGGGCCTGTCTGGCGATCACGACCAGAGCTACCGCTACTTCATGCAGAACAACCTCTTCAACCATGTGGACATCGATGTGGCCAACACCAGCGTGCCCAACGGCAAGGCTGAGGATGCTGACGCTGAGTGCGCTGC
Source organism: uncultured Oscillospiraceae bacterium (assembly GCA_944385445.1). Classification (GTDB taxonomy): domain Bacteria; phylum Bacillota; class Clostridia; order Oscillospirales; family Oscillospiraceae; genus Enterenecus. Next base: position 5,062 of record CALWXF010000005.1, read on the forward strand.
CTACGACGCCCACATCCGTGAGCTGGGCGGCATCGACCTGCAGCTGCTGGGCATGGGCCACAACGGCCACATCGGCTTCAACGAACCCGCCGACGAGTTCGTGGGCCCCACTCATGTGGTGGAGCTGGCTCAGAGCACCATCGACGCCAACAAGCGTTTCTTCGCCTCTGAGGCTGATGTGCCCCGTCAGGCTTTGACCATGGGCATGGCCGCCATTCTCCAGGCTCGCTCTGTGGTGGTGGTTGTCAGCGGTGAGGACAAGGCTGAGATCGTCCACAAGGCTTTCTTTGGCCCCATCACTCCCCGTGTTCCCGCCTCTCTGCTGCAGCTGCACCCCAATGTGACCGTGGTGGGCGATGAGGCCGCCTTCTCCGTGCTGCGTAAGGAGGGGTGCCTGTGAGACTCACGGGCGGACAGGTCTTTGATCCCCAGGCCGGCTTTGTTGTCAAAGACGTGTGCCTGGAGGGCGGAAAGATCGTAGAGAATTGTCAGGACAACGGCGTGGATGTGTCCGGGTGCTATGTCATCCCCGGTCTCACCGATGTCCATTTCCACGGCTGCGTGGGGGCCGATGTCTCCGACGCAGACGCTCAGGGTCTGGCGGATATGGCAGCTTACGAGCTGTCCCGTGGCGTGACCCAGATTTGCCCCGCTGGTATGACTCTGGCTGCTGAGCAGCTGGAGAAGGTGTGCACCACCGCTGCCCAGCACCGTGCCGCCAACGTGCCCGGCGCTGAGCTGGTGGGCATTCACCTGGAGGGCCCCTTCCTGGCCGCTGCCAAGAAGGGCGCTCAGAACGGCGCTTGGCTGCGCAACCCCGACGTGGCGCTGCTGCGCCACCTGAAGGAGTGCTCCCAGGGCCTGGTGAAGCTGGTTTCTCTGGCTCCCGAGCTGGAGGGGGCCATGGACTTCATCCGTGAGGTGAAGGACGAGGTGTCCGTGAGCCTGGCTCACACCACCGCCAACTATGACATTGCCATGGCTGCGTTTGAGGCTGGTGCCAACCATGTCACCCACCTCTACAATGCCATGCCTCCCTTTGCTCACCGTGATCCCGGTGTCATTGGTGCTGCCGCCGACAGCAAGGATGCCTATGTGGAGATCATCTGTGACGGCGTGCATGTGCACCCCGCTGTCATCCGGGCCACCTTCCGTATGATGGGCCGTGAGCGGATGGTGCTGGTCAGCGACACCATGCGTGCCGCTGGTATGCCCGACGGTGAGTACACTCTGGGTGGTCAGGCTGTGTTCGTCAAGGGAAACCGGGCCGAGTTGGCCGACGGCACCCTGGCTGGTTCCGTCACCGACCTGATGAACTGCATGAGGACCGCCGTGTCCTTCGGCATTCCCCTGGAGGATGCTGTGATGGCCGCTGCCGTCAACTCCGCCAAGTCCATTGGCATCTACGACCGTGTGGGTAGCCTGGACGTGGGCAAGGACGCCAATGTGGTGGTTCTGGACAAGGACCTGAACCTGAAGGCCGTCCTGTTCCGGGGCGAGCTGGTCCACGGGGCCCTGTAATCAGACCATTTATGGATGAAAAGAGCTGGTGCAGAGAAGACTCTGCGCCAGCTCTTTGTCATACCTGGAATTCCCCCTCATACAGTGGTGTGGGGGTGATTCGATTGCAAATTCACTTTGTCGTCGTGGACCGGAACAGAGGAGATGCGCTGCAAGAGCTGTGGGGCAGAATCTTAACGGAAAAGCTGTGCAGCTGCTGGAGATAGAGGGGGGGAGACCCCTCTTTATCTTTTTTAGGAAGAAGGAGAGGAGTGCGTGAGAATTGCAGCTTATTGCCGGGTGTCCACCGCCAAAGAAGAGCAGCTGGACAGTCTGGCCAATCAGAAGGAGTTTTTTGAGGCCTACGCCCGGACCAACGGATATGAGCTGGTTCGGGTCTATGCAGACGAGGGGATTTCCGGCACCCAAATGCGGAAACGAGAGCAGTTTCAGGCTCTGCTCCGGGACGCCGCCCGCCATCCCTTCGACCTGGTGGTGGTAAAGGATATCTCCCGATTTGCCCGCAATACGGTGGATTTTCTCCAGAGTGTGCGGGCGCTGAAGGAGCTGGGGGTGAATACCCGCTTTCTCACTGCCAATATGGACAGCCTGGGGGAGTCGGAGTTTGTACTCACTGTGTTTGGGGCCCTGGCTCAGGAGGAGAGTGCCAACCTCAGCCGCCGAGTGAAGTTTGGCAAACGCCTCAACGCCCAGAAGGGGCGGGTACCTCGACTCCTCTATGGCTACCACAGGATTGACAATTTTCAGCTGGCCATCTGCCCGGAAGAGGCTCTGGTGGTGCGCAAAATTTTCGCTCTGTATGTGGACCAGGGGCTGGGCTGCCGTACCATTGCCCAGCAGCTCAACGGGCTGGGGTATGTGACCAAGCAGGGGTGTCAGTGGACCCCGTCCGCCGTCCACCGCATCCTCACAAATCCCATCTACTGCGGCCACCACGTCAACCACAAGTACGAGGTGGAAAACTACCTGACAGGAAAGCGAAAAAAGCTGCCCCCTCAGGAGCAATTTCACCATCCACGGCCTCAGTGGGCCATTGTCACTCCAGAGCAGTTTGTTCAGGCCCAGCAGCAGCGGCAACAGCGGGCCCAGGTCCGAGAGCCAGGCCAGCCTGCGGGCCGATATAGCGCCCGGCATTCGTTCAGCGGCCTCATTGTCTGCGCAGAGTGCGGGAGAAGCTTTTGCCGCAAGACCTATACCTATGCCAACACCCGGGTGTACTGGAAGTGTTGGGGAAATGACCAGGGACTGTGTGAAAACCACACCAAAATTGAGGAGGAGCAGCTGGTGGCGGCCATCCGGGACCATATCAAACAGCATATCACCAACTTGGAGGGATGGAAGCAAGGGGTGGTGGAGCAGGTGCTGCACGGTGTTTCTGGTGTACCTCGGGAGGAGACCGAGCTGGAACGTTTAGAGCAGAGAAAGAAGCGATATGAGCGGCTCTATGCCAACGGGATTATCCCCCTGGAACAGCTGCAACAGGAGCTGACAGAAATACAGACAAGGGAAGAAGCTTTACAGACAGAACGGGCGGGAGAGCACGGCGATACAGCGGAGATTCAGGCGCAGTTGGAAAGGCTCATGAGGTGGGAAGGGCTGCAACGGGGGGACGTGGCCAAGCTGGTGGAGAAGATCACCGCAGACGAGCGGGGAGAGGCACGGATCTTTTTGAGGGTGGATGGCGAAACCTCTCCAGTTGATCCTGACAGTGGAGGCGGTTGATCCCATCATCCTGGGGATGAAGCTGGTGGATGGCTGTGAGAACAACGGCTGCTGCTGTTGCTGCGACCCCAACGACATCCCCACCTGTATCACCTCCTGCTTCCCCGGCGAGCTGTCCATGAGCAGCGAGGGCAAGCGGGTGTATGTGACTCTGGGGCAGTTCTCCATGATTCGCCTGGAGCGGGACAGCCAGCTGCTCATCCCTGCCTACGACTACTGCATTCCCAACAAGGAGTGTACCGGCGGCAGCGAGGAGGACCCCTGCGCTCTGTTCCGCAAGGTACAGTTCCCCACCGAGGAGTTCTTCCCACCCAATACGGTCTCCCCACCGGATGGCTATCAGGAGGCCAAAAACTGTAATCCCTGCTGCTGAGATCCGGGCTGGGAGGGGCGTTGCCGGACAACGCCCCTCCCAATTTCGTGGAGAACCACACTTTTTTTTTAACGGGAATTCTGCTATAATACACGAGTATCTTTCCAACCAGATACCAACCTAGAGACACAAGCCGGAGGGTTTGCATATGAATGAGATACATAAGCTGTACCAGCAGCTTAGACAGCGGCTGCCCCAGCTGGAGCTGCGCCAGGATGAGCCCATGAGCCGCCACACCACCTTTCGGGTGGGTGGTCCGGCGGCGCTAATGGCGCTGCCCAGACAGACGGAGGAGCTGGTGGAGGCGGTGAAGCTGGCCCGGGCCTGGGAAATTCCCACGGTGATGGTGGGCAACGGCTCCAATCTGCTGGTGGACGACAACGGCGTGAATGCCTTTGTGATCAAAACCGTGCCACAATATGCCCAGTGCCGTATTGAGGGGCAGGACGTGACGGCGGAGGCTGGAATCCTACTCTCTCAGCTGGCGGTCCAGGCCGCCCAGGCCCAGCTCACGGGGCTGGAATTTGCCCATGGAATTCCAGGCAGCTTGGGCGGCGGCGTGACCATGAACGCCGGTGCCTACGGCGGGGAGTTGAAGCAGGTGATTACCCAGGTGGGTGTTCTGATGCCCAGTGGAGAAGTAGAGACCTGGGAGGCTGACCGCTGCCAGTTTGCCTACCGCCACACCGCTTTCAGCGACGGGGAGCATTTGGTGCTGTGGGCCAAGCTTCACTTGGAGCGAGGCGATAGCCAGGAAATCCGAGAGAGAATGCGGGATTTGGCCGCCCGACGCCGGGAGAAACAGCCCTTGGAGTACCCCAGTGCAGGCTCCACCTTTAAGCGCCCGGAGGGGCATTTTGCTGCCGCCCTCATTGACCAGTGCGGCCTCAAGGGCCTGCGGGTAGGAGGAGCTATGGTGTCAGAAAAACATGCGGGCTTTGTCATCAACGCAGGTGGAGCCACCTGCAGCGATGTACTGCGCCTGATGGATGAGGTCCGGGAGCGGGTGTTCCGGGACAGCGGCGTAGAGCTGGAGCCAGAGGTGAGATACCTCAAATAAGGAGGCAGAGAGTATGCAGTTATTCATTGTATCGGGCTTGTCCGGGGCGGGGAAGTCCACGGTAATCTCCATTTTGGAGGACAGCGGATATTTCTGCGTGGATAACTTGCCACCGGAGCTGATTCCCAAATTTGCGGAGCTGTTCCAGATGGGCAGCGGGGAACATCAGCGGGCCGCCGTAGTGTGTGACATCCGGGGCGGCAGCCACTTTGATGGCCTGTTCCAGGCCCTGGACACTCTGGACAGCATGAAGGTGCCCTATCAGATCTTGTATGTGGAGGCGGATGACCAGACCATTATCAAGCGATACAAGGAGACCCGCCGCAGCCATCCCCTGATGGACAGCCAGAGTACCTTGGCTCGGGCGGTTCAGATGGAGCGAAAGCTCATGGAGCCGGTGCGAGAGCGGGCGGACATTGTACTCCAGACCGATGCCATGTCCACCCGAAAACTGCGGGACCGGGTGCTGGAGCTGGTCTACCCCGGGCGGAAGAAGGTCAGCGAGCTGAATGTGTGCGTCACCTCCTTTGGATTCAAATACGGCCTGCCCATGGAGGCGGACCTGGTGTTTGACGTTCGGTTTTTGCCTAACCCCTTTTACGTCGAACATCTGAGGCACCAGACGGGCTTGGATGATGGCGTGCGGGACTATGTGTTCCAGTTCGCCCAGAGCCAGGAGTTTTTGGAGAAGCTGGAGGATATGGTGGGATTTTTGCTGCCCCAGTTTGTAGAAGAGGGGAAGAGCATGGTGGTGGTGGCCATCGGTTGTACAGGCGGGCAACACCGCTCGGTAGCCATGACCCATGCGCTGGCAGAGTATGTGCGCAGTTTGGGATATCAGGTCTCGGAGAACCACCGGGACATGACGAGGGCTTGAGATATGGGAAAGAAACACGGACCGGCCATTGTGGCCATTGGCGGCGGACATGGACTATCTGCGGTGTTGCGTGGATTGAAGAACTGCACCGACGACCTCACCGCCATTGTCACGGTGGCGGATGACGGCGGCGGTTCCGGTACTCTGCGGGAGGAGCTGGGGATGCCCCCGCCGGGGGATATCCGCAACTGCATGGAGGCCCTGGCCGACGAGGAGTCCCTGATGCGCACCCTGCTTGCCTACCGTTACCCCGAGGGGCGCTTGGCAGGTCAGGCCTTTGGCAATCTGCTGCTGGCGGCTCTGGACGGAATTTCCCCTTCTTTTGACCAGGCGGTGGCCCAGATGAGCCAGGTCCTGGCCATTCGAGGCACCATTCTGCCCGTGACCAATGAAAATATCCAGCTGGAGGCCGTATTTGAAAACGGCACCCAGGTGTGCGGAGAGTCCAAGATTTTCAACTTTAAAAAGCAGCAGAACTGCGGCATTCACCATGTGCGGCTTATCCCTGAGCACCCACCGGCACTGCCTGCGGCGGTGGAGGCCATCCGTCGGGCGGACATCATTTTGCTGGGGCCCGGCAGCCTATACACCAGCGTCATTCCCAACCTGCTGGTGGACGGTATCTCCGATGCCATTGAGGAGAGCAAGGCCCTGAAAATCTACGTCTGCAACATCATGACCCAGGACGGGGAGACGGAGGGGATGACTGCCTCTGAGCATCTGGCGGCCCTGCTGGAGCATGGCGGGCCTCAATTGGTGGACCTGTGCCTGTGCAACAATGCCACTCTGCCCGGCGAGATGCTGTATCGCTACCAGCAGGAGGACGCTGTGCCCCTGGTGGTGGACCGGGAAGAGATGGAGATTTTGGGGGCCGAGGTGGTGTGCCGCCCCCTCACCGATGAAAAGGTGGACTATGCCCGGCACTCCGGGGACAAGGTGGCCCAGGCGGTGCTGGAGCTGTACCGGCAGCGGGGACACACCAAGACATTTTGACAAAAGGAGCAGATGCATGTGACCTTTTCTGCCCAGGTAAAACAAGAACTATGTAAACAGCCCCTCAGCCGCCGTTGCTGTGCCCAGGCGGAGGCCTACGGGATTTTGCTCTACTGTAACACCTTCCAGCCCCGACAGGTGCGTATCATTACGGAATCCCCCCAGCTCAAGCAGCGGCTGCCCCTGCTGTTTCGCAAGGCATTCCGGGTGGAGTTTGACGTGATTCCTACCGGGGAGGGGAAGGGGAGCTTTCTCATTGAGAACCCGGAGAAGCTGCATATCCTCTTTGACACCTTTGGCCTGGAGCGGGACTCCGCCGTGTCGGTGCACATCAACTTTGCCCATCTGGAGGAGGAGCACTGCCAGACCGCCTTTTTCCGAGGCGCCTTTTTGGCGGGAGGGTCGGTGACCGACCCGGGGAAGAGCTACCATTTGGAGCTGGCCACCTCCCACGGCGCTGTGGGGCGGGAGAGCATCGCACTGCTCCAGGAGCTGGGCTTTACTCCCAAGGACACCCACCGCAAAGGGAACCATGTGACCTACTTCAAGCAGAGCGACCACATCGAGGACTTTCTCACCACTGTGGGCGCCCCCGTCTCCGCTATGGAGATCATGACCGCCAAGCTGGAGCGGGACCTGCGGGGCAGCGTCAACCGGAGGGTCAACTGCGACGCCGCCAACCTGGATAAAACGGTGGAGGCGGCCCGGTGGCAGATGGACGTCATCTACCGCTTGGAAGAGCGGGGGATGCTGGAAGATTTGCCGGATAAACTAAAAGAGGCGGTGGACCTGCGCATGGCCCACCCGGAGCTGACCTTGGCCCAGCTGGCGGAGTTGTGTACTCCGCCGGTGTCCAAGTCCGCTTTGAATCACCGATTGCGCAAGCTGGCCCAGCTGGCGGAGAGCTGAGAGAGAAAACCTATTACCCAGGAGGATACATTCATGGCTTTTGTCCATCTACATGTACATACCGAATACTCCCTGTTGGACGGGGCCTGCCGCATCAAGCAGTTGGTGGAGCGGGTCAAGGAACTGGGGCAGGAGGCCGTGGCCATCACCGACCACGGAGTGATGTTCGGCGCTGTGGACTTCTACCGGGCCTGCCTGGGGGCGGGTATCAAGCCCATCATCGGCTGTGAGGTGTATGTGGCACCCCGGTCCCGGTTCGACCACACCCGAGAGTTGGATGGTTCCCCCCGCCACCTGGTGCTGCTGTGTAAAAATGAGACGGGGTACCGCAACCTCAGCTATCTGGTGTCCATGGCCTATGTGGAGGGCTTTTACGGCAAGCCTCGGGTGGATATGGAGCTGCTGCGGGCCCACAGTGAGGGCCTCATCGCCCTGTCTGCCTGCCTGGGCGGGGAGATTCCCCGGAGGCTCATGGCAGGGGACTACCAAGGGGCGCTGGCCCACGCCCTGGAGATGCGGGACATCTTTGGGGAGGATAGCTACTACCTGGAGATTCAGGACCACGGCATCGACCAGCAGAAGGCGGTGAATGCCGGGATTTTCCGCCTCCACGCCGAGACGGGAATCCCCCTGGTGGCCACCAACGACGCCCACTACCTCACCCGAGACGACTCGGTGATGCAGGATGTGCTCATGTGCGTCCAGACAGGCAAGCGGCTGGAGGACACCGACCGCATGCGCTTTGAGACCCAGGAGTTTTACATCAAAAGCGAGGAGGAAATGGCGCAGCTATTCCCCCAGTGCCCGGAGGCCATCGAGAATACCGCCAAAATTGCCCAGATGTGTCAGGTGGACTTCCAGTTCGGGGTCCACCACCTGCCGGAGTTCAAGCTGCCGGAGGGGGAGACGGACGGGGATGCCTATTTTGAGCGCCTGTGCCGTCAGGGCTTCCAGCAGCGGTATCCCGGAGCCGGGGAGGAGTACCAGCAGCGGCTGGAGATGGAGATGAACATGATTCGCCGCATGGGCTTTGTGGACTACTTCCTCATTGTCTCCGACTTTATCGGCTACGCCAAGAGCCAGGGCATTCCCGTGGGCCCGGGGCGTGGCTCCGCCGCCGGGTCCATGGTGTCCTACTGCCTGTATATCACCGACATTGACCCCATGAAGTACTCCCTGTACTTCGAGCGATTCCTCAACCCCGAGCGAGTGACTATGCCGGATATCGACATTGACTTCTGCATCCGCCGCCGTCAGGAGGTCATCGACTATGTGTCCCGGAAGTACGGGGAGGACCATGTGGCCCAGATCGTCACCTTTGGTACCATGAAGGCCAAGGCGGCCATCCGGGACGTGGGCCGGGTGATGGACATGCCCTACGCCGAGGTGGACGCCATTGCCAAGCAGGTGCCCTTTGCCCTGGATATGACCCTGGATAAGGCACTGGTGCTGTCCAAGGGGCTGGCGGACCTGTACAACGGCAACGAAAAGGTCAAGCAGCTGGTGGACATGGCCCGGAAGCTGGAGGGCATGCCCCGCAACGCCTCCACCCACGCCGCTGGCGTGGTCATTACCCGGCGGCCGGTGTATGAGTATGTGCCCCTGGCCACCAACGACGATGTGCCGGTGACCCAGTACACCATGGTGACCCTGGAAGAGCTGGGCCTTTTGAAAATGGACTTTTTAGGACTGCGGAACCTGACCATTTTGGACGACGCTGTGAAGATGGTCAAGGAGCATCACCCAGACTTTTCCCTCAGCGAGATTCGAGACGACGACCCGGAGGTGTTCCGTATGCTCTCTGAGGGGCACACCTCGGGGGTGTTCCAGATGGAGTCTGCGGGTATGACGGGGGTGTGCGTAGGCCTCAAGCCTCAGAACATCGAGGACATCACCGCTATCATTGCATTGTATCGACCCGGCCCCATGGACTCCATCCCCAAGTTCATTGCCAGCAAGCAGGACCCCCGGTGTATTTCCTACCGGAATCCCGCCCTGGAGCCCATTCTGTCCGTGACCTACGGGTGTATCGTCTACCAGGAGCAGGTCATTGAGATTTTCCGCCGCCTGGCGGGTTACTCCCTGGGCCAGGCGGATATGGTGCGCCGGGCCATGAGCAAGAAGAAGGTCAAGGACATTGAGCGGGAGCGGGAGGCCTTCATTAATGGCGATCGCCAGCGCAGCATTGAGGGCTGTGTGGCCCGGGGCATTCCGGCAGAGGACGCCCAGGCCATCTACGATGAGATCTACGCCTTTGCCAACTACGCCTTCAACAAGGCCCACGCCGTGAGCTATGCCATTGTGGCCTACCAGACGGCGTGGTTTAAGTGTCACTATACCCGGGAGTATATGGCTGCGCTGCTCACCTCGGTACTGGACTCCCAGGACAAGGTGGCGGAGTATATCGCCGAGTGCAAGGAAAACGGCATCGCCCTGTTGCCCCCGGATATCAACGAGTCGGGCCTGAGCTTCACCGTCTCGGGGGGCAACATCCGCTTCGGTCTGGCCGCCCTCAAGGGCGTGGGCCGGGGCTTTGTCAATGCGGTGCTGACCCAGCGGCAGCAGGGGGGCCCCTTCACCTCCTTCCCTGACTTCTGCGCCCGCATGAGCCACAACGATCTCAATAAGCGGGTGCTGGAAAGCCTCATCCGGGCGGGCTGCTTTGACCGCATGGACTACCGCCGCAGCCAACTGCTGAAGGTCTTCGAGCAGGTGGTGGACTCCATCCTCCGGGACCAGCGGCAGAAGCTGGAGGGCCAGTTTGACCTCTTCGGTGGTCAGGAGAGCCTGGAGCCGGTGATGAAACTTCCTGACATTCCCGAGTTTTCTCCCGCTGAGCTCATGGCCATGGAGAAGGAGGTCACAGGCCTGTATCTGTCCGGCCACCCCATGGACCAGTATCGCCGCCAGGTGCAAAAACTCCGTGCGGTGCCCATTGCCACCCTGATCCAGGGCTGCTCGGAGGAGGGGGACCGTCCCCCCAAGTTCTCCGACGGCCAGAAGGTGACCGTGGCGGGTGTGGTGGCCACAGTGAAGACCAAGACCACCAAGAATAACACCATGATGGCCTACGTCTCCCTGGAGGATGCCACGGGAGCCATGGAGCTGATGGTGTTTTCCCGGGTGCTGGGGGAGTGTGGACACTACCTCAAGGCGGGTCTGCCGGTGGCAGTTACCGGGCGGCTGTCCCAGCGGGACGAGAAGGAGCCTCAGATTATGGTGGACTGGATTGGGCCCTTGAGTGGAGAGGACCAGCAGAGCCCAACGCCAGAGGAGAGCGAGGCAGAAAAGACCTTGTGGATTCGCCTGCCCGACGGGAACGAATCCCTGGTGTGGCTGAAAAAGCTGCTGAGTATGTTCCCGGGCCAGAGTCGCACCGTGGTCTACCTGCAAGACAGCAAAAAGAAGTTGCTGGCGGGCTGCCTGCACCACTCGGTGCTTCTGGAAGAGCTGAGAGAGACGCTGGGTGAGGACAGCGTGGTTTTGCGGTGAAGAGGAGATACCATGAATCGGATACTGACGCATATCGGAACGTTGTTGTTTCACAGGCTGGGCATTATAGCGGTATTGATCGTCGTTCAGCTGGGGTTCTACGGGTTTGCCCTTTCCAGGCTACAGAATTTCCCCTACTACGACATGATACACGGGGCCTTTTTGGTCCTGTCTATCCTGGTGGTGGTGTGGATTGTGGCCAGTAAGAGTAACCCAGGGTATAAAATCAGCTGGATCATCATGGTTCTGGGACTGATGCCCTTCGGGTCGCTGGCCTATCTGCTCCTGGGCGGAAACCACCTGTCCAACTTCAACCAGAAGCGTCTGCGCATCATGGAGGACAAAATCTGCCAGAATCTAGGGGAGGAGTGCCACCGCTCTGGGGCTATGACCCAGCTCATTGGCTCGGATACGGCGTGTATGGCCAACTACCTGGAGCAGGTGGCCCACTGTCCCGTGTACGGCAACACTAGGAGCCACTACTATCCCCTGGGGGACAACTGTTACAGCGACATTCTGGCCGCCCTGTGGGGCGCCAAGCGGTATATCTTCATCGAGTATTTTATCATTGAAGAGGGGAAGCTTTGGAACTCCATCCTGGATGTGCTGCAAGTGAAGGTGCAGCAGGGGGTAGAGGTCCGGGTCATCTACGACGACGTGGGGTCCATCTTCACCCTCCCGGCGGACTATCCGGAGCGGTTGGAAAAGCTGGGTATCCAGTGCCGGGTGTTCAACCGTATTCTCCCGGTGGTGTCCCTGCGGCAGAATAACCGGGACCACCGGAAGTATATGATCATCGACGGAACGGTGGCCTTCACCGGGGGCATTAACATGGCCGACGAGTATATCAACGTCAAGTCCCGGTTCGGCCACTGGAAGGACTCCGCCATCCGCCTGGAGGGGGATGCGGTGTGGTCCATGACCGTGTCGTTCCTGTCCATGTGGGACTTCACTGAGAACAGTGCGGAGGACTTTGACGGCTACCGGCCGGAGCCCTCGGCGTGGAGCGAGGTGGGCTATGTGCAGCCCTACCAGGACTGCCCCTGGGATAATGAGCCGGTGGGACTGTCGGTGTACCTCAACCTCATCAACCGGGCCAAGCGGTATGTGTACATCACCACGCCGTACCTGGTCATTGACTACTCCATGACGGTGGCCCTCACCACCGCCGCAAAGTCCGGGGTGGATGTGCGCATCATCACCCCCCATATCCCGGACAAGAAGACGGTGTTTGAGGTGACCCGGGCCCACTACGATGAGCTTCTGGAGGCAGGGGTGAAAATCTACGAGTACACCCCCGGCTTCATTCACAGCAAAAACTTTGTGGTGGATGACTGCTATGCCACGGTGGGCACCGTGAATATGGACTACCGCAGCATGTTTCTGCACTTTGAAAACGGGGTGCTCCTGTACGGCACCCCCACCGTCCACCACATCCGGGACGACTTTTTGAGTACTCAGGATAAGAGCGTGGCGGTGACGTTGGAGCAGTGCAAGAGCGTGCCCTACTACCGCCGTTTGGGACGGGAGATCTTGCAGGTGTTTGCGCCGCTGTTATAAGAAAAAACATGGACCAGGATGTGAGAGAACATCCTGGTCCATGTTTTTTATCTGGTTATTTGCGCAGGTAACGGGCGACTGCCTGTTCCAGCAGCTGCTGTCCCTCTTTGGAGCGGAGCACATCCACCACAGCGTCGTGGACGGCCTGCTGGAAGCCAGCACTTTTCAGAATGGGGTCCAGCATGGAGCCCTCCTTCACAGGGGAGGGACGGACCGCCGGGGCCCGCTTGGGTTGGGGTGGAAGATAGGGGGCGGGGTCATCGTCCGGAATTACCCCATTCATCCAGCTATCCTGGGTGGTGGGGTCATTGCTCTCCCCTCGGAGGTAGAAGAGAGATACGCCAAAATAGGCGGCCACCTTCTTCTGCTGCTCCTGGGTGGGGGTCTGACGCCCCGTCTCGAACTTCTCTACGGCGGTTTTGGGCAGGCCCAGGGCCAGAGACAGCTCCGGGCGGCTCATGCCCTTCTGAGTGCGCAATTCCGTGATGCGCTGGGCCAAGGTAATCATAGAAAACGCTCCTTAAAATGCGTGTCCAATGTCGGTGCGGAAGTGCATGTCCGTAAAGGAGATGTGCTTGCCTGCCTCATAGGCTTTGGCAATGGCCTCTTCCAGGGTGGGGGCGGTGGTGGTGACACCCAGCACGCGGCCGCCGTTGGTGACATACTGGCCGTCTTTCAGGGCGGTGCCAGCGTGGAACACCACGGAGGTCTGGCCCGCCTCTTCCAGCCCGGAGATGGGGTAACCCTTCTTGTAGTCCAGGGGATAGCCACCGGAGGCCAGCACCAGTACGCACCCGGCCTCCTTCTTCCACTGAATGTCCAGCTGGTCCAGGGTACCGTCCACACAGGCCTGGAGCACATCCATCAAATCGGTGTCCAGCAGGGAGAGCACCACCTGGCACTCGGGGTCACCGAAGCGGGCGTTGTACTCCACCACCCGGGGGCCCTTGGGGGTGAGCATGAGGCCAAAGTAGATGACCCCGTGGAAGGGGCGGCCCTCTGCCTGGAGGGCGTCAATGGTGGGCTGGAAAATCTCCTCCATGCACTGCTTGGCAATCTCAGGGGTGTACTGGGGAGGGGGAGAGATGGCGCCCATGCCGCCGGTGTTGGGGCCCTGGTTGCCGTCAAAGGCCCGCTTGTGGTCCTGGCTGGCGGGCATGGGCACCACATGCTTGCCGTCGGCAAAGGCCAACACGGTGACCTCGGGGCCCACCATGCACTCCTCGATGACCACGGTGGAGCCAGACTCGCCGAACTTCTTGTCTGCCATCATCTCGGTGGCGGCCTGTTTGGCCTCCTCTACGGTGGCGGCTACCACCACGCCCTTGCCCAGGGCCAGGCCGTCGGCCTTTACCACGATGGGAGCGCCCTGCTCTTCAATGTAGGCCAGAGCCTTGTCCAGCTCGGTGAAGGTGGCATAGGCAGCGGTGGGGATGTGGTACTTGGCCATCAGCTCCTTGGAGAAGGCCTTGCTGGCCTCGATGATGGCGGCGTTGGCCCGGGGGCCGAAGGCGGGGATGCCCGCCTCCTCCAGGGCGTCCACCATGCCCATGGCCAGGGGATCGTCGGGAGCAACCATGACGAAATCCATTTTATTTTCCTTGGCCCAAGCTACCATGCCGGGAACATCGGTGGCCTTGACATCCACACAGGTGGCCAGCTGGGCAATGCCAGCATTGCCGGGGGCGCAGAACAGCTCAGTGACCTTGGGGGACTGGGCCAGCTTCCAGCAGATGGCGTGCTCCCGGCCGCCGCTGCCCACTACGAGTACTCTCATGGGGTGACCCTCCTCTTAGTGGTGGAACAGGCGCATGCCGGTGAAGGCCATGACGATGCCGTACTTGTTGCAGGTTTCGATGACGTTGTCGTCCCGGATGGAGCCGCCGGGCTGGGCGATGTACTCCACGCCAGACTTGCGGGCCCGCTCCACGTTGTCGCCGAAGGGGAAGAAGGCGTCGGAGCCCACGGACACGCCATGCATCTGGGCAATCCAGGCCTTTTTCTCCTCCCGGGTCAGGGGCTCGGGTTTGACCTTGAAGGTCTCCTGCCACACGCCCTCGGCCAGCACATCCTCGTACTCGTCGGAGATGTACACGTCGATGGCGTTGTCCCGGTTGGGACGGCGGATGTTGTCCACAAACTGGAGGCCCAGAACCTTGGGGTGCTGGCGCAGCATCCAGTTGTCCGCCTTGGAGCCAGCCAGACGGGTGCAGTGGATACGGCTCTGCTGTCCGGCGCCCACGCCGATGGTCTGGCCGTTCTTGACGTAGCACACGGAGTTGGACTGGGTGTACTTCAGAGTCAGCAGGGCCAGGAGCAGGTCGTGGCGGGCGGCCTCGGGCAGCTCCTTGTTCTCGGTGACGATGTTGTCCAGCAGGCTCTCGTTGATCTCGAAGTTGTTGTAGCCCTGCTGGAAGGTGATGCCGTAGATGTGGCGGGTCTCAATGGGGGAGGGCTCGTAGTTGGGGTCGATCTGCACTACGTTGTAGTTGCCCTTCTTCTTGGTCTTGAGAATGGCCAGGGCCTCGTCGGTGTAGCCGGGGGCGATGATGCCGTCGGAAACCTCCATGGCCAGGAACCGGGCGGTGGCCTCGTCGCACACGTCGGACAGGGCGGCCCAGTCGCCATAGGAACACAGACGGTCCGCACCACGGGCCTTGATGTAGGCGCAGGCGATGGGGGAGGTGTCAAAGCCGTCGGCGAAGTAGATCTGCTTCTCCACGTCGGTGAGGGGGGTGCCCAAAGCAGCGCCGGCGGGGGAGACATGCTTGAAGGAGGCGGCGGCGGGCAGGCCAGTGGCCTTCTTCAGGGCCTTCACCAGCTGCCAGGAGTTGAGGGCGTCCATGAAGTTGATGTAGCCGGGCTTGCCGTTGAGGACGGTGAGGGGCAGCTCACCCTCATCCATGTAGATGCGGGCGGGCTTTTGGTTGGGGTTACAGCCGTATTTCAGTTCCAGTTCGCGCATGATTTAAACCTCCCAGTGTTTGTTGATGATGGAAGTCTCGGTGTCTCCGGTCTCCAGGTCGATGTAGCGGACGAAGAGGGAGACCTTGTTCTCGTCGTTGAGGGACAGCCACAGGTCCCCGGCCAGGGTCTCGGCGTCGGGGGCGGTGATGGCTACCAGACGGGGCTCACCCTCGAAGGAGGGCAGGGGGTCCAGGTTCTCCTGGTAGGTGTGGATGAAGTGTCCGGTGCCGGGCAGGGGGGCGTCGTACTCGTAGAAGTAGCGCAGGTTGCAGTCGGGGTTGCCGTAGGCGGACTTCAGGATGGACAGCTTGTAGCTGCCGTCCTTGAGGAGCAGACCGGAGATGCGAGGGGTGTAGTTGGGGGGATCGGGCTCGAAGCAGCGGGAGCGCAGGGACTCGGCAAAGGTCTTGCCGGCCAGCAGGCCCTGCTGGATGGTGTCGGTCTGGTCGCCGTTGGTGACAATGGTGTCCTCGCCCACCTGGCGCACGGGGTGATAGATGATCAGGGAGGGGTCGGTCATCTTGCTCTCGTCATAGGCCCGGGTGCGGATGCCGTCGTCCGTCTCCTCGAAGATGCGGTTGCGGCTGTTTTCACTGCGGCCCATGATGAAGTAGGCGATCACCGCATGGCGGTTGTCAGCGGTGCGGCCCAGCACGATGCCTCGGCCGGGGTAGGGGTTACGGGACAGCTCCTGGCACAGATCCAAAGTTGTCATAGTGGTACCTCCTCAAAGTGTTGGTCAAAGAAAAAAGGGCGCACCTATCCACAAAATAGGTGCGCCCAGACGGTCGGCATTTCTACGGCTATACTCCCTGTGGTCAACCCACTTCCGTCAGTCATATAGCCTGTTAACTATATCATGCCCTGAGCGCCTTTGTCAAGCTTGCGGGGGCAGAATGTGGACCACTCGGCCCTCGACACGCAGACGGTCTTGGCAGAACAGGGAGACGGCCTGAGGCAGGATGTGCCACTCGGCCTGCTCCATGATGCGATGCTGCAAGGTCTCGGGGGTGTCCCCCTCCTCCACAGCCACGGCTTTTTGCAGTACGATGGGGCCGCCGTCGCACTCCTCCGAGACAAAGTGGACGGTGGCACCGGACACCTTCACCCCATACTCCAGGGCCTTTTCGTGGACGTGGAGGCCGTAGCATCCCTCTCCGCAGAAGGAGGGAATGAGGGCGGGGTGGACGTTCAAGATGGCGTTGGGGTAGGCCTGCACCATCTCTTCGGTGAGAATGATCATAAATCCTGCCAGCACCACCAGGTCAATGTCCAGGTCTTTGAGCTTGGACACCAGAGCCTGGGTCATGGCCTGGTTGGAGGAATACTCCTTGCGGGGGATGACGTAGTGGGGAATCCCCGCTTTCTCTGCCCGATCCAGAGCGTATACCCCAGCCTTGGAGGAGATGACGGCGGCAATGGTGCCGCCGCCCAGCTCACCCCGGGCCTGGGCGTCAATGAGGGCTTGCAGGTTGGTGCCGCCACCGGACACCAAAACGGCAATACGCTTTCCCATGAGTTATACCAGCTCCACGCCAGCCTCGCCAGCGACCACGCTGCCGATCTGGTAGGCGGTCTCGCCAGCTGCGGCCAGGGCGTCCAGAGCGGCCTGTGCCTGAGCGGCGGGGACAGCCAGAATCATGCCGATGCCCATGTTGAAGGTGTTGTACATGTCCCGAGCGGGGATGTTGCCTGCCTTCTGGATGAGGGAGAAGATGGGCAGGGTGGGGAAGGAGTCCAGCTTGATCTGGGCGGTAAGGCCGTCCACCATCATGCGGGGCACATTCTCATAGAAGCCGCCGCCGGTGATGTGGCTGACGGCGTGGACATCCACGCCAGCGCCCAGCACGGCCTTCACGGCCTTGACATAGATGCGGGTGGGCTCCAGCAGGGCCTCGCCCAGGCTCTTTCCGTTCAGTTCATCCATGGGGGTGGTGAGGTCGGCGTGCTCCACGTCGAAGACCTTACGAACCAGGGAGAAGCCGTTGGAGTGGACGCCAGAGGAGGCCAGACCGATGAGCACGTCACCCTCAGCCAGGGACTTGCCGTCAATGATCTTCTCCTCGTCCACCATGCCCACGGAGAACCCAGCCAGGTCGTACTCGTCCACGGGGTAGAAGCCGGGCATCTCGGCGGTCTCGCCGCCCACCAGGGCGCAGCCGGCCTGGCGGCAGCCCTCAGTGATGCCGGTGACAATGTCAGCGATGCGGGCGGGGTCGTTCTTGCCGCAGGCGATGTAGTCCAGGAAGAACAGGGGCATAGCGCCGCCGCAGATGATGTCGTTGACGCACATGGCCACGCAGTCGATGCCCACAGTGTCGTGCTTGTTCATGAGAAAAGCCAGCTTCAGCTTGGTGCCTACGCCGTCGGTGCCGGACACCAGCACGGGCTTCTTCATGCCGCTCATGTCGGGGGCAAACATGCCGCCAAAGCCACCCAGGGTACCCATGACCCCGGGGATGTAGGTGGATTCCACCATGGGCTTGATGCGGCGTACCGCCTCGTAACCGGCGGTAACGTCTACACCAGCGGCGGCGTAGGAAGCAGAGTGAGAGTCAGAATGATTCATGAAGATTACTCCTTTCCGTTCCAGCAGTAGGTGCACACCTTGTCACGATCCAGACCAATGGACTCCAGCAGGCCGTCCAGGGACTGATAGCCCAGGGAGTCAAAGCCCATCTTCTCACAGATGGCCTTGAGCATACACTGGCCACGCTCTGTATTGGCGTCGGCGTACTCCTCCAGGTGCTTCTGACCTTCGTCGCCCTCCAGCTCCTGGATGGTGCGCCGGGCCAGCAGGTCCATGTCGGAGTTGCCCCGGGAGAAGTTCAGATACTTGCAGCTGTACATGATGGGGGGGCAGGCAGAGCGCATGTGCACTTCCTTGGCCCCGGATTCGTAGAGGAAGTCCACGGTCTCCCGCAGCTGGGTGCCACGGACGATGGAGTCGTCCACGAACAGAAGCTTCTTGTCCTGAATGAGCTCAGGCACAGGAATCTGCTTCATCTTGGCCACCTGGTTGCGCACTTCCTGATTGGCAGGCATGAAGGAGCGGGGCCAGGTGGGGGTGTATTTCACGAAGGGACGGGCAAACTGCTTGCCGCTTTGGTTGGCGTAGCCGATGGCGTGGGGCACACCGGAGTCGGGCACGCCGGCTACAAAGTCCACGTCGGGCATGACGCCCCGGGCTGCTTCGTCCCGGGCCATGGTCTCGCCGTTGCGGTAGCGCATGACCTCTACGTTGACCCCCTCATAGTTGGAGTTGGGGTAGCCGTAATAGGTCCACAGGAAAGAGCAGATTTTCATCTCCTCGCCAGCGGGGACCAGGGTCTCAAAGCCGTCAGCGGTGACCCGCACGATCTCACGGGGGCCCAGCTCATAGGCATCCTCATAGCCCAGCTTGTGGTAGGCGAAGGACTCGAAGGACACACAGTGTCCCTCGGGGTCCTTACCGATGAGGACGGGCAGACGGCCCAGACGGTCCCGGGCGGCGATAATCTCGCCGTGCTCGGTGAGGATGAGCAGGGTCATGGACCCTTCAATGAGCTCCTGGGCGTTGCAGATGCCGTCAATGAGGTTGGTCTTCTGGTTGATGAGGGCGGCGGTGAGCTCGGTGGAGTTGACCTTGCCGGAACTCATGGCCATGAACTG
The DNA here is from genome assembly GCA_944385445.1 of uncultured Oscillospiraceae bacterium. Lineage (GTDB taxonomy): Bacteria > Bacillota > Clostridia > Oscillospirales > Oscillospiraceae > Enterenecus. Next base: position 24,187 of record CALWXF010000005.1, read on the forward strand.
GTGGCCGGGGGTGGAGAAGTGCTGGGCCACCAGCTGGTCGGTGTTGGTGATGACACCCACGGTGGTGATGGCGTACAGACCCAGGTGGGAGCGAACCAGCAGGGGCTGGGGGTCTGTGTCGCTGATGCAGCCAATGCCGCTGCAGCCGTGAAAGTCTTGGAGATCCTTCTCGAACTTGGTGCGGAAGGGGGTGTTTTCAATGGAGTGGATCTGACGCTGGAAGCCGTCGGCGGCGTCATGAATGATCATGCCGCCCCGACGAGTGCCCAGGTGAGAGTGGTAGTCCACGCCGAAAAAGATATCAAGAGTGACGTCCCGCTTGGAGACGGCGCCAAAAAAGCCTCCCATGCTGTTCCTCCTAGAAAATTACTTGCCCATGAGGCGGCGGCTCATCTCCTGATAAGCGCCCTCCACGTTGCCCAGGTCACGGCGGAAACGGTCCTTGTCCAGCTTCTCACCGGTCTTGGAGTCCCAGAAGCGGCAGGTGTCGGGGCTGATCTCGTCGGCCAGGACGATGGTGCCGTCGGAGGTCTTGCCGAACTCCAGCTTGAAGTCCACCAGGGTCACGCCGCACTCGGCCAGAGTCTTCTTCAAGAACTCGTTGACGGCGAAGGCATAGGTCTTGATCTGCTCGATCTCCTCCCAGGTGGCCAGCTTCAGAGCCACAGCGTGGTAGTCGTTGATGAGGGGGTCGTGGAGATCATCGTTCTTGTAGGAGAACTCGATGGTGGGCTGGTCGAACACGATGCCTTCCTCCACGCCGTAGCGCTTGGCGAAGGAGCCGGCGGAGATGTTGCGGATGATGACCTCCAGGGGGACGATGGAAACCTTCTTCACGGCGGTCTCGCGCTCGCTGAGCTCCTCCACCAAGTGGGTGGGAACGCCGGCCTTTTCCAGCTGGGACATGAGGAAGTTGCTCATCTGGTTGTTGATGGCGCCCTTGCCCAGGATGGTGCCCTTCTTGGCGCCGTCAAAGGCGGTGGCGTCGTCCTTGTAGGAGACGATCACGATATCGGGGTCCTCGGTGGCGAAAACCTTCTTGGCCTTTCCTTCATACAGCTGTTCCAGTTTGTTCATGATGTTTCGTCCTTTCTCTATGTCGAAGTGAATGAAATTACAGTTCAGCCAGTTCCTGCTGGAGCTTGTCCTCCTTGGCGGCAATCTGAGCGGCCATAATGTCCCGGTCGGCGTCCAGGCGGGAGGCCAGCTCGTCGTCGGACACAGCCAGGATCTGAGCGGCCAGCACGGCGGCGTTCTTGGCGCCGTTGAGGGCCACGGTGGCAACAGGGATACCGCTGGGCATCTGCACGGTGGCCAGCAGAGCGTCCAGGCCGTCCACAGCGCCGCCCTTCAGGGGAATGCCGATGACGGGGAGGGTGGAATTTCCGGCGAAAGCACCGGCCAGGTGAGCGGCCATTCCGGCAGCGCAGATGATTACACCAAAGCCATTTTGACGGGCGGAACGGGCAAACTCAGCAGCCTGGACAGGGGTGCGATGGGCGCTCATGATGTGGGCCTCATAGGGAATGCCATAGTGGGCAAGCTGTTGACAGGCACCCTTCACCACGGGCCAATCCGAGTCAGAACCCATGATAACTGCAACTTTTTTATTCATTGTTCCATTCTCCTTTACAAAACACATGCCAAAAATCAAACAGGCCAACCACGAAAGTGTAGTCGGCCTGTTTGGATTATGGGCGGAATTTGGACGCAGAGATGCCCTGAGACATACCGGATGCAACAGAAAAATGCTCGGCCTTCACAGGGCAACACCTCTCTACAAAAAGTATCTTTATTCTATACACAAACGAGGGGGCAAATCAAGGCAAAAAAATTTTTTTGTTAGCTTATACAATGGATGGCCTGCGGAGTCTGTAAGGGCTGGTTAGAATAACCCGGCCCGGTCCAGAATTTCCAGGGCTTCCTTGGCACGGCTGGCCCAGGAAGCGTTGTGGGCATAGTTCTGTCTGCGGGGAGATGCCAGGGAGGACTCCTCCTCCAGCGCTCGGCGACAGCGTCGCACAAACCCCGCAGAATCGTAGGCGGTGTACACCACGTCGGGGAAGGGCTCCACCTGATCTGGGTCAATCATGGTGACAATGGGCTTTCCAGAGGCCAGGTATTCGTACATGCGAGAGGGGATGATATCGCTGCCTTTGGAGTCGGTGTGGAACAGGTCGAAGAGGACATTACAGGCAAACAGGTAGTCAGGCAGTTCCACCGGGTTGACAGGGCCGGTGAGGACGATGTTGGAATAGTGTCGCAGGCGACCCCGCACGGCAGGAGTGACCCGGCCCATGAGCAGGAAGGTCCACTCCGGGTGGGAGTGGGCGGCCCGGAGCATAGGCTCCAATTCAATCCGGCTGTTGATATCCCCAACCCGGCCCAGAATGGGAGAGCGCAGCTGGGACAAACAGAGAGGTACTGTGAGTCCGGGGCGGGTGAACATGCGGTCGTTGACGCCGTTGGGCAGCAGGTGCACACTGTCATTGCAGGGGGAGAGACGCTGGACCAATCCGGGTGAGGCGGCAAACACCACATCGGCGTGACAGGTGAGATCGCTCTCCTGGTCCAGATACCGCTCGTCCCACTCCCGGTAGCAGTCATATACCAGGCCGCTGTAAGCCAGGTGATCGAGATGTAAAGTCTGTTCCGGGCTGGTACACCACAGAACCGGCTCCCGGAAATGGTGATGAGTCAGAACGTTTTCCATAAAACTGGCCCATCTCTGTTGGTCTCTCCGCTGCATGGAGGGATGGTTCCACCGGGCGAACATGGGGGCGGGAAGGGTGTACACCGTGATATGGGGACGCATCTTGCGGCCCTGCTTGGGGGCGGGCATCCCACGGGGGACGGGAGGCTCAAAAAAGAGAATCTGGATGTCATTCATCCGGGCCAGCAGCTGCTGGGTGCGGTTGGGGCGAGCCTGCCATGGGGTGTGGGACAGGCAGAGCATTTGCTTCATCACACTCACCTCAAAAGATCACTTGGAAATCTTCTTGCATATCTGGACAAAATACAGTAGAATAGACCATATTTTGCCTTACAACAATTATACAATATGCTTGACCTCTGGGTCAAGGGAAGGAGTACAGCTGTGCTGGAGTTGATACAACAATTTGATGAGGGGGCCCTGTGGTGGATTGCCCAACACCTGCGTACGACCTGGCTGGACCCTCTTGTGATGTTCTATACCAATCTGGGCAATGGCGGCCTGTGCTTTATCGCCGTGGCCCTGCTGCTGTTGGCATTTCGCCAGACCAGAAAGGCAGGTGCCACCGCATTGACCGCCCTGGCGTTTGGGGCGGTGGTGACCAACCTGACCATCAAGCCGCTGATCACTAGGCCCAGGCCCTGGGTGGTCATGGAGGACTTTGTGTGCCTGGTCACCAGCTCTGACCCCAATTCCTTTCCGTCGGGACACACCACAGCGGCCTTTGCCTTTGGCGTGGCGCTGTTTCTCACCGTGAAGCCCAAATGGGCAAAGGCCGCAGCCCTGACGGCTGCGGCCCTGATGGGGTTATCCCGGTTGTATGTGGGGGTGCACTTTCCCACCGATGTGTTGGCGGGAGCCGTGATCGGAACCTGCTGCGGCATCCTGGCCAGCTGGGTTGTCCGGCGGGTCAGTGAGCGGTTTTCTCGTCGGTGAGGTAGGAGATCACCCACTGGGCCAGCAACAGGCCTGCGCTGGCAGGCACCCATATGGAGCTGGCGGGGATGGAACGGCGGCCGGGCGGAGGGGTCTCCGTCCCGTCGTGGGCACGAGAGGGAAGCTCGGGGGAGAACACCACAGGGTGGTGGACAATCCCCCGGGCTTTCAATTCTTTTCGCACCACCCGGGCCAAGGGACAGCCCTCGGTCTTGGACAGGTCTGCAATGCGCAGTTGCTGGGCGTCCAGCTTGTTTCCGGTGCCCATGGCGGAGATGATGGGGATGTTCCGGGTGTGAGCGGTCTCAATGAGGTCTAATTTGCAGGACACCAAGTCAATGGCATCCACGATACAGTCGTAGGAGTGTTGGAAAAACGCCTCCCGGGTCTGGGCCTCGTATCGGGCGGCCATGGGGTGGAGTCGGCAGGCAGGGGAGATATCAGCCAAGCGGAGGGCAGCAGCCTCCGCTTTTTTCAACCCTACTGTGGAGTGGAGGGCGAAGGCCTGGCGGTTGATGTTGCTCACAGACAGGTCGTCCAGATCAATGAGGGTCAGTTCTCCTACTCCGGACCGGCACAGGGCTTCTGCGCACCAACTGCCCACTCCACCCAGGCCGAACACGGCCACATGGCTGTGCTGTAACCGCTCGATGGCGGCGTCTCCCAACAGCATACGGGTTCGAATAAATTGGTCTTCCATGGTTACCTCCTTTTCAAAACTTAAAATTTCCCCGGCGTATCAGAATACGCCGGGGAAATTTTGGGATTCGGTAAAATTAGTAGCCGAAGTACTTGGCACCATCGGCCAGAGCAGTGGCGTAAGCATCACCGCCCAGCAGTTCGTCAGACCAGTCGGTCATGGCGTCCTTGGTCAGAGCAGCACGGACGGTCTGCTTCCAGGACTCCTCTTCCCACTCCTGGAAGTAGGAGATGTGGTAGCCAAAGTAGGCGGTGGTGGAGCCGGGGTTGTCCTGATGACGCACCATGGTCACATCGCCAGCAGTGCGCTCCTCGTCAAACAGCCAGGTGTTGCGGTCGTCGTTGAGGGTGTCGGGCTTCACACCGGTGGTCACACCGCCGTTGGCGGCCGTGGAGCTTGCGGAGTACTCCTCAGCCAGCTTACCGAAGGCCTCAGCGGTCTTGTCGCTCTCCTCCCATTTAGCCATAACCTCATCGGCCTTGGCCTTGGCGGCATCCCAAGCCTCCTGGGTGGGAGCCTCGGTGTTGCCATCCTCGTCCTTGGTGGTCTCAGCGTTGATGAGAATGTCACGGATGGTGGCGGGGGTGGTCTTGTCCTGGTAGCGGTCGTGGAAGATCACCACATAGTAACCGGCATCGGTATTCTCCACCACGGCGCCCTTGTCCTTTTCCAGCTTCAGCAGCTGATCCTTGTAGATGCTGGACAGGGAGGAGGCACCCACCACAGTGGTGTGGTCAGCGGAGTTGCTGGGAGAGGTCTGTGCGATGAGCTTGGTCACATCGGTGCCATCCTGATAAGCGGCCAGAGCCTCGTCGGCCTTGGCCTTGGCAGCGTCCATGGCCTCCTTTTTCAGCTTGGTGACCTCTTCGTTGGTGCGAGTGTTGCCCTCGTCATCGGTGTCCTTCACCTCGTCGGCCTTGAAGTACAGGTAGGAGTACTTAAAGGTATCGGCATCGTCCTTGTTCTCTTTGTAGTAATCGTTCAGATCGGTCTCGGTGAAGGAGTCCTTGGTGTCGGTATAGACATCGTTGTAGTACTTGGTGGCCAGCAGAGAACGGGCTTCCAGGTCTTCAAAGACACCGGGGGTGATGTACTCACCATAGACAGACTGGAGATAGGCGTTGTAGGACACGGCGGAGGACTTGGCGGCGTTCTTCGTGGAGGCGATGCGCTCGTCCAGGTCTTCCTGAATGTCGGACTTGGAGTAGCCAGCCTTCACAGCGGCGTCATACAGGGCCTTGTCGTTCTGGGCCTGGCTCAGAGCGGACTCCAGGAAGAAGTCACGGTAGGTCTTATCCTCGTCCTCGTTGTACATCTGCTCATCATCGGGAGTGTTGGGGTCCACGGCGCGGTAGTAGTAGGCGTACATGTAGCGGATATTATAATAGTAGTAACCCAGCTCGGAGACGCTTACCTTGGAGTCACCGATGGTGGCAGCAGTGGCCCGGCGCTGGAAAAAGCCAGAATTCCAAGTGATAAGGGCAGCTATCAAGATTGCCACCACAACACCGATGGCGGTGTAGGTGCGGACCTTGCGCTTGTAGGCAGCTTGTTCGGAATAGGCTTTGGAGTTCTTGTCAGAAGGCGCAACGGTCTGACGCTGCTTCTTCTCTCTGGATGCACTCATGGTATCAATCCTCTCAGTATTCAGTGGTATCCCCAGCGGGAAGATCGGCACACCACGTCTGAGAGATGTGCCGAACGGGCATATTATACCACGTGGGGCTGGCGTATGCAAGAAAAAATCGGAAATTGTCACAAGGAAAAAGGCGATGCAGATTTGCTCTGCATCGCCTGAGTCATCAAAGGGCCCCGCCATAGCCGTGCCACCCAATTAAAAACCTGCACGCAAATGCAGGTGGGTTGTCTCCATCCGGTTTCCTCACTTCCAACGTCCAAACACTCCGAAGAGGTCCGGGAGGCCTGCGATCCGCCAGATGAGGGGACATCCCGTTTAAGAGATGTGGGTTTTAAAAAGGTGGTCACGAGACAAGGCAGGGAATGTTTACAAAAGATTACTGGGCGTCCTCGTCGTCCTCGTTGAACAGCTGGGTCATAAACTGCTCATAAACCTGGTCCAGCTCCTCCTGGTCGTCAATGTCGGCCAGAATCTGCTCCCCATTCTCCTCGGCGACCCGCAGGAGAATCAGGCCGAAGTCCTCGTCGTCCTCGTCCATGTCAGCAGGGACAAAGGCCATATAGGTGTTGTCCCGATACTCCAGTGTGCCCAGATGTTCCAATTCAAATTCGTTGCCGTCCTCATCGGTAACGGTGACGAAATCAGGTCCGTATTCTTCGCTCATGCCTATAAGTCCTCCTTAGGGCGTTTTCGGGCGAATGTCTTTCGCTGGCTTTATTGTAACTGCAACGGGGCGAAAATGCAAGGGGGAGAATTGAGAAAAGAAAATCGAAGTCTGGGGGGCGGCTCAGGGGGCAGGGTGGACAAAGCAGGGGGCGTGTGCTATAATATCAGGAGTCAATTCGGTTTGTATGCAAAAAATTCCAGAAAAATTTGCTGAAAAATACCGAATTTAGACGGCAATAAGTTGCAGAAACATGAAAAAGCAAGACAAGATGGGCGTGTTTCGCCCCAATACATCGGAGGTACCCATTATGTCAGAGATGAATCGAAATCGACCCTCTTCGGAACGTAGACCCAGGCGTCGGCACGACACATCCCAGACCCGTGGAGCAAGTCCGGAGAGAAGCGGGGGAGAGAGTTCCAGTCGGGACGACCATCGACCCCATAAGAAGACCCCAACCAAGAGGTCAGAAATTGCCATGCGTGTGGGAAAGGTGCTGGGCACCCTGCTGCTGATCGGTATTGTCACCAGTGCATTCATGGCCTGCTATGCTGCGGTGTATATCACCAATGTCATCATTCCTGAGGCGACCTTGGACCTGTCTGCGTACACCATCAACGAGAACTCTGTCATCAAGTACGAGGACGACAACGGACAGCTGGTGGACCTACAGACCTTGGTGGGCGCAGAAAACCGCCAGTGGGTAGACTATGACGAAATTCCTCAGGACCTTGTCAATGCTGTGGTGGCCGTAGAGGATAAGCGGTTCTGGGAGCATAACGGTGTGGACTGGTACCGCACAGCCGGTGCATTTGTGAACATGTTCATCGGCATGAGAAACACCTTCGGCGGTTCCACCCTGACCCAGCAGCTGGTGAAGAACATCACGGATTACGATGATGTCACCGTCAAGCGTAAGATTTTGGAGATATTTACCGCCCTGGAGCTGGAGAAAAACTACTCCAAGGAAGATATCATTACCTATTATCTCAATGAAATCTTCCTGGGACAGGGATGCTACGGTGTCCAGTCTGCCTCTCAGATGTACTTTGGCAAGGATGTGTCCGAGCTGTCCTTGGCCGAGTGCGCCAGCCTGGCCGGCATCACCAACAACCCCTCCCTGTACAGCCCCTATTCCACTCTGGAAGTGACCCGTTATCAGTGCACCAACTGCAAGAAGAACTACTCTCTGACCAAGGATGATGTGTGTTCTGAGTGCGGTGCCAAGAACAGCTTTGACGATGGCAAGGTATGGACTGCCCGGGACTACAACAAGGCCCGACAGGAGCTCATCCTGGACCAGATGACCAAGAAGGACGTGCTGGGTGACAAAGCCATCAGCAAGGAGGAGGCGGAGCAGGCCAAGGCTGAGAAGCTGGTGTTCCGCACTGACTGGGATGAGGAGAAGCAGGAGGAGTACAACAACGCCAACACCAGCACCAAGACCATCTATTCCTGGTATGTGGAGGCGGTGATCGACGAGGTCACCGAGGACCTGATGGAACAGACCGGCCTATCCTATGAGGTGGTCACCAAGATGGTGTACAGCGGCGGCCTGGAGATCATCGTGCCCTATGACCCTGACGTACAGGCAGCTGTGGACGAGGTGTACAACGATAAGAGCAACCTCAACTATGTCTCCAAAACTGGCCAAGAGATGAAGTCTGGCATTACCGTGGTGGATAATGACACCGGATATGTGGTGGCCATTGGCGGCGACGTGGGAGAAAAGACCATCAACCGAGGCTGGAGCTACGCCACGGATACGGTGCGTCAGCCCGGTTCGTCCATCAAGCCCCTCTCGGTGTATGCCCCTGCCATTGAGGAGAACCTCATCACCCCCAACACCGTCACCGACGATGTGCCACGGTGGATGGGCTCCTACTGGCTGCAAAACTACCCGGTGAAGTACCGAGGCCTGACCACGGTGCTGGAAGGTGTTACAGAGTCTATTAACACCGTGTCTGCCAATGTTCTGGAGAAGCTGGGATTCCAGACCTCCTATGAATATATGACAGAAAAGTTCAAGATCTCTACCATGGTAGATCGCATGGTTTTGGAGAACGGAGAGGTCAAGTCCGATATTGACATGAGCCCCCTGGCCATTGGTGGTCTGACCAAGGGTATCTCCACCTTTGAGATGGCGGCTGCCTATGCCACCTTCCCCCGGGACGGTGCCTTTACCGAAGCTACCACCTATTTGACGGTGAAGGACCATGACGGCAATGTGGTCCTTGATAACAAGCCCTCCACCGAGCATATTCTGGAACCACGTACCACCTACTATATCAACCAGCTGCTTACCAACGTGGTCAGCAGCGGTACAGGTACTGCGGCCCGCATTTCCGGCCAGCTGGTGGCTGGTAAGACGGGTACCACTGATAGCTCCAGAGACCAGTGGTTCGTGGGTTACACCAAGCACTACACTGCTGCGGTTTGGATTGGCTATCCCAACAACGACGTCATGAAATCCATGTGGCCCAGCCCGTCCACCCTCCTGTGGCAGAAGGTCATGAGCCGTGTTCACGAGAACCTGCCCAGAGAGGACTTTACCAAACCCTCTGGCCTGGTGACAGTGAGCATCTGTAAGGACTGCGGAAATCTGGCCACCGACAGCTGCTCCATGGACGTCCGGGGCAGTCGAGTTCAGAATATGACGCTGCTCAACAGCGATGTGCCCAGCCAGTACTGCACCTGCCATGTGGCGGTGGACATTTGCACGGAGGGCTCCTCCTCTGGAGGCTACCATCTGGCCGGCCCCTACTGTCCTGCCAGCTCGGTCAAGACCGTGACACTGGTGGACTATACCCGGCACAATGAGTCTGGCTCCTATATCCTGGACACCGGCGCTCTGTTGTCCACGGTGCAGGGCAACGGTCAGTGTACTGTGCACAATAGCAGCACGCCCTCTGATCCTGAGCCTTCCACCTCGGATGAACCCACCGACCCATCGGCGACTCCGAAACCTGGTGAGGACGGAAATGAGGACAAACCTGGTGCTTCTCAGGACTCAGAATCCTGAGCGGATTCCCCTGTGAAAAAGACTCCCCGGATGTTCTGGGGAGTCTTTTTGTGCATGTTTTCTCATTGCGTGCAAAAATATGTAAACATATGGAATAATTTTGTGCAAAATGCGAAGAAAAGAAAATTGCCATCTGTCCATCTGCGTGATACAATAGACCACAATGGAAAGACACTAGCAATGTGCTTAGCAAAAGGAGGACCCGTGTATGTCGCAGAGACCCAGGTATTTCATTGTGGAGGCATCCGCATTGCCGGATATCTATCTGAAGGTGGCGGAGGCCAAGCGATTGCTGGAGACCGGCGAGGCACAGACGGTGAATGCCGCCACCCAGCGGGTGGGCATCAGCCGCAGTGCATTTTACAAATATAAGGATGCGGTACGGCCGTTTCGGGATATGCTCCACGGTCGGATTGTCACCATCCAGATTTTGCTGCGCAATCGGCCGGGAGCACTTTCCGGCGTGCTGAATATGTTTGCAGATTGGGGGGGCAATGTCCTCACCATCAATCAGGCCATCCCAGGCGGCGAGTCTGCGGCGGTGACCTTGGGTCTGGAGACCTCGGGGTTGAGCATGGAGCTGGAAGACTTGCTGGCTACCTTGCGGGACTTGCCGGAAGTGCTGCGATGTGAAGTGTTGGCCGGATAAGACAAGGATAGACGAGGTGAACAACATGGTAAAAGTAGCGATTTTGGGCTATGGCACTGTGGGGTCCGGGGTGGCCCAGGTGCTGTATCAAAATAAAGATGCCATCGCCCGGAGTGTAGGGGACGAAGTGCAGGTCAAGTACATTCTGGACGTGCGGGACTTTGAGCAGTCTCCCTATGGCGGCACGTTTGTGAAGGACTTCTCGGTGATCGAGGAGGACCCGGAGGTGTCCGTGGTGGTGGAGACCATCGGCGGGGCCACTGTGGCCCTGAACTTTACCCAGCGGGCCCTGAGTGCAGGTAAGCATGTGGTGACCTCCAACAAGGAGCTGGTGGCCTGCCACGGGCTGGATCTCACCCGGCTGGCCCAGGAGAAGGGCGTGTGCTATCTCTTTGAGGCCAGCGTGGGCGGTGGAATTCCCGTCATTCGCCCCTTGACCATGTGCCTGGCGGCCAACCAGATGGAGGAGGTCTGCGGCATCCTCAACGGCACCACCAACTATATCCTCACCCGGATGATTGGGGCGGGGCTCTCCTTTGAGGCAGCTTTGAAGGAGGCCCAGGAGAATGGATATGCGGAACGGGACCCGTCGGCGGATATCCTGGGCTATGATGCCTGCCGGAAAATCTGCATTTTGGCGGATCTGGCCTTTGGCAAGAATGTGGACCCCCAGCTGGTCCCCACCGAGGGCATTACCGGCATCACCCTGGCAGATGTGGACTATGCAGACGGCGCAGGCAAGAAGATCAAGCTGCTGGGACGGGCGCTGTGTCAGCCGGACGGGCGGGTGTGCGCCTATGTGGCGCCCCATCTGGTGGATGGCAGCCACCCCCTGGCTGGCGTGGAGGATGTGTTCAATGGGGTGCTGGTGAAAGGAGACGCTGTGGGCGAGGTCATGTTCTACGGCCCTGGTGCCGGTAAGCTGCCCACCGCCTCCGCAGTGGTGGCAGATGTGATGGATATTGCCCGGTCCAAGGGTACCCGGCCCCCCGTCACCTGGGAGCAGGGCGACGACCAGACACTGTGCGGCACGGATGAGCTGGCCAGCCGCTTTTATGTGCGGGTCCAGGCTGGGGCAGACGCTCTGCGCAACCATGTGGGTGAGATCAAGCTGCTGGCCCGCAGCGGTGGAGCGTCAGGAGAGATTGCTGGTATTACCGAGCAGGCTATGACCGAGCAGCAGCTTCGCTCCAAGCTGGAGGGGATGGAGGTCCTCTCCCTTATCCGTGTGCTCAACTGACCCGCCGGATCGACATAGTATAGGGCAGAATACAGCCCGAAAGGATTGAATGTGCAATGGCATTAATCGTACAAAAATTTGGAGGCTCTTCGGTGGCAAATGCGGAGCGTGTGCGCAATGTGGCCCGCATCATCACCGACGCATACAAAAAGGGGAACAACGTGGTGGTGGTACTCTCCGCCCAGGGAGACACCACGGACGATCTCATTGAAAAGGCCCAGGAGCTCAATCCCGAGCCTTCCCGCCGGGAGATGGATATGCTCCTGTCCACAGGCGAGCAGATTTCCTGCGCCCTGTGCGCCATGGCCATTGAGCGGATGGGCTACCCGGTGGTGTCCCTCACCGGATGGCAGGCAGGATTCCACACCAATTCCGGCTATACCAACGCCCGCATCAAGCGGGTGAAGCCCGACCGCATTCTGGAGGAGCTGGATAAGCGACGCATTGTGATTGTCACTGGCTTCCAGGGCTTGAACAAGCACGGGGATATCACCACCCTGGGCCGGGGCGGCTCGGACACCTCGGCGGTGGCGCTGGCTGCGGTGCTCCACGCTGACCTGTGCCAGATCTACACCGACGTGGACGGCGTGTACACCGCTGACCCCCGCCTGGTGCCCAATGCCCGAAAGCTGGAAGAAATTACTTATGAAGAGATGCTGGAGCTGGCCTCACTGGGCGCTCAGGTCCTGCACAACCGCTCGGTGGAAATGGCCAAACGCTACGACGTCAGGCTGGAGGTGCTCTCCAGTTTCACCGATGCACCCGGTACAAAAGTCAAGGAGGTTGTCAAGCGCATGGAAAAGTCTCATATCAGTGGTGTGGCCAAGGATAAAAACATTGCCCGCCTGGCTCTGGTTGGCCTGGAGGACACCCCGGGCATCGCCTTTAAAATCTTCTCTCTGCTGGCCCGCAATAACGTCAACGTGGACATCATTCTCCAGTCCATTGGCCGCAGCGAGACCAAGGACATCAGCTTCACCGTGGCCAAGAGCGACATGGAGCTGGCCCAGAAGCTGCTGGAGGAGAATCGGGATGTGATTGCCTTCGACCACATCGACGTCTCGGACAACATCGCCAAGGTGTCCATTGTGGGCGCTGGCATGATCAACAACCCCGGCGTGGCCGCCACCATGTTCGAGGCTTTGTTCAATGCGGGCATCAACATCAATATGATTTCCACCAGTGAGATCAAGGTCTCTGTGCTGGTGGACAGCTGCGACGCCGACCGGGCGGTGCAGGTGGTGCACGACCGGTTCTACGATGAATTCAACGGCGCACGGTAATTTGCAGATGAAAGGGGTGGCCCGGTTGGGCCACCCCTTTGGCGTGAGATAGAAAAAACGGGGGAAACGGTTGCAACAAGGGGGGAATAATGATACAATCAATACATATTGTCTTGCGAATCCATGGATTGGGCAGGACAGGAAGCAGACCTTTTATGCGAGGTGCGAGGATTGTATTTAAAAGCGCTGGAGATCCAGGGGTTTAAGTCCTTTCCGGAGAAGACGGTGTTGACCTTTGGCGCCGATATCACCGTGATTGTGGGCCCCAACGGATCGGGAAAATCCAATATTGCCGACGCCATTCGGTGGGTGATGGGGGAGCAGTCCACCCGTACCCTCCGGGGCAACAAGATGGAGGATGTCATCTTTGACGGCACCGCCAAGCGCAAGAGCCTGGGATTTGCAGAGGTGACGCTGGTGCTGGATAACAGCCAGCACCTGCTGGACCTGGAGGAGCAGGAGGTGGCGGTGACTCGGCGGTACTACCGCTCCGGGGAGAGTGAGTACTACATCAACCGCCGTTCCTGCCGCCTACGGGATATCAATGAGCTGTTTATGGACACCGGCCTGGGTCGGGAAGGCTATTCCATCATCGGACAGGGCAAAATTGACGAGATTCTGTCGGTGAAGAGCTCGGACCGACGTGAGGTCTTTGAAGAGGCGGCGGGCATCTCCAAGTACCGCCACCGCAAAGAGGAGGCGGAGCGGAAGCTCCAGCGCACGGAGGAGAATCTGGTGCGCATCAACGACAAAATCGGCGAGCTGGAACTCCAGGTGGAGCCCCTGCGGGTGCAGGCGGAGAAGACCAAGAAATATCTGGTGATGCGGGACGAGCTGCGGGGGCTGGAGATTTCCCTGTGGCTGGAACAATTGGAGCAGCTGCGCTCCAGCAGCATCCAGCTGAAAGCCGCCCTGGATACCGCCACCGCCCACCGGGAGGCCCTGCGGCAGGAGCTGGAGGGGCTGTACCAGCAGGCGGAAGGCTATGCCCAGCAGATGCAGCAGCATGAGTTGCAGGCCGAGGAAATTCGGCGGGCCCAGAGCGACCTGGAGCAGCAGGTGCACCAGGGACAGAGCCAGCTGGAACTGCTGCGCCGGGACCAGAAGAACAACACCGACAACATCCAGCGCATCCAGGACGAGTTGGAGCAACAGGTGGGCCGGGCCGGTTCTCTGGCCCAGCAGGTGCAGCAGCGCCGGGAACGCCTGGAGCAAGTGGAACGGGCCATGGCGGACTGCCAAACCCAGCTGGAACAGCTGGAGGAGAAAAGCCGCCGCCTCATGAACTCGGTGGGCGGCCTGGACCAGGAGCTGGCCCAGCTGCGGGAGCAGGAGCGCCTGGAACAGGCATCCGCCGGAGAGGCAAAGGCGCTGTTGTCCGCTTTGTCTGCGGCGGGGCAGGAGCTTATGGACCGGGAAGAGAGCGTGGCCCGGGAGCTTTTGGAGCAGGAGGCCCAGAAGCGGGAGATGGAGGAGAAACACGGACGCCTCCAAGGCCAGCTGGACAAGCTGGTGGAGGAGCGGGATGGGGTGTCCAACACCATGGCGGGCTACCAGATGCGGCTGCAAACCCGGCAGCGGAAGGCCCAGCAGGCCATGGAGACCCACCGTCGCCTGGAGATGGACCACAACAACCTCCAGTCCCGCATTCACATGCTCTCCGAAATGGAGAAATTCTACGAGGGATATTCCAAATCCGTCAAGCTGCTCATGGGCGAGGCCAAACGGGGCGGCTTGTCGGGAATTCGCGGCCCGGTGGCGGGGCTCATCCATGTGCCCGACGCCTATGCTGTGGCCATTGAAATCGCCCTGGGCGGCGCCATGCAGCATGTGGTGGTGGAGCGGGACCAGGATGCCAAGCAGGCCATTGGCTGGCTCAAGCGCCGGGACGGTGGCCGGGCCACCTTCCTACCCATGAACACCATGCGGCCGGGTTCCCTCCGGGAGACGGGGCTGGAGTCCCAGCCCGGATATGTGGGTATGGCCAACGAACTGATTGAGTACCATGAGGACTATCAAACTGTGATGTCCAATCTGTTGGGGCGCATCGTCATCGCCCAGGATTTGGACCAGGCCATGGCCATGGCCCGGCGGTATGGACACCGCTTCCGCATTGTCACCCTGGATGGCCAGGTCCTCAACGCCGGCGGCTCCATGACCGGCGGCTCTGCCTCCCGGTCTGCGGGCATTCTCTCCCGAGCCAACGAGCTGCAACGGCTACGGGGCCAGATGGCCACCCTGGAGCAGGAGATGGCGGGGTCCAAAGAGCAGCTGGCCCAGGTCCAGCGGGAGCAGACAGCGGCCCAGTATGAGCTGGACAACGCAGCATCCCAGCTGCGGCAGGCGGAGGACGCCGTGCTCACCCACTCCCAACAGCTGGAGCACCACCAGCAGCAGCTCCAACAAGTGGAGCAGCGGTGCGCCACCTTGCGGCAGGAGCGGGAGACCTTGCAGCAGCGTGGGGAGGAAAACGCCCAGGCGGCCCAGCGGGCCAAGGAACGCATCACCCAGCTGGAGGGCTCTGCGGCGGCCATCCAGGCCCAGTCCCAGGACAAGACCCAGGGCCAGAGCACCTTACAGCAGCAGCTGGAGGCATGCAGCGGGGAAATGGCCGCTGTGCGGGCCAAACTGGCAGGGCTCCAGGGCGAACAGAACGCCATGCAGGTGAACCTGTCCCAGCTGGAGCAGCTGCAGCAGGACCTGTCCGGGGACACTGCGGGCCGTCAGGCCATGGTGGAGCAGCTCCAGGCCCAGAACCAACAGATTGCCCAGCAGATGGTGGAGCAGGACACTCAGGTGCAGGCGTTGCTGCGCCAGCGGGAGAGCTGGAGCGGACAGCTTACCACCGTCAACCAGAAAAAGCTGGCGCTGGAGGGACAGCGCAATCAGGCGGACAAGCAGGCCCGGGAGAAGAACAACGACCTGCTCAACATGGAGCGGGAAGTGTCCGTATTGGAGCAAAAGTCCATGGCGGCGGCCATGGAGGAGGGCCAGATTCTGGACAAGCTGTGGGAGAACTACCAGCTCTCCCACGAGGCGGCCCGCAGTCAGCGGGTGGAGCTGGAGTCTGCCGCCAAGGCCACACGGCGCATTGGAGAACTGAAACGGGGCATCTCCGCTCTGGGCAGCATCAACCCCGATGCGGTGGAGGAGTACCAGCGGGTATTTGAGCGGTACAGCTACTTCACCGACCAGCGGGACGACGTATCCGGTTCCAAGCGGGAACTGGAGGGCATCATCCGGCAGATTACCCGGGAAATGACTGAGATTTTCCAGGAGAAGTTCCAGGAAATTCAGCAGGCCTTCCAAGAGACGTTTTTAGAGCTGTTTCGAGGCGGCAAGGCCACCTTGGAGCTGGAGGACCCGGAAGATGTGCTGGGCTGTGGCATTGAGATCAAGGCCCAGCCCCCGGGCAAGGCGCTGAAGATCATCAGCTTGCTCTCCGGCGGTGAGAAGGCCTTTGTGGCCATCGCCCTGTACTTTGCCATCTTGAAGGTGAGGCCTACGCCCTTCTGCGTCATGGACGAGATCGAGGCGGCCTTGGACGACGCCAACGTGGTGCGCTACGCCCAGTACCTGCGGCGGATGAGCGACCGGACCCAGTTCATCGCCATCACCCACCGACGTGGCACCATGGAGGAGGCAGACGTCCTCTACGGCGTGACCATGCAGGAGCAGGGCGTCAGCCGCATTCTCACCATCAATCTCAACGAGATGGCGCAGGAAATCATTCCAGAAACAACATAAGAGGTGACCAGACATGGGTTTTTTTGATAAAATCAGAAAGATTGGAATTTTCAATGGCTTTTCCAAACTGGATGACGACTTCTACGACGAGCTGGAGGAGTCTCTGGTCATGGCGGACATGGGGGCGGAGACCACCATGGAGGCTGTGGAGGAGCTCAAGCAGCGTTGCAAGCGCAATAAAATCAAGGACACCGACGGGGCAAAGGCCTGCATGAAGGAAATTCTGGCCGAAATCCTCACGGTGGGCGATCCCCGGGTGGATATGAGCCGCACCCCTGCTGTGGTACTGTTCATCGGTGTCAACGGCGTGGGTAAGACCACCTCCATTGGCAAGCTAGCCGCCCGCTGGAAGGGGGAGGGCAAGCGGGTACTGCTGTGTGCCGGAGACACCTTCCGGGCCGCCGCCGCCGATCAGCTCACCATCTGGTCGGAGCGGGCCGGGGTGGACATCATCAAGCAGCACGAGGGGGCGGACCCCGCCGCCGTGGTGTATGACGCCATGAGCGCTGCCAAGGCCCGAAAGGCCGACGTGGTGCTGGTGGACACCGCCGGGCGCCTGCACAACAAGCAGAACCTCATGAATGAGCTCAACAAGATCTCCCGGGTCATTGACCGTGAGTGCCCTGATGCCAGCCGGGAGACCCTGCTGGTGCTGGACGCCACCACCGGGCAGAATGGCCTCATCCAGGCCAAGCAGTTCGGGGAGAGCGCTGGCATCACCGGCATTGTCCTCACCAAACTGGACGGCACCGCCAAGGGCGGCATCGTCATCGCCATTGCCAAGGAGCTGGGGGTGCCGGTGAAGTATGTTGGTGTGGGCGAGCAGGTGGGAGACCTGCAGCCCTTTGACGCCAAGGCGTTTGTGGAGGCGCTGCTGTAATGACCTGGTTGATCGTAAGTCTGCTGGTGGCGGCATACGGCGTGTGGTATGCCGTCAATCCCCGCCCCTATTTGCAGCGGCGCATGAAGCAGAAAGACGTGCCGGAGCAGTCGGTGCGTACCGCCCGTATGGTAGGTATTCTTCTGGCTGTGCTGGGCATCGGCGTGGCTGTGATTCAGGCCATGAACCTGGGCCTTGTGGGTTAAATGTAAGGAGGAAAAAGATATGACTCGTTTTGATGGAAGAGCGGTGGACCAGCTCAGAGACATTCACATTGAAACCAATTTTGTCAAATTTCCTGAGGGCAGTGTCCTCATCACCTGCGGCAACACCAAGGTGCTGTGCTGCGCCAGCGTGGAGATGACCGCCCCCCGGCAT
Source organism: uncultured Oscillospiraceae bacterium (assembly GCA_944385445.1). Lineage (GTDB taxonomy): Bacteria > Bacillota > Clostridia > Oscillospirales > Oscillospiraceae > Enterenecus. The sequence goes on from CALWXF010000005.1 coordinate 42,038, forward strand.
GTGGCCGAGGGCACTGGCTGGGTGACGGCAGAGTACTCCATGCTGCCCCGTGCCAACCGGGAGCGGTCCCGGCGGGACGTGTCCAAGCTGAAGCTGTCTCCCCGTTCGGCGGAGATCCAGCGGCTTATCGGCCGCTCCCTCCGGGCAGCGGTGGATTTGACCATGCTGCCGGACATGACTATCACCGTGGACTGCGACGTGCTGCAGGGGGACGGCGGTACCCGTACCGCCAGCGTCACCGGCGGCTTTTTGGCCCTGGCCATGGCGTGCAACAAGCTGGTGGCCGATGGGGTGCTGCCCGCCTCTCCGGTGAAGCACTATGTGGCCGCCATCTCTGCGGGCATCGTGGACAACGTGCCCATGCTGGACCTGTGCTATGAGGAGGACTCCTCGGCCATGGTGGATTTGAACTGTGTGATGAATGAGCGGGGTGAGCTGGTGGAGTTGCAGGGCACCGGCGAGGGCCGGGCATTCACCATCGCCGAGCAGCAGCAGCTGGTGGCCCTGTGCCAGAAAGGCATTGAGGAGCTCATCGCACGTCAGAAAGAGATTTTGGAGGGTTGAGTCATGAAATTGGTATTGGCCAGCCAAAATGAGAAGAAACTCAAAGAGATGAACGACATCCTCTCTCAGTTGGGCATTGAGGTATGCCTCCAGTCCCAGCTGGGGGTCCACGTGGATGTGGAGGAGACGGGGGAGACCTTTGAGGACAACTCCCTGCTCAAGGCAAAAGCGGTGATGGAGGCCACAGGGATGCCTGCCATCGCCGATGACTCGGGCCTGTGCGTGGATGCGCTGGAGGGAGCCCCCGGTGTGTACTCCGCCCGGTACGGCGGCCCTGGCCTGGACGACACGGGGCGGTACCGTCTGCTGCTGGAGAATATGCGAGGCCAGACTCCTCGTACCGCCAAATTCGTCTCGGTCATCACCTGCTGCTTCCCCAATGGGGACGTGATCACCGCCCGGGGAGAGTGCCCCGGCACCATCGCCTACGCGCCTCAGGGCGAGGGCGGGTTCGGGTATGACCCCGTGTTCTTCCTGCCTCAACGGAAAAAGACCTTTGCCCAGCTGACGGCGGAGGAGAAAAATGAGATCTCCCACCGGGGCCGTGCTCTGGCCCTGTTCCAGGAGAAGCTGAAAGAATATTTAAACAAATAAAGGAGTTCCAATATGGATTTGACAAGCAAGCAACGGGCCCAGCTGCGTGGGCTGGCCAACAACATCGACACCATCCTGCACATCGGCAAGGACGGCATTGGAGACAACCTCATCCGCCAGGCGGACGACGCCCTGGAGGCCCGGGAGCTCATCAAGGGCAAGGTGCTGGAAAACTCCATGCTCTCCGCCCGGGAGGGCGCCGAGGAACTGGCCCGTGCTACCCGCAGTCAGGTGGTACAGGTCATCGGCACTAAGTTTGTGCTGTATCGGGAAACCCACAGCAAGGAGAAGGACAAGCGCATCAAATTGGTCAAGTAAATTCCGGTTGACATAGAGATCATTCAATAGGGAAAGGAATGTGATGGGAAGATGAGAATCGGCATTTACGGCGGAAGCTTCAATCCCCCGCATCTGGGCCACATGGCTGCGGCCCGGGCTGCCATAGACAGCCTGAATCTGGACCGGCTGGTGTTGGTACCCAACCGTCAGCCTCCTCACAAGCAGCTGCCTGTCGGCAGTCCAACCCCTCAGCAGCGACTGACCATGACCGCCCTGACGGCGGACCAGCTGGGTCCCCAGGCGGAGGTCTGGGATGTGGAGCTGAGACGGGAGGGAAGGAGCTATACCGTGGACACCCTGGAGGAAGCGGTGGAGCGGTGGCCGGAGGACGAGCTGTGGCTGCTTATGGGCTCGGACATGTTCCTCTCCCTGGAGGACTGGCATCTTCCCCAGCGTATCATGGAGCTGGCGGGAATCTGCGCCTTTGCCCGTACCCGGGAGGACATGGACCGCTGTCATACCCACTGTGCTGCCCTGACCCAGCGTTACAACGCCCGTGTCCAGGTGATTGAGATTCCTGACCTACGGGAGGTCTCCTCCACCCAGATCCGCACCCAGCTGCCCCAGGGTGAGGGAATGCAGCACCTCTCCCAGCAGGTATACGGGTATATTCTGCGGGAGCACCTGTATCACACCCATGCCAATCTGACCCAGCTGTCGGTGGAGGAGCTGCGGTGCGTGTCCAACTCCATGGTCAAGGCCAAGCGCCTGCCCCACATCAAGGGGACCGAGGAGGAGGCGGTGCGTCTGGCACGCCGCTGGGGCGGCGATGTGGATCAGATGCGCCGGGCGGGGATTCTACACGACTGCACCAAGTATTTCCCCCTGGAGGAGCACCTGGCCATCTGTGACCGATACGGCTTCCCTCTGGATGAGATGGAGCGCAAATCGGAAAAGCTGCTCCACTCCAAGAGCGGCGCCGCTCTGGCCCAGCATGTCTTTGGGCAGGAGCCCACGGTGATTCGGGCCATCTCCTACCACACCACCGGACGTGCCAACATGACCCTGGAGGAGATGATCCTCTACATGGCCGACTACATTGAGCCCAACCGGGTCTTTGAGGGCGTGGAGGAGATGCGCCAGCTGGCCTACCGGGATTTGAAGGCAGCTATGCTCATGGGCGTGGAGATATCTATGGAGGACATGCGGGAGCGCAACCAGCCCATTCACTGCAATACCTTGGAGGCCTACAACTGGCTGAAAGAAACTTGAGAAACGGACACCCCTCAGGGGTGCCTGCGAAAGGAGAAATATCATTGTTAACTTCAAAGGAAATGATCGCACTGGCCGTTCGGGCCCTGGACTCTAAGAAGGGTAAGGACATTAAAGTGCTCTACACTGCCGACCAGACCACCCTTGCAGATTACTTCGTCATCTGCACCGGTACCTCCAACACCCAGGTCAAGGCTCTGTCCGATGCTGTGGAGGACGCCATGACTAAGGCCGGGGAGGAGCCCCACCATGTGGAAGGGCACCGGGGCGGCCAGTGGACCCTGCTGGACTACTCCGCCATTGTGGTGCATGTATTCACCGAGGAGGCCCGGGAGTTCTACGCCCTGGAGCGCCTGTGGTCCGATGCCACTCCCGTGGACCTGGACGAGTATCTCATCAAGCCTGAAGCTTGATGTTAGGGAGAAAAAATTCCCCTGTGCTGCAAAGCACAGGGGAATTTTTGCAATTGACGGATCTATTAGTAGTTCATGCAGCGGCGCTCAAAGTAGGCCTGGGGATGAGCGCAGACAGGGCAGACCTGGGGGGCGTCGTTGCCCACATGGACGTGGCCGCAGTTGCGGCAGATCCACACAGTCTGCTCACCGGCGGAGAAGACCATGTCGTTCTCCAGGTTGGCCAGCAGCTTCAGGTAGCGCTCCTCGTGCTCCTTCTCGATGACGGCGACCCCTTCAAACAGAGCGGCGATGCGGTCAAAGCCCTCCTCACGGGCGGTCTCGGCCATCTCCTTGTACATGGTCACCCACTCGTAGTTCTCACCCTCGGCGGCAGCCTTCAGGTTTTCACGGGTGTTGCCAATGCCGCCCAGCTCCTTGAACCAGATCTTGGCGTGCTCCTTCTCGTTGTTGGCGGTCTCAGTAAACAGGGCAGAGATCTGCTCATAACCTTCCTTCTTAGCCTTGCTGGCGAAGTAGGTGTACTTGTTGCGGGCCTGGCTCTCACCGGCAAATGCTGCCCACAGATTGGCTTCGGTCTTGCTTCCCTTGAGTTCCATATTGTTACCTCCTTTAAGTGATGCCCATAGGATGAGCTTTTCCTCATGATACTACACAGAAAGCTGGGAAGCAAGAAAAAATTTCTTAATTATTTTTCAAGTTTTATCCCATACTTTTAGTATCACGAAAAGGAGTGTGAGGATATGAAACGCAGACTATCTGTTATCTTGTTGGCTGTAATGGCCACATTTGTGTTTGCCGGATGTTCGTCCAACGATCCGGTGAAAACCACGCCTGAGTCAGTGCCCGCTACCCAGGTGCCCAACGATGCAAACCAGGGCGGCGGAGCAGGGGGAACCAGCGATAAAAACAACGACGGCACCCCGGATTCCACCCCCGACCCGGATGAGCGGGTGGAGGACGGCCTGGACGACGTCAAGCAGGACGTGGAAAATGGGGTAGACGACGTGAAGGACGGTGTGAAGGAGGGCATGGATGATATGAAACGGGGCATTGACGATGCCGCCGACCGTGCCCAGAATGAGATGAACCGCATGAAAGATAAAGCCAGCGAGTCTATGAAATAAAAAGCGCAGCTGCCAGGGAGTTTCCTTGGCAGCTGCTCTGTATCTATCTTATTGATAGCTGATGTACTTTTCCATGGTGTCCAGCACGCCGGTGCCCCCGGGCTCTTCGCCGATTTTGTGAAAATCGTGGCGGAGGTAGAAGGACTTGGCTCGCTGGTTTTCCGGGGCGCAGCGAAGTAAAAGTCGCTTGCGGCCCAGCTTCCGATAGCAGGAGATGGCCTGGCCCAGCATCTGCACCCCCAGGCCCTTGGAACGGTAGGAGGGGAGCATACAGAAGAAGGGGATGCGGCCCACGCCCTCCTCCGCCTGCTGCTGCCAGTCCATTTGCAGAATTCCGGCGGGTTCATCTCCCAGCAGAGCCACCAGAACGCTCTCCGGGGCATATTCCGAATTTCTCTTCATCACGTCCAGGAAGGCGGCGCCGTCAAAGTGGTCCATGGTGCCGTGGCTGGTCATCCACGCCTCTTCCCGGGCCTGCTGATACAGGGCCTCCTCTTCGGGCAGCTGCAGGGGGCGGAAACGCAGGCTGCTGCGCCGCATGGCATCCAGCATATCGGACCCTGAGTTGTCCTTGGGATGGATGCGGTTGGCCAGATCGCCCAGGTGGCTGTTGTCGTTGTAGTAGCAGATATTCACCTGGTCGTCCTGGAACTGGAGCTTGGCCACACAGGTGTTGTCCCCCAGAGGCATGTAGCCCATCTCCTCCACGGGAACGCCCAGCCAGCCGGAGATTCCGGCCCGAATGGCGCTGCCGTGGGAGAAGACCGCCACCGTCTGATCGGGGTGGGAGGCGGCAATGCTGGTGATGGCACACATCATACGCTCCCGGACACCGGGAAAGGTCTCACTGCCATCCACATGCCATTGGGGGTCACAGAGAAGAAACTGGCGGAGGCTCTCCGGCTCGGCGTGGAGAATCTCGCCCCAGCTGTGGTCCTCCCAGCAGCCAGCTCCCACTTCCCGCAGGTCAGCGTCCACACACAGCGGCAAGCCCCGGGACAGACAGATGGCCTTGGAGGTCTCCATGGTGCGGGTCAAGTCGCTGGAGTAGACAGCATCCACATGTACATCTTCAAAACGCTTGGCGAGGGCCTGAACCTGACGGTAGCCCAGAGGAGTGAGCAGACCATCGTACCAGCCGTGACAACGGCGGTACAGATTGCCCTCCGCCTGGGCATGACGGATGAGATAAATTGTGGTCATGTTGGTTGTTCTCTCTTCTTTCGTCAGGAAATTACCAGGGGCGCACGCCGCCGGTGAGTTGGGCGATGGACTCCAGGCCCTGAGCCTGGGCCAACTCCTTCAGACCGTCCCGCACCTTCACAGGGGTGTAGGGGTCGGCAAAGCAGGCAGTGCCCACAGCCACAGCGGAGGCGCCGGCCAGCATCAGCTGGGCGGCATCGTCGGCCTTGGACACGCCGCCCATGCCCAGAATGGGCAGGTTCACGGCCTGGGCCACTTCCCAGACCATACGCACGGCCACAGGGAGCACAGCGGGGCCGGACAGACCACCAGTGTTCATTTTCAGAATGGGACGGCGGGTGTTGATGTCAATGCGCATGCCACGCAGAGTGTTGATAAGGGAGAGCGCATCGGCCCCGGCGTCTGCCACGGCCCGAGCGATCTCGGTGATGTCGGTGACATTGGGGGAGAGCTTCACCATCACGGGGACGGTGGAGTGGGATTTTGCCATGTGGGTGACCTCGGCGGCCAGCTCGGGCTTGGTGCCGTAGGCCAACCCGCCTGCCTTGACGTTGGGGCAGGAGATGTTCACCTCGATCATGTCCACGCCGGCGGCAGACAGCTTCTCACACATCTCGCCGTACTCCTCGGGGGTGTTGCCTGAGATGTTGGCGATGACCTTCACGTCATATTGACGCAGGAAGGGCAGCTCTTCGGCGATAAAGGCGTCCACGCCGGGGTTTTGCAGGCCCACGGAGTTGAGGATGCCCATGGGGGTCTCTGCAATGCGGGGGGCGGGGTTACCCTCCCGGCGCTGGGCGGTGAGGCCCTTGACACAGATGCCGCCCAGCTCAGACAGATCGTAGAACTGGCCGTACTCTCGACCGAAGCCAAAGGTGCCGGAGGCTACCACAACGGGGTTTTTCAGTTCCACACCGGCCAAATTGACCTTCATGCAGGGTTCAGTCATCCCAGGCCACCTCCTTGGAATCGAATACAGGACCATCCTTACATACATGCTTCTGGTGACCGTCTGCACTCTTGCAGGCGCACACCAGGCAGGCACCCACGCCGCAGCCCATGCGCTCCTCCATGGAGACCTGGCAGGGCACGCCCATGGCCTCAGCCACCTTGGCTACCGAGCGGAGCATGGGCTTGGGGCCGCAGGCCAGCACGGCGGTGTAGTCAGAATTGCGCTCCAGCTCCTCCCGCACCAGGGCGTCCACAAAGCCGTGGTGGCCCATGGAGCCGTCGTCAGTGGCTACCCGCACCTGGCCGCAGCAGGTGGCGAACTCCTCCACCAGCATGGCGTTGGACTGAGAGCGGAAACCCAGAATGGCAGTGTTGTTCACCCCGGCGTGCTTGGCGCAGCCCAGCATGGGAGGCACACCGATGCCGCCGCCTACTAGCAGATAGCGGCCCTGAGGCTCCATCTGGAAGCCGTGGCCCAGGGGGCCCAGCACATCCAGCTCTTCTCCCACCTGGCGCTGAGCCAGCCAGCGGGTGCCCTCACCCCGGGCCTCAAAGACCATGCGGATGAGGTCTCCTTCCACAGACCAGCTACAGATGGAGATGGGGCGGCGTAGCAGAAGGCCTTCCCCACAGCGCACATGGACAAACTGTCCGGGGCGGGTGATCTGGGCGGCCATGCCGTGGCTCTGGAAGGTCATGGACACACCACCGGAGGGGAGGTGTACGGCCTCTACGATGGTGCAGCGTTGTTCTACAGTCATATCTCTCTCCCTCTCTTGGCTTAGCGCACGGTAATGTATTCCTTCAGCTCGTCCCGCATCTTCTCAGCGGCAGCCCGAGCGGCCTCCTGGTAGTCCAGACCGTTGTTGTCGGTCTTCTTCCAGGCGCACATGATGGAGCGGGAGGCGTTGATGATGGCGCCGCGGCCCAGTTCGTCAAAGGCGTTGCGCACGTCTTCAGCGGTGCCGCCCTGAGCGCCGTAGCCGGGAACCAGGAAGAAGGTCTTGGGCAGACGGCGGCGCAGCTCCTTGAGCACGGAGGGGTGAGTGGCGCCCACCACAGCGCCCAGAGCCTGGTAGCCGCAGGCTCCCTCGGTGTCCTTGCCCCAGCGCTCGATGAGGTCGCCCATGACGGTGTACACCACACGGTCACCGGCCACCATGTCCTGGAGCTCCACAGAGGAGGGGTTGGAGGTCTTGGCCAGCACGAAGGCGGACTTGTTGCGGGCCACGCACTCCTTGAGGAAGGGCTTGATGGCATCGGAGCCCATGTAGCCGTTGAGGGTCACGCAGTCGGCATCGAAGGCGGAGAGGTTGGCGCTGCCCACCTGGGTGGTGCCCAGCCAGCCCTCAGCGTAGGCGGTGGCGGTGGTGCCGATGTCACCCCGCTTGATGTCGGCGATGACATACAGGCCCTTGCTCTTGGCGTAGGCCATCACGTCCTCCATCACCTTCATGCCACGCCAGCCCAGCATCTCAAAATAGGCGGCTTGGGGCTTGACGGCGGGGACCACGTCGCAGAGGGCGTCAATGAGACCGCAGTCGAACTCGGCCACCGCCTCAGCGGCGGCTTCCAGGGTCTCGCCCAAGCGGTCGGTGTGCTTTTTCAGAATGTGGGGGGGAATGTACTCCACACGGGCATCCAGACCGGCCACAGTGGGGTTGGCTTTCTCACGAATCTTATCCTGCAAAATATCAAATGACATCTTATTCATCCTCCTGATAAATAATTTGACCCATGGAAATGGTGTATTTCACTTTGCCCTTCAGCTGGAAGCCGTGGAAGGGGGTATTGCGGCCCTTGGAAGCGAAGTTGTCCCGGTCCACCGTCCAGGCCTGGTCGGGGTCGAAGAGCACCAGGTCGGCAGGACGGCCCTCCTGAAGGGTGCCGCCGGGCAGACGGAGCAGGGAGGCGGGGGTGGTGCTCATGCGGTCGATGACCTTCATCAGGGACATGTGCCCGGCGTGGTAGAGGTAGGTCAGGGCCAGGCCCAGAGAGGTCTCCAGACCCACCATGCCGCTGGGGGCCTTTTCCAGGGACTGGGCCTTTTCCCAGGTACAGTGGGGGGCGTGGTCGGTGACAATGGCGTCAATGGTGCCGTCCTTCAGACCCTCCAGAATGGCGGCCCGATCGGCTGCTGTCCGCAGCGGGGGATTGACCCGGGCCATGGTGCCCTGGCGAAGCACCTCTTCCTCGGTGAGGATGAAGTACTGGGGGCAGGTCTCACAGGTGATGGCTACGCCCTCGGCCTTGGCCCGGCGGATGATGTTCACGGTGCCGGCGGTGGAGATGTGGCAGATGTGCACCCGGGCTCCGGTTTCCTTGGCCAGCATCACATCCCGCATGACCTGCAATTCCTCGGCGATGGCGGGACGGCCGGGGAGGCCCAGTTGGCGGGAAACTTCACCCTCGTTGACGGCGTAGTTGCGCACCATGTCCTTATCTTCGCAGTGGTCCAGAATGGGCAGACCCAGGGTGCGGGCCTGTTGCATGGCCTGGCGCAGCAGAGCCAGGTTCTGGACGGGTACCCCATCATCGGTAAAGGCGGGGACACCCGCCTTCCAAAGGGCCTGGAAGTCGGTGAGGGCTTCGCCCTTTTGCCCCTGCGTCACAGCGCCGGCGGGATAGACGTGAATGCCAGTGTGGGCCGCCTTTTCTTTCACCAGGGCGACCACTTCCGGGCAGTCGGTGGCGGGGCGGGTATTGGGCATGGCCACCAGGGTGGTCACGCCGCCACGGGCGGCGGCAGCGCACCCGGTGGCGATGGTCTCTTTATCCTCCTGGCCTGGCTCTCGCAGGTGGACATGGAGGTCCACCAGGCCGGGGGCAACCACCAGACCGCTGGCGTCCAGGGTGGAGCAGTGCTCCTCAGGGGTGGCAAGAGACTGGTCCACAGCGGCAATCCGTCCGTTGTCAATCAAGATATCACAGATTTGATTCAGGCCGGTGGAGGGGTCAACCACATGTCCACCTTTCACCAGTAATTTCAAATTTCTCACTCCTCATGTTACTTCTACTTATATATTCGGCCTATTATACACGAAATAGCAGCAAGATGCAATTCGTAATTGCAAAAAAGTATGCCATCAATCCCAAAAAAGTGAAGTGACACACAGGGTGAAACAGGGAGGGACTGCCAAGATGGGGTGCGAAAACGACAAAAAAGGCATCTGAAAAAACAGATGCCTTTGCAAAGAGCTTGTCATTGAGTTTCGGAAACTTACAGTGGCTTGAACTTGATTACCACACAGCTGTATGTTTCTTCCTTCTCCTTTAATCGTCTTTATATAAATTATATCCGTGTTCTCTGTGATAGCCGGGACCGTGAGGAGCTTTACCTTCCCATTCCCGCTTGCTAAGGACAGAATCAAACAAAAATAGTAGATTTTGTAACGTAGCAGCCAACTGGAAGTTATCCCCCGCAGAACAAAATTGCTTACGCACAATCTCTCTTTCTGCTTTAAGCTCTTTGTTTGATGCTGTCTTAAACCACTTATCACTATACTTTTTTGGCTTCATAACACATTCCTCCGCATTTTAAAGATTAAGACTATCTGTATGAGAGGGGGGAATAAGCAAAAACCCCGAATGCAATCGCATTCGAGATTCTTGGTACGGCTGGAGGGATTCGAACCCCCGACCTTTTGGTTCGTAGCCAAACACTCTATCCAGCTGAGCTACAGCCGCATATGAAAAGCTTTTGGAGCTGGTGACGTGACTTGAACACGCGACCTGCTGATTACGAATCAGCTGCTCTACCAACTGAGCTACACCAGCATTCCTGTCGTGCCTTCGTGGCAGAGGCGAGGCTCAAAAGCTTGATTATCTTACCATGGGGAGGAACATTTGTCAACCCCAAATTTCAAAATTCGCATAGATGTTTTTTCGGAGCCGTGGAAAAGAAAAAGGGCCTATGGTGCAAAACAAGGAAAAAGCAAGATTTCTACTTGGCAATTCTATGGTATGATAGTCTAGACCAAATGGAGGTGATGCAAGTGAGAGGTGATGGAATCATTCACCCACGTATACTGGGTTACGCATATACCGGGACTGATGTGCTGTACCGGGATTTTCATATTTCCCAGCAAGGGTACAGTGACGAGCAAGTGGAGGCAAGTCGGGATCAATACGGCAAAAATAGTCTCTCCGGACGGGCATCCGACACGGTGCTCTACCGTTTGCGCCGTGCCTTTATCAACCCATTTTCCATGATTCTATTTGTCTTGGCAGCCATCTCCCTGGTGACAGATGTATTCCTGGCATCCAACTTCAGTCGAAATTTCACCACAGTGACCATCATTCTGAGCATGCTGCTCATCAGTGGCGTGGTGCGGTTCACTCAAGAACTGCGGGCAAAACATGTGGCAGATCATCTCACCAGGATGATCGCCTCCAACGTCTTGGTGCTACGGAATGGAGAATGGATCACTCTGCCGTCTACGCAATTGGTCGTAGGGGACACTGTTCGCCTGGTTGCAGGAGATCGGGTCCCGGCAGACCTTCGTCTCACAGGTGCAAAAAACCTATTTCTCTCCCAATCGGTCCTAACAGGTGAGAGCACCATCTTAGAGAAGCACGCCAAAACGCTCTCCCAGAGAAAAGCCCGCTCCTATGCAGAGTACAGCAACCTGGCCTTTATGGGCTCCTCCGTCATCGGAGGAACGGGAGAGGGTGTGGTCCTGGCTGTGGGCCCAGATACCGTCTACGGAGGTTTTTCTAGCTCAGAGACAAGCCGTGACAACCGCTTTGACCGGGGGGCCAATTCCATTGCACGGGTCCTGATTCATTTCATGGTCGCTTTGGTCCCTGTGGTCTTCATCGCCTGTGGCGCCACCAAAGGCAACTGGCTCTCTGCATTCCTGTTTGCCCTGTCTGTGGCCGTGGGTCTGACCCCGGAACTGCTCCCCATGGTCATCAATGCCTGTCTGGCCAAAGGCAGCTCTGCCATGGGGAAAAAGCAGACGGTGGTGAAGAACATCAATGCCATGCAGGGGTTTGGCAGCATGGACGTGCTCTGTGTGGACAAAACCGGAACCCTGACCGGCGACAGCATTGTACTGGAGTATTATATGGATGTTCTGGGCAACGAAAGCCAGCAGGTGCTGGATTTTGCCTACTTGAACAGCCTGTACCATACCGGGGTGAGAAATCATCTGGATGATGCCATTCTGAACTGCCGGGACATGCCGGGTCATAGCGTGCATTTTCAGTCATTGGAAATGGAGCACACAAAGCTGGACGAGTTCCCCTTCGACTATGACCGGAAATTAGCAAGCATTCTGGTGAAACACGGGGAGAGAAAACTACTCCTGGCCAAAGGCAGCATTGACGCCGTGTGCTCTCGTTGTAGCCATGTAGAGTACCGAGGTAAACGCAGCGCCATGGGTCCAGACGGCCTTGCCAGCGTCCATGCCATTGTGGATGAAATGCTAGAGGATGGCATGAAGGTCCTGGCCATCGCCTATAAGCCCTTAGCCCGTGAGAGCCTGGAAACAGTAGATGAGCAAGGACTCATTCTCCTGGGCTATCTGGCCTTTTTCGACGCACCCAAGCACTCCGCTGCCGATGCTATCCGGGCATTACAGGACCATCATGTAGGCATCCGGGTGCTCACTGGAGACCAGAAAAGTGTGGCGGTCTCCATCTGCCGCAGGCTGGGTATGGGCGCTGCCGAGGCCATGACGGGAGCAGAGCTGGCAGAATTGAGTGACAACGAGCTTCCCATCAAAATCGAGCGTACCACCGTCTTCGCAGAATTATCTCCCAAGCAGAAAGTACAGATTGTACAGACCCTACAGGCCAATGGACATACCGTGGGATTTCTGGGGGACGGCATGAATGACTTGCCCGCCATTGTGGAATCGGATGTCGGTATTTCAGTGGATACCGCTGCCGATGCCGTAAAGGAGGGCGCCGATGTCATTCTGCTGAAAAAGGATCTCAACGTGCTGGAAGCAGGCATTCAGGAGGGACGGAAAGCCTTTTCCAATGTCTCCAAATACATCAAGATTACGGCCTCCTCCAATTTCGGAAACATCTTTTCCATCGTGATCGCCAGCGTGTTTCTTCCCTTTTTCCCCATGACCTCGGTGCAGCTGCTACTGCTGAACCTCCTCTATTATGATATGTTGTGCCTGGTCCTCCCGTGGGACAACGTGGATCAGGAAGCCTGTGCCCAGCCGCTGGAATGGTCTGGGCGCACACTGGGCCGCTTTATGCGGTTTTTCGGGCCTATCAGCTCTATTTTCGACCTTTTGACCTTTGCCTTCCTGTTCTTTGTACTCTGTCCCACCGTCTGCCACGGCAGTTTCGCCTCCCTGGCAGGGAGCGAGGAGCAGCTTCGGTTTATCGCCCTGTTTCAAACCGGGTGGTTTTTGGAGTCCATGTGGACGCAGGTGCTGATTTTACATCTGCTCCGCACCAAAAACGTGCCGCTGCTCCAGAGCAGGCCCTCCCGTCCCGTGATGCTGGTCACAACGCTGGGCATTCTGTTTTTCACCATTTTGACCTTCACCCCCATGGGACACCTCATCGGATTGACTGCGCTGCCCATTCCGTACTTCATCTTCCTGGTGGTGGCGGTCCTGCTGTACCTGTTGCTGGTTACATGGGCAAAAAGCCTTTACATCAAGAAGTACCGTGAACTACTTTGAGAGAGGAGGAGTCTGGAATGAAAAAGAACATCGGTTTTATCGCTCTGGATTTCTCCCTCACCAAGTGGCTGACGGAAAAGCTTCGCACCTCTGCGCCAGATACTCCCGCCGCAAAGGAACTCCTGGAAGGGCTGACCGATTTGATGGATGGAAGGACGAGCTCTTTGATGGTGGAGATGGGGAAGTCCGACTCTGTTATTCCTTCCATCGACACCATCCAATGCGGTGCGCTCTCCATCGACTTGAGACTGCGACGGGTAAGACGGGAGGATACCGAGATCTCCCTGACACCCAAAGAGTTTGACATTCTCTATTTCCTGGCCCGCAACCGGGGTGAGGTGTTCACCAAGGAACAGATTTATCAGGCAGTATGGGAAAACGATTATCTTATGGATGACAGCAACATCATGGCATTTATCCGAAAACTTAGGAAGAAAATTGAGCCTAACCCGGATGCACCGGAATACATCCTGACCATTTGGGGCATTGGATACAAGTTTAACGACAAGCTCTAACCATCTATTCTGACTAAATCGCAAGGAAATCGCAAGGTTTTGACCATGGGATTCTCCTTGCGATTTTTTTATACTTATGGAGAAAGAGAGGTGAACGACATGGACTCTGACGATCATACGCGAAGGCTTGGCACGGCATGTGGGACCCGGAGTCCCATGTCTACACATGTCTGTCTTTGCCTTGATTCTATGCAAGGAGGTAAGACCAATGCACTTGAAAGAAAAAGCCATGGCGGTCCGTCCCACTGCCGAGAGAGACAACGCCCGTGAACAGCAAAATCGCCGCATTCAAGATGCGGCAACCACTTCCAGCAAACAAGTACTGATGAGCCTTCAGGCCGCCCTATGCGGACTGGACGAGGAGACGGTGATTCACCACCGCAACCAATACGGCAGCAACAAAGTGACCCATGAAAAGAAGAAATCCTTAGCCAAACGGCTGGCTGGTGCTTTCATCAATCCCTTCACCGCCATTTTGTTCTGCCTGGCCCTGGTGTCCACCCTGACCGATATGATTTTCCCCTATTTCTCCCTGTTGGGCAGCACACCAGAGGATTTCGACTGCCTGACTGTGGTGATTATCCTCACCATGGTCCTGATTTCCGGCACCCTTCGGTTTGTCCAGGAGTCCAGAAGCGGCAACGCAGCCGAGAAGCTTCTGGCCATGATCACCACCACCTGTACCGTCACCCGCAGTGGACAGGAAAAGGTGGAGATTCCCATGGATGATCTTGTGGTGGGGGACATCGTGCATCTGTCCGCCGGCGATATGATTCCCGCAGATGTACGCATTCTGGAGGCCAAGGACCTGTTTGTCAGTCAGGCCAGCCTCACTGGTGAAAGTGAACCGGTAGAAAAGACCCCTCATGTGTGTGACGCTGTAGAGAGCACCACGGATTATACCAACATCGCCTTCATGGGCAGCAATGTAGTCTCCGGCAGCGCCACCGCTGTGGCCGTCTGTGTGGGTGACCACACCCTGTTTGGCTCCATGGCCTCTGCCGTGGCAGGCGAGGCGGTAGAGACCAGCTTCACCAAGGGAGTAAACGCCGTCTCCTGGGTACTCATCCGCTTCATGCTCATTATGGTACCCCTGGTGTTCTTCATCAACGGTATCACCAAGGGAGACTGGCTGGACGCCTTTTTGTTCGGCATCTCCATCGCCGTGGGTCTGACCCCGGAAATGCTGCCCATGATCGTCACCACCTGCCTGGCCAAGGGGGCGGTGTCCATGAGCAAGAAGCAGACCATTGTAAAAAATCTTAACTCCATCCAAAACTTCGGGGCCATGGATATTCTGTGCACCGATAAGACCGGGACCTTGACCCAAGATCAGGTAGTGCTGGAATATCATCTGAACATCAACGGCAAGGATGATACTAGAGTTTTACGCCACGCCTATCTCAACAGCTACTTCCAGACAGGCTACAAGAACTTGATGGACCTGGCCATCACCCACAAGACCGAGGAGGCCGAGGCAGAGGACCCCCGGCTGGTGGACTTGTCGGAACACTATGTGAAGGTGGACGAGATTCCCTTTGATTTCACACGCCGTCGATTGACCACGGTGGTCCAGGACCAGACAGGGAAGACTCAAATGGTGACCAAGGGCGCCGTGGAAGAGATGCTCTCCATCTGCACCTTTGCAGAGTGTGACAGTGGTGTACAGCCGCTGACCGATGAGGTGCGTCGCCATATTCTCCAGACGGTAGACAGCCTCAACGACAAGGGCTTTCGTGTGCTGGCCATTGCTCAAAAGAGCAATCCCTCTCCTGTAGGTGCGTTCGGCGTAAAAGACGAGTGCGACATGGTTTTGATGGGTTACTTGGCCTTTTTAGACCCGCCCAAGGAATCCACCGCAGACGCCATCAAAGCGCTAAAAGACCATGGGGTCACTACCAAAATTCTCACCGGGGACAACGATAAAGTGACCCGCACCATCTGCAAACAGGTGGGCATCAAAGTGCGCAATATGCTCCTAGGCTCTGATTTGGAGAAGATGAGCGATGCCGAACTGGCCAGAGCCGCAGAATCCACCGATGTATTCGCCAAACTCACCCCCGAGCAGAAGGCCCGTGTGGTCTCCATTCTCCGGGAAAACGGTCACACCGTGGGCTTTATGGGGGATGGTATCAACGACGCAGCTGCCATGAAGTCTGCCGACATCGGTATCTCTGTGGACACCGCCGTGGATGTGGCAAAAGAATCTGCTGACATCATTCTGCTGGATAAAGATCTGATGGTCTTGGAGCAGGGCATCATCGAGGGGCGCAAAACCTACGCCAATATGATCAAGTACATCAAAATGACCGCCTCTTCCAACTTCGGAAACATGTTCTCGGTGCTGGCAGCTTCTGCGCTGCTGCCATTCCTGCCCATGATGAGCGTGCACCTGATCTTTTTGAATCTGATCTACGACCTGTCCTGCACCGCCATTCCCTGGGACAACGTAGACGAGGAGTTTATCGCCAAGCCCCGGAAATGGGATGCCTCCAGTGTGGGTAACTTCATGCTCTGGATTGGCCCCACCAGCTCCATCTTCGACTTTACCACCTATCTGTTTATGTACTTTGTCTTCTGTCCCATGTTTATTTCGGGTGGCGTGTTGTTCAATGATCTGCCTGCCCATTTCAGCGGGGCAGAGCTGGCCTTGATGCAGGCCAAGTATATCGGGCTGTTCCAGGCTGGTTGGTTTGTAGAATCCATGTGGAGCCAGACCTTGGTCATTCACATGATTCGCACTCCCAAGTTGCCCTTTATTCAGAGCCGTGCTTCCGCTCCCTTAACGCTGCTGACCCTGACGGGTATCACCGTGCTCACCGTCATTCCCTTTACGCCTCTGGGAGCCGCTCTGGGATTCGTGGCGCTACCTGCCGCCTACTTCGCCTATCTGATTCCGTGCATTCTCCTCTATATGATTCTGGCCACCAGTCTCAAGAAGGCCTATGTGCGGCACTACGGTGAATTACTATAAGAACGGAGGGATATCATGATGAACTGGGCAAACCTGTGGATGGACGTATTTGGAACCACTTCTCTTTGGGGCATTGACATGGGATTCTGGGTCGCCATTGGTGTGGTGTTTCTCATTGTCATCTTGATGAATGTGGTGTTCTGGTCCATGAAACCCCAAAAATAATACAATCTATAAACCCCTCTGATGTGGTCAATGCCACATCAGAGGGGTTTATCATTTTATCCAAAGGGATAGTGCACACCCATCTGATGGCGCATCTCGTCCATCAGCTCCATCATATGAATGGTATCCTGATGAGGCATAGAGGGACACTCCAGTACCCCAGCCTCAATACAGCGGGCTGCCTCCACCACCTCATACTCATAGCCTGTGAGTTGGGCAGGGCAGGGGTGATGCTCTATTTGCTGGTACTTGGCATCATAGACGGTGATGGACTGGGGGTTGTTGATATTCTCCACCACAACAAAGCCTCGGGTGCCGTAGATGACCCCCATCCGGTCGGAGACACAGTTGGCCCCGGCGTTCAAAACCGCCATCTTTCCGTCCTTCCACGTCAGGGTCATGCTGTCCTGGAGGTCCACTCCTTTGTCCGAGAGTACGCCCACAGCATGGACCTGGTCTGGAGCGCCAAACACCATCTCGGCAAAGTTCAGGGGATAGATTCCCACGTCCAGCAGGGCACCGCCGGCCAAGGCAGGCTCCACAATCCGCTCCTTCCCCATAATCTCATAGCCCAGGTTGGCGGTGAGCATTCGGGGCTCCCCAATGACACCGGAGTTTACCACCTGGGCGATGGTCTCCCGCATGGGCTGGTATCTGGTCCAGATGGCCTCGGTGAGCAACAGGCCCTTGTCTTTGGCCCGCTGGAGCATCTCTCGTGCCTGCCGGGCATTGGCGGCAAAGGCCTTCTCGCACAAGACATGCTTTCCATGATCCAGGCACATCATGACATGCTGATGGTGGTGGGAGTGAGGGGTGGCCACATACACCAGTTGGACCCGCTGGTCCTGGAGCATCTCCTCATAACTGCCGTAGGCCTGTTCTATGCCATGGGTCTTGGCAAACTGCTGGGCCCGTTCCAAATCCCGAGCTGCCACAGCATACAGAGAGACGGCATGGTTTCCCGCTTGGTTCATGCGGTTGATGGTCTCCGCCATGGTTGCGGCAATTCGGCCAGCTCCCAGGATAGCCATATGAAGCATCGTTTTCATCTCCTTTGGAATATAAAAAATGATGAGGAATTACATCACTGTAATTCCTCATCATCATAGCACAAAGCAGGGAAGAGGTCTACTCTTCTTACTTGCTGGCCAGAACCTTCTTCAGACGGGCGAAGCGGGGCAGACCGTGCTCGGTGGCGCGGGTATTCTCACCCTGGATCAGGGGCAGGGCATAGTCAATGAAGCCCTGGTTGATGCCGTTGCCAGCCTCGTTGATCCACTCCAGGGGCACCTTCTTCTCGAAGTTGGCCACCTCAGAGAGGTTGAACAGCTTGGTCTTGCACTCATAGCCGTTCTCACGGGAGCACTCGAAGCCCACCATCTTGTCGGTCTCGCCGGACACAGCAGCCTCCACGGCGGTCTTACCAGCCAGGAAGGACTCCTGAATGTCGGTCTGAGAAGCCAGGTGAGCGCCGCAGCGCTGCAGCAGGGACAGCTCGATGCCACGGACCTTGGCGCCGGTGCGCTCCTTGACGATGTTGGCCAGCATAGCAGCCAGACCGCCCAGCTGAGCGTGACCGAAACCGTCGGTGGCGGAGGTCTTAGCCTCGGAGACGAAGGAGCCGTCAGCATAGTGGATGCCCTCGGAGACAGCCACGATGCAGTTGCCGTTCTTCTCGTAGATGGAGGTGACGTCGGCCAGGAACTTGTCCATGTCGAAGTCCACCTCGGGAACGTAGATCAGGTCGGGAGCGCAGCCCACGACGCCAGCCAGAGCGGCAGCGGCAGTCAGCCAGCCAGCGTGACGGCCCATGATCTCGATGATGGTGACCATGCCGGTGTCGTACACACGGGCATCCTTGTACACCTCAGCGCAGGAAGTAGCAATGTACTTGGCAGCGGAGGCGAAGCCGGGGCAGTGGTCGGTACCGAATAGGTCGTTGTCGATGGTCTTGGGCACGCCCATGACGCGGCACTCATAGCCGGACTTGGCCATGAAGCGGCTGACCTTGGAGCAGGTGTCCATGGAGTCGTTACCGCCGTTGTAGAAGAAGTAACGCACGTCGTACTTCTTGAAGATCTCCAGAATCCGCTTGTAGTCGGTGTCGTCTACATCGGGATCGGCGATCTTGTAGCGGCAGGAACCCAGCTCGGAAGAGGGAGTGTTCAGCAGCAGCTCCAGCTCGTGAGCGTCCTCCTGGCTCATGTCATACAGACGATCGTTGAGAACGCCCTTGATGCCGTGAGCAGCGCCGTACACGGCGGTGATGTTGGGGTTATCCAGAGCGGTGCGAATGACACCGTATGCGCTGGCATTGATCACGGAGGTAGGACCGCCGGACTGACCAATGATACATGCGCCTTTCAGTTGAGACATGTTTGAATCCTCCTAATGTTGTGATGCGTTTGAAACGCGCTGATTAGGCCTTGCCGTCGCAGCCCAGGACGTTGATCAGCTTGTGCTTGACCAGCTCCTTGATGTTGGCGCGGGCGGGCTTCAGGTACTCGCGGGGGTCAAACTTGTCGGGGTGCTCAGCGAAGAACTTACGGATGGTGCCGGTCATGGCCAGACGCAGGTCAGAGTCAATGTTGATCTTACACACAGCGCCGCGGGCGGCCTGACGCAGCTGCTCCTCGGGGATACCAACGGCATCGGGCATCTTGCCGCCGTTCTCGTTGATCATCTTCACATACTCCTGGGGCACGGAAGAAGAGCCGTGGAGAACGATGGGGAAGCCGGGCAGACGACGGACGACCTCGTCCAGGATGTCGAAGCGCAGGGGAGGGGGAACCAGCTCGCCCTTCTCGTTGCGGGTGCACTGAGCAGCAGTGAACTTGTAAGCGCCGTGGCTGGTGCCGATGGCGATGGCCAGAGAGTCGCAGCCGGTCTTGGAGACGAACTCCTCAACTTCCTCGGGACGGGTGTAGTGAGAGTCCTCGGCGGAAACCTGGACCTCATCCTCCACGCCAGCCAGAGCGCCCAGCTCGGCCTCGACCACAACACCGTGATCATGAGCATATTCCACAACACGCTTGGTCAGCTCAATGTTCTCAGCGAAGGGCTTGGAAGAGGCGTCGATCATGACGGAGGTGAAGCCGCCGTCGATGCAGCTCTTGCAGGTCTCGAAGCTGTCGCCGTGATCCAGGTGCAGAGCGATGGGCAGGCCAGTCTCGATGATGGCAGCCTCAACCAGCTTCACCAGGTAGGTGTGGTTGGCGTAAGCACGAGCGCCCTTGGAAACCTGAAGAATCAGGGGAGCGTTAACCTCCTTGGCAGCCTCGGTGATGCCCTGAACGATCTCCATGTTGTTGACGTTGAAAGCACCAATTGCATACCCACCATCGTATGCCTTTTTGAACATCTCGGTAGTAGTGACCAGTGGCATTTGAATCAACTCCTTAGTAGAATTAATTGGTCTTGCACTTCATCATTTTAACAGCGTTCGCCCCAAATTGCAAGGTATCCATCCATCTTTTTTAAGACAAATTATCTACACCGCCCAAATTGCCTTTGTGCGAAGTGCCAAAGCAGCAGGAGAGAGGCTCACTTTTTCTTGCACCGTTCTCCCAAAGGGTTGAGTTGAGCGGCCTGACGCATAGCCTCGCTGTCCACATGGGTGTAAATCTGCGTGGTGTTCAAATGCTCATGGCCAAGGATTTCCTGCAATGTGCGTACATCCACGCCATTTTTCAGCATCAGGGTGGCAGCTGTGTGCCGCAGCTTGTGGGCAGAGTACTTGTCCCGGTCCAGTCCAGCCTCTGCCAACCGCTTTTTAATCATATAATGGACCCCAGCCTTGGTAACACGGGTGCGTTTTCTTGTGATGAACAGTGCATAGGGGTCCACAGCCGCCGTCTGGGCCCGAACTGCCAGCCAGTCGTCCAGCGCACTGCGGCAAGCAGTATTGAGAAAGACAAAGCGCTCTTTGTTACCTTTGCCTAACACCCGCATGCGGTCGTCCCGGACATCGCTGAGGTTCAGGCCAACCAGCTCAGAAATTCGCAGTCCACAGTTTAAAAATAAGGTAATAATACAGAAATCCCGCTCAGAATTGGCTCCGTCAATGCTGTCCAGAAGCTGAATGCACTCATCCAGAGTTAAGAATCGTGGCAAAGTCTGGCGCTGCCTGGGCGCATCCAGCTCCTGAATGGGGTTTTCTGTGAGTACCTTGGCCTTGTTCACCAGATATTTATAAAAGGACCGGATAGACGCAACTTTTCGGGCTCTGGAAGATGCCTCAAGGCCGCATCCGGCCTGGGGCGAATTGTGATTCTTGGCACGGCTGCGGCTGAGAAAGCTGAGATATGCGTACACGTCGGCCAACGTCACAGAGCGCACCAGTGAGACATCTACATCGTCAATGGAGATTTGGTCCAGCGGTGTCGATCTGGGTACCAAGCCTTTTTCAATCTTCATGTATCTGAGAAAGTTACGCAGATCCAGGAAATATTCATCTACCGTTTTGGACGAGTGTCCCTGAATGGTCTCGTGATACGCAAGGAAATCTCGCAGCACCGGCGGCGCTTGAGTTTGATAGTCAATTTTCATGTTTCATCCCCATATTTGCATACATAAAGCCAGGCTAACCGGATCATACTATGGATATCAAATTTCCGGGAGCCCCCTCCCCTCAACTCAACAAAATTTTAATTTTGTTGAGTTGCTAGTGTGTTCAAACAGGAGTTCCCGACACACCAGAATTGGAGGTCTAGTTATGAGTCTCATTCCATGTACCCTCTCCTGTCGGCATCAGACCGATGGCCGGTGCACCCTGTACACAACGGGTGCACAACCCATGCGCAACGCCGCTCAGGACGGCACCGACCACCCTTGTCTGAATTATGAGCCCAAAGACTCACACAAGCACCGCAATCGCTTGCCGGATGTTGTGCACCTCAATGAGCTGTAAGCCATCCGGCACCACCAGCTTTCCGCTGTGCCGGGCTGGAATCAAGCATTTGGTAAAGCCCAGCCGCTGCACCTCACTGAGCCGCTGATTCAACGCATGCACCGCCCGCAGCTCGCCCGTCAGGCCCACTTCGCCGATGGCTGCCAAATCATACGGCACCGGCTTGTCCCGGAAGCTGGACGCCAAGGCCACGATGAGCGCCAGGTCCGCCGCCGGCTCTGTAATGCTCAGGCCGCCAATGACGTTGACGTACACGTCACAGTTGGACACCATGAGTCCTCCACGTTTTTCCAGCACTGCCGAGAGCATCATGGCCCGGTTGTAATCAAAGCCGTTACAGGAGCGCCGGGACGTGCCGTAGGCCGACGGGGTGAGCAGCGCCTGGATCTCTGCCAATACCGGGCGCACGCCCTCCATGACACAGGTGACACAGGAGCCCGGGGTGTTCTGAGGCCGCCCGGACAGCAGCGCCTCCGAGGGGTTTGGCACCTGGGACAGGCCCTGGTCTCCCATCTCAAACACACCGATCTCGTTGGTGGCGCCGAAGCGGTTTTTGGCCGCCCGGAGAATGCGGTAAGAGTTGTGCTCCTCCCCTTCAAAATGCAGCACACAGTCCACCATGTGCTCCAACACCTTGGGGCCTGCCAGGGAGCCCTCTTTGTTGATGTGGCCCACCACAAAGACGGTGATGCCCAGCCCCTTGGCCAGGTGCATCAGGGTCATGGTGCACTCCTTGACCTGGGCCACGCTGCCGGGAGAGGAGTTGGACTCCCCGTTGTACACCGTCTGAATGGAGTCCACGATCAAAATATCCGGCTTCTGTTCCTCCACCGCCGCCACCACATCGTCCAGGTTGGTCTCCGAGTAGAGATACAGCCCCTGCCCGGAGATGCCCAGCCGCTGGGCCCGCAGTTTGATCTGCCGCTCTGACTCCTCGCCGGACACATAGAGCACCGAGGCAAACTGGCACAGGCTGTTGCAGATTTGCAGCATCAAGGTGGACTTGCCGATGCCTGGGGCACCGCCCACCAGCACCAGAGAGCCCTTCACGGCTCCCCCGCCCAGCACTCGGTCCAACTCGCTCATTCCCGTGGGGAAACGCAGCTCGTCGGTGGCCTCCACGTCATCCATGGGACGGGGCTTGCGCAGAGGCGAGCTGGATAGGCTCCCCCCTGCTTTTTTCTTACTCTCCGCTGCTGTGGCGGGCTGCTCCACAATGGTGTTCCATGCCCCGCAGGCCAGACATCTGCCCTGCCATTTGGGCGTCTCGTTGCCGCATTGAGTGCAGTAGTACACAGTTTTATTTTTTGCCATTCAGATTCCTCCTGAGGCTCGGTTTATCATTTGCAATTGGTGGAGGTAGGCTCCGGTGATGGCCATGGATAGACGGGTCTGATACCCGTCTGTGAGGAGCAGCGAGGCCTCCAGCCCATTGCTGAGAAAACCGCACTCCACCAACAGCCCAGGACAGGAGATATGAGAGAAGAGATACACATCCTCGGACACCTGCTTGGCCTTTTTTGTGTTGGAACTGTCCACCGTCTCCTGGAGCATCTGCTGGGTATATTCTCCCCACTGCCGTCCCACATCTCCCAGGGTATAAAACACCTGTGCCCCTCGCACCGAGGGGTCTGGGTACTGGTTTTGATGGATGCTGATGAGCATGGCCCCCGGGGTGTCGTTAACCAACTGGACCCGATAGTCCAGATCGGAGCGTTTCCGCTCTCCCCTCTCCTCTGCCCCCGGCGTATGGAGCGAGACATCTTCCGTCCGGGTGAGCACCGGCTCCACCCCGCACAAAGCCATGAAATACTCCAGCTTCTTCACGATCTGGAGATTGATCTCACTCTCCCGGTGGCCCGAAGCGGTGACGGCTCCCCCGTCCTCTCCACCGTGTCCAGCATCCAGGACCACGACAGGATGTCCGGTATCCACCTGGGCCGTTGTGGGCACCACCAGCTTGCCCCATCGGGCGAAAAAACAGAGGATACATGCTGCGATGAGCAGAATCACCATCCATGGCTTCATAGCCATCCCCCCTTCTCTCCATCCATATGAAGCAGGGGGACAACTCATACCAGCCTATCATTAGACGCAGTGATAGACCTCCCGGTGGCGTTGGGAAATTTCCACCCGCAGGTCGGGGAATGCCTCCTTCAGCCATCCCTCCAACACAGGACACACCACGTTCTCTGTGGGGTAGTGTCCGGCGTCCAACAGGTTCAGGCCCTGGGCCTTGGCCGCCAGGAACACGTCATACTTCACGTCGGCGGTGACAAAGGTGTCGCACCCGGCGGCCACTACATCCCCCAGCATACTGCCACAGGAGCCTCCGCCAACAGCCACCCGGTGCACCGGCTTGCCGCTGTCCACCACTCGCACGCAGGCGGCATCCAGCCGCTGCTTCACCAGGACGGCAAAGGTCTCCAAGCTCTGGGCTTCCACCTGACCAATTCGTCCAATGCCGTAGGGTTTTCCCTGCTCGTCCACCCCGTCCTGGCTCAGCTGCTCCACTTGGGTCAAACCCAGCTTGCAGGCCAGGGCGTCGTTGACACCCTCCGCCACAGCGTCCAGATTGGTGTGGGCACAGATGGCGGCAATGCCGTGCTCTGCCATGGTCAGCAGTAGGTCTCCGCCGGAGGTGACATCGGTAAGCTGCTTGACCCCTTCCCAGATTACCGGGTGGTGGGACACAATGAGCTGTGCCCCCAACTCCACCGCCTCATCCACCACGTCTCTGGTGATGTCCAAGGCGATGAGAACCTGGTCCACCGGGGCGTTGCGCCGTCCCACCAGGAAACCAGCGTTGTCAAATCCCAGCTGGTATTGAACGGGGGCCTTCTTCTGAATAACCTCATAGATTTGCTGTACCGTGTTCATGCTTTCAGCTCCTTTTTCATCTCAACCATGCCTGACAGCACCTGCTCCAGCTGCTCCACCATCGCCTGGTCCGGGTTGGCAGAGGCTTTCTGTCCGTCCAGGGCCCGGCGCACCTTGCCCTCCATCATAGACAGGTAAGCCCCTCTCAGGGGCTGGGTGGTGTTGCGCCCCACCCAGAGCTCTGCCGGGGTCATGGGGACATCCTGACCGCCCCGCACGGTGAGTACGGTATACATACGGCTCCCCTCTTGGCACAGGGTCTCATGTTCCACCCGGTAGCCGTTTTCCACCAGCCACTGGCGGAGGTCCGGGAAGGAGGTCATGGGCTGAAGGAGCAACAGAGTATTCTCTTTTGTCCAGGGAGCCTGCTCCAAAATGGCGGCAATGGTCTCCCCGCCCATGCCTGCGATGGCCACCACGTCCGCCTCCCCTGCCTGAATGCCGGACAGGCCGTCACACAGGCGCAGAGAGACCCGGTCTGCCACCCCGTGCTGCTCCACCGTCTCCTTGGCCCGGGACAAGGGACCCTCTCGCAGGTCCGAGGCAATGGCAGCGGGGATACGCCCCTCTAACAGCAGCCATGCCGGCAGCAGAGCGTGGTCGGTGCCCACGTCCGCCAACACAGACCCCTGTGGCACCTGCTGAGCAATGGCACGCAATCTCGGCGTCAATTCCATAAAAATCCCTCATTTTCGTCAGATACAAGAAAAGAGCGGTTACCCGCTCTTTTCCCGCAATGGTTTTTTATTCGCCGATGTTGGCGTTGAGCTTCTCCAGCAGAGCGTTCACGTCCACGCCGTGGACCATGCAGGCCTGCTCCACAGTCTCACCCCGGGAAGAGGGGCAGCCCAGGCAGTGCATGCCGATGGACAGGAAGATGGGAGCAGTCTGAGGAGCGATGTCCAGAATATCGCCGATGATAGTATCCTTAGTAATCTTAGCCATGTGATATGACCTCCTGATCTAGTTTGTCGAACAGTGATAGTATATCCAACCCTGCAAGATTTTGCAAGGGTCAGTTGGGAAACTCACTGGAATTCCTTCAAGAAAGCCTCCAGGCGGTCCATGCCCTTCTTAATGTTCTCCATGGAGGTGGCATAGGACCAGCGCACAAAGTTGGGGGCGCCGAAGGCGGTACCGGGCACGGTGGCCACCAGGCCATACTTCAAGAAGGCCTGGGAGAAATCGTCACAGGTGTTGATCACCTGGCCGTGGACGGAGCGGCCTACCAGCTTTTCCATGTTCATCATCACATAGAAAGCGCCCTCAGGCTTGATGCAGCTGACACCCTCCACCTGGTTCATGCGCTCCACCAGGTAGTTCCGACGCTCCTCAAAGGCCTGCCGCATGGACTCAATCTTCTCCTGGGAGCCGCTGAGGGCTGCCTCGGCGGCCATCTGGGAGATGGTGCAGCAGGAGCCTGCACAGTGGCTGAGGTAGTTGCTCATGACCTTGATGATCTCAGGCTCAGCCAGGGCATAGCCAATGCGCCAGCCCGTCATGGCATAGGCCTTGGAGACACCGTTGATGAGGATGGTGTGCTTCTTCACCTCGTCCCCCAGGCTGGCCACAGAGGTGAATTTCAGCCCATCGTAGAGCAGGCAGGAGTAGATCTCGTCGGCGATGATGTACAGGTCGTTGGCCACGCACACATCCACCAGAGCCTTCAGCTCCTCCCCGTTGTACACCATACCGGTGGGGTTGGAGGGATTGTTGAGAATCATAGCCTTGGTCTTGGGGGTAATGGCATCCCGCAGCTGCTGGGCGGTGATTTTAAATCCGGCAGACTCCTCCGCCGTCACCACCACAGGCACACCGCCCATCATACGGACCAGCTCAATGTAGCTGACCCAATAGGGGGCCGGGACGATCACCTCATCCCCGGGATTGACCAGAGCCCGGAGGGCCACATACACACAGTGCTTGGCGCCAGCAGCCACCATCACCTGGGACGGCGCATACTCCACATGGAAGTCCGCCTTCACACGCTCGCACACCGCCTTCTTAATGCCGGGTAAACCGGAGGCGGGGGTGTAGCGGGTGTTGTTCTCCTCAATGGCCCGGATACCAGCGGCCTTGATCTCGTCCGGGGTGTTAAAATCCGGCTCACCAGCGCCAAATCCCACCACGTCAATGCCGTCGGCCTTCATCTGCTTGGCCAGAGAGTCAATGGCCATGGTGCTGGATGCCTGCACCTGAGAGGCAATCTTGGACAGTTCTTTCAAGTCAATCCCTCCGTACACTTCATTTGTGACATATTATATCGTCTTTCTTGCACACATGCAAGAGTCAATCCCATCAAAACCATGTATTTTGCATGTTATAACGTGCTTTGCTGCAAAATTTACCGGGTACGCTTGGTGGTATTCTTGCGGTAGAGAAAGTACAGGCCCTTGACCATCAGGTCCCGGTCGTACTGAATCTCATGGCGGCAGTGGCGGAAGATCTCTGGAGCGTACTCTCCCGTGGCCACCACAGAGGCCGCCTTTTCCCCGGCAGACTGCTCCATCTCATCGATGAGCCGATCAATGGACCCGGCATAGCCGTATACCACACCCGCTCGCATGGAGTCCACGGTGTTGCGGCCCAGGGGAGAATCCACCTTTCCCATGGCGATATGGGGTAGCTGGGCCCCGTTGTCGGACAGGGCCTCCAGGGCAATGGCCATACCAGGCATGATGGAGCATCCCTCATAAGAGGCCTGACGCATGTAGGAGAAGGACAGGGCGGTACCGGAATTGATGACAATAGACGGGGACGGATACAGAGCCACCGCTGCCACCGCCGAAGCCACAATATTGCTGCCCAGCTGGTTGTGCACATCCGCCCGGATATTCAGCCCGGTTTTCACCCCCGGGCCCACCACCATGGGCCGCTTCCCCGTCAGGCGCTGAATGGCCCGGACAAAAACATCCGTCACCTGGGGCACCACGCTGGACACAATGGCCCCCTGTACCGCCTGGATGTTCCCGCCATACAGTTGAAACACCCCCATGAGGTCCAGGGCACACCGATCTTCACTGTATCTACGCTCACTTTCCAGCTCAGAGCGGAATCGGATGTCTCCGTTCTCTTCAAACAATGCCATGGTGACATGGATATTGCTGATAGCCACAGCCAAAATCAAAGCGCCCAACCCCTTCATAATCAGATTCATATTGTTTTCATTATAGCCAGCAATCCATAGCAATGCAAGAGAAACCTCCGCCCGAATCCGGTCCGGCGGAGGTTCCCCAGGTGATTAAAGATTGTCCCGGATGATCTGACCCATACGGCGGGTACCGATGATGTCTTCTCCCGGTTTGGCGATATCAGCAGTGCGCCAGCCGTCAGCCAGGGCCTGATCTACCGCCCGCTCCACAGCGTCTGCCTCAGCAGACAGCTGGAAGGAGTAACGCAGCATCATGGCCACAGAGAGAATAGTGGCAATGGGGTTGGCCTTGTCCTGTCCGGCAATGTCGGGGGCCGAGCCGTGGATGGGCTCATAGAGGGCGGGGGCGGTATCTCCCATGGAGGCGGAGGGCAACAGACCGATGGACCCGGTAATCATGGAGGCCTCGTCGGAGAGGATGTCTCCGAACATGTTCTCGGTCACCACCACATCAAACTGGCCCGGGTCCCGCACCAGCTGCATGGCGCAGTTGTCCACCAGCACGTCCTCATAGGCCACATCCGGGTATTCCTCCGCCAAGCGGTGCATCACAGACCGCCACAGGCGGCTGGTCTCCAGCACATTGGCCTTGTCCACACTGGACACTTTCTTCCGTCTCAGCCGGGCCATCTCAAAGGCTCGGCGGCCAATGCGCTCGATTTCCATCTCGGAGTAGGCCATCAGGTCGGTACACTCCACACCTCGGTCGGGAGTGTCGTAGCGGTCCCGCTTGCCAAAGTACACGCCTCCTGTGAGCTCCCGCACCATCATCAGGTCAATACCTTTCTCGGCGGTCTCCTTTTTCAGCGGGCATGCCTCGGCCAGAGCAGGGCGCAGCGCAGCGGGGCGCAAGTTGGCGTACAGACCTAAGTCCTTGCGGATAGCCAGCAGAGCGGTCTCCGGCCGCTGCTCGGCGGGCTTGTCGCTGCCCCACTTGGGGCCGCCCACAGCGCCCAACAGCACGGCGTCACAGCTTTTGCAGGTTTCGGCGGTGCCATCGGGGTAGCTCTTTCCCACCGCATCGGTGGCACAGCCTCCCAGCAGCACATCCACATAGGTGAAGGTGTGGCCGAACTTCTCGCCCACCTTATCCAGAACGCCTACTGCCTCATTGACAATCTCAGGGCCGATTCCATCCCCTCGAATCAGTGCAATTTTGTAATTCATTTTGCAATCCCCCTAGCTTTCAAAGAGTGGAGCAGGCCACCGTGCTCAATGATGCCGTTGACAAACTCGGGGAACGGAGCAGCCTGGAAGGTCTGCCCGGTGGTCTCATTTTCAATGACCCCCGTGGCAAAGTCCACGGTGACGCTGTCACCGGGAGAGATGCCGTCCACCGCCTCGGGGCACTCCATGATGGGGAAGCCGATGTTGATGGCGTTGCGGTAGAAAATGCGGGCAAAGCTCTTGGCAATGACGCACTTCACGCCGCAGGCCTTGATGGCCAGGGGGGCATGCTCCCGGGAGGAGCCACAGCCGAAGTTGCTGCCACCCACCACAATATCGCCGGGCTCCACAGTGGTGGCAAAGTCGGCGTCGATATCCTCCATACAGTGGGAGGCCAAGGACTTCTCGTCCGGGGCGTTGAGGTAGCGGGCAGGGATGATGACGTCGGTATCCACGTTGTCGCCGTATTTGTAAATCTTCATTTTCTCATCCCTCCCTCAGATGGTGGCGGGGTCGGTGACCACGCCGGTGATGGCGGAAGCCGCTGCCACCGCAGGGCTTGCCAGAATAATCATGGAACTGGTGGGGCCCATGCGGCCCACGAAGTTGCGGTTGGTGGTGGCAATGGCCCACTCGTTGTCACTGAGCACCCCCATATGTCCGCCCAGACAGGGCCCGCAGGTGGGAGTGGACACCGCTGCACCGGCCTGGATGAAATCGGCAATGAGGCCCTCCTCCATGGCCTGGAGATAAATCTGCTGAGTGGCAGGAATGACAATGCACCGCACCCCGTCGGCCACTTTCTTTCCCCGGAGGATAGCAGCGGCCTCTCTCAGGTCCTTCAAGCGTCCATTGGTGCAGGAGCCGATGACCACCTGCTGGATGGGCTTGCCCGCCACTTCGTCCACCGGCTGGGTGTTGGAGGGCAAGTGGGGCAGCGCCACAGTGGGCCGCAGAGTGGACAGGTCGATCTCCACGGTGCGGGCATACACGGCATCCTCATCCGCCTCAAAGGCGGTCCAGGCCCGCTCCACTCGTCCGTTCAGGTATTCGACGGTCTTCTCATCCACAGGGAAGATACCGTTTTTGGCTCCCGCCTCAATGGCCATATTGCAGATGGTAAAACGATCGTCCATTTCCAGGGAAGCCACGCCGTCCCCGCAGAACTCCAGGGACTGGTACAGGGCTCCATCCACCCCGATCATGCCGATGAGGTGGAGCACCACGTCCTTGCCGCTGACATAAGGGGAAAGTTTTCCGGTAAGCTTGACCTGGATGGCCTGAGGCACCTTGAACCAGGCAAGACCGGTTGCCATGCCCGCCGCCATATCGGTGGAACCCACGCCAGTGGAGAAAGCGCCCAGAGCTCCGTAGGTACAGGTATGGGAGTCTGCGCCAATAATGACCTCCCCGGGGGCGGCCAAGCCCTTCTCGGGAATCAGGGCGTGCTCAATGCCCATCTGGCCCACATCGTAGAAGTGGGTGATGTGATGCTTGTGGGCAAAGTCCCGGCAGATAGCGCACAGCTGGGCGGACTTGATGTCCTTACAGGGGGTGGAGTGGTCCAGCACAATGGCGATCTTGTCCTGGTCAAACACCGTGGACAACCCCGCCTTCTCAAACTCTTTGATGGCCACAGGGGTAGTAATGTCGTTGCCCAGCACCAGGTCCAGCTTGCCCTCTAAGAGCTGTCCGGCCTGTACCTGGTCCAAACCCGCTGCCCGGGCCAAAATTTTCTGCGTCATGGTCATACCCATGAGACGCACCTCCTCGTTTCTCAGGTTGTTCGGTACATTCATTATGCCAAAGCCTCTGGAAAAAGAATGTAACATGTGATACAATCTTGAATAGATTGGAGGGAATGGCATGGCACAGTGGGATATTTTCGCCCGGGGGCAGACCCCCAAGTTGTACACCAAGGGGCAGATGATTTATCTCCAGGGGGAGCAGCCGCACCACTTTTACTACCTGGTGTCCGGCTCCGCCCGCAGCTTTCTCAGCAGCCCAGAGGGTGACGAGCGGATTTTGACCATCCACCGCAGCGGGGACCTGATGGGAGAGGCCTCTTTTTTTGACCAGTACCCCCGGGTCAGCTCCGCCATGGCCTTAGAGGACAGCCTGGTGGTATCCATTGACCAGCAGCGGCTGGACCAAATCTTTATGGAGCACCCCCAGTTGGCCCAGCCCATGCTGCGCTACCTGGCCCGCACCATTCGGATCCTCTCCGACCATGTGGACACCGCCTCTCTCCCAGCCGTTGGCCGGGTGGCCCGGTATCTGCTGACCTTGCCCCGAGGTGAGGATAATACCGTGGTGTGTACCCACGAGAACATCGGCCAAGCCATCGGAATGAGCCGCATCACCGTCAGCCGGGCCATGAAGCAACTGGTGCAGCAGGGTGTGGTGGAGACGGGGTACGGCACCGTGCAGATTTTGGACGAAGGACAGCTTCAAGTGTTACAAAACCGATAGCACAGCAAGGCCGGGAAGCACCCAATGGCTTCCCGGCCTTGTTGAACTCTAGATTTAGTCAATATCATCGTAGTAAACATAATGGCCTGATTCTAGGTCAAAATAACACCCTGCGTAATCCTGCCATAGATACTCCGACCAAATTGAAAACTGCTCTAACTCATTGCCAAACAACCGACCTCCAGCCAAGAGAGACGTAACACCTTTATCTGAAACCGTAACTTCGACTCTGTACCGCACTCCATCAAACATCAACGCAAAGCGTATCAGATAGTATACTGCACCATCATTCATTCCGCCGACATCGATACCAAGGTACTGCACCTCACCGATCCCGCCCGCCTGTTCCACTTTTTCTCCTAACTCCGTAAACTTGGCTTTTGCATCCTCCTCAAAATTTTTCATTTTTTCTTCGGTAAACCATTGTTGCAACCAATCGTTTCTTTTGTCCTCCAAAGAGACATATTGAAATGCCTTCTCATAATCCCCTGCCTCCAGACAGTGCATAAACTGGTTGCCAAGATACAATTCGTGGAGATTGGTGAAGCTGGGTCCACTGCCCCGATATTGTCCCCACCCTAAGTACCCAACGGGAATCATTAGAAGGATAATAACGATGGATGCAATCCAGCGGTCGCGAATCTTTTTGAAGCTCTTGGCTACGGCCTTTTTCTCCTGTCTGGGTTCCACCACCACCTCCGGCTCTGTGAGCTCCTGGACAGCTGTGTGCTGCTTTCCGCAGGTCTCACACTCCCGCAAATGCTCCTCCACCGCCTCCCGGGTGGCCTGGCTGCATAAGTCGTCCTCATACAGCGGCAACAAGTCCTGTACAATATCACATGGCAGCTTCATTTTGACACCTCCTGAATGATCTTCTGCTTGGCCCGATAGTAGGTCACTCTGGCCCACGTCTCGGATTTTTCATATAATTCTGCAATCTCCTTGAGTTTTACCTCAGCATAGGTATGGAGAATAAATACGTCCTTGTAGGGCTCACTGAGCCGCTGCACCGCCTGACGCACTCGCAGACGCTCTTCCTGCTGAATAGTCTGCTCCTCCGGGGTCAGTTCCTGAGCGGCTATCTCCACCATCTCCTCCACGGGACAGGTCTCATGGTGCTTCTGTCTGCGGCACTCCTTCAGCCAGGCATTTTTCCCGATTTGGCACAGCCAGGTGTACAAACTGCTGCGCCCCTCAAATCGGTCAATATGTAAGAGAGCCTGATAGAACACGTCCTGCAACAGGTCTTCGGCCAAGGTCTCGTTCCGGGTCAGGGCCAGGAGAAAGCGATAGACAGGCCGACTGTATGTCTCATAAATTTCTTGAAATCCTGACACGTCTCTCCCTCCTAGCCTGCGTCATGACACCGAAACACGGACCTCTCCATAAATTGATCCGGTATATGGCATAGATCAGCACAGCGGAAAGCCCTGCACAGCCAATCCACGGAACGGGGAACCACCGGATACACGCCACCACTGGTGCATGGACCAGATACACCGGCATGGTGTCCGCTCCTGCCTTAGTAAACGGGAATCTTCGTCCGGGAGTCCACGTCAACAGGAAAAAACACATCAACGCCCCGATTCCATAGCAGCTTAGCCGGAGCACAAACCCATGCTCCAAATTCCCATACCCGGATGCGTGGTACAAAAAGGATACGGGTACACCGTCTGCCAAAGCCCAGATGCCACATACAGCAATCATCCCTGCTATTATACCAGCTGTCCGGTATCTTCTCCACTCTGTGTGGGGGTCACACAGCAGTCCTGCGAAGAAATAGGGGAAGAACACCACCGTCCGAGACCCGCTCCACATGCGGTTTAGAAATGGCAAATACCCAGCTACAGCGCCCGCCAGAACGGAAAGCGGGAGCAACACCCATGCCAGCCGTTTTCGCCCCAAGCGGAACCACACCGCCCCCAGAGCGGCCCAAATACATGTACTGAACAGGTACCACAAAATCCAGCATGGCTCTCTGGGGTCCACGCCCCACAGCACCGCCCCGGTCTGGCAAATCAAATAGGTGGGCGCCAGGCGTTTGAGTTGCCGGGTACAGTCCGCCTGCCTCCGTAGGAAGAGCCCAGTGAGAAAGACAAACACCGGCATATGGAAGGAATAGATGATACGGTACTGGAGCATCAAAATCTCACTGTCATGGATGGACAGCTCAATCCAGTGGCCGTATACCACCAGAAAAATCAAAAGCAGCTTCAGATTGCAGTAATTGGCCTCCCTCATTTTCACCATGGGGCATCCCCTCTTTGTTCTCTTCTGCCTGTTAGACCCCTCACAAGACAAAGCGTTACAAAAAAAGATGTGCCACAGAACCCATGTTCTGCGACACATCTTTTCCTTACAGAATGATGCAAATCAGGCCCCCGGACCCCTCGTTGATGATGCGCTGGAGGGTGTCCCGCAGCTTCTCCCGGGCGTCCTCCGGCATACGCTTGAGTTTGGCCTGCAAGTCCTCCCCCACCAGTTCGTGGAAGGAGCGGCCAAACATGTTGGAGTCCCAAATCTTTCCCGTATCCCCCTCGAACTGACGCAGGAGAAAGTCCACCATTTCCTCCGACTGTTTCTCCGTCCCCATGATGGGAGAGACCTCGGTTTTGATGTCCGCCCGCATCATGTGGATGGAGGGGGCCGAGGCCTTGAGCCGCACCCCATAGCGCCCGCCCTGCTTGACGATCTCCGGCTCCTCCAGGGTCATCTCCTGAGGGTCAGGCATAACGATGCCGTAGCCCGTCTCCTCCACCTGGGCCAAGGCCTGCTCCACCTTCTCATACTTCCGCTTCATGGAGGCCATCTGGACCAGCTGTCCAATGAGGTCTCCATCGTCGTGGATCTCCAGACCGCAGCGCTGGGACACCGTCTCATAGAACAGACTGCGGGGCAGCTCCAGCACCGCAGTCACCACGCCGCTGCCCATGTCCATGCGGGTGATCTGAGCGGAGGCGATTTCCTCCCGCTGGTCCAGGGTCTCCACCGCCGCCTCTGTGTCCCGCAGCCGCTCCAGTCCCCCAGCCTCTTGGCGTATCATCCCATAGAGCTGGCTTTTGATGGGGTGGTCAAAGGGGAGTACATCCACCCAGGAGGGGAGAAACAGCTCCAACTGCTTCATGGGGAACTCATGGAGCACTCCGCTCAAGATGGCCTCCACCGTCTCCTCGTCCAAGGTCAGACAGTTCACCGCCAGGCAGGTGACCTGGTATTGCTGAGCAATGTCCGCCTGGATAGCCTGAGCTCGGTCGCTGTAGGGCTGGGCGGAGTTGAGCAGCACCACAAAGGGCTTGCCCATGGCTTTGAGCTCCTCAATGACCCGCTCCTCTGCCTCCAGGTAGTCCTCCCGGGGGATGTCGGCGATGGTGCCGTCGGTGGTCACCACGATGCCAATGGTGGAGTGGTCGGTGATGACCTTCTGGGTGCCCAGCTCCGCCGCCTGGGTCATGGGGATCTCATGGTCCATCCAGGGGGTGGTCACCATCCGGGGCTGGTCTCCATCCATCTGTCCCATGGCCCCGGGCACCATGTAGCCCACACAGTCAATGAGCCGTACAGAGAAGGAGCTGCCGTCCTCCATGGACAGACTCACTGCATCCTCCGGGACAAATTTGGGCTCGGCAGTCATCACCACACGGCCGGACCCGCTCTGGGGCAGCTCATCCCGGGCCCGGTCCCGCAGGTAGGTGTTCTGGATTTCCGGCAGCACCATAGTCTCCATAAAGCGCTTGATGAAGGTAGATTTCCCCGTGCGAACCGGACCAACCACCCCAATGTAAATATCGCCTTGGGTGCGCTGGGCGATATCCTCATACAATTTGTTGTGATCCACAGCAATTCCTCCTCACCGCAAGTTCTCTACATGTGTATGGGGATAAGCTGTACAATATGACACAGGAAAAACCGGCCGGAGAAAACCTCCAGCCGGTTTTAAGTTACACCCGCTTGGTTGGAATGAGCAGCACCATTCCCTCCGGCACTGTCTCAGAGGCCAGCTCGTTGGCGGTACAGATATCCTGGATGGTGGCACCACAGGCCTTGGCCACGTCCCATAGCTGCTCTCCAGCGTCCACCCGTCGAATGACCAGGGAGGGACGGCTGCAGGGCCCCTCATAGGCGCCAGTGGAGGCCACAGAGCTGACACACAGCAATTCTTCTTCTTTGGTGGTCAGCCAGCGGAATTCCAGCTCAAAGCGCAGATCAATGCCGCCGCTGACAGCCGTCGCAGTCAAATCGCCCACTGCTCTGCAGTGGACCTTGCGTTGGCACCCCTCTGGAATTTGGTAGGGGCATGTAACCAGGACGCTGTCCGAAGCCCCACGCAGCTCTCCCTCCTCGTCCAGATACAGCATGTGCACCTGAATCTGGGCAGCCAGCTCGCTGCCATGCTCTCCGCTGCGCTGAGTCACTTCCTTGACCACAGCGAAGCTGTCCAGCACCTGCCTGACCTCCACCGAGGTCTGATAGAAGTGGCGGACACTCTGACTGGTACCGCCTGTCTCCGCCAGAGTACACAGCGGGCAGGGGGAGCGCTGGGCGTCCAGGCGACAGCTCACCGAGTACACATCGGACAGCAGCGTCACCTCCCGCTCCATGCGCACCACGGCCTGGGCGCAGGCCTCCACAGTGACCTCCAACTCCCCTTCCCGTAGGCGGCAGTCCACACTTTTCAGGCGCACGTCCACCTGGGAGCCCTGGTCTCCCGCCTCCTGCTCCACATCCAGCACCTGGGAGAAGGGCAGCTCAAAACAGGTGGACATCACACCGTCCCCGCACTGGTACACCAGGTACAGCTTCACAGAGCCCTTCACCACCAACTTGCGACCGATGAGCTTTCCCTCCATCACGTCCAGTTGGGGTCGGCACAGCAGCAGCTGCTGTACCTCGCCCTTGGAGGGCGGCATCCGCACCAGGTCGGAGAAGAGGAAGGGTTTCTCCACCACCCCGGTGATCACAATGTCCCGAGCGGGCAAAAGCCGCTTTTCCAAGCTCCCCTCCGGGCCACCCTGGACGTCGGTGTTCACCTCTTTGGCCGCCAGCTCATAGGCGGTGAGCTCAACCATGATTTCCGCCCGGGCCACCACTTTTCTGGGATTGATCGCCCGGGCATCGGCGAAGGTGACCGTGGCGCTGGACTGTACCACCGTGGTGGTGCGCAGCGATGGATGGTCTTTCAGGCACTGGAAGGGAATGGCTACCTCCAAGGTCTTGGGCAGCTGCTCCCCTTCAGGGATGTAGAACACCGTGGTCTGGATGGTGCCTGTCAGCCGCACCGTTCCCTCTCCCGGCTCGCAGTCCCGGACATATACTCGCCCCACCGCCGTGACGATGCGGGCAATGTCCGGGTAAGTATCCGGCACAATGCTCTCCAGCGTTTCCTCCTGAGTCACCGCAGTGTCCAGAACCTGGCGGTATCCCTCCAGCACCACAGGCTGTAACTCCATATCCATAGACATCCTCCCTTTGTCCACATTCTGAGGTATCTATATGACCATGGTGGCCGGGATATTCCCTCAACCCGAGATGCCGAAAATCCGGCGCATGATTCCACACAGGGCTTTGGGGAACTTCACAACGACGATACGCATAAACAACAGCCTCTCCTTTCCATGCTGAAATCTAATACAGCATATGAAAGAAGAGGCTGTCTGGTTCCTGGTCCAATTTATTTTTCCCACTGGGGGCGGGACTTCACCTGGTCGTACAGGCGTACATAGCTCTGGTAGCGGCTGGGTGCGATGGCACCGCTGTCCACCGCCTCCCGCACGGCACAGCCCCGCTCCTTGACGTGGGCACAGCCCACAAAGCGGCACTGTTCCAGATAGGGACGGAACTCCCGGAAGGTGTTGGCCAGCTCCTCCTTGGGGATAAGCTCCATCTGTTCCACATCGAAGGCGGAGAAGCCGGGGGTATCTGCCACCAGTCCACCCCCCACCCGGAACAGCTCCACGTGGCGGGTGGTGTGGCGGCCACGGCCCAGCTTTTCGCTGACCTGACCCACCTTCAAGCCGAACTGTGGGCACAGGGCGTTGAGCACGCTGGACTTACCCACGCCGGAATTTCCAGTAAATGCGGAGATCTTCCCGTCCAATGCCCCCAGCAGCTGCTCCAGGCCCTCGCCCGTCTGCGCACTGATGGCAAAGGACCGAAATCCTGCCCCCTGATACAGCTCCACCAACTGGGTGGCGGGCTCCAGATCGCACTTGTTAAAGCAGATGATGGGCTGGCACCCCTTATACTCGGCCAGAGCCACCATCCGGTCAATGAGGAATGGGTCCGTGACCGGAATGGCCCCGGAGGCCAAAATCACCAGCTGGTCCATATTGGCCACCATAGGGCGCTGGAACTGGTTGGCCCGGGGTAAGACCTCATCCACCATCCCAGTGCCGTCCTCGGTCACCGTAATGGCCACATGATCCCCCACCAGAGGGGTGATCTTCTGATGGCGCAGTTTCCCACGACCTCGGCAGGTAATGGGCGCCTGCTCTGCCCCCACGTCCACATAATAGAAGCCGCTGAGGGCTTTCATGATGGTACCCGTCATACGTCAAAACTCCAAGTCATAGCTCTCCACCCGGTCCCCATCAATGTAGATGGTCACCCGCTTGGTGGTGCCAGGGCTCTGGGTCACTTCACGGGAGAAATTGCCCTGCTCATCGGCATTCCACTTGCCGTCAAAGACGGTGGTGGAGCCCAATGTCACCTTCAAATCAATGGTGCCGGAGTAGTCGCTGAGGTCCACGGTGATGGTCTTCTTCACCGGGGCGTCTGTGGTCACCACCGGGGGGTTGGTGACCGGGGGTTGGGTGGCCTCCGGGCCAAGGCTGACCTGGAGGTCAATGGTGGTGCCGGGGTCCACCTGTGTGCCCTTTTCGATGCTCTGCCACATCACAATGCCAGCAGCATAGGTGTCGCTGTGATACTCCTTCACATTGGCCTTGAGCCCCTGCAGCTCCAACTGTGCCTTCACCTGCTCCAGGCCCAAATCCACATAATTGCCCACAGTGACCTTCTGATTTTCCTTGCCCTTGCTGACCACCAGGGTCACCTCGTCCCCCTCTTCCAGCTCGGTATCCTTATCGGGAGAGTAGGAGATGATATAGCCCTCTTCCGTGGTGGAGGAATACTCCTCCTCTGTGACCACCTTGAGCTTCATCTCTTCCTCCAGCATCTCCAATGCACGGTCCAACGACCAACCGGTGACATCGATCATCTTCAGCTCTGTGCCGCCGCTGATGGTGACGGTGATGGTACCCTTGCCATCCTTCACCTTTTCGTCTGCCTCCGGAGTCTGCTCGCAAATCTGGTCCTTCTTATACTCCTCGCTGAACACCGTCTCGCCCACCTCAATGGTGAAGTCCCCCAGAATGGAGGGGTCCTTTTCCAGCTCTTCCAGGGTGTAGCCCAACAGATTGGGGACAGTGTACTCCTTGGCCGGGGCAAAGATGGCACCTCGGATAACGTTAAACAGGAAAATTACAATGCCTACCACGAATAGGAGGATGGCGCCCACCGCAACCGCAATGGGCGGAAGCTTGACACGGCCTCCAAACAGCTTGATGCGCTCTGTCCGCTCCCCCTCGTCATAGTACTCGTCATCCTCGTCGTACACCGGTCCGGTGTCGTCAGAGACCGTTTGTTGCTGTTCCAACTCCCGGGCACTGGGAACGGGGATGACCCGGGTGGGCTCCTCAATATCATCGATGCGGATGGTGTCGGAAGGGACTGCATCGGGGTTTTTCTGAAATTCCGTCACCGCATCCAGCATATCCTGGGCGGAGGCATAACGCTGATTGGGATTGGGCGCCATGGCCTTCATAGTGATGGCCTCCAGGCCCACAGGAATATTGGGATTCAATTCCCGGGGCTGAATGGGAATGGAATTGATGTGCTGGATGGCAATGAGCACCGGGGTCTCGCCCTCAAAGGGCAGCCGCCCGGTGAGCATTTCGTAGAGCATGACGCCCACAGAGTACAGGTCAGAGCGCCCGTCGATGTGGCTGCCCTTGGCCTGCTCCGGGGAGATGTAGTGCACCGACCCGATGGCCTCCTGGGTCAGAGTGGCCTGAGAGGACGTCAGGCGGGCAATACCAAAGTCCGCCACCTTAATGCTCCCATCCCGTAGCACCAGAATGTTGTGGGGCTTGATATCCCGATGGATGATGCCCCGGCTGTGGGCATGGTCCAGCGCCCGCAGCACCTGGGAGATGAAATGCAGAGCCTCCTGCCACTTCAAGGGGGTGCCGCGCTTTTGCATATATTGCTTCAAGGTCATGCCATCAATGAGCTCCATGACAATGTAGTTCAGGCCATCGCTCTGGCACACATCATAGACGCCCACGATATTGACATGGGACAGCATGGCAACCGCCTGAGACTCCGCCTGGAAACGGCGGCGAAACTCCGCATCGCTGGCCAGCTCCGGCTTGAGAATCTTAATTGCCACCAGCCGGTTGAGGCGATGGCACCTGGCTTTATACACCACGGCCATGCCGCCCACGCCAATACGCTCTAAAATCTCATAGCGATTGTCGAGCATTTTACCTATGTATTGATCCATGGTAAATGTTCCTCCTCGTTGTGGTTCACCGCTGCGCCATGACAATGGTCACATTGTCCGGCGCACCGTGCTCCAACGTCATACGCATCATACTGCGGCACCGCTCCTCCAGAGGAAGCGGTTCCACCGCCTGCTCCAGCAGTTCCTGATCGGTGAGGACGTTGGTCAGACCATCGCTGCACAGCAGCAGACTGTCCCCCTCCTTCCAGGCCACATGGTAGCAATCTGCCACCACCTCCCGGTCCACACCCAGAGCTCGGGTAATCAAATTCTTCTTGGGGTGGTTCCGGGCCTGCTCCGGGGTGATGTCCCCCCGAGAAACCAGCATCTGTACCAAGGAGTGGTCGCAGCTGACCTGCTGGATCTCCCCGCCGTGGATGTGGTAGCATCGGCTATCCCCCACATTGATGACATAGGCCTCCTGGTCTAGCAGAAGAGCCGCCACCAGGGTGGTCCCCATCCCCCGATACTGTTCATCGGTGCGGGAAAGCTGGTAGACGTGGATATTGGCCTGGGCACAGGCCTGGCGGAGTATCTGGGTGCAGTCCAGTTCTCCCTCCGGGACCCCGTCCCGGCACAACTCCTCCACTTTCGCAGCAAAGCTTTCTACCGCAATGGCGCTGGCCACATTGCCAGCCCGAGCGCCACCCATGCCGTCGCAGACCACCGCAATAGCCACCTGCTCGCTCAACTGGCGCACAGCATAGCTGTCTTGGTTCTCACTGCGTACCGAGCCGATATCCGTCATTCCAAATATATTCATAGGGCTTCGTCCTTTCCGGGCTGGAGCTGATCTTGCTGCATATGCTTCCGGCGCAGCTGACCACAGGAGGCGTCAATGTCGCCCCCCAGCTTACGCCGCACGGTGGCTGTGATTCCCTGGGATTCCAACCGTTTCTGGAATTGCCGCACCCGGCGGCTGGGCTTGAGCGGGGACTCCTCCACATGGTTGAGGGGAATCAAATTCACATGTCCAGGCTGACCCCGCAGCAGCTTCACCAACAGATCTGCCTGCTGGTCGCTGTCATTGACTCCGTCGATCATGGCGTACTCGTAAGAGATGCGCCGCCCCGTTTCCTGGAAATACCGCCGACAGGTGTCCATCAGCAGGTCTACCCCCACGGCCCGGTTTACTGGCATCAGCTTGGAGCGGGTCTCGTCGTCGGGTGCATGGAGGGATACGCTTAGAGTTAATTGTAACCCTAACTGTGCCAATTTGTCAATTTTCTTCACCAGGCCACAGGTAGACAGGGAGATGTGGCGCATCCCGATGTTCACCCCTTGGGGGTGGTTGACCAGGTGCAGAAATTGAATTATATTGTCAAAATTGTCCAGAGGCTCCCCGATTCCCATCATCACAATGTTGGAAATCTCCGCTCCGCTATCCAGCTGGGTAAAAATGATCTGGTCTAAAATTTCGCTGGGCTGCAAGTCCCGGACCTTTCCGCCCAGGGTGGAGGCACAGAATTTACACCCCATATTGCACCCCACCTGGCAGGAGACACACACGGTATTTCCGTGCTGATAGCGCATAAGCACCGTCTCCACACAGTTGCCATCCCTCAGCCGCCACAGGTATTTGATGGTACCATCCAGAGCAGATTGCTGCTTGCGCTCCACAATGGGAACAGTGATGTAGCACTGTTCCTTCAAGGTCTCCCGCAGAGACTTGGGCAGGTCGGTCATCTGGTCAAAGGAGGTCACGCCACGGTGCAGCCACTGAAAAATCTGCTTGGAACGGAAGGCGGGCTGTCCCAACTCCTTGAGATATGCCCCCAGCTGGTCGGGCAGCATGGATTTGATGTCGATCACAGCTTAGACCTCCTTCTTTCGCAGACGGGCCACGAAAAAGCCGTCTGTGTGATGTATATGGGGCCAGAACGTCATCATGCCTTCCTGGCGCCCAAAATGGGGCAACTCAAATGCCTCCAACGTAAATTCTGGGTGTTGCTCCAAAAACCACGCCACCACGTCCTGATTTTCCCGCTCCCGCAGGGTACAGGTGGCGTAAATCATCACCCCGCCGGGGCGCACATAGGCTGCGCAGTTGTCCACGATGCCCTTTTGCACCTGGGGCAGCCCGTCCAGGGGCTTGGGGTCCTTGTAGCGGATGTCCGGCTTCTTTCGGATGATACCCAGACCAGAGCAGGGCACATCCACCAGCACCGTATCAAACCGCTCCACCCAGTACTCCCGGCGCTGAGCGGCGCTTTGCAGCTGGGCCGTCAGAATCGACAGGCCCAGACGGCTTGCCCCCGCCTCCAACAGCTTGATTTTGTGGGGGTGGATGTCGCAGGAGAGGATTTCCCCCTGATTCTCCATGTCCACTCCTGCGGCAAAGGACTTGCCGCCGGGGGCGGCACAGCAGTCCAGCACCCGCTGGCCCGGCTGGACACTCGCCGCCGTCACGGCCAGGCGGGCTGCCGCATCCTGGATGTAGAAATAGCCCTTCTGGTAGGCGCTCAGCCGCTCCATGTCTCCAGTGCCAGTCAGGAGCAGGCATCCTTCCAGCCAGGGGTGGCGCTGTACCTCCACCCCGTCCCGCTCCAGCTCCTCCACCGCCTGGTCCACGGTGCATATCACCCTGTTCACCTGGGCCGTGGTGGGAGGCTGGCAGTTGTCTGCCTGTGCCCAGGCCTCCACGCCGTCCACGCCCAGCACCTGGGCAAACTCGTCCACCAGCCACCGGGGGTGACTGGTCTGGAGCGCAATGGTCTCCAGCTCGTCCTTTCCCTGGGGAGGAGACAGAGGCATGTCCCGGAGAATGCCCCGGAGTACGCCGTTGACCATCCCAGCCGCCCGGGGATTGCGGCAGTGCTTTTTGGTCAGCTGCACCCCTTCATTCACCGCCGCACTGGGTGGAATCTTATCCATATACAGGATTTGATACAGGGAGAGGCGCAGAATGGACAACACCTTGGGTTCCAGCTTTTTCAGGCCTCCGGCACAGCGGCGTTCCAGATACCAGTCTAAGGTCATCCGGGTTTGGAGCACGCCAAAGCACAGCCGAGTGGCCAGGGCGGCATCCCGACGGTCCAGGGCGCTCTCTTTCAGTATTCGCTTCAAATGTCCCTCAGACCAGGCCCCCTGCTTATCACAGGCAGTCAGGGTCAGCATGGCCGCTTCTCTGGCAGAACCCATAGGTAAACTCCTCTCAGATGGCTTCCTTTTCCTTCAGGGGGTGGCCCAGCAAAAAGGCGTGGGCCGCCATTGCTTTCTTTCCGTCCGGCTGAAGCTCTAAAATTTCCAATACCGTGCCCTCGCCACAGGCCACCCACAGGCCATGCTTGTTTGCCTTGACGCAGGTGCCAGGGGCCTGGGCTGTCTGCTCGGGTTCCACTGCCGTGCGGATGATCTTGCATCGCACGCCGTCCACTACCGCCGTGGCGGCGGGCCAGGGGGTCAGGCCCCGCACCTGGTTGTGGATTTGAGTGGCAGTGTGGGTCCATTCAATGGGGGACAGGGCCCGGGAGAGCATAGGGGCATAGCAGGACTGGTCATCATCCTGGGGCAC
Organism: uncultured Oscillospiraceae bacterium; assembly: GCA_944385445.1. Classification (GTDB taxonomy): domain Bacteria; phylum Bacillota; class Clostridia; order Oscillospirales; family Oscillospiraceae; genus Enterenecus. The sequence continues at coordinate 85,404 of CALWXF010000005.1, forward strand.
CGCCACCGCTGTTCCCTGCTCCAGCTGGTCCAGCACCTGGGGCAGCAGGTCCGCTCCCATCTGGGCCAGACGGTCGTGGAGCTGCTGAGCAGACTCATTGAGATCAATGGGCGTGGCGGCGCTGGCCAGCATGTCGCCGGTGTCCAGCCCCTCCGCCATATACATGATGGTCACTCCCGTCTCGCTCTCCCCATTGAGGATGGCCCAGTTGATAGGGGCCGCACCCCGGTACTTGGGGAGGAGAGAGGAGTGGACATTGATGCACCCCAGAGGGGGCAGCTGCAAAATGTCCACAGGGAGGATTTTGCCGTAAGCCGCCACCACAATGAGCTGGGGGGCCAGCTCCCGCAGCTGCTCCAAAGCGCTTCCATCCCGCAGGGTAGTGGGCTGAAACACGGGAATCCCAACTGACAAGGCATATTCCTTCACAGGAGGCGGCAGCAGCTTCATGCCGCGGTTTTTGGGCTTGTCCGGCTGGGTAAAGACCCCACACACCTCGTGGCCGTCCTCCACCAGGCGGCGCAGAGAGGGGACAGCAAAGTCCGGTGTGCCCATAAAGACGATTCTCATGCGTCCTCGTCCTCCATGGCATCCAGCTCGTCCACCGTGTAGAGCCGATCGGTGTGCTCCACAAACAGGTGCCCGTCCAGGTGCTCCAGCTCGTGGCAGAAGCAGCGGGCCACAATGCCCTCGCCGCTCATCTCAAAGAAATTGCCGTTGCGGTCCTGAGCCCGCACGGTAGCGGTGGCGGGCCGGGTGACCACGCCGTACTTTCCGGGCACGGACAGGCAGCCTTCCAGTCCGGTCTGCTCTCCGTCCGAGGCGATGATCTGGGGGTTGACCAGCTCCACCATGTTCTCCTGGTCATCCATGACAATGACCACTCGGCGCAGAATGCCGATCTGAGGCGCAGCCAGGCCCACACCGTTGGCCTGGGCCAGAGTCTCCTTCATATCCTCCAGCAGATCGTGCAGCTTCTCGTCAAATTTCTCCACCGGGTGGCAGGTCTTGGCCAGCGCCGGGTCTCCTTGGGTCAAAATGGTTCTCAAAGACATTGTTAGGTCCTCCTTTGTTGGATTAATCCTGAGGGTTGATATCTGCATACACCGACACGCCCCGGTTGGCCTTGTCTGTCTGGGCCTGGCGTACCATGTGGGCCACCAGTTCCCGGGCTTGTCTGGTATTTTTGGTCTGTAACGTCAAATGATAGCGGTAGCGGTTATTCACCTTCACCACCGCTGCCGGAGCGGGCCCCAGCAGGCGACACGCCATGGAGCGATACCTTGTCTGGGAGAGGATCTGCTCAAAGGCCTGGCGCAGCCGCATGCACACCCGCAGCACCTCGTGCTCCTGGTCTCCGGTGATGTGCAACACGAAGAAGTCCCCAAAGGGGGGACAATCCCGGAGCTGGCGCATGCGGATTTCCTGGTCATAGAATCCGTCATAGTCCTGGCTGGAGGCGCACTGGATGACCTCATTGCCAGGGGTGAAGGTCTGAATAAAGGCCCGGCCAGTCTTACCGCCCCGGCCAGCCCGGCCCACTACCTGGGTGAGCAGAGAGAAAGTGCGCTCCCCGCCCCGGTAGTCCTCCACATATAAGGTCTGGTCGGCGGCCACCGCCCCCACCAACGTCACGTTTTCAAAGTCCAGTCCCTTGGCCACCATCTGCGTACCCACCAGCACCGGGATTTTCTCCTCCCGGAACTGGGCCAGCAGCTTGGCGTGGCCCTGGACACCGGACACCGTGTCAGTATCCATGCGCATCACTGACACGCCGGGAAAGAGGCGCTGCAGCTCCTCCTCCACCTTCTGGGTGCCCAGCCCCACAAAGCTGTAAATGCCTCCGCACTGGGGACAGTGCTGGGGCAATGGCTGAGAGTAGCCGCAGTAGTGGCACATGAGGCGGCCGTTGGCCTTGTGGTAGGTCAGGTGTACTGAGCACCGGGGACAGCTGGGGGACTCCCCACACTCTCCGCATACCACCATCTGGCTGCTGCCTCTTCGATTGACAAAGAGGATGGCCTGCTCTCCTCGATCTATGGTCTCTCTTAACGCCTCCACCAGGGGCTGACTGAGGGCAACGCCGTTCCCCTCTCGCAGCTGCTCTCTCATGTCCACCACCGTCACCTGGGGCAGTTCCCGCTGGTTGAAGCGATGCTCCAGAGTGAACAGGTGGTAGGTACCTGCCTTGGCGTGGTACATGGTCTCCACCGATGGAGTAGCCGAGCCCAAAAGAAGCAGAGCGTTCTCCTTCGTACATCGGAACTTGGCCACATCCCTGGCATGGTACCGGGGATTCTGCTCGGACTGGTAGGTGGGTTCCTGCTCCTCGTCCAGCACCACAAGCCCCAAGTTGTGCACTGGGGCAAACACCGCCGAGCGGGTGCCCACCACCACCATGGCCTGGCCGGAGCGGACCCGTTTCCACTCGTCGTACCGCTCTCCCGTGGACAGCCCACTGTGGAGAATGGCCACCTGCTGGCCAAACTGGCAGGTAAATTGATCCATGAGCTGGGGGGTGAGGGATATCTCAGGCACCAACACCATGGCGCCCCTGCCCTCCTTCAGCCCCTTGTGAATGAGTTGGATATAGACCTGGGTCTTTCCGCTGCCTGTCACTCCATACAGCAGGGCGGCAGCGGCCTGTCGGGTCTCCATCAGCGCCCACAGCCCATCCATAGCCTGCTGCTGCTGCTCATTGAGAGCCACAGAGACCGGAGGCTGGGAATTCTGTACTCCCACCTGAGGCGGACGGCGAAACACCTCTTGCTTACGCAGAATGAGAAGCCCCTGTTTTTCCAGGGACCGCAGCGTACTCATAGAGGCCCCAGTGAAATAACACAGCTCCTTAGCGGACACCTCTCCCATCTCGCCCAGGACTTTGACCGCCTGGTACTGGAGGGGCGCTCTCCGCCGCCGACCGGACACCTGGGCCAAGGCCTCCTCCGGCTCTACCGCCAGGGATACCCGCTGTTCCAGCTTGTCCTTCACACCGGGGATGCCATCCGCCCGGCGGACGATGCCCCCCGCCTCAGCCAAACGGCGCAGGGCGGGCCAGGGGTCTGACCCGTCAAAGGCCCGCTGAATCTCACTAAGCTCGGCGCTGCCTCCATAGGCACACAGGATATCCGCCAGGCGCACGGACAGACGGTCCTCCCCAGCCAACTGGTACAGAGCCTCCCGATCCAGTCCCGGAGCTATGCTCCAGCTCTCTTTCAGGGAATACCAAAGTCCGGCGGGGAGCATCACCCGGATGGCCTCGTATACGGTGCAGAAATAGTGCTCCCGCATCCACAAAGCCAGCTGAATGTTCTCCCCGGTCAGCACGGGTTCCTGATCCAGTACAGTCTGGATGGGTTTCAGCTTATCCACGTTCTCTTGCTGGCCCAGGGCCAGCACAATGCCGTCACTGAGGCGGTTGCCCCGGCCAAAGGGGACAGCCACCCGTACTCCCACCTGCACACGGGACGCCATGTGCGGGGGAATCTTATAGTCAAAGGGTCGGTCAATGGCGTAGACGGCGGCTGCCACTGCGATTTTTGCTGTCTGCGGCACCTCCCGTCAACCTCCTCCTTTTGACCGTGAAAGGGCAAGCAGCGCCTCGCCGCTTGCCCTGGCTTCACAGGCCGTGCCTTTTGACTTCTTATTCCTCGGTCTCCTCAACCGGTTCCTCTACCTGCAGCTGGCCGTCGGCCACCTCACGCACAGCCAGAGTCACCGCCTTCTCCTCCAGGGGGATGCCGGTCTGCTCCGACTCGCTGGAAATCTCACGGGCACGGTGAGCCACCACGTTCACCAGCATGTAACGGCTGGGCACTTTCTCCAACAGGTCCTTCATAGGGGGATAGAGCAACATAATTCTTCAATCCTTTCGTTTTCTTCCAATTAGTCGTTGGTGCCGATAATGCTCTCGGCCAGCTGAATTCGCTTGTTGACCCGGCAGCTCTCCGCCTCCAAGATGGACAAAATCTGCTGGGCGGCAGACACGACGTTGTCATTGACCACCAGGTAGTCGTACTTCATACACTCCCGGCATTCCTCCCGGGCTTTGGCCAGCCGTTGGGCAATCACGTCCTCACTGTCGGTATTGCGCTTGCGCAGTCTGCGGGAGAGCTCCTCCAGAGAGGGGGGGATGATAAAGATACACACGGCCTCGGGACACTTTTCCCGCACCTTGGCTGCGCCCTGGACCTCAATGTCCAGCAGCACATCCACGCCGCGCTGCAGCTGCTCCTCAATCACCTTGAGGGAGGTGCCATAGTAATTCTCCACGTACTGGGCATACTCCAGCAGCTCATCGGCTTCAATCATGCGCTCAAACTCTTCCCGGGAGACGAAATAGTAGTTCACGCCATGCTCCTCTCCTACTCGGGGCTGTCGGGTAGTGAAGGACACCGAGAAGTGAATGTCTCTCCGATTGCTCAGCAGCTCGGCAATCACCGTGCTCTTGCCCACCCCGGAGGGGCCGGACAGAACGATCAGTTCGCCTCTTTGTTTCTGTTTCATATCTCTTTCTCTCCCATCTGTTCTTCTTCCGGTGACGAGGGGGCAAATCGCTGCCCCAGCACCTCCGGGGTCAGGGATGACCACACCACATGTCCACTGTCCATAATCAGTACCGATTTGGTCTTGCGGCCGAAGCTGGCGTCGATGAGCATCCCTCGATCTCGGGCCTCCTGACCCAGACGTTTGATGGGGGCAGATTCCGGGCTCACCACCGCCACCACCTTTCGTGCTGACACCGCATTGCCAAATCCAATGTTGATCAGTTCCATGCTGTCACCTCGGTATCACTCCAGATTTTGGACCTGCTCACGAATCTTCTCGATCTCCGCCTTGATGTCCACCACCACCCGGGCAATGTCAATGTCATTGCACTTGGAGCCAATGGTGTTGGCCTCCCGGTTGAACTCCTGGATGAGGAAGTCCAGCTTGCGGCCCACAGCGCCGCCCTGGTCCAGCAGCTCCCGCAGCTGGGCGATGTGGCTGCGCAGACGCACCGTCTCCTCATCCACCGCCACCTTATCGGCAAAAATCGCCGCCTCGGTGAGGATACGGCTCTCCTCGATCTGGGTGTTCTGGAGAATCTCCGCCATCTTGGCCTCCAGGCGGGCTCGGTACTCCGCCACCGTCTGAGGGGAGCGCTCCTCCACCTTGGACACCAGGCCCTCGATGGTCACAGCCCGGTTGAGGATGTCCTCTGCCAAGCGCTGTCCTTCCCGCACCCGCATGGAATCAAAGTCCGCCAGCGCTGCATCCAGAGCCCCCAGGAGTCCGGCCTTCACCTGCTCCTGGTCCTGCTCCTTTTTCTCGACGGTGAGTACATCGGGGAAGCGGGCCAAGTCGGTGGCGTAATAGCTGCCCTTCACCCACTCACCCTTGCCCAGATCATAGAGCTTGGCCAGAGCCTGGATATAGGATTTGGCCAGCCCCTCATTGACGGTCACCGTGGAGTCATCCTCCGCCTGGGCGGTCAAAGTGACAAATACATCCACCTTGCCCCGGGAAATGGAACCCTGCACCCGGCTTTTCATGGCGTCCTCAGCAAAAATGTACGCTCTGGGCATCTTGATGCCGCAGTCCAGATAGCGGTTGTTCACCGACCGCACTTCCACGGTGAAGGTGCCGCCCTCGTAGCTGCACTCCCCCCGTCCATATCCGGTCATACTCTTAACCATGGTCTATCAGCCCTTTCTCCAGTTTCTTCCCTTCCCCATACGGGAGAGATAGGCTGCAATCAGCCCGCTAAAGCCAAAGTCATATAACAAAAATACCACGTTACCCAGCACATACACCAGTCCCAGGTGCAGCTGCTCCAGAGGCAGGCCGTCCAGGGCCACCGCCTTGGTGACCAAGACCACAACTGTGTAGGCCAGGTTGAAAAACACCAGCTTACAGAGGATCTCCAAGGGTCTGCGGCGCAAGGCCTCCACCTTGGACTTTACCACCGGGTACAGGCCAAATAGGGCGGCATACAGAAGCACACAGAACTTATCCGGTACCAGAAGCAGCCCCAGCACCGACACCGCACCCCAACACAGCAGTCCGGCGGAAGTTCCACCGGCAATCACCACACCTGCGCAGGGTACCCCTGCCAAGGCCACCAGGCCGATGGCTCCGGTGGGTGAGATGGCCGAGCCGTACAGCAAAATGATGGACACCGCCCCCAACAGGGCCGGATAGGTGATGCTGCTGGCAGATTTGCCTGGTTTCATATCAATTACATCCCCCACACAGACAGTTCAGGCAGAGCATGGTGGTACAGCAGTCCAGGCTGTCGCACTGCCCTCCGGTCATATTGGTATTATACCCATAGCCGCCCTGCTGCATCATGGACAGAGCCTGACGGTACTCCATGTTCCCCGGCTCCATCTGGCAGGCGATCTGATAGTTCTGTCTGGCCTCGTCCAGCCAGCCTCGACGGTAGGCGATACTACCCATGAGGAAGTACCACTCGCCATTTTTGCTGGAGATGCCCCGGAGCAGCTGTTCCGCCCCGTCCAGGTTTCCCATATTGATATACTGGCGCACTTGAGCAAAGGAAGTGGAAGAGCCGCCTCCACTGTACTGCCCCTGGTATCCGTAGGACTGGGAATAGCCCCCCTGATACCCACCGCCGGTGCTTCCGCCCCCGCTGCGGGCCTTGGTAATGGCGTCGTAGGCCTCGTTGACCTCTTTCATCTTCTCCTCTGCCAGATCGGCCAGAGGGTTGTTCTGGTAGTTGTCCGGGTGGTATTTCCGGGCCAGTTCCCGATACGCACGCTTGACTTCATCATCACTGGCGTTGGGGCTGACCCCCAACACCTCATACGGATCTCTCATGCATGTATCTCCCTTTGTGTAGCTTTTTGATTTCCTTCCATCGTCCGTCCATCACAGCGCTCTGCACGGCGGGAAGTCCAACGCACATAATATTTTCCATGACACGGCTCCACTCCCCCAGCTCCAGCAAGCTGGCAGCACTATATGCCAGCCGCACCGAATGGGTACAGGTGGTAGCCACATACTCCTGCTCCTCTTTGGCCTTGCCCTCAAACCGGGCATCCAGGGGGTTATACCGCCCGCTAGCTCGGTCCTCATCCAGATCATCCCAAGCATCCATCAGGTAAATCCAGCGTCCCAAATGGTACAGCAGTTGCTGCAAAATACGGGCCTGGTCCCCTTGGGCCTGCTCTAAGGCCGCTGAGGACAGCATGGCGGCAAACTCGTGAGCCACTGCGTCCAGCCGTGGGGAGCGCTGGGCTTCCAGTTGATCCAGGCGCTCCAGACAGCCCTGCACTTGGTCCACAAAGCCCGGACAGGCCTGGGCTGCTCTCCGGTATGGCCTGTGAAACCAGCGGCGCAAAAACCGGTACGGAAGTCCGCTCCAAAAGCCGTGGTCCTTCACATCGTCGTCCAGCTTGTGCCAAGTGAGAATCAGGCTCACATCGGCTGCTCGCTCCATCCCCGGTCCTCTCAGGCACGCCTTCGGCTTGCGGATGGGATGAGCGGGACAGCGCTGGCACACCGTCCGTTCCCCTCCCTGGCAAATTTGCAGGAGGATGGCCAGGAGGGTCAAGTCATAGTTTAAGGTGAATCGGGTCCAAAACCCATGTCTCTTTCCCATCTCGTGGCACAGTCCACAGTAGGCGGATTGGTACAGGTCCTTCTCCTCTTGGGAAAGCTGGGTCAGGGCCGGTCTGACATATCCAAACATAACTAGGCTCTATAGAGGGAGACCACAATTTTATAGTCTCGCCCCACCACGTCGATCTGATCTCTGGTGCCTACACTGTCCAAATAGACGTTGGCAGTCACGGTATACTGTCCCGCCGCCTGGTTGATGTCCTTCAAGTCTGTCACCACCCGGATCTTATCCGGCGTGACAGCATCCAACAGCTTCTGGCTGCCTCGGACCTCCACCTCCACCATCTGGGTCAGCGCTTTGGCCGCCCAGCCATCGGGAGGGGAAATGCAGTCAATGTTGGTAACCTCCACCGTCTTGCTCTTCAGAGAGTCATCCAGGTCCAGGGTGGCCGTCACCTGGGTGACACCGCTGATGTTGGTCAGTTCATCGGTGAGGGCGATGTCAAAGGTAATCACATCCCCGTCATGGACGGTGCCCAAATCAATGGTGCCCAGCACGATGGAGCCCTCGGACTGGATGGCCTCCACGGCCGTCTTACTACCGGCCACCGTGAGAGACTCCTGACTCAAGGTACATTTCACCTGATCCAGGGAGACGCCGCCGCCCTCCACAAGCTCCACCTCCAGCGGGATATCCGCCGTGGCCAGGATGGGGAAGGTGGTGTGTACGGTGGCCACCGAGCATTCCACATTCAGATTGTCAATGACGTCGCCACTGGCTCCGATGAAACGATAGGGGAAGTCACCCCGCACCGTGTCGGAGAGATTGTCACCAGTGACCACCACTTCGGCATAGGACACCTGGTTGACCAGTTCCGCCTGGCCACTGATGGTGATCTTATTGGGAGAGAAGACAAAGTCCTCCTGGTCTCCAGCCAGATACCCCTCTGCGGTGGTGCCCTCAAACTTGCCCCGTAGCTCGATCTCACGCTGACGGTACTCCGCCACCGTGAAGGAGACATTTCCTGTACCCTCATTGATGATCTGCACCTGACTGGCGCTGATGTTGCCGGGCAGCTTCACGGTATAGGCCAGGGTATAGTCCCCAGCTCGCTCAATGGTGGCCACATCCACCACCAGCTCCACCGTCTTGTCGGTGAGCTGGGCCAGCACCGCAGGCTTAGCCTTCACCGTAATATTGGCGGTAGGTGCATCCCCGGCAATCATCAGGCCGTTGCTCTCCAGCTGCTCCTCGCCGGAAAATGTAATCGTGATATTTCGAATGGGTTTGCTCGCCTGATTTCCATCCATGGAGGTCACATAAAACCACATGACCACTGCAATGGCGATGGATAAAACCACATAGAGCGCCTTACTGTCGAGAATCTTCTTCCCCATCTGGCTTATCCCCCTTTATTGGTTTGAGCATATTGGTCAGCCACGCCGTGCCGGAGGGTTTGTTCTCCTCCTGCTTAGGCATCAGCTCATTGCGCAGCATCTGTTCCAGAGTAGCAGGCGCCAGGTGCCGCTTGAGCATCCCATTGATGGCTACGGAAATGGAACCTGTCTCCTCAGAGACCAGAGCCACCACCGCATCGGAGTTCTCACTGATGCCAATGCCAGCCCGGTGGCGCATTCCCAAGTCCCTGCTGATATTCACATTTCCGGACATGGGCAGCATACATCCAGCTCCCACAATCCGTCCATTGCGGACAATGACAGCACCGTCATGGAGGGGCGCTTTGTTCCAAAACAGATTCTTCAAAAGCTCTGCTGATACCCGGGCATCCAGCGGCGTACCCGTCTTGAGCACATCGTCCAGCATGGTCTTGCGCTCAAACACCATCAGAGCGCCCACCTTATCCTTAGACAAGGAGGTGTAGGCCTCCACTGTCTCCCGGATGGCGTACTCCAATTCATCGTCAATGGTTTCCTGAACAAAGATCTCCTTGATTTTACCGCTGCCCATCTGCTCCAGAAAGCGGCGAATCTCCGGCTGAAAGATGATAACCAGAGCAATAAATCCCAGCTCCACCGCATTGTTCAGCACAAAGCTGACCACTTGCAATTGCAGCAGATTGGCAATGCCCAGAGCCAGCACGATCAGCAGAATCGCCTTGACGACCTGGCCGGACCGACTGCGGCGGACAAAGCGGAAAATATGATATACCACAAAGGCCACTATGGCCATATCCAACACGTCAAAAAAGCCAATCAGCTTCACGTATTCCTGAACCGTGCGCAAAAACTGCTCAATATATTCCATTTCATCGCCTCCAACCACATGGCAAAATGCCATAGTATGGCTATCCTACATATTATAGCTCATAAACGCCGAATTGGCAAGACAATGACGGCTTAAACTTCAAATATGAAGCGGATATGAACAAATCAGCCTGTCTCCCCCTTCCTTTTTTCGGACTCCTATTGTATAATTTTGAAAGATACACAAAGGACCCGGGAGGTATGTCTCTATGTTAATCAAACATGCACAAATCTACGACGCCGTTCACCCCCAGCCCTATGTGGGGGATGTCCTGATAAACGGCACCCGCATCCAGGCCATTGGTCCCCAGCTCTCCGTCCCCGGCGAGGAGGAGCTGGACGCCCAGGGTCTGCGCCTCTACCCTGGTTTCATTGATGCCCACAGCCATTTGGGCCTGGACAACTACGGCATGGGATTTGAAGGCCACGACTACAACGAGATGGGGGACATCGTGGCCGCCCACCTGCGGGGCATCGACAGCTTCAACCCCCTGGAGCTGGGGGTGCGCCGAGCCCTGGAAGGGGGCGTCACCACTGTGGGCACCGGCCCGGGCAGTGCCAACGTGCTGGGCGGTACCTTCTTTGCCGTGAAAACCCACGGCAACTGTGTGGATGACATGGTGCTCCGGGACCCGGTGGCTATGAAGTGTGCCTTTGGCGAGAACCCCAAGCGCTGCTACCAGAGCAAAGGCAACTCCGCCCGCATGAGCACCGCTGCCAAGCTGCGGGAAATGCTCTTTGCCGCCCAGGACTATCTGGCCCGTAAGGAGGCCGCTGGAGACGATGCTCTGAAAAAGCCCAAGTACGACATGAAGCTGGAAGCTCTCATTCCTGTCCTGAAAGGAGAGATTCCTCTCAAGGCCCACGCCCATCGGGCCGATGACATCTGTACCGCTATCCGCATCGCCAAGGAGTTTGGCGTGCAGATGACCCTGGAGCACTGCACCGAAGGACATCTCATCCCGGAGGTGGTGGCCCGCTCCGGGTTCCCCGCCGCCGTGGGCCCCACCCTCACCAATGCCAGCAAAATCGAGCTGGTAAACAAGACCTTTGAGACCCCCGGCGTGTTGGCCCGAGCTGGGGTCCAGGTAAGCATCATCACCGACAACCCCGTCATCCCCCAGTCCTACCTGCCCCTGTGCGCCGGGCTGGCCGTGAAGGCGGGCATGGACCCCTTTGAGGCGCTGAAGGCCATCACCATCAACCCTGCCAAGCATCTGGGCGTGGAGGATCGGGTGGGCTCCCTGGAGCCGGGCAAAGATGCCGACCTGGTGCTGGTGGACGGAGACCCCATGGTCAGCGACAGCCACATCCGGGGTGTGTGGATCAACGGAGAAAAAGTAGTTGGTTAACCAAAAATGTGCCTGGCAGCTGGAGCTGTCAGGCACATTTTTATCTTATCGGTAGATGGGGTGGGCCTGGGTGAGTTGGGCCACGCCCTGGCGAATCTCCTCCGCCTTGTTTTCAAAGTCTGTGGCCGCCCACACAATATACTGGGCCACCTGGTCCATGTCGGCGGTGGTAAAGCCACGGCTGGTCACCGCGGGGCTGCCCACCCGGATGCCGCTGGTCTGGAAGGGAGACCGGGGATCTCCAGGCACCTTGTTCTTGTTAACAGTGATGCGCACCTCGTCCAGGCGGCGCTCCAGCTCCTTGCCGGTGAGGTCGCCCAGATTGCGCAGGTCCACTAGAGCCAGGTGGTTATCGGTGCCGCCGGACACCAGGTTCATCCCCCGGCTCATGAGCCCCTGGGCCAGAGCCTGGGCGTTGTCCACCACCTGCTGCTGATACACCTTGAACTCCGGCTTGAGGGCCTCGCCCAGCGCCACCGCCTTGGCTGCGATGATGTGCATCAGCGGTCCGCCCTGAGCTCCGGGGAAGATAGCGGAGTTGATCTTCTTGGCCAAGTCCTCGTCGTTGGTGAGAATCATGCCACCACGGGGACCACGCAGGGTCTTGTGGGTGGTGGTGGTCACCACATGGGCGTAGGGCACAGGAGAGGGATGAAGCCCCGCCGCCACCAGGCCGGCAATGTGGGCCATATCCACCCACAGATAGGCGCCCACCTCATCGGCAATGGCACGGAAGCGGGCAAAGTCGATGGTTCTGGGATAGGCGGAGGCACCTGCCACGATCATCTTGGGCTTGCACTCTTTAGCCACCCGCTCCAGCTGGTCGTAGTCAATATAGCCGGTCTTCTCATCCACGCCATAGGCCACAACATTGTAATATTTACCCGAGAAATTCACCGGGCTGCCGTGGGTCAAATGCCCACCGTGGTCCAGGTTCATGCCCAGCACGGTGTCCCCAGGCTGGCACAGGGCCATATACACAGCGTAATTGGCCTGAGCTCCGGAGTGGGGCTGCACATTGGCAAACTTGGCCCCGTAGAGCTGGCAGGCCCGCTGGATGGCCAGGGTCTCCACCACGTCCACGCACTGGCAGCCGCCATAATAGCGCTTGCCGGAGTACCCTTCCGCATACTTGTTGGTGAGCACGCTGCCAGCTGCGGCCAGCACCGTCTCCGAGACGATGTTTTCCGAGGCAATCAACTCGATGTTGTCACACTGTCTTTGGTATTCGGCCCGGATGGCGGCGCCCACCTCAGGGTCCATGTTGGATACAAAATCCATATACTCCAAAACCATGGTTGTTCCACCTTTCTCTTATGAACTAGTTGTGCCCTATTATATCCGCTTTATTCTAATAAAGCAATAGATAAACCGTGAAAGTTTCGTGACATTCCCCGTGGGTCTATGGTATGATATCGCCAGAGGTGATACATATGAAAACTCCCCAGCAAGTCCGTGCCATGGTGGATGGACTCAAGCAGCTCTATCCCGACGGCATCTGCTCGCTGCAATATAAGAAAGACTATGAATTACTCTTTGCGGTGCGGCTCTCCGCCCAGTGCACCGATGAGCGAGTCAACCAAGTCACACCCGCCCTCTTTGCCCGCTTCCCCACTCTGGAGGCCTTCGCCCAGGCAGACGTGGAGGAAGTGGGGGAATACATCCACTCCTGCGGATTCTTCCGGGCCAAGAGTCGGGACCTGGTACTGTGCGCCCAGATGCTCCTATCCCAGCATGGAGGAAAAGTCCCCGGCACCATGGAGGAGCTGGTGGCGCTCCCCGGTGTGGGGCGAAAAACCGCCAATCTGATTTTGGGGGATGTGTTCCACACCCCAGGTGTAGTGGTGGCCGACACCCACTGCATCCGCATTTCCGGGCGTCTGGGCCTCACCGATGGCACCAAGGACCCGGGCAAAGTGGAAAAACAGCTGCGGGAAATTCTCCCCCCAGAGGAGTCCAACGACTTCTGCCACCGCCTCGTGCTCCACGGCCGGGCCATCTGCACCGCCCGTCAGGCCAAGTGCGGCATGTGCCCCTTGGCTCCCGTGTGTGACTACGCCGCCAAGTTGTAAGAAGCAAGCCCCGCCGATCTCGGCGGGGCTTGTTTCATTTCAAATGGTTTTTGGCCGCTGTCAAGGTGTTGAGCATGAGCATCGCCCGGGTCATGGGTCCCACACCGCCGGGCACAGGGGTGAGATAGGAGGCCTTGGGCTCCACTTCCTCCACCACCACGTCGCCGCACAGCTTGCCCTGGGCGTTGCGGTTCATGGCCACGTCGATGACCACCGCCCCCTCCTTCACCATATCCCCGGTGACCAGGCCCACCTGGCCCACAGCAGAGACCAGAATGTCCGCCGTGGCGGCGATCTCTTTCATATCCGGGGTACGGGAATGGCAAACGGTGACGGTGCCATGGGCTTGGAGGAGCAGCATGGCCATGGGCTTTCCCACAATGTTGGAGCGTCCCAGCACCACACACCGCTTGCCAGTGGGGTCAATGTGGTACTCCTTCAGCAGCTCCATGACGCCGCCGGGGGTACAGGGCTGGAACACCGGCTGTCCGATGGTAAGCTTTCCCACGTTATAGGGGTGGAAACAGTCCACGTCCTTGCCGGGGTCAATGGCCAGCAGCACCTCTTCCTCACAGAAGCCACGGGGCAGAGGCAGCTGGACCAGAATGCCGTCGATGTCCTCCCGGCAGTTCAGCTCGCCGATGAGCTCCAGCAGCTCCTGCTGGGTGCTGGTCTCAGGCAGGGCGTACTCCTCACTGTAATAACCGCACTCCTCGCAGTCCTTGCGCTTACTGTTGACGTATACCCGGGAGGCGGGATTGTCTCCCACGATAATAACGGCAAGGCCTGGCCTGCGCTGCAGCTGTGCTGCCTCCTCCCTGGCCCGTTCCTTCAGCTTTTTGGCCAGAGCCAGGCCATCCATCTTAATTGCCATGTTCCTCTTGCTCCTTTCCGGCCACAGCCAGGGGCGGCGTAACACCCTTCCCCCGCTTCCATTGAATCACCATGATGATGATGGCGGCCACCGCAGAAATAATTCCCACCAATTGGGACGTGCGCAGCCCGGTGCCAAAGAAGTACAGGCTGTCGGTGCGCATCCCCTCGATAATGGCACGGCCAACGCCGTACCACGCCACATAGGACAGGAAAATCTGTCCGTCAAATTTCCGACCCTTCCGGGCCAGCAGCACCAGGAGCACAAACCCCAGCACATTCCACAGAGATTCATAGAGGAAGGTGGGGTGTACGCCCAGGGTACCGTCTAAAATGTTCTGATATGCCTCCTGGGACTCCAGCAGGCCCTTGTCCATCAGCTCCCGGGCGATGGAGGCGGAGCACATGCGCCAAGGCAGCGTGGTCAGACCGCCGTAGGCCTCCACATTGACAAAGTTGCCCCAGCGGCCAATGGCCTGGCCGATGAGCAGGCCGTAACAGCCCACATCCGCATAGTTCCAAAAGGACTGGTGGCGCACCTTGCAGTATACCGCTACGGTGATCACCGCTGCGATCACACCGCCGTAGATGGCCAGGCCGCCGTCCCAGATGGCAATGGCCCGCCCCCAGTCAAAGGAGCCGTCTGCACTGCGAAACTGAGACAGATAGAAAATCACATAGTATGCTCTGGCCCCAATGATGGCCAGGGGAACAGCGAAAAACAACATATCAATAAGTTTTTCACTGTCCACCCCAAAGCTGGCCGCCTTCTTTGTACAGTAAAACACCGCCAACAGAAATCCAAAGGCAATGATGACGCCATACCAGTAGATATCCTTGCCAAACAGGTTTAGCGCCACCCGATCAAGGGTAAATTCCAGGCCCAGGCCGGGAAAGGACACCGTATGGACCATGCTCAATCCCACCTTTCCTGATTGCCTGTCCCCACCGGGCACACCACCGACAGGGCCACCCGCTCGGGCACACACCACTGCTCCAGCATCGCTCTGGCGTCTGCCCACTCAATGCTCTGGAAACACTGAGGAAAGTTCAGGTACTCCTCACCCCGGAAATAGTTCTGGGCCAGCTCAATACAGGTATCCTCCAGGGAGTTGAGCCGCCGCACCATGCTGCCGTAGGCGGCCTTTTTCAGGCGCTCCCACAGCTCCGGGTCCAGGCCCTCCCGGCACAGCCGCTGGGCCTCCGCCAGCACGGCGTCCCGCACCGCCTTGGGGTCCCGGCTCTCGCCGCCTGCCATCAGGTAGGCGCATCCCGGCACCGACTCGTAGTCTCCGCCGAAGCTGCTGTTGATGAGCCCCTCCTCATACAGCTTGGTGTACAGGGGCGCAGAGGCGCCAAAGAGCACGTCGCACACCAGTTCTCCCACCAGCTGCTGGCGCAGCTCCTGCCCCTCCGGGGCGGGGGTCCCCTTCACGCCCAGCTCAAATACCGGCACGGACACCGGCATCTCCCGCTGAACATAGGACTGGGCCACCTGAACCGGCTCCTTCTGCCCCAGGTCTGCCTGACCCACGCCACCTCCGGTGTGGGTCACAATCTCCCGGGCCAGCTCCACCACCCGCTGGGGGTCCACAGAGCCCGCCACGCACAGCACCATGTTATCCGGGCGGTAAAAGGCCTCGTGACAGCGGTACAGAACCTCCGGGGTAATCTGGGCAATGGATGCCTCGCTGCCTGCCACTCGCACCCGCACCGGGTGATTTTGATACATGGCCTCCATGAGCTGATAGTACACTTCCACGTCCGGGTCATCCAGGCACATGCGGATTTCCTGGGCAATGATGCCCTGTTCCTTGGCCACGCTCTCCTCCGTAAAATAAGGAGTGGTGACAAAGCTCAGCAGGGTGCGCAGATTCTCCTCAAAGCCCCGGGTACATTCAAAATAGTAGCCCGTGATGGCCGCAGCAGTAAAGGCATTGTCCACTGCCCCGTTGGCGGCCATGATTTGAAGCACATTGCCCTCCTCGGAGTCAAACATCTTGTGCTCCAGGAAGTGGGCCACCCCTGCCGGGGTGTCCACCCAGTGCCCGTCCTCATTGTGAAAGCGCAGGTGCATGCCACCGTAACGGGTGGCAAAAAAGGCGAATTGCTTGGCGTATTCCGGCCGCACATCCACCAGAATCTCCAGCCCGTTTTCCAGGCAGTGGCGATGGATATTCTCTCCCAGCAGCTGATATTCCCGCAGTTCCATGTCAGCCCTCCTCCCCCGTGAGATAATAAATGGTGTCCAGTGCCAGCATTTGGGCCACTGCCACCACATCGGCATGGGTGACCTGCTCCACCTGCTGGGCCAGATCGTCCGGGCGGGTGGGGTCTCCCCCAGATAACGCCGTGGACACCCCGTCGTCCTCCATCAGGCCTTGGCTGTCCTTGCGGCTGACCAGGGCATTGACCACCGAGCGGATGGCCGCTTCCAGCTCCTCCTGGGTGAAGTCCCCTTGACGGATGGCATCCAGTTGGGCCAGAATGGCCTCCTTGGCTACGCCGAACTTGGCAAACTCCACCCCCGAGGACACCACCATCAGCCCCTTCGCCTTATCCAGCATGGAGGAGGCGAAGTAGCACAGGCTCATCTTCTCCCGCACATTGGTAAACAGTTTGGAATGGGCGGTACCGCCGTACAGGGCGTTGCACACCAGCAGCGCCGCAAACTGGGGATGGTTTACCACCACCCCGCCGGTGCGGAAGCCCAGGGACAACTTGCCCTGGGTGACGTCCAGTACATCGGTGACCTCCCGCACTTCCCCGCTCTGGGGACGGTCCACCACCTGGCACGCCACCGGGGCCTGTCTGGCAGAGAGCAGCGGAGCAAAGGAGCAGGCAATGGCCTGCTCCACCCGCTCCACATCGGCAGAACCACCATAATAAAAGGTAACACGGCTGGTCCGGAGCAGAGTCTGATAATGGTCCCACAGCTCCCGGGCCGTCATGCTGCGGGCGGTCTGGGCATCCCCCAGCTTGTCCACAGCATAGGCCTCTTGGGCGCACATCTCCTGCACCAGCCGGAAAATGGACCAGCCCCGCTTGTCGTTGACCCGGGCAGCGATGCGGTCGGCCAGATTGGACCCTTCACTGGCCACAAAGTCCTGGTAAAACACCCCGTTCTCTGTGTAGGGGTCCAGCAGGATCTCCCCCACCAGGGCAAAGGCGGGCTCCAACACCGCCATACCGTCCAGAGCGTAGTGATCGTCAATAAAGCTGCACTGGAATCCCACGCACTGGCTCTCTCCCCGCTGACGGACCGCAGGGCCCAGGGATGCGCCGTAGAGCTCGTCCGTGGCAGCGGACAGGCTCTCCATGTTGGGATGGTTTCGACTGCCCCGGTACAGGACGTCAGGAATCAAAGCGTAGGCCGTGGCGGTGTCCGCCCGCAGGGGCACCGTCAGGGTCACGCTGAATACGCCGGTTTTGAATTGGTTGGTTCGAGTCATGACCAACTCTACCCCGTCAGCCAGGGTTTTGTGGAATCGCTCCATACTGTTCCTCCTTCAGGGAATTTCAGTACGCATATTATACATCATTTTCTCCATCTTTCCACTACAAAAACAGCCACGCCCCCTCCCGCCCGTTTCATTGCAGCAAAATCCCCAACCACGCTTTTATGGGACGATCATTTTTGTCGCATTTGTCCAGGTGTATGGAAAGTGTTTTTCCTTGACAGCCCGAGATGGCTATGGTATAGTATTCATTGTAAAGTTTGACTGCTTTACACGAGACAGCCAAGGAGGTGCTCACCATGAAGAATCAGGCGTACCGCATGTCGATGCTCTATGATTTTTATGGTGATCTGCTCACCGACCGTCAGAAAGAGTTTTTCGATCTCTACTACAACGACGACCTGTCCCTGTCTGAGATCGCCGAGAACTACGGCATCTCCCGCCAGGGTGTCCGGGACGTGATTGTCCGGGCAGAGGCCGCCATGGACGAGATTGAGGAGAAAACCCACCTCATCCGCCGCTTCCACCAGAGCCAGAAAGAACTGCTGGCCATTGACGAGGCGGCTGACCGACTGCTCCAGGCTGTGCGAGCCGGGTCCTGTACCGCCTCTGCTCTGGAGGAGATCGCCCTAAGTATTAAGGAACACACCGCCAAACTCAAACAGGAGTAAGCTATGGCATTTGAAAGCTTAACGGAAAAACTCTCCGCCACCTTCCGACGCCTGCGTGGCAAGGGCCGCATCAGCGAGGCGGACGTGAAGGTCGCCATGAAAGAGATCAAAATGGCTCTTTTGGAGGCGGACGTCAACTTTAAGGTGGTCAAGAACTTTGTGGCCTCTGTCACCGAGCGTGCCGTAGGTACCGACGTGCTGGAGTCCCTCACCCCCGCCCAGATGATCATCAAGATCGTCAACGAGGAGCTCACCGTTCTCATGGGCGGCGGGGACAGCAAGCTGTCCATTGCCTCTGCCCCTCCCACCGTGATCATGCTGGTGGGCTTGCAGGGTGCAGGTAAAACCACCAACGGCGCCAAACTGGCCGGACTGATGAAAAAGCAGGGTAAGCGCCCCCTGCTGGCCGCCTGTGACATCTACCGCCCCGCCGCCATCCGGCAGCTGGAAGTGGTGGGTGAGCAGCTGGACATCCCGGTCTTCCAGATGGGGCAGACCAACCCCGTTGACATTGCCAAAGCCGCCGTGGAGCATGCCAAAAAACATGGCAACGACATGGTGTTCTTGGATACCGCCGGCCGCCTGCACATTGACCAGGAGCTCATGGACGAGCTGAAGGCTGTGAAGGCTGCCGTCAACCCCACCGAGATCCTGCTGGTGGTGGACGCCATGATCGGTCAGGACGCCGTGAACGCCGCCAAGGCCTTCGACGATGCCCTGGACATTGACGGCGTCATGCTCACCAAGCTGGACGGCGACGCCCGAGGCGGCGCTGCCCTGTCCATCCGGGCCGTCACCGGCAAACCCATCAAGTTTGCCGGCACCGGCGAGAAGCTGGACAACATCGAGGTGTTCCACCCTGACCGCATGGCCAGCCGTATTTTGGGCATGGGCGACGTGCTCTCCCTCATCGAGAAGGCCGAGCAGAGCCTGGACGCCAAAAAGGCTGCCGAGCAGATGGAGCGCCTGCGCAAAAACAAGTTCACCCTGGCTGACTTCTATGACCAGCTGGTCCAGGTGAAAAAGATGGGCTCTATGCAGGACATTGCCGCCATGCTCCCCGGCATGAACGGCAAGAAGCTGGACTTCAATGTGGACGAGGCCGGTCTGAGCAAGATCGAAGCCATCATCCAGTCCATGACCCCCTATGAGCGGGAGAATCCCTCCGTGCTCAACTCCAGCCGGAAAAAGCGCATTGCCGCCGGGTCCGGCACCCAGGTGGTGGACGTCAATCGCCTGCTCAAGCAGTTTGAGGCGATTCAGATGCTCACCCGCCAGTTCTCCAATCCCAAGAAGGCCAAAGGCCTGCTCAGCCGCATCAAAGGCATGGGGTTGCCCTTTTAAGGTTGGTTTCTGTCCCCCACGGACGTTGCCATATACATGCTAGAATCTATGGAGGTGAAGATACAATGGTTAAGATCAGACTGCGTCGTATGGGTGCTAAGAAGGCTCCCTTCTACCGTGTTGTGGTTGCCGATTCCCGCTATCCCCGGGATGGTCGTTTCATCGAGGAGCTGGGCACCTATGATCCCCGCCAGAATCCCGCTGCCGTCAACATCGACGTGGAGCGTGCTCAGGCTTGGATCAAGACCGGCGCTCAGCCCACCGACACCGTGCGTGACCTGCTGAAGAAGGCTGGCCTGTAAGCGCACGATTGGAGGTCCTCATGAAGGAATTGCTCACTTATATTGCCCAAAACCTGGTGGAGCATCCAGACCAGGTTTCTGTGACCGAGCACGAGACTCCCGCAGAGACTGTTTTGGAACTGCGTGTGGCCGCTGAGGACATGGGCAAGGTGATCGGCCGTCAGGGTCGTATCGCCAAGGAGATTCGGGCGCTGATGCGCTCGGTTGCCCAGCGTCAGGGCAAAAAGGTATCCGTTGACATCATCGACTGATACAGCCGCTCAAGGCGGGGGTAAGCCCCCGCCTTTTTGATTTTGACACAAAGAGGTGAACCGATTATGATCCATCCCTATCTGGAGTGCGGCCAAATCGTCAACACCCACGGCATTCGTGGTGAGGTGAAAATCGTCCCCTGGGCAGACAGCGCCGAATTTCTCTGCCAGTTCTCCACCCTGTATATTGACGGCAAGCCTATGAAGGTTTTGAACGCCCGGGTCCACAAAAATAGCGTCATCGCCCAGCTGGAAGGGGTATCCGATGTAAACACCGCCATGCTGCTGAAAAACAAGGTGGTGCACATCCGCCGAGAGGATGCCAACCTGCCTGAGGGCACCTTCTTCCTGGCCGACATCATCGGCCTGGACGTGGTGGACGAGCAGGGAACCAAACTGGGTGTCTTGAAAGACATCCTCTCTCCCTCCCGTCAGCAGGTGTATGTGGTGGAAGGGGAGCGTCAGATTCTCATCCCCGCCGTGCCGGAGTTTATTCTGGAGACCAATGTGGACGGGGGTTATATCAAGGTCCGCCTCATTGAGGGGATGTGAGAGGCATGTATCACATTGATATTATGACCCTGTTCCCTGACACCGTGGGGGACGTGCTCAGCGAGTCCATTTTGGGCCGTGCCCAGGAACGGGACTACATCCGCATCCTCACCCATCAAATTCGGGACTACACTAAAAACAAACAGAAGCAAGTGGATGATTACCCCTATGGCGGCGGCCAGGGGGCCATTCTCCAGGCTGACCCCCTCTACCAGTGTTGGGACCACATTCGCCGGGAGCGCCAGTGCCGCCCCCACACCATCTACCTCTCCCCCTGCGGCAAGACCTTCACCCAGGAGGACGCCCGCCGTCTGGCCCGGGAGTATGACCACCTGATTCTGGTGTGCGGCCACTATGAGGGCATTGATCAGCGGTTCATTGACGGGTATGTGGACGAGGAAATCTCCCTGGGGGACTTCGTTCTCACCGGCGGAGAGATTGCCGCCATGGCGGTGGCAGATGCTGTGTGCCGCCTCATCCCTGGCGTCCTCTCCCACGATGCCTGTTTTGAGGACGAGAGCCACTGGAACGGCATGTTGGAATACCCCCAGTACTCCCGCCCCGCTCAGTGGCACGGCATGGAGGTGCCCAAGGTGCTCACCTGCGGAGACCACAAGAAGGTGGAGCGTTGGCGGCGCAAACAGTCCATCCTCCGCACCCGGGACCGCCGCCCCGATCTGTACGCCCAGCTGGACCTGTCCTCCAAGGAGGACCAGAAGCTGCTGGCAGAAATCCGGGCAGAGGAGCTGCTCCGTCCCCTCCCCCATCCCGTCTATATCGTCCCGGCCACACCGGAGCTGTGGGCGTCCATTCCCTGGCCCCACACCGACGATATGCCTCCCCACAGCTACCTGCTGTGTCATGGACCGGACCCCGCAGCCTGCTTCTCCCTGGCCCCCCTGGAAGCTGAGGAGGACCTGGGCATTCAGGACGGCAAGTGGTCCGCCCCGGAGCGCAGCATGCTCCTCACCCTTCACGGCCAGGACCCTGCCCTCATCCACACCGACCTGGTGGACAAGCTGCTGGACCGGGCAGAGGAGCTGGCCAGACAGGCGGGCAGCCCCTGGCTGCGCATGGCCGTGAGCAAGAAGGACAAGGAACTGCTGGCTCACATGAAGGCCGTGAATTTTCAGTATCGGGGAAACCTGGAATATCAAGGCGCACGCCGGGTGGCCTACGAGCTGCGACTGAAATAACAAACAAAGGGAGGTACCTGCCATGATTTTGGGCATTGATGCCGGAACCAGCGCCGTGAAACTGGCGGTGCTGGACGGAGACCGCATCTGTACCACCTACTATCAATCCAACTGCGACACCAGCGCCCACACCCTCCAGCAGGCCCTGGAGCGCTCCGGGATCCGCTCTCTTCCCATCACCCATGTAGCAGTCACCGGGCTCAACAGCTCCCGCTGCGGGGCGGACGTTCTGGGCCTACCCCTGTGCACCGTGTCCGAGCTGGATGCCATCGGCTGCGGCGGCTGCTTTCTGTCTGGAAAGAACGATGCCCTGGTGGTGAACATGGGCACGGGCACCACCTTTGTTCTGGCCCGCAGCGGCACCTACACCCATCTGGGCGGCACAGGCATTGGGGGCGGCACCCTCATGGGCCTGGGGCGAGGCCTTCTGGGGGTCCATACCCCGGATGAGCTGTTTCAGCTGGCCGATGAGGGGGATTTGGGGCAGGTCGATCTGCGCATTGGAGATCTGTTCGAGGGCTCGGAGACCCTAGACCCCAGCCTCACCTCCTCCAATCTGGCCAAGGCCTCCCCGGACTCCACCCGGACGGACTGGTCCGCCGGGCTGTTGAACCTGGTTTTGGAGTGCACCGGCACCATGGCCATGCTGGCCTGCGGGGCCCACCAGGTATCCGACGTGGTGCTGCTGGGGGCGCTGACTCAGCTGCCCCAGGCCAAGGCCCGCTTTCAGGTCTTTACCCAATTCTACGCCCCCAACTATGTCATTGCGCCCCATGCCGATTGCGCCACCGCCATCGGCACCGCCCTGTTGGCAAAGGAGAATACATCATGGATTTGACCAATCTTTCTGATATTAAGGCCCTTCTGGCCCGCCATGGATTCCACTTTTCCAAGTCCATGGGCCAGAACTTTCTCATCGAGGACTGGGTGCCCCGGGACATCGCCCATAGCGCCCAGCTGGACGAGAGCTGCGGCGTGCTGGAGATCGGCCCCGGTATTGGCCCCCTCACCGTGCAGCTGGCCCAACAGGCGGGCAAAGTGGTGTCGGTGGAGCTGGACCGCTCCCTGCTCCCCATTTTGGAGGAGACCGTGGGCAGCTATGACAACGTGGAGATCGTCCCCGGCGATGTGATGAAGCTGAACATCCCTCAACTGGTAGAGGAGAAGTTCCAGGGGCTCACCCCCATGGCCTGCGCCAATCTGCCCTACAACATCACCACCCCCGTCATCACCCTGC
The DNA here is from genome assembly GCA_944385445.1 of uncultured Oscillospiraceae bacterium. Lineage (GTDB taxonomy): Bacteria > Bacillota > Clostridia > Oscillospirales > Oscillospiraceae > Enterenecus. The sequence continues at coordinate 108,543 of CALWXF010000005.1, forward strand.
TGCTGGAGAGCGGCTGTTTCCGCCGGGTGACGGTGATGATTCAGCGGGAGGTGGCCCGCCGCATCTGCGCCCAGCCCGGCACCTCGGACTTTGGAGCCTTCTCCCTGTTCTGCCAGTACCACGCCGTGTGCGAGTACCTCTTTGAGGTGCCTGCCCAGTGCTTCCTCCCCGCCCCCAAGGTGACCTCGGCGGTGATCGGCATGACCCTGCGGGACACTCCCCCGGTGGACTGCCCCCCCAAGCAGCTGTTCTCCGTCATCCGGGCCGCCTTCGCCCAGCGGAGAAAGACCCTTCTCAACGCCCTGTCCTCGGCCTACGGCAGCCAGCTGTCCAAAGAGCATCTGCGGGATGTGCTGACCGAGTGCGGATTTGCAGAGACAGTCCGTGGTGAGCAACTGGGCCTGGAGGAGTTCTCCCGTCTGGCCCACACTTTATACGCCCATATGTAATACTCAGCCCTTCCCGGTCTTTTCCCTGGGAAGGGCTGTCACTTTGCCCTTTGGGGCATACACTGGGATGAAGGAGGTAACATCATGCCTATTATTTATCTATCTCCCTCCACTCAGGAGAATAACTTATACGTCAACGGCGGCAGCGAAGAGGAGTGGATGAACCGCCTCGCCGATGCCATGATTCCATACCTGGAGGCCACCGGGATTCGTTACAGCCGAAACACCCCAGACATGACGGCTGCGTCCTCCATCCGGGCCTCCAATGCAGGAAACTACGACCTGCACCTGGCACTGCACTCCAACGCCTCCCCAGAAGGAGAATATGGCCAGAACCGAGGTGTCCTGGTGTTCCACTACCCGGGCAGCGTCCAGGGCACCAAAGCCGCCACCATTATGGCCGATCAGCTGCGGGAGATCTACCCCTTACCGGAGAAAGTGCGGGTGGAGCCCACTCGAACCATTGGAGAGGTGCGGCTCACCCGGGCCCCCTCCGTCTTTTTAGAGCTGGGGTACCATGATAACCTGGATGATGCTGTGTGGGTACAGACCAATCTGGACCTCATCGCCCAGACCATTGTCCGTGCCCTGGCGGAATACTTCCAGATTCCCTTCCTGGCCCCCAATGCCCCTCGGCAGGGGGTGGTGGACGTGAGTTGGGGGCACCTGAACATCCGTTCCCGCCCATCCCTGTCCGCCCCTGTCATTGCCAAGGCCTATGACGGAGCCATCTTGACCATCCTCAACCAGTGGCAGGACTGGTACCTGGTCTCCTTTGACGGGACAGAAGGATATGCAAGCGCAGATTTCATCACACTGGTTTGAGCCCCATTCCTCCGAGTTTTGCATACCACCGGAACATGTCTGGATGCAGCTGGACCACCCTGACCAGGCTATGCCAGCCTGGAGCCGCCTGCAAGCTCTGGCTTACAAGTCCACCAGTTCCATGCCTTCATCGCCCCAAGATCAGGTCTGAGGGGTTATTCACAATTTCTTCAAAAAAACTTCAAAGAATATCCACTCACACAATCTGGGATGTGGTATCCTAACAGTGTCAGAAATGACAACTCCTCCCTCTCTCTTTTGAAAACCATGCCTCCTCCATCTCGCCCACGATGGAGGAGGCAACTTTTTCTGGCTCTGCGTCAATAGTTGGGGTCACAGAAATAGAATCCTCACTTTAGCCAGGAATGGAATAGCCACTTCTGGCTAAAGTTAAGAGCAGTGAAGAATACGATTGCGAAATCTATGAAAATTTCGAACGCCAAAGCATATACGTTTTAGGACTTTTGTTTTATTATTGCAGCCCTCAGTAAAGCCGTTAGACCAAGGGTATTTGATGGCATTTATAATCTCAGCAGACCAGTTGTGATATGCTGTCACACATGATTTGAACTCAGGAATGGCGTAGTGCTCAGCCAATATGAGCCAGCGGCCTAACAGATCGGATGCTTTGGATGGCTGGGAGTGCATGACCAGCATAAAGTAGTTCTTTAGGCGGTACGCCAGGGCCAGGCGAGGAGAAATTTCAAACATGAGCGCCAGCGCAGACTGTTCTTCGATTTTCAGTCTGTTAATAGACTTGCATAGCAGGGATTTAGAACGCTTGAAATATTTCCGAAACTTGGGCGAAAGATTCTTTTGCTCATTCTTTCGAACATTTTCCATGGCCCAAATGACTTGCCGAATAACATGATAGCGGTCGGCAACTATAATAGCTTGAGGAAAGCATGCCTTGGAAACTGCCTTAAAATGGGGGTTCATATCAGTGACAAAAAAGCGAACATTATTTTTGCTTTTAAAACGTTTAAAGTAGTAAATCAGGCTGCTTTCAAAACGGTTGGGCAGTATATCCAGAACTTTTCTCCCTTCTGGATCGGTAACGATGCACTGGTATTTCTCTCCTCCGGCATTTCCTTTGAACTCGTCTATGGACACTACTGCAGGCAGTTCGTTGCATCGGTAGCTTACATGATCGAAATATCGAATTGCAGTGCTGGCTGAGATATTGTAGCTCTCGGCAATTTCTTTCGCTGATTTCAACTTTCGAAACTCTTGGAGGATTCCAGCTATCATCCTACTGGTGGCACGATGATAGCGAGGTAGAAAGTGGTTGTTTTCATAGAAACGCTTCCGGCAGTGGGTGCATAGATACCGCCGTTTTTTCAGGTATAAGTATGTCTTACGACCCAAAGGGATGTCCTTTACAATCTGCATGCGGTAATCATGAATTCTGGTGGTTTCCTGGCCACA
>CALWXF010000006.1 GCA_944385445.1 uncultured Oscillospiraceae bacterium
TCTATTCCGCTCTGCACGCTTTATGACAGAACCCGGCCTACACATAATCCATACACCGGGTTTCTCGACAGGCTGAGACACCGCTGACAAAAGTCAGCGGTGTCTTTTTACTGGTCCGAGTGACAGGACTTGAACCTGCGGCCTCTTGACCCCCAGTCAAGCGCGATACCAAACTTCGCCACACCCGGATGTTCAATTTTGCTTGGTCGATTGACCTTAGATATACTAGCATACGAGAAAGAAAAATGCAAGAGGAAATTTGCGTTTTCTTGAAAAAATTTTTCGTCCAGGCGGCGGGGCTCAGAACTGCCCCGCCGCCCCAGAGTTTAACCGTCGTTGGTCACATCTCCGTCCCCGCTGACGGGAATGGCTTCGCCTAGATAAGTAGGCTCAGGCTTCCAGATAGAGGTGAAGAAGTCCTTGACCCGGGCCAGGACTTCCCGTGCATCTCTCTGCCACTGCCCTGCGTAGTCCTCCCCGTCGGCGGCGACTCCATAGGCATCCAGCCCTAGAGCTTGGGCAATGTAGATGGCCCGATACAGGTGGTATTCCTGGGAGACAATGACCACCTTCTGGGCTTGGAAGATCTCCTTGGCACGGTACATACTTTCATAGGTGGAAAATCCGGCGTGGTCCATAAAGACGTCGGAGGACGGAACGCCGGCATCCATGGCATACTGCTTCATGGCGTTCACTTCGTCATAGCCTTCCCGTCCGTGATCGCCGCTCATCAGCAGTTTCGGAGCAACATTCAGTTCATAGAGTTCCACGCCCCGTTCCAGACGATCCGCCAGCATGAGACTGGGGGTGCCATCGGCCTTGACGCCACAGCCCAGTATCAGAATGCAGTCCACATCGGTCAGGTCTGCGGCCTGTTCTGCGGTGAGGATTCGCTCACCCCCCACATGGGTGACCCGTGCGTTGATGGCAAATACGGACACAATGCCCAGCACCGTGCACGCCAGCACAATGCAGGTAAAAAACTTGGTGATACGCAGCAAGAGTTTCACTGGGGAATCTTCCCCCCTTTCTGTGTAGGTAGCCACAGTGTATCTTATTTGGCCACTGTTGTCCAGAAACAAATTGTGAATAAAAGCAGCGATAAGCCAGGACTTACCGCTGCTTTTAAATCATGAAGTATGGTTTTGTTCCAGAGATAGAAGAAATCGCTTTAGTTCCAGCCCTCCGGCGTACCCACCCAAGGAGCCATCTGCCCCAATGACTCGGTGACAAGGCACCACCAGCATCATGGGATTTTGGTGATTGGCCATGCCCACAGCCCGGCAGGCTTTGGGCTGGCCAATTTCTTCGGCGATGTCCCGGTAGCTGCGTGTCTGGCCGTATGGAATGCGGCATAGAGCCTGCCAGACCCGCTCCTGAAACGGAGTGCCGTGAAGAATGTACGGAATGTCAAAGGTCTTGCGTTTGCCCTGAAAGTATTCCTCCATTTGGATGGCCAGTTGACGGGTCAACGGTGTGGGGGTGCCATAGTCCAGAACAGGACCTTGCACAGCGGAGATAGAGACGATACAGTCCCCCACCTGCTCGATGCGAAAAGAACCACAGGGAAAGGAATATACAGCGAAAATCTCCGCTGCTTTCCGCTTATTCATTGGAGCAGTGTTCCCCGTGGTCATGACCACCACAGCCATGGTCGCCGCAGGTGTGGTCGTGGTGATGGTGTTCCCCGTGGTGGCTGCACTGCACATCGGGGTTGTAGTTCAGGGCCTGAGCCAACAGAGCCTCTACTGCCTCATCAGCTTCGCCGGAGACACCGCCGTATAGCTGAATGTTGGCGTTGGCCAAGGCATTTTGAGCGCCTCCGCCGATGCCACCGCAGATGACGGCATCCACATGCAGGTCGCCCAGGAATCCAGCCAGGGCTCCATGTCCGCTGCCGTTGGTGTCTACGATCTGGGTGTTTGTCACAGCCCCATCTACGATGTCGTATACCTTGAATTGCTTGGTATGTCCGAAATGCTGGTAAATCTGTCCGTTCTCATAGGTAACTGCAATTCTCATGATAAAAACTCCTCTCGATATTTGGTATACAGATTTATTTGACCCGCAGAGAGCGCAAAAATGCCTTCTGTTCCGGGTCAATGCGAAAACTCTCCGTGGCCTTTTGGATGGTCTTGTTGTGAATCCAGGGGGAGAGTCGGTGTTGGATGAGATAGGGTAAGGCGGCGTCCGGCTGCTTCACCAAAGCCTCTGCAAAGTACCATGCCACCATCATCTGGACATAGTAGTCCTCGGTATTCACCTCTGCGGCCCAATTCAGGTACTCCGGCGAAAAATAGCTATTCAGATAGAAACGGAGTAGGACACCCAGGCCAAAGCGCACGGTATAGGTGTGGTGGGATTGCATCCAGGTCCATGCCTGGTGAGGCAAGGCCTCCGGGTGCTTTGCAAATGCTTTCGGGCTGAGCAAATCACAGGTAGCCCAGTTGTCCACATAGGGGAGAAAACAATTCAGGGCCTTTACGGTCTCATCATATTCCCTGTACTCACACAGCAACAAGCCGTGGAGGTTGTTTTCCTCATAGTAGGTGTGGGGAAGCTGGCCCAGAAAGTGTTCCGCCTCAGGAGTGCCCCGCAATTGCTTGGCCAGTCGGCGCAACTCGGGCATCCGCACGCCAATCACCACGTCTGGGTTGACCGTGGGCATGAGCTTACACTGAAACTTCTGATAGGTCAAATCTCGCAGGGAGAACAGGCGTTGTACAATAGGAGAGTCCACGGTAGCTCCCTCCTTATTTGAGGATATCTCAAGTATAGTCCATTTCCTGCTCGCTGGCAAGCGGCGCTCCATCTCGAAATCGGAATCTCATGGGGAGATGATATAGCTTTAGCTCTACCACTCGCTGGGGACAGACCGTGATACGCTCCACCAGCAGCCTACATAGAACGTCACTTGCCTCTGGGTGTTTTAGAATATGCTCCGTTGCCTCCTCTGAGATGATATCTGGCGAAGGTGCCTGCAACCGCTGTTCCAGGCTGGTGAGTTTTCGGTCATACGTCTCTTTCATGAGGGCCAGTTCTTCCTTGGTGATGTGCCCGGAGGCGTAGGCATCCAGAAGAACGGCTTTCCGGTCCAAGATGCGTACTAGTTCTCGCTCCGCCTGTTCCCTGTCATAGGTCTCCCCATGGAGCAGATGGACGATGGAGGTGAGCAGGCCAGAATGGCTCAGCTCCAGAGCAAACAGGGCTTGACGGAACATCTGTTTGGCATCATCGTCCCGAAGAATGCGGGCAATGTTACACCCTCCACGGATGGATGAGGCGCACGCCCACCGGAGGCTAATCCGTCCATCCTGGTGTTTCCGCCGTCGGGCCACGAAGGTGGAGCCACATACCCCACATTTGATTTTACCAGACAGAGCGTAGTGGACCGAGCGGCTGTGCGGGGTGTGTTTACTGCGCTGCGCTAACTCCTGCTGTACGGTGTTCCACAGCTCCCGGGAGATGATGGGAATGTGATGGTTCGTTAATGTAATAAACGGTTCCTCTCCGTGGTTTTGCCGTTTGGCATGACTGAGATAATCAGGGGTGTAGGTTTTCTTTTGTACCAGGTCCCCCACATACTTTTCGTTTTTTAAGAGTTTTACCAGATAGCTGCTGCTCCAATGGGGGTTCCCAGAACAGGTGCGCACTCCCTCCTGCTCCAGCATCCGGGCGATTTGGGTGGTGCTCAGTTTTTCCACCCCATACAGGTGGAAAATACGCTGCACCAGACGGGCTCCCTCTGGGTTGATGGAGAGGATACCATTATTTACATCGTATCCCAGCATGGACCGTCCAAATACCACCCCCCGCTCCATCTGCCGGGTCTGTCCCCATTTCACCCGGGCCGAGGTCCTTCGGCTCTCTTCCTGGGCAATGGAGGCCATAATGGACAGCCGTAGCTCTGCGTCCGGGTCCATGGTGTTGATACCGTCGGTGAGAAAGAGAACCGAGACCCCCAGGGCCTTGAGCTGCCTGGTATAGGCGATGGTGTCCAACAGATTCCGGGAAAAACGGCTGACTTCCTTGGTGAGAATGATGCGGAATTTCCCGGCCTTGGCGTCCTGAATCATCCGCTGAAAGGCTGCCCGCCGTTTTGTGCTGGTACCTGTGATACCCTCGTCGGCATAGATGCGATACAGCTCCCATTGGGGGTGCTGGCGGACGTACTGGGAGAAATAGCGCTGTTGGGCGGCAAAGGAGTTTGCCTGGTCCTCCTTATCTGTGGAGACTCGGCAATAGCTGGCCACGGAAATCATGGCTGTTTGCCTTTCTCTTGGTTCAGCCGCTCCAAGGCCAGGTCTATCTGCTCCCGCTCCAATATCCCTTGTTCACCTAGGGCCAGAAGCAGACCGGTGCGGAGCAGCTGGAAAAACGCTGGGTCCGTCTCCGGTGAGACAGGGCGGGCATCTTGGATTTCATACAGTGCTGCAAATCTGGGTTTCATGGTTTTTGCCTCCTCCCTCTTGGCCTCCTCCCTCTTGGCCTAATATATACGGAGATGGGTGGGCAAAAATCCCTTGACAATCATCTACTTCAAGTGTAGTATGTAATTAACTACTACATATGAAGTTGGTGATACTATGAAGCATTTGCCAGACAGCGAGCTGGAAGTGATGAAGGCCCTGTGGACCTGTGGAGCAGACACCTCCCGGGCGCAGCTGGAGGAGGCTCTGGCACCGTTGGGGCTGGCCTCCAACACGGTGAACACGTACCTGACTCGTTTGACGGAAAAGGGGTTTGTCAGCGCCAGACGGGACGGAAAGCTCAACCGCTACACTCCTCTGGTGAGCCGTGAGGAATACCTCACCTTTGACAGCCACTCCATTCTTTCTAAGCTGTATGACGGCTCCCCCCGCAAATTTGTGGCGGCCCTAGCCAAGGGGGGGATGACGAAACAGGAGGTGGAGGACCTGCGGTCTCTCCTGGACCAATTGGGTGGAGGGGACCATGGATGAGCTTTTGATGGATCTATTTGCCTTATCCCTGGGGGGCGGTGTGGTGGCGCTGGTCCTCATGGGTGTGGCACGGCTCACTCGGGCCAGATATGGAGCCAAGTGGCGGTGTGTGATTTGGGCGCTGCTGTGTCTGCGCCTGATCATTTTGGTGCCTTTGGTCCCCCAGGTCCAAGCCCCGGTTCAGATGACCGTGCCCCAGATGGACCGTCCGGTGGCGATATCTCCTGCACCCACGGTTACCCCGGGTGAGGGGACCTCTCCCCAACTTCTTCCTGATGAAAGTGAGATAACGTCAACGCTTTCTGTGTCTCACATCATAAGCGTGGTATGGCTGGTGGGGATGTGCGGGGTTCTGGTGTGGAGCGGGGTGTCCCACATGAGGCTGCGCCGCTACCTGAGACGCTGGGCATCGGTGGAGACCCGGGAAGAGGTGTGCTGCCGATATGCAGCACAGGCCCAGCGGCTGAACCTCAAGCATTTGCCCAAGCTGTTGGCGTGCCCTGGGCTGGAGGTTCCCATGTTGACGGGACTGGTGGCCCCTGCCCTGATGTTACCTCAGGACACATCGTCAGAGGATGGGTTGGACTATGCCCTGCTCCACGAGCTGATTCACTACCGCCGCAGAGATATCTGGCTGAAAGCGCTGGTGATGCTGACGGTTGCGGTGCACTGGTTCAATCCGGTGATGTGGCTGATGGTGCGTCAGGTGGACCGAGACATTGAATTGGCCTGTGACGAGATGGCGCTGACTGTGCTGCCGGAAGAGGAACGTCTGGCCTATGGGGAGACCATCCTCCGGGCGGCGGCCAGAGTCCATCGACAAATATGATGGGAGGGATGGGAGATGCACAAGAGAAAAACCTGGGTGATGATCCTGGCAAGTGTAGGAGTTTTGGTGTTGGCTGTGGTCTGGGTGCTGCAATCTTACGGTATCTTGCCCAAGCGGACCTACTCCTCCCAGCACTTCGACATTGACGTGGTGTACAGCCCCCAGGACTATAACCACAACGGCGTGGATGATTACACGGATTTTCTACTGGGTGCCAAGCAAGACGCAGAGAACCACCCCACCTATGACGGCACATACTATGCTGGCGGTTATCCACCGGAGAATATTGGGGTGTGTACCGATGTGGTTTGGCGGGCGTTCCGGCAGGCAGGCTACTCTCTGCGGGATATGGTGGACCAGGACGTGCGCCAATACCCGGACCGATATCCAGATATCCAATACCGGGATGCCAACATTGATTTTCGCAGGGTGAAAAATCTGTGGGCCTTCTTCCAGGCCTACGCTCTGGAGTTGACCTGTGATATCACGGATATTGACCAGTGGCAGCCCGGTGACATTGTGATCTTCAACGGGGGCAAACACATCGGGGTGGTGTCCGACCTGCGCAACCGCAGTGGCCAGCCCTATATTCTGCACAATGCAGGCCAATTTCGCCGGGAAGAGGATTATCTGGGGCGGTCTCCGGTGGAGGCTCACTTCCGCTTTGATGCCTCCCGTGTGCCCCAAGAGGTTTTGGTGGCCTGGGGCAGCGTGTGAAAGGAGTTTGAAGCTATGAAGAGAAACAAGCATCCGGTTCCACCTCGTTCTCCCTTTACCACGCCCTTTTCTCCAACGGCACAGGAGATGGGATTGCGTCTGCGCAGTTTGTTCCAGTGGAAGAAGAAACGGCCGCCCCTGGCGGTGCTGGGGCTGGTGTGCGCTGGAGTGGTGCTCAGCGGCTCTCTGGTCTCCTGTCAAACTGCCGCAGTGGATGACCCACCTCCTCTGACAACGGATTCTGTGCCAGAGCAGACCGAGAAGCCACAGGCTACGGGGAAGCCAGAGGAGGCGGACACACCGCAGACTTCACAGGTGCCCGACCTCAATTACTTCTTTGGCGGCGGCTGGGGCGGTCTTTCCTGGGAGGACCTGCTGAACAGTGGGGCGCGGTTTAATGGAAGCAGTCTATTGAATCCCGATGAGATTGCCATGGACTATACGATCCTCAACGGAAGTTTTACTCACACCATGCGCTTGCAGTCCGGCGATGTGTTGGATGTGGCGTTGCAGGTGGACGAGGGGACCTTGGGGATCACCATTGAAGGGAGCGACGGCACTCCGCTCTACCAGAATGGCGATCTGGATACCTCTCAATTCCATCTGGAGATATCTCAAACCGATTCCTATCACGTCACCATCACCGGGAGTAATACCAAAGGAAGCATTCATCTGAAAGTCTAATGGAAAAGGAGAATTGCTATGAAATCGTTTCGACCGACTCCGCCTCGTTCGCCTTTTACCACGGCGTTTTCCCGGACGGCTTGTGAGACTGGAATTCGCATTCTCAACCTGCTTCAGTGGAAGCGGAGACGTCCGCCCACGTTCCTTCTGCTGCTGATATGTGCAGCGGTGCTGTTGTGTGGGTCTTTGGTGTCCTGCCGACAGAATGTGGATACCCAGTCTTTGACCCAGGAGGAACTGGACTATTTCAATCAGGAGTTCTTCAACGGAAGCACCAGGAACATGCACAATCAATTTCTAACCAGTGAGTATACCTCTCCCAGTGAAATTAATCTGTTTGAGCTGTTTTATAATGGGATAGACGGAACGGCTGCCCAGCTCTCCCAGACGGAGCGGGAGCAACTGAGTGAGCTGGAACCCATGACAGAGTACAGCGGTGTTATCAAGGTGACCAGGCAGGAGATGGACCAGGTGCTGGAGGCAGGTCTGGGCATGGGCCTGACGGAGACCCAGCAGCAGGGGCTGGAACAGTTCTACTATCTGGAGCAATCAAACGCCTATTATCTGGTGCACGGAGATACCAACTTCCAATGGTGCACCGTTTCTTCTGGCACCCATATCTCGGACCATCAGGTACAGCTGCAATACACCAAGGATGACGGTACGGCGTGGGAGGTTACCTTGGAGTCTCGGGGTGATAGCTATGTGTTCTGTTCCAACGTCAGAAGATAGGTATCATTTTAACCCTTCTGTAGGGACAGAGGAACTGGGACACCTGGAGATGATCGGCACCATTGTCCATCAGCTCACTCGGAATCTCACCCAGGAGCAGCTGCGGGAAGGCGGCTTTGCCCCCTACTTCATCGACCACACTGCCAGCGTCTACCCCACGGCCGCCTCCGGTTCCCCCTGGAACGCCGCCGGGATTGGGGTGAAGGGCGATATCATTGCCGACCTTACCGAGGACCTGGCCGCTGAGCAGAAGGCCCGTGTGACCTATGACAACATTCTGCGTATGTCGGATGACCCCGACGTCAACGACGTCATCCGTTTTCTGCGGGAGCGGGAGATCGTCCACTTCCAGCGCTTTGGCGAGGCCATTTACCGGGCCAAGGAGCGGATGGACCAGAAAAATGTCTATCTCACCAACCCCGCCTTCGATCAAAAAAGATCCTAAGAGTGAAACTAGGGCCCGTTGCCTCATCTGGCAACGGGCCCAATGATGTTTTTCTGGTTACTTTTCGGGGACGATCTCGATCCAGTACCCGTCGGGGTCGGTGATAAAGTAAATGCCCATGTCGGGGTTCTCGTAGCAGATGCATCCCATCTCCTGGTGCCGGGCGTGGAGCCCCTCGTAGTCGTCGGTGACAAAGGCCAGGTGGAACTCACACTCGCCTAGATTGTAGGGTTCCGTGCGGTCTCGCAGCCAAGTCAGTTCCAGCTGGAACGAGGTTTTGCCATCGCCCAGGTACACCAGTTTAAAGGAGCCGTCCTCTGGGACGTATTCCCGCACGACCTCCAGGTCCAGGGCATTTTTGTAAAAGGCCTGGCTCTTGTCCAGGTCCAGAACGTTAAAATTGAAGTGCTGAAAATGAATCATAGGGGGTCACTCCTCCAGGTAAAATAGACAAGCCATATTATATCGTCAACCATACCGCCTTGCAATATGGTTGACGGAAGGAACGATACCCTTTACAATAAAATTAACCATTTAGGCCTGGGAGGAACTGCATTGCCGCCATCTGTAAGATTGGAAATGAAAAACCCATTGCCAGGTAGAAGCTTTTCGTATACAATAAGGGGCTGTCAATTGATGCACATATGAAGGAGGACGCACCATGCGTGACTTTTTGCCAATTTCCAAAGCGGATATGGAGCGGCGTGGCTGGGAGCAATGTGACTTTGTCTACGTCATCGGGGATGCCTATGTGGACCATCCCTCCTTCGGCCATGCCATCATCAGCCGTGTGCTGGAAGCGGCAGGATATAAGGTGGGATTCATCTCCCAGCCTGATTGGAAGAACCCCCAGTCCATCACAGTTTTGGGTCGGCCCAGGCTGGGCTTTTTGGTCACCGGCGGCAACATGGACTCCATGGTCAACCACTATAGCGTGTCCAAAAAGCACCGTAAGATGGATGCCTTTACACCTGGTGGGGTGATTGGGAAGCGGCCGGACTATGCCACGGTGGTGTACTGTAATCTCATCCGCCGGGTGTACAAGGATATCCCCATTCTCATCGGCGGCATTGAAGCCAGTTTGCGGCGCATGGCCCATTACGACTACTGGTCGGACAAGCTCAAGCGCTCCATTTTGCTGGATAGCCAGGCGGACCTGCTCATGTACGGCATGGGCGAGCGGTCGGTGGTGGAGGTGGCGGACGCTCTGGACAGCGGTCTGAAACCCCAGGATATCACCTTTGTCAATGGTACGGTGTACCGTGCCACCCAGGTGGACCTGATGGTGCCCTATGTGACTCTCCCCTCCTATCAGGAGCTGTGTGAGGACAAGCGCAAGTATGCCCAGAGCTTCTATACCCAGTACTGCAACACAGACCCCTTTTCTGGAAAGACGCTGGTGGAGCCCTATGGTCCCCGGGAGTACGTCATCCAGAACCCCGCCCAGAAGCCGCTGAGTCAGGCGGAGATGGACCGGGTGTATGGTCTGCCCTATATGCGCACCTACCACCCCTCCTATGAGGCCGCTGGCGGCGTACCTGCCATTGAGGAGGTGCGGTTCAGCCTGGTGTCCTGCCGAGGCTGCTTTGGCGGATGCAGCTTCTGTGCTCTTACCTTCCACCAGGGGCGCATCGTCCAGACCCGAAGCCACGAGTCCATTCTGGCAGAGGCCCAGCAGATGGTATGGGAGCCGGATTTCAAGGGGTATATCCACGACGTGGGCGGCCCCACCGCCAACTTCCGTCAGCCCGCCTGTAAAAAGCAGCTGACCAAGGGCGTGTGTCCCACCCAGCAGTGTCTCTTCCCCAAGCCCTGTAAAAACATGATTGCGGACCACAGCGACTATCTGGCCCTTCTGCGCAAGCTCCGGGCCATTCCCGGCGTGAAAAAGGTGTTCATTCGCTCCGGCATTCGCTTTGACTACCTGTTGGCCGATCAGGACGACACGTTTTTCAAAGAGCTGGTGAAATATCATGTGTCCGGCCAGCTGAAGGTGGCTCCTGAACACATTGCCGACCCGGTGTTGGAGAAGATGGGAAAGCCGCCCCGAGCGGTATACGACAAGTTCCTGGCCAAGTACAAGCGGCTCAACGAGCAGTGTGGTCTGAAACAGTATGTGGTGCCCTATCTCATGTCCTCCCACCCCGGCTCCACTCTGAAAGAGGCCGTGGCTCTGGCAGAGTATCTGCGGGACCTGGGCTATATGCCCGAGCAGGTCCAGGACTTCTACCCCACTCCCTCTACCCTGTCCACCGCTATGTACTACACGGGGTTGGACCCCCGCACCATGAAACCGGTGTATGTGCCCACCAATCCCCACGAAAAAGCCATGCAGCGGGCACTGATCCAGTACCGGAATCCCAAAAACTATATGCTGGTCCACGAGGCTCTTGTGAAGGCTGGGCGGGAAGATCTAATCGGTTACGACAAACATTGCCTCATCCGTCCCAAGGGCGGCCAAGGCCAGTGGTCTGGGAAGAAAAACGGGCCCTCTCACCAGCGACCCAACGCCCCTAAGAGCGGAAAGCCTAAGGCCAAGGGGGATGTTTCCCGTGCGACTGCCCCGAAAGAGCACAAGAAGAAAAAAGCCGGGTGGGCGGTGGCCAAGCCCAGCAATTCCCGCAAAAAGCGGACCGGAAGAAAATAATCAGGTGAAGTCATGAGTATTTCTCAATATTTTCCCATATGGGACCAACTGACCCCAGCCCAGCAGGAACTGCTCGCCGGCTCTGCGTCCAAAACCCAGGCTGCCAAGGGGACGGTGCTCCACAACGGTTCGGCGGACTGCCTGGGACTGCTGCTGGTGTGCAGCGGACAGCTGCGGGGATATATTCTCTCAGACGAGGGGCGGGAGATCACCTTGTACCGCCTTTTCGAGCGGGATATGTGCCTGTTTTCCGCTTCTTGTATGCTGCAAAGCATCCAGTTTGACATTCAAATTGAGGTGGAAAAGGATGCTGAGTTCTGGATCATCCCGCCGGATGTGTACAAATCTCTCATGGAGCAGTCTCCTGCTGTGGCCAATTACACCAATGAGGTGATGAGTGCTCGATTCTCCGAGGTCATGTGGCTGATGGAACAGGTGATGTGGAAGAGCTTTGACAAGCGTTTGGCGGACTTTCTCCTTCAGGAGAGTGTGCTGGACGGTACCAACCAGTTGGTCCTCACCCACGAGAAGATCGCCAACCATATGGGGACGGCCCGGGAGGTGGTCACCCGGATGCTCCGGTATTTCCAGTCTGAGGGTCTGGTCTCCCTCTCCCGGGGTGTGGTAAAAATCGAGAATGAAGCCGCATTGCGACAATTGAGTGAGTAATAAAAAAGCTGCTGCGAGGAAATCGCAGCAGCTTTTTAGTACTCATTTCTCTCTGTGTTTTGCTTGGCAGATCAGCTGTGTCATGGTACCCATGGGGCAGTAGACACACCAGGAGCGGGGCTTGAAGAGTACCATCGTCACAAGGCCCAGCAGCGTGGATGTAAGCATGACGCTGTAGAAGCCAAAGGCAAACTGGGCCACGCCGGGGGAGAACAAAGTGCCATGGTAGGCCCAGTGCCAGGGCAGGCGGAAGGTCCACAGCAGGGTCACCACCTGAGAGAGGTTCTGGGCGCCTGCAAACACCAGATAAGTATTCCACAGCATGAGAAAGAACATGGCAAAGAAGAACACCAGGAAGCTGTAGCGGAATCCCCGGCTCTTCATCCACTTTGGGATATCTCTCCGCCGGGATAGGCCAAACCGACCTCCCAGCAGGCCCAGAAGCTGACCCCGGCCACAGTAACGGTTGCAGTAGCTTTTCTGCCCGGTGGCAACGGCCAGAATCAGGGGGATGAAAAAGCACAGCAGGCCCAGCCAGGCAAAGAGAATATTGAAAAAGCCCAGGACCAGGTAGAGGGCTGTGGCAATCCACAGATAGTCATACCAGCGCTTACCCTTCATGCCCCCACCTCCTGAATGGTGATGATAGAGGCCGGGCACTCCTTGGCACACTTCCCGCATCCCACACAGCGGTCCGGGTTTACCTTGGCATACAATCCATGAAACACTGCAATGGCTGACAAGGGGCATACCTTAACACAACAGCCGCAGGCCACACAGAGAGATTGGTCCAC
Organism: uncultured Oscillospiraceae bacterium; assembly: GCA_944385445.1. Taxonomy (GTDB): domain Bacteria; phylum Bacillota; class Clostridia; order Oscillospirales; family Oscillospiraceae; genus Enterenecus. The sequence continues at coordinate 12,479 of CALWXF010000006.1, forward strand.
TATGGCATTCCGTTTGACAACACGCATCGGTTTTCCTCCCACGATTTGATGCATGTATCATACTATGCCATGTGGTTTTGTTCTGTGACCAAATCACATAGAGTCGGAAAATACCCGCCTTGCAATGTCCACGGAGTCTTTGGCATCTTTGGCGTAGAAATCAGCGCCGATTTGAGCGGCATATTCCGGGGTGAGTACGGCGCCCCCCACCATTACCTTGCAGGTCAAGCCTGCCTGACGGAGTTGGGCGATGGTCTCTTCCATGTTCTTGACGGTGGTGGTCATCAAGGCAGACAGTCCCACCAGGGGGGCGTGATGGCGCTGAGCAGCCTCCACTACCTTCTGGGGGTCCACATCCCGGCCCAGGTCCACCACGGTGTAACCGTAGTTCTCCAGCAGTACCTTGACGATATTTTTTCCGATGTCGTGGATATCCCCCTTCACCGTGGCGATCACGATGGTACCCCGGTCCACTTGTTCCTGGTCTCCCGTGGCCATGTGCTGGCGAATGACGTCAAAGGCGGCTTGGGCGGCTCCAGCAGACTGGATGAGTTGGGGCAGAAACACCCGGTTTTGTTCAAAGTCGACCCCTACCTTATCCAGAGCGGGAATGAGCATCTCATTGACAATATCCATGGGCTCCCGCTGCTCCAGAAGACTGCGGGTGGCTGCTGCTGCCTCTGTTTTTAGCCCAGCCACCACGGCCTCTTCCAGCGTTCGAGTGCCCGAGGTGCTGGCGGGAACAGTGTTTCCCCCTGTAGTGGTGATGGAGGTGGACACCGTGGCGTTTCCGTAGGCGGCGATGAAGTCCGTGGCGTTCTCGTCCACCGTGGTCAGAAGATGGTAACAGCGCACCGCAGCCATCATGGCATCCACATTGGGGTTGAGAATGGGCAGGTCCAGCCCGGCTGCCATGGCCATGGTGAGAAAGTTCTGGTTGACCAGTCCCCGGGCGGGGAGACCAAAGGAGATGTTGGACACACCCAGCACCGTTTTCAGACCCAATTCCTCCTTCACTTGTTTGAGGGCCTGAAGGGTCTGTACCGCCCCAGTGGGCTCGGCGGACACCGTGAGGGTGAGGCAGTCAATATAAACGTCTTGCTTGGAAATGCCGTAGAACATGGCCCGGTCCAGAATGTGGCGGGCAATCTCAACCCGCTTCTGGGCGGTCTGGGGGATGCCCTCTTCGTTCAGTGTGAGCCCCACCACAGCGGCACCGTAGCGTTTCACCAGGGGAAGAATTTTGTCACTGGCAGCGTCTTCCCCGTTCACCGAGTTGACAATGGCCTTACCGCAGTATACTCGCAGGGCCCGCTCCAGTACGGCTGGGTCAGTGGAGTCCAGCTGCAAGGGGGCATCCGTCACCCCTTGAATGGCCTTCACCGCCGCCACCATCATCTCGGCCTCATCGATATCGGGCAAGCCCACGTTGACATCCAGAATATCGGCCCCTGCGTCTACCTGGGCCAGGGCCTGCCCCAACATATAGTCCACGTCGCCTCGGCGGAGGGCTTCCTTCATGAGCTTTTTGCCCGTGGGGTTGATGCGCTCGCCGATGACCCGCACCCGGTCAATGGGCACCACCTTGGTGGCGCTGCACACCGCAGGCGGCACATGCCGGGGTGCTGGGCGCACTTGCGTTTGGCAGAGGGCTTCCCGCAGCAGCCGGATATACTCCGGTGTGGTGCCGCAGCAGCCGCCAAATATCTGCACGCCCATCTGGGCCAGGGAGGCCAGACTCTGGGCAAATTCCTCCGGGGTGATATCATAGCCAGAGCCGTCCGGATGGGGCAGCCCTGCATTGGGCTTAAGCACGATGGGCAGGTTTGTCCAGGTAATCAGTTCTTCCACCAGGGGAGGCATTTCCCGGGGGCCCAGAGAACAGTTGATGCCGATGGCATCTGCACCCATGCCCTCCAAGGTCAGAGCGGCGCAGGCGGGGCTGCAGCCCAGGAAGGTGCGCCCGGTGGCCTCATAGGTCATGGTCACCATGACGGGCAAGGAGCTATTCTCCTTCACGGCCAACAGAGCGGCCCGGGCCTCCTGCAAATCGGTCATGGTCTCAATGACGGCCAGGTCGGCCCCAGCAGCAACACCAGCTCGCACCACCTGGGCGAAAATGTCCACTGCCTTTTCAAATTCCAACGTGCCGGTGGGCTGGAGCAGCTGGCCGATGGGGCCGATGTCCAATGCTACCAGTCCCCTGCTCTGGGCGGCCTGTTTGGCCAGAGAGACAGCGGCCTGGACGACTTCTTCCACAGTGACCCCACAGTGGGCCAGCTTTTCCCGGTTGGCCCCAAAGGTGTTGGCGTAGACAATCTGACTGCCTGCGTCCAGATAGGCGGAGTGAATGTCCAGCAGCCACTGAGGGTGCTCCAGGGCCACCAACTCGGGGGTGGCTCCTGTGGGCAGCCCCTTGGCCTGGAGCATCGTGCCCATGGCCCCGTCCAGCAAGATGGGTTGACCGGAAGTGAGTAAATTATGCAGATCCACAGTGACCGCCTGCCTTTCGATATTGACAATGCTCCCCGGCAGGACAGCTCAGACAGCTTCGCTTGGCGTCTGTCACTGGCGTGTGAGACACGCCGATGAGAGCAGTGACCGATTTTCGGGGGGTTAAAATATGGGTGGCGCTGGCGCACAGCCCGATTTTTCGGGGGGCGTCCAGCAGGGCCAACAGCGGGCCCTGGAGAGATAGGGGCAAGTCCCCATATCCGGGGCTGTACCGGAAGGGGAAATAACAACCTGGATACTCCCCGTGAAGGAATGTCTCGATTTGATCGCAGACTTGCTCCACCGCAGCGGTGGCGCAGCAGTCCAGAGCCAGTGCCTGGAGCATGTCCCGGCTCTCTGCCTGACGGATGAGACGATCTGTCTGCGGAGACAGCGTAGCGCAGAATACTGCAACCTGATGACAGCCGCTGAGGTGGGTGCGAAGGTCTTTGCTGGGCAGAAGAAGCCCGGTGGACAGGCGCACCCCCTCCTCCTCCAGAGAGATGGAGAAGGTGCGATAGGTCCACCGGGGACGAGCAACTTTCACAAGTGTTTGGGCGCAGTTCTCCACCGTCTCCATCAGGTCTTGGCCAGCCTGGTGAGCGGGACACCCCATGTACCGCAGCACCTCGGAGATGTCCAGGGACGAAAGCTGTACCTCCATCATACGCTGCGGATGGCGGTGATGCTGTCGCTGATCTGACGGGCTACCTGAGGATTGTTCATGGTGTACAGGTGAATTCCGTCCACTCCAGCGGCGATGAGGTCGGAAATTTGATCAATGGCATAGGCGATGCCCGCCTCCCGCATGGCCTGGGGATGGTCGCCGTAGCGGGCCAAAATGCGGGTGAGTTTCCGAGGCAGAGAGGCGCCGCACATGGACACCATGCGCTGAATGGAGGATTTGCTCAGTACTGGCATGATACCTGCTTCAATGGGCACGTCAATCCCAGCCAGGCGGCACCGCTCCCAGAATCGGAGGAAGTCATCATTGTCAAAAAACAGCTGGCTGACCAGATGGGTCACACCGGCATCCACCTTTTGCTTAAGATATCGGATGTCAGAGACCACGTCGGGACTCTCCGGGTGTCCCTCGGGGTAGCAGGCCCCGGAGATACCAAAGTCCCCATTCTGCCGAATCCAGGACACTAGGTCATCCGCATGGATAAAGTCCGTGTGAGATACTGCGTTGGGGTTGTGGTCTCCCCGCAACGCCAGAATGTTCTCCACACCTCCGGCCTTGAGGGTATTCATCACGTCCAAGGCGCTCTCCCGGGTACAACCCACACAGGTCAAGTGGGCCATGGCGGTAATATGGTAGTCGTTTTCAATCATACAGGCGATTTCCTGGGTGGAGTGATTGACATTGCCCCCGCCCCCTGCACCGTAGGTCACACTGATGAAATCAGGACGAATGTCCTTCAGACCATCTAAGGTGTGATAGATGCTGTCGATGGGGGAATCCCGCTTGGGCGGGAAGATCTCACAGGAGAACACAGGGCGGCCTTTGCCAAACAATTCTGCAATTTTCATGGGGCACCTCACTCGTTTGCTTTTTTTCGCTAAATAGCTGCATCTATTGTGAGTATACAGGAAAATAAAGCAAAATGCAAGATGGCCTGGGAAGCGGAGAGAAAATGTTAACAAAGTATGAAATATTGATTTTCTCTCTAAAATTCGACCATTTATAAAAAAGTATATATGAAATAATAAAACAGGAAAATTGTCGTGGTATGGAAGGAGTTTCAAGACAAAAGCGGTACAAATAAAATACGAACGGACAAAACGGATTAGAAGAAAACGGAAAATGCAAGAAAGAAAAAACAATCTTGCAAGAAAAGAGTGGTTGACAAGTCGCCTTCAAGTTTGATACTCTACATATAGTATGTTAAATTTCAAACTATGTCACGGAAAAGAGGTTGCGGTACATGAACGTGTTATTGGAAGAATTTGTGCTCCCTCCCGACCTGGAAAAGATACTGGACAACAGCCCCAGTATCATCATTCCCAAGACGGAGGAGATGCTGTACGGCCTGATTTTTGGCAATAACGGGACCAACACCAATCAGGTAGATGTCTGCTACCGGGTCAATGGCGAGTTGGTGAAGGAGGCAGTGGTCTCTCGCTGCAAGAACGGTGCTGCCGTCAACTTCACTGAGGACTATATGCGCCGCCGTGATCCGGACTGTATGCGCATTGGCGATAATCTCCCCACGGATAAGCCCCGTTTTAAGGATGTGTATGGTTATGACTTCGAGAAGCTGAAGATCGAGACCTACAAGTGGCTGGCCCGCCAGGAGTTGATTCTGGTGCCCTTTATGGCAGGTGGTAAGGAGTACGGCTATGAGGCTTTGCTGGTGTGTCCCCGCAATGCGGCCTTCTTTGCCTTTGCCCTGTCTCAACTCCAGGCCTTTGTCAGCGCCAAGGACATCCACAACTTTAAGCCCCGGGCCATCGTCTATGTGGCGCCTCCCTTCCGCCACACCCATTTCAATGGCAGACAGGTGTGCGTACACAATCGTCTGGAGGACCGCCACGAGGTGTTCTCTTACAACCTCTATCCCGGCCCTTCTGCCAAAAAGGGTATTTACAGCGTGCTGTTGGATATCGGCGAACAGGAGGGATGGGTGACTGCCCACGCCTCTGCTGCCCGAATTGTCACTCCTTATGAAAATGAGATGGTGATGATGCACGAGGGCGCATCTGGCGGCGGCAAGAGTGAGCTGCTCCAGGATGTGCACCGTGTGTCCGATGGCCGTGTGCTGCTGGGTACCAACCTGGAGAACGGCGAGCGGGATTACCTGCACATGAGCGATACCTGTACCATTCATCCGGTCACCGATGATATGGCCATCTGCCACCCCTCCTTCCAGAGTGAGAGTGGCAAGCTGGCCCTGTATGACGGTGAGGACGGCTGGTTCCTCCGAGTGGACGGCATTACCGAGTACGGCAGCGACCCCATGTACGAGCGCATCACCATTGAGAGCGAGAAGCCCTTGATGTTCTTTAACATCGACGGTGTTCCCGGTGCTACTTGCCTGGTTTGGGACCACACCATGGACTCCAATGGCAAGCCCTGCCCCAACCCCCGTGTGATTATTCCCCGCACCATGGTGGACAACATCGAGATGTCCCCTGTGGAGGTGGATGTGCGCAGCTTCGGCGTGCGTATGCCTCCCTCCAGCGCCGCTCACCCTGACTACGGAATTATGGGTCTGATGCACATCATCCCCCCTGCTCTGGCTTGGCTGTGGCGTCTGGTGGCCCCCCGTGGCTTTAAGAATCCCAGCATCAGCGGCAACTCCCCCTTGGCCAGTGAGGGCGTGGGCTCCTATTGGCCCTTTGCCACTGGCCGCAAGGTGGTGCAGGCCAACCTGCTGCTGGAGCAGATTCTGAACTCCCCCAATACCAAGTACGTTCTGATTCCCAACCAGCACATCGGTGTGTATCGCATCGGCTTTGCAGCGGAGTGGATTGCCAGAGAGTATCTGGCCCGCCGTGGCGGCGTGAATATGAAGATGGACCGCCTCTCTCCCGCCCCCTGCTCTCTGCTGGGCTACTGCATGAAGGAGATGAAGGTGGACGGCCAGGAAATCCGTACCACATTCCTTCACCCTGAGACCCAGGAGCAGATGGGAATGGAGGGTTACCAGAAGGGCGCTCAGATTCTCTATGACTTCTTTGCCAAGGAGTTGGAAGCCTTTGACGTGGAAGAGCTCCACCCCGTGGGTAAGGAAATTCTTGAGTGCTTCAAGAAGCACGGCACCATCGAAGATTACTGCGCAATTACTCCCCTCGGCCTGAAATGAGAACCAGTACCCTCAGCTTTCTGGCAACAGGAAGCTGAGGGTACCTATTTTTTGCGCACTTGAAAAGAATACCACTTGTGCTCGGCGTAATTTTTGTTTATGATATAGAAAAGCACTTCACGGATGACAGGAGATGGTCATAATGATTTTGGAAATTTGTGTGGACAGCGTGGAGTCCGCCCGTGCCGCAGTGGCGGGAGGAGCGAGTCGTCTGGAGCTGTGCGGCAATTTGATCATTGGTGGGACCAGTCCAAGCCCCTATCTCATTGAGGCGGTACAGCGACTGGATGTTCCGGTGCGAGTGTTGCTGCGTCCTCGCTTCGGCGATTTTTTGTATACTCCTTCCGAACAAGAGATTTTGTACAAAGAGGTGGAGATGTGTCGCTCTCTAGGTGTGGATGGCGTGGTGATTGGCGCTCTGTGCCCGGATGGAACCTTGGATGTTCCCTTCCTCTCCTCTCTGGTTGAGGCTGCCGGGCCTCTGGGGAAAACGCTGCACCGGGCGTTTGATGTCTGTGCGGATGCCCAACAGGGCCTGGAGACAGCGGTCTGCCTGGGCTTTGATACCATTCTCACTTCTGGTCAGGCAGCCACAGCCCTGGAAGGCGTGGATACACTGACACAGCTGCAACAGCAGGCGGATGGACGAATCACTCTGCTGGCAGGCAGTGGCGTGAGCCCGGAGAATATTCCTGTCATCCAGGTACGTACGGGAATTTCCGCATTCCATATGTCGGGAAAACACACGGTGGAGGGCGGTATGTTGTTCCGCCGGGAGGGGGTCCCCATGGGGTTGCCCTTTGCCAGCGAATATCAGCGATTTTACACAGATGAGAGCTTGGTACGCAGCGCTTATGCAGCACTAACCCAAAAATAACGAAAAAAACAAAGGTAAATATCAACAAAAATTTCATTGAAATTTTGTGAATGAGTCCGGTCTTATCTCTTTTGTCTAAAATACTATTGACAAATCCAAGCTTATTTTATAATATTTATCCAGTAGCTTGGATTGTTACCGCATAGGCGGGCAAAACCGGGACTCACCTTGACGAAATTACAGAGTTGATGTGTCGGGCGGTGCCCAATTCTCTGTTGTGGGTGGGGCCTGGTTTTTCTCTTTGTTCGTCCTTTTGATTTCTGTTCAGAGGAGGAATTACGGTGGTATTCCATGTGCTGAAAACGATCAATAATAACATTGTCAGTTGCTTGGATGAGAACAAACAGGAACATATCGTCATGGGACGTGGACTGGGATTCGGTGTCAAGCAAGGAGCGGTGATTGATCAGGAGCGCGTGGAGAAGGTATTCAGTATCTCCAATCCAGCCAATCTGGAGCAGTTGAAGGATTTGTTGGCCCGCTGTCCCCAGCCCCAGGTGGAGTTCTGTACAGAGCTGATTCAATATGCCACCCAGGTGCTGGACCATCCCCTCAACGAAGGAATTTATCTGACACTGTGCGATCACATCTGCTTTGCCATTCGACGGGCGGAATCCGGGATGGGATTTACCAATGCCCTGCACACCGAGGTCCGTCTGTTTTACCCCCAGGAGTATAACATCGGCTGTCACGCATTGACAGAGATCCAGCGTCGTTTCGACGTGACGCTTCCCCAGGATGAGGCGGCCTCCATTGCCTTGCACCTGGTCAATGCGGAGCATGAGATGTCTTTGGGCATCACGCTGAAGGTTACCCAGGCGCTGGGCCAAATGTTGCACACGCTGGAGTCCAATGATGAGTTTCAGCTGGACCGCTCAACCATCTACTACGATGAGCTGGTCATCCATCTGAAATTCCTGGCATTGGACCTTTATTCTCAGCGCAATTCCCATCAGGCAGACGAGCAGTTCTCTGACCTGATTATGCAGGCATTCCCCCAGGAGTATCAGCTGGCGGAAATTCTCACTAAAGACTTGGGAAAAGCCTGCGGGAAAGAATTATCCAAGGAACAGAAAGCCTATCTGGCTGTTCACTTACACCGCATTAATAAAGGAAAAGAAGGAGAGTGAAGGAACATGGGACTATTTGACAAATTGCTGGGCAAGTCTTCGCATGCAGACGATCTGGTGATCTGTGCTCCGATGGACGGCGAGGCTGTTCCCGTCAGCCAGGTCAACGATCCTACCTTCAGCGAGGAGATTCTGGGCAAGGGTATCGCCATTCGCCCCACCGGCACGCAGGTGGTTGCCCCCTGTGATGCCACTGTGGAGATGATGTTCGATACTGGCCACGCTGTGAGCCTCCAGGCTGACAACGGCGCCGAGGTGCTCATCCATGTGGGTCTGGACACTGTGAACCTGAAGGGTGCTCACTACACCGTTCACGCCGCCAACGGCGACAAGGTGAAGAAGGGGCAGCTGCTCATCACCTTTGACCGTGAGGCCATTAAGGCAGACGGTTATGACACCATCACCCCCATGGTGATCTGCAATTCCGATAACTTTTCCACTGTGGAGGGACACACCGGCCCCGTGAAGGCTGGCGATGTGCTGCTCACTCTGAAAAAGTAAAAAAGAAATCAGATAAATTTAGGAGGCACATTATGATACGAGGTTCGGGATTGCCGGTTTGTTCCGGCGTAGCCATTGGCCCAGCTTATCTCTATCGCAAGGGGCAGGCCACCCTGCCCGTCTCCTGCGGCGACTCCGCCGTGGAGCAGCAGAAGTTTGACCAGGCTAAGGAGATTGCCCTTTCCCAGCTGCAGCACCTGGTGGATCAGGCCACCAAGGAGCTGGGCGAAGAGCAGGCCATGATTCTGGATGTCCAGATGATGATGCTGGACGATTTGGACTATCTGGAGAGCATCCAGGCCAAGATTCAGAACGGTCTGGGCGCCGCTCAGGCTGTCAAGCAGACTGGTGAAGAGTTTGCCATGGATTTCGCTTCCATGGACGACGCCTATATGCAGGCTCGTGCCACCGACGTGCGTGACGTGTCCACCCGTGTGGTCAACATCCTGTGCGGCGGCAGCTCTGGCTTTGAGATGGATCAGCCCGGCATTCTGATTGCCGAGGACCTGACTCCCTCTGAGACTGTTCAGCTGCCCAAGGACAAGATTCTGGCTTTCGTCACCCAGCACGGTTCCGCCAACAGCCACACCGCCATTTTGGCCCGCATCATGGGTATTCCCTCCCTGGTGAAGGCTGACATCGCCATGGACGACTCTCTGAGTGGTCAGATGATGGTGGTAGACTGCATCGAGGGCAACTATTATATCCAGCCCGATGATGATACCCTGAAGACCATGACCGAGAAGCGTGAGGCTGTGATTCGCCGTCAGCAGGAGCTGGAGGCCTATCGTGGCAAGCCCTCTGTGACCCGCAACGGTCAGAAGATCAAGCTGTATGCCAACATCGGTAACCCCTCTGACGTGGAGCACGTCATCAAGGGCGACGCCGAGGGCGTTGGTCTGCTGCGCAGCGAGTTCCTCTACCTGGGCCGTGAGGACTATCCCACTGAGGATGATCTGTATCAGGCCTACCGCAAGGTGGTGGAGGGCCTCCAGGGCCGTCCCTGCGTCATCCGTACTCTGGATATCGGTGCTGATAAGCAGGCTGACTACTTTAACCTGGATGCCGAGGAGAACCCCGCTCTGGGTCTGCGTGGCATCCGTATCTGCATCCGCCGTCCTGAGGTGTTCCGCACCCAGATGCGTGCCATCTATCGTGCCAGCGCTCACGGCCCCGTCAGCGTCATGTTCCCCATGATCGCCTCTGTCTGGGAAGTCAAGCGTGTGCGTGAGATGTGTGACGCCTTCCGTAAGGAGCTGGAGGAGCAGGGCGTTCCTGTGGGCGAAGTGGAGCACGGCATTATGATCGAGACTCCTGCCGCCGCCGTCATCAGCGATGAGCTGGCCAAGGTGGTTGACTTCTTCAGCATTGGTACCAACGACCTGACCCAGTATACCCTGGCTGTGGACCGTCAGAACCCCTCTCTGGAGGAGTTCGGCGATACCCACCACCCCGCCATCATGCGTCTGCTGCGGATGATTGCCGAGAACGCCCACAAGGCCGGCATCTGGTGCGGCATCTGCGGTGAGCTGGGTGCTGACCCGTCTCTCACCGAGACCTTCCTGGATATGGGCTACGATGAGTTGTCCGTCTCCCCCACCCGAGTATTGGAACTCAGAAAGAAAGTTTGTGAAAGCGAGGGAAAACCCCAATGACTACCTTTACCTATGTGATTCAAGATCCCCTGGGCATCCACGCCCGTCCCGCCGGCCAGCTGGCTAAGACTGCCGCTACCTTCGCCGACTGTGACATCAAGGTTTCCGCCAACGGTCAGACCGCCGACGCCAAGCGCATCATGGGCCTGATGAAGCTGGGCGCCAAGCAGGGCCACACCCTGACCATCACCTGCGAGGGTGGTGACGAGGCCGCCGCTGCCGCTGGCATGGAGGCCTTCCTGAAGGAGAACCTGTAAGAGGGGCTCTCCTGCATCTTAATTCGCATACTCCCTGCATTCTTTTTGGGTGTACAAAGGTGGCCGTTGTGGGCAACGGCCACCTAAAATAAGGGTCAGCGGATGCTGACCCATACATCTATTGAGGGAGGGTATCATTTATTATGATGCGATTTTTACAACGTCTCGGCAAAGCTTTGATGCTGCCCGTGGCCGTGCTGCCCATCTGTGGTATTCTGATGGGTATCGGTTACTGGCTCTGCCCCGCCTACATGATGGGCGGCGCTGTTGCTGAAGGCCTGGGCTATGCTACTTCTGGCCTGGGCTACTCCATCGGCTTCTTCCTGATCAAGGCCGGTGGCGCTCTGATCGACAACATGGCCATCCTGTTCGCCATCGGCGTTGCCGTTGGTATGGCCGACGATAAGGAAGGCACCGCTGGCCTGGCCGGTCTGGTGTCCTGGCTGATGATCACCAACCTGCTGAGCACTGGCACTGTTGGCGCAGTTGCTCCCTTCATGCTGCCTCTGGACGCTGAGGGTGCTATCTCCACCACCAGCACCCAGTTCATCGCCTTCTCCAAGATTGCCAACCCCTTCATCGGCATCCTGGCTGGTCTGATCGCTGGTCTGTGCTACAACAAGTTCAAGAACACCAAGCTGCCTGACTGGCTGTCCTTCTTCAGCGGCAAGCGCAGCGTGGCCATCGTCACCGGTCTGGTGTCCATCATCGCCTCCGTGGTCCTGCTGTTCGTGTGGCCCGTGATCTTCGGCGCTCTGGTCGCTCTGGGCCAGGGCATCGCCAAGATGGATGCTGTGGGCGCTGGCCTCTATGCCTTCTTCAACCGTCTGCTGATCCCCACCGGTCTGCACCACGCCCTGAACAACGTGTTCTGGTTCGACACCATCGGTCTGGGCGACCTGTCCAACTTCTGGGCTGGTAAGACCTCTTCCGACGTGACCTGGAGCCTGGGTATGTACATGTCCGGCTTCTTCCCCTGCATGATGTTCGGTATTCCCGCTGCTGCTCTGGCTATGTATCACACTGCTAAGCCCGAGAAGAAGAAGGTTGCCATGGGCATTCTGCTGTCCGCTGCTATCGCCTCTTTCGTGTGCGGCGTGACTGAGCCCTTCGAGTTTGCTTTCATGTTCCTGGCTCCCGGTCTGTATGTCGTGTACGCTCTGCTGTACGGCATCTTCGTGGCTGTCACCACTGTGGTTGGCTTCCGCGCCGGCTTCTCCTTCTCCGCTGGTCTGACCGACCTGATCTTCTCCGCTTCCCTGCCCGCCGCTGAGAAGACCCTGCTGATCATTCCTCTGGGCATCGCTGCTGCCATCGTCTTCTATGTTGTGTTCCGCTTCGCTATCGTGAAGTTCAACCTGAAGACTCCCGGCCGTGAGGACGACGACGCTGAGGATGAGAAGGATGTGGTTCTGGCTAACAACGACTACACCGCTATCGCCAAGACCGTTCTGGAGGGCATCGGCGGCGTTTCCAACGTGACTTCCGTGGACAACTGCATCACCAGACTCCGTCTGGAGGTTAAGGACTCCACTCTGGTCAACGAGAAGAAGATCAAGTCCGTTTCCGCCGGCGTCATCCGCCCCAGCAAGACCTCTGTGCAGGTCATCATTGGGCCCAAGGTCCAGTTCGTGGCCGACGAGCTCAACAAGCTGGTAAAGTAATTTTTACCTTAAAACCCAAAAAGAATGCTTTTCATGAGAGAAATCTCATAGAAAGTTCCCTGTCCTACAGCCCACTGTAGGACAGGGATTTTTTATGCTTGAGAGCCTGGTTCGAGGTAACCTCGAACCAGGCTCTTAAACTTTTGCCAGCAATCCGTTTTTTACGATGGTGGAAAGGGAGAACTTCTTCTCCCCTGCTTGCGGGAAAGCGATGGTCACGATGTCCTGGGATAAAGCAAGGATGCTCCCTTCCCCGTATTTTTTGTGTCGGACCTTCACGCCGGGATGGAACACGGCCGCATGGACTTTTGCCTCTTGTTCTTTTGGCGAGATGGGCGGGAACAGCTCCTGTACAAATGAAGAGGGCAACTCTTTACTTTTATAGGAAAGTACCCATAGCACATCTTTCGCTCGGGTCATGGCCACATAGAAGAGCCTGCGCTCCTCCTGATAGGCATCAAAATCGGGGTGATCGGAGGGAACGCTGGGGACTTTGGGGAGAATACCGTCCACCACGTCCATGAGAATGACATGGGGGTACTCCAAGCCCTTGCTGGAGTGGATGGTGGACAGAGTGACCATATACTCCTTATCACCGGTTCCCTGCCGCATCAGCTGATACAGTTCCCTTAACCGCGCCAACAAATCCAACGGGGAAGCTTCTTGAAAGCCCAATGCTTCCAGAATTTCCGCTTTGCGAAGGTCCCCACCTCGGTCTTCCACATATCTCCCATAGCCCATGTAGTGGACAATTCGGTGGATGGCTCGATGGGCAGGCTGGTTCAGCAGGTGGGAAAAGTGGGCTTGCAAGGCGGCACACTGCTTTCTGGACCAAGGGGAGAGCATGGTGCACTGAGACAGGTATTCCAGGATGGTACTCCCCTCCCCTGTGCATCGGCTGACTGCCTCCACTGCGGCCAGCCGGGTGATTCCTGCCCCTAGCTTGTAGTACAGGTCCAAAAACAGCGCCCCATTGCAGGGCTGGGTGGCAAAGCGGATGATATTACAGATATCTCTCACCACTCGATGGGTGAAAAAGCCACAGTCCACTTGGCGGCACCGATAGGGAATTTGCTGGCGTTGGAAGAGGTCAATGAGGGGGATGGCGCTGTCATTGTCCCGATAGAGAATGGCAATGGGCTGGGCTGCTTTCTTTACCACAGCAGCCAGATAGGCATATTGGCTGGCCCGATTCTGTACCATTGCTTTCCTAATTCTGGGGCCCGTTCGCCCAGTGGAGACCATGTGCTTGGGATGGCGGTTTGGGTTCTTTTCGATGAAGCCTTGGGCGGCGCTGACGATCTCCTGGGTGGAACGGTAATTGGTTTCCATGTACAGCACCTGAGCTCTTGGGTAACTCTTCTGAAAGTGGAGTAACGCCTGAGGATAGGCTGCCCGGAAGCCATAGATGCTCTGGTCCTCGTCTCCCACCATGAACAGATTTCCACTGTTTTTTGCCAGGAGGGAGATGATAGCGTGTTGGATTTTAGAGGTGTCCTGGGCCTCATCTACGCAGAAATAGCGGTAGCGTGCCTGAAACTGGCGGAGGACAGGGGGACACCGCATCAATATCTTCCGAGCATACACCAGCTGATCGTCATAATCCATCTTTTGCAGCTGCTGTAGAGCCTGAGTATATGCGTGGTACAAAGCGGGAAAGTCGGTCATGCCTTCCACTTCTACTTGTTCCAACTCCTGCTCTGAGGTAATCATCTGGTTTTTCACATAGGTGATAGCTGTTTGGATCGCCTTGATGGTGCTCTCTGTGGCGTACTCCCCTGTAAGGCGATGGTAGAGTGTTCCGATGAGGGCGCTCTGCTGGGAAGTCTGCTCCATCAAGGTGTAGGCTTTCCGGCCGGTGATGCGCCCATAGCAGGAGATGATACGGCTGCATACGCCGTTGATGGTGCGAAACTCCAGCCGCTGGGCCATCTCTGCTCCAAAGAGCGTGGCAAAACGCTGCCGCATGTCCTGTGCAGCTGCCACGGTGTAGGTCATGGTGAGGATGGACTCTGGGGGAATGCTGCGCCCCAGGACCATGTATCCGATGCGGCTGACCAAAACGGTAGTTTTACCGCTGCCTGGAACGGCCAACAGCAGCACCGGGCCGTCCAGGGTTTGGACAGCTCGCTGCTGCTGTGCATTGAGGGCTAGTTGATAAGTATTCAGAAATTGTGTGAATGTCATACGAGACTCCATGGTGGATCAAGTTATGGGTTACACAGGCCACAGGGGGTGTACCCCTGTTTCAATAGCTGCTCCCGGGACCCCTGGTAGTCCTGACGGTTGGACCCATTCATGTCCCGCACACCAGAGCATTCAGGAAAATGGAACTTCTTAGAACTGGTGTTGAGAACGTAGTGGGCGGATACCGACTCTGAGGCCCAGCTCTCCCCGGTGGCATAGTCGATGGTAATACCCGGCTGAACGTTGTAGACGTATACATGAAAGCACACGCCATCTCCCTGGTCCTCCACGGACCAGGCCTCCATCTGTACTCCAGAGGCCACTAGGTCATCCCCTTGAAAGATGGGAGTGACCCGGTAGAGCACATGGTTGTCCGTTTCCTCCACATAGTCCGCAACCTGGTTTTCAAAGGGCAGCATGCCCTCCACATTCATGTATCGGGTGCCTGTGATGAGGTTTTGTTCATTGGCGTTCTCCCCTGCCAATTGAAAACCGATGAGATGACAGCGGTTGTAGAGATATCGCCCGTCCACATTGTCATAGGTAACCGTATGCCAACCGGAGGGCTTTACCTGACCGATGGAGCCTCGCTCCTCGGTGGGCATCAACTCCGTGCAGATGTTGGCGTAGGCTACCCCGCAGCGGTCCAGCCCATCCAAAGGAGAGTAGGTCTCAAAGGCCTGGGTGGTGAAGTCAGAGGAATCAAAATCCGGGACATTGTTCTGGAGAACCACATAGGGTTGGTCTGTATATGGGGGGATGGTGTCCAGCTCATAGCTAACTACCTGGGCGGTAGGAGTGGGAGTTGGGGTAATCTCCGTGAGAAGAGAGCAGCCAGACAGTTGGAGGCTGACCAACACCCCTGCCAATAGAAGGGTAACTTTATGCCTCATGGTCAATCATTCCACTCGCTTCCACAGCGGCTACAATCTCCTGCATCATCGATACTGGCTGTACCAGGGCAAAGCGCACATGCCCCTCACCCAAGGGACCGAAGGCGGAGCCGGGGGTACACAGCAGCCCAGAGCGTTCCAGCAGCTCAAAGCAGAAGTCCACGGAGTTGGAGTACCCCTTGGGCAGGGGCGCCCATACAAACATGCTGCCTTGGCTATCCGGCACGTTCCAGCCAATGGAGCGAAGGCCGCCGCACAGGGCATCCCGCCGGGCCTGGTACTCAGCACAGTTGCGTGCGACACTGTCCTGGGGCCCGTTGAGGGCGGCGATGGCGGCGTGCTGTACCGGGAGGAAAATACCGTAGTCGATTTGCGAACGCAGCCGCCGAAAGGTCTGGATGATCTGGCGGTTGCCCAGCACAAAGGAGATGCGGGCTCCGGTAAGGTTGTAGGTCTTGGACAGGGAGTTGTACTCCACCCCCACCTCCTTGGCCCCCTCATAGGCCAGGAAGGACTTCCCCTCCCGTCCGTCAAAGATGATGTCGGAGTAGGCGTTGTCGTGAAGGATGATGATATTGTGGGCCTTGGCAAAGTCGATGAGCTTATGGTAGAACTCGTCGGGAGCAGTGACGCATACAGGGTTGGCGGGATAGGATACCACCATCATCTTGGCTCGGTCTGCCAGTTCCGGGTCCATCCCGTCCAAATCGGGAAGGTAGCCGTTCTCCTCCTTCAGCGGGTAGTGGACGATTTCTGCCCCACACAGAGCCCAGCCGATGTGGGTCAGCCCCTCCTGAGAGCCGTAGATGCTCATCAGTTCCTCCGGCTCCAATTCCACGCCATAGCGGCGCAGATACCAGCGCTGTACCGCCTCCACCAGCTCTGGCAGCTCCGTGAGCGAATAGCGGTAGTTGGCGGGCTCACTGGCTGCCTGGGCCAGGGCTTGCACCACATGGGGCTCCGGGAGAAAGTCCGGGGTACCAATGGACAGGTTGTAGACAGGAAGCCCCTGGGCCAGCCGCTGCTGGCGGCGTTCATCCAAGACATTGAAGATACCAGGCTGGAATTCCTCCATGCGCTGGGCAACATTGAGTTTCATCGTTGACTTACCTCGATTTCTATTTCTGGGTCGTGATGCCCGTGAGAATGGGCTGGTACTGCTGGGGGTCATCGCTGATGAGCTGAAGGAACTGGGCCTCGTCCAGCACAGGGACCCCCAATTCGTTGGCCTTTCGCAGCTTGGAGCCTGCCGCCTCTCCGGCAATGACACAGCTGGTCTTTTTGGATACCGAGCCGGACACCTTGGCTCCCAGGGCCTCCAGCATCCCCCCTGCCTCCTTGCGGGAGCAGTGGGACAGCTCCCCGGTGAGCACAAAGGTGAGGCCCGCCAGACGGTCTCCCACGGGAGCGGCGGTGCTCAAGGTATTTACTCCGGCCTGAGCCAGACTGTGCATCAGGTGCTGGCTCTGAGGGGAGGCAAACCAGGCCGTGAGATACTCAGCAGTGATGGGTCCAATGTCGTCAATGGCGGTGAGCTCCTCCACCCCTGCCTGGGCCAGCGCCTCCAGAGAGCCGAACTTGGCGGCCAGCACCTTGGCGGCCTTCTGCCCCACTTGGCGAATACCAAAGGCGAAGAGTAGCTTGGAAAGGTCATTGGACTTAGAGCGCTCAATGGCGGCCAGCAGGTTTTCCGCCGACTTCTGCCCCATCCGGTCCAGAGCAGCCACCTGTTCCTGCTGAAGCTGATACAGGTCTGCGGGAGTGTGGACCAGCCCCGCCTGTACCAGCCCTTCTACCACTGCAGGTCCCAGGCCCTCAATGTCCATGGCGTCCCGGCTGGCAAAGTGGGTCAGGTTGCGCAGCAGCTGGGCAGGACACTCGGCCCCGGTGCACCGCATATGGGCTCCGTCCTCATCCCGCACCACTGGAGCGCCGCACACCGGGCACTGGTGGGGCAGCTCATAGGGGACGGTGCCTTCGGGGCGTTTGGACGTGACCACAGATACGATCTCCGGGATGATCTCCCCGGCCTTCTGCACCACCACGGTGTCCCCGATGCGGATATCCTTTTCGGTGATAAAGTCCTGATTGTGAAGGGTGGCGTTGGTCACCGTGGTGCCAGCCAGACGCACCGGGTCTACCACCGCCTTGGGGGTGAGCACTCCAGTGCGGCCAACCTGCACCACGATATCCCGCACCACGCTCTCCTTCTGCTCCGGCGGGTATTTGAAGGCGGCAGCCCAGCGGGGGAATTTAGCCGTCTCGCCTAGAGTCTCACGGTCAGACAAGTTATTTACCTTTACAACTGCGCCGTCGATATCAAAGGGGTATTTCTCTCGCTGATCACCCAGCTTTTGAATCTCCTCTTGAATCTTCTCCATGTCTGTGGACTTCACATAATCAATGACTTTGAAACGGAGGCCACGCAGGTAGTCCAGGCTGTCACTATCAGTTGTAAAGGAGATATCATTTACATACTGGATGTTGAAAATCAGAATATCCAAGCCCCGGGATGCTGCCACTTTCGGGTCCAGTTGACGCATGGACCCGGCGGCGGCGTTGCGGGGGTTGGCAAAGAGCGGCTCCCCCCGCAGCTCCCGTTCCTGGTTGAGGCGCTCAAAGGTTTTCCGGGGCATATACACTTCGCCACGGACAATGAGGGTCTCTGGGGCGCCCTCCAGCACCATGGGGATGGAGCGAATGGTGCGCAGATTTTCGGTGACGTCCTCCCCCACCGTGCCGTCTCCCCGGGTGGCGCCCCGGACAAAGACGCCGTTCTCATACTCCAGGGCTACGGACAGGCCGTCCACCTTGGGCTCCAGCACATATTCGATTGTTCCGCCTTGGGAGACCCTCTGGTGGAACTCCATCAGTTCCTCGGGGGAAAAGACATCTTGCAGAGACTGGAGGGGAACCCGGTGTACCACCTGGGTAAAGCTGTCCAGGGGCTTTCCACCCACTCGCTGGGTGGGGGAATCCGGGGTAATGCGCTCCGGGTGAGCCTGCTCCAATTCCTCCAGCTGACGCAACATACGGTCGTATTCAAAATCGGAGATGGTGGGTTGGTCCAAGACATAGTACAGATAGTTGTGGTGGTTGAGCTCCCGACGGAGCTGCTCAATTTGCTGCAAGGAATCCATATCCGTTGATCTCCTTTGTGATGAGTTATCCTTGTTGTATATAGGTGTTTGGTACGGTGCCAATGAAAACCGTCTCCGCCAGACACACCGTGGTATCCACGGTGACCGAGGTGATCTCCCCGGGGATAAACAGATGGACCGTGACCGAGATATCCATGAGCACCTGGTGGTGAGTCTGGTTGATACCCGCACTGTCAAATTGGTTGCGGACCTGTGTTACTACGTCCCCCACCGAGTCGATGGAGACCCGAAGCTTGGGCCCCAGTCCGGAGAAAATCATCCATCCGGTGAGGTTGCCCAGAGGGACCCCCAGCTGCCCGGAGTCCAGCTCCTCCAGCTGCTCCACCAGGACCTGGGTGATCTGATTGCGCAGCTGGTTAATGGTGGCTGTGCACCCGGTAACGGTGGTCAGTCCGTCGCCGTCGGAAGGTTGCAGGTCCATCAGGTCATTGTAACCCACGCCCTGCTCCTCCATGCACTGGTCTACCACATCCGCCACCAGTACCGAGATGAGGTTGGTGGCTTGGCTCACCGCCACCGTCTCCACCACCGGGCGCATACTGCGAGAAAATTGAAAAAAGACCACGGCGATGAGCAGTATGGCAATGAGAATCGGCAGTAGAATGAGCGTCACAGGCTGCTGTTTCCACCGCTTCCAACGCAGGCGCAGCGGTACCGACATGAGAATCACCCCCAGGGACATTGTATGCCCTCGGGGGCCTGGCCCATTCAGTGACCCAGCAGCTCTTGGGCGGCCAGCATCAGACCGGCCTTGCCCGACTCATAGGTCAGGCCGCCCTGGAGATACACCGTGTAGGGCTCCCGCATGGGGGCGTCAGCGGACAGCTCGATGGAAGCGCCCTGTATGAAGGCGCCGGCGGCCATGATGACCTGACAGTCATATCCGGGCATGTCCCAGGGCTCCGGGGTGACGTAGGAGTCCACAGGGGCGCCGGACTGGATGCCACGGCAGAAGGCCTTGACCCCTTCCCCGTTGCCCAGGTGGATCATCTGGATGATGTCGTGGCGGGGGGCCAGAGAGTGAGGCTCGGTCTCATACCCCATCTGCTCCATGAGGGCGGCCCCGAATACAGCGGTTTTCAACGCCTGTGCCACAGTGTGGGGGGCCATAAACAGGCCCTGATACAGTAGGCGGTTGTTACCCAGCGTGGAGCCGCACTCCTTGCCGATGCCGGGACAGGTCAAGCGCATAGCAGCCCCTTCGATGAGGTCGTGGCGTCCGGCCAGATAGGCTCCGGTGGGGGCCAGACCGCCGCCAGGGTTCTTGATGAGAGAGCCCACTACCAGGTCAGCGCCCACATGGGTGGGCTCTTTCTCCTCCACGAACTCCCCGTAGCAGTTGTCCACCAGAATGGCAACTTTGGGGTTGTGCTGGCGAATGATCTCGCACATGTGGCCAATCTCGTCCACAGACAGCGAGGCCCGGGTGGAATAGCCCTTGGAGCGCTGGATGAGCACCGCCTTCACCTTGGGGTCGGAGACAGCCTTGGCCAATCCCTCCAGGTCCGGGGTGTCCTCCGGGGTGAGGTCCACCTGGCGGTATTCTACGCCAAAGTCTTTCAGGGACCCGGTGCCCTTGTCCGTGACGCCGATGACACCCAACAGAGTATCGTAGGGAGCGCCTACGGCGGAGACCAGCACGTCTCCGGGACGGAGGCAGCCAAACAGGGCCGCAGAAATGGCGTGGGTGCCGTTGACAAACCCAATGCGCACCAGGGCGTCCTCGGTGCCAAACAGATGGGCGTAAATCTCGTCCAGTTTGTCCCGGCCCAGATCGTCGTAGCCATAGCCAGTGGTCCCGGCAAAATAGCTCTCCGCCACTCGATACTGACGGAAGGCATCCAGCACCCGCAGGGTATTGGCCTCAGCCACTGCATCAATGCGGGTAAACTGCTCTTTCAGCGTCTCCTCGGCCCGGTGGGCCAGGGTACGCAGCTCTTCAGAAAACTGTAAAGACATTTCGCTTAACACTCTTTCTCTAACTTAGTCTGGGCCAGTGCGGCCACCAGTGCCACGCAGGCCTCTACATCGGCGGCATGCACCATTTCGCAGGGGGAGTGGGTATAGCGGCAGGGGATGGAAATGCCCCCGGTACACACGCCGCTGCGGGTCTGATGGATTGCTCCGGCGTCGGTGCCGCCTGCTTGAATGACGTCCCGCTGGGCGGGAATGCCTTGCTTCTGGGCCAGCTCCATCAGAAGGTTTACCATCTTGGGGTGACAAATGACCGAGCGATCCATCACCTTCACCGCCGCCCCCTGCCCTGACAGACTGCTGGCAGTGTGTTTGGCACCGGGAACGCCGTCCTCCGTGGTGACATCCACGGCGATGCCATAGTCCGGGTCAATGGACCATGTGGCGGTTTTAGCCCCACGCAGGCCTACCTCCTCCTGGGTGGAGAAGACAAAGTACACATCGTTGGGGCACTCCTGAAGCTGCGCCATGGCTTGGAGCAGCACCAGGCAGGAGATGCGGTTGTCCATATAGGGCCCGGCTGCCATAGAGCCCGCTGAAAATACAGGGGTGTTGTATATCGCCACATCGCCAATCTGCACCTGCTGTTCTGCGTCCTCTCGGGAGATGGCTCCAATGTCCAGGTACAGGTCGGCTATGGTACGCTTTCCGGGTGTTGAGCCCACCTGGGCGGCGATGACGCCGCAGGTACCGTTTTGAAAGCGCACCGGGGTATTGACCACGGCATCGGCATGGATCCCGCCAACAGCGCCCACCCGTAAAAAGCCCTTGTCGTCGATGTGGGTCACCACCAAGCCAATGCTGTCCATGTGGGCGGAGAACATGAGCCGGGGGCCGTTCCCTTTCTTGCGGCAAATGAGATTGCCCATGGTGTCCCGGGTAATCTCATCCACATAGGGGCGGGCCATCTCTTCTATGGTCTGCGCCACATCCCCCTCGGCCCCGGATGGGCCAAAGGCGTGGCACAGGGTATTGAGTGTATTGATCCATTCCATGTTGGGTTCCTCCTGTCAGCAATCCCCGGCAACAGACTGTAAAAACAGCCAGGCCAGTTCCAACATCTGCTCCACATCCCTCACTTTTACCATACTGGCAGGGGCATGGAGATAGCGCACTGGGGCAGAGATACCGGCCACCCGCACGCCTGCTTTGGTGCGCTGGATGGCCTTGGCGTCTGTGCTGCCCGCCACATAGTGTTTCAGCTGCCAGGGGATGGTATGCTCCTGGGCCACGGCACGCAGGCGCTCGAACAGGTCCCGGTCGTAAATGGTGCCCTTGTCCATCCAAGACAACACCGGTCCCTGTCCCAAGTAGCAGATTTGAGCCTCCGGGTCCTGGCTGGGGGCGTCCGCTGCGGTGGTACCCTCCAGCACCAAGGCAATATCTGGGGTCACGGAGAAGGCAGCTCCAAAGGCACCCCGGGTCCCCACCTCCTCCTGGACGGTAAAGACGAAGGTGCAGTCCATAGGAAGGTCTCGGCGCAGCAGCTCCAGCAGCACCGCACAGCCCACTCGATCGTCCAGAGCCTTGGCCTTGAGACAGCCGTCTCCAAACTCCACGCAGTCGCTGCGGAAGACACAGGGATCTCCCACCTCCACCAGCGTCTCCGCCTCATCCCGGTTGGATGCACCGATGTCGATGTAGTAGTCCTCCAGCTTGGGCACCTTCTTGCGCTCCTGGTCGGTGGTCATATGGATGGCTTTCAGGCCAATGACACCAGGGACCTGGCGGTCTCCCACCAGCACCTGCTTGCCCAGCAGCACCCGGCGGTCCATGCCGCCCACACAGACAAATTTCAGATACCCGTCCTCCGTGACGGAGCGGACCATGAGTCCCACCTCATCCATGTGGGCGCAGAGCATCAGCTTGTTCCCAGTGGCCTTTGCGCCCTTTTTGAAGCAAATCAGGTTGCCCATGGCATCTACTTTTACAGAGTCCACATAGGGGGCGGCCTGCTCTTTGATGAAGTTTCGCACGGCATCCTCAAAAGAGGACACGCCGGGGAGGGCACACAGCTGTTTCAACAAATCTTTCATACCTGCGCTCCCTCCTCTCACAGGCCTCGGGTGAAGGCCGCCAACAGCTGAGCAGTCTGCTCCAGGTCGGCAAGGTCCACCACTTCCACGGGGGTATGCATATAGCGCAGGGGCAGAGAGAGCACTGCTGTGGCAATGCCCTCATTGCAAATCTGCATGCCCCAGGCGTTGGTTCCGGTATCTCCGCCCATGACTTCCTTCTGGACTGAAATGTCCAGCTCTTGGGCCTTGTCCAGCATGCGACGGGTCATCCACCGGGTCATATTTGGGCCAATGCCCACGGCGGGGCCGCCCCCAAGGTCATAGGCCCGACCTTTGGCGCTGTCTGGGGTGGCGCCGTGGGTAACATCCACCGCCACACAGAAGTCAGGGTCGATGGTGCTGGTGCCCACCATAGCCCCAGTTCCACCGGTCTCCTCACGGGTGCTACCCATGATGTACAGGTCTACGTCCAGTTGCTCTTGGCTGAGCAATTCCGCCGTGCGCAGCAGAGCGGCGAAACAAGCCCGGTCGTCCAGAGCGCCGGAGCAAATCTTACCTCCCGCTAACTCCAAAAAGCTCTCCCGGAACACCATAGGAGTGCCCACGGGAATCTCCCGCTCCACCGTCTCTTGAGAGAGGCCGGTATCCACATAGTATTCCTCCAGGGCAGGAGCTTTCTCCCGGTCCTCCGCCGACAGCACATGGGGAGGCAGGCAGGCGATGATCCCCAGTCTGGGCGGTTGGGTGAGGATGGTGACTTCCCGGTCCGGGAGCATCCGGGGATCTACCCCGCCGATGGAGGCAAAGCGCAGGTACCCGTCCTCTGCACCGGTGACCATCAGTCCAATCTGGTCCAGATGGGCGTCCAGCAACAGCTTTTTGGCGTTGGGTTTGCCACAGCGGCGCAAGCCGATGACGTTGCCCAGTCGGTCCGTCCACACCTCATCCATCCAAGGAGCGAGCAGCTGGGCGGCCAGGTCTGCCACGGGAGACTCATAACCAGAGGGGCCTCCGGTCTGGCACAGCGTTTTGAGACATTCCAGGGTATTCAATGGGCGGTCACTCCCTCCAGGGCATTGACGTACTGCTTGAACTTGTTACCCCGCTCCTCAAAGTTGCGGAAACAGTCAAAGGAGGCGCTGGCGGGAGACAAAATTACCACGTCCCCGGGCTGTGCCACATTGTGGGCGGTATGGACGGCCTGTTCCAGGTTCTCGCAGCGCAGAATCTCGGGATTGCCAGGGGTGTAGTCTGGAGCCTGCTGGGTGGCCTGCTGGATTTTGTCCGAGGTAGCTCCGGTGAGGATGAGGCATTTGACAGATTTGACGATCTCCGGACCCAGCACATCATAGGGGATATGCTTATCGTAGCCACCGGCAATGAGAATCACCTTCTCCGAGAAGGAGCGCAGGCCGGCAATGGTACGGGTGGGGCTGGAGGCGATGGAGTCGTTATAATAGCGCACACCGTTTAGCTGGCGCACCAGCTCAATACGGTGGGCCACACCGCCAAAGGACTTGGCGTACTCCCGAATGGTCTCATCAGACACCAGACCGTCCACAGCCGCAATGGCGGCCATATAGTTTTCCAGGTTGTGGACCCCGGGAATGAGAATGTCATCGGCGGCCAGGATGGGGCGGGTGTGGTAGCAGATCATCCCGTCCCGCACGCATACTCCCCGCTCCAAATTCTTTTTACGGCTGAACAGGGTGACTTCCCCCCGGGCCCGAGGGGCAAATCCGGCGGTAATCTCATTGTCTGCGTTGAGCACCAGTTTGTCCCCCGTGTCCTGATAGGCAAAGATATTGCACTTGGCGGAAATGTACTCCTCCATATCCTTGTGGACGTCCAGGTGGTTGGGGGATAGGTTGGTGATGACAGCCACATTAGGACTCTGACGCATGGTCATCAGCTGGAAGGAGGACAGCTCCAACACCACCATGTCGTCGGGTCGAATCTCGTCCACCTCGCACAGCAGCGGGTGGCCGATGTTGCCCCCCACAAAGGTGCGATAGCCCGCCGCCTTCAGCAGTCCGGCAATGATGGTGGTAGTGGTGGTCTTTCCGTCCGAGCCGGTGACTGCAATGACACTGCACGGGCACAGGTCCAGAAATGCCTCCATCTCCGAGGTCAGCTCTGCGCCTGCTTCCACTGCTTTGGCGATCTGGGGCAGGTCAGGCCGCACACCAGGAGTACGGAAAATCACATCTGCCCCCTCCAGGCCGTCCAGATAGTTGGGCCCCAGGCTCACCTTCAAGCCCTTGGACTCCAGCTCAGACAGACCGTCAAAATCATCTCGCTCCCGTTTATCACACACACGGACCGTCAGTCCGGCCTGTAACATTTTCTTTACCAGTGGGGCGTTGGACACCCCCATGCCGATGACGGCAATTTTTTTACCCTTGAGTGAATTCAAATAATCCCATAGAATTGATTGCATGGACCGTTGCCTCCCTTTCCTCATAGGAGTAAAATGACATCAGATTATTATAACGCATAAACTCCCATTTGACAATCATGCAAAGTTGAAGTACAATCATAGAGCAAGTAAGCTGGACAGCCGCGTGGGCAGGTCGAAAGGCCGTCCATGAGGAAAGTCCGGGCTCCGTAGGGCAAGGATAACGGGTAACGCCCGCCGAAGGCGACTTCAGGAAAAGTGCAACAGAGATATACCGCCTCGTCCCCATGATGGGGCCCCCGCAAAAACGTAAGTTTTTGTGGGGAGAGGAGATATAGCGAAATGAATGACCTGTGCCACTGGTGGTGCAGGGAGTGACATGGAGCTTATATCGACGAGGTAAGGGTGGAAAGGCGGAGATAAGCGCCCGCCCGATGACTGGGAACTGCTCATCGCTGTAAACTCTATCCGGAGCAACACCGTGGAAACGCACACAAAGCCGGCCCGGCTGCGTTGAGGAGGTGGCTGGAGTGCAGCGGCAACGCTGTGCCTAGATAGATGGCTGTCTTAAAGGACAGAACCCGGCTTACAGGCTCACTTGTACCAAAAACGGCTTACCCCGTCCGGGATGAGCCGTTTTTCTCTTGACAGGCGGGGAAAATCCGTTATAATAAAACCCGCAATTCCATAACAGACAGTTCGGAACCATCCTGTCTCTAAACAAAACTACGGGAAAGCCACAGCCCCAGGCTGTGGTGCGCTTTTGTGCGCAAACAACAAGGATGGTGTACGCTCCGAAAACGGAGGGTGCACCTTATTTTTGTCCATGGAGGGATTTATGGTGGAGCTCAGTCGCTATTCTGTCATCGAAGATAAAAATCCCCGGGAAATTGTTTTGCTGCGGGGCCGGGGGTGCGCCTGGAAGCGGTGTCGGTTCTGCGATTACCACCTGGATGCCTCCCAGGACGAGGAGGCCAACCTAATTCTCAATCGGGAGGCGCTGTCCCATGTCACGGGGCGCTATGGCCGCCTGGAGGTCATCAACTCCGGCTCCTTTGCCGAGCTCCACCCCTCTACCCTGGCGGAGGTAGACCGTGTGTGCCGCCAGCGGGGGATCCGGGACCTGCATGTGGAGAGCCACTGGCTGTTTCGCAAGACCATTCCGGCTCTGCGGGAGCACTTTGCCCAGCTGGGGGTGACCCTCCACGTGAAAATTGGAGTTGAGACCTTCGATGCCGACTACCGGGAGCGCATCTTGGACAAGGGCATTGACGAGACGGACCCTGCCGCCATTGCCGCCCCCTTCGATGAGTGCTGTCTCCTCTTCGGCCTGTCGGGCCAGAGTGTGGAGAGCATGAAGCGGGACGTGGAGACAGGCCTTGCTCACTTTCACCGGGTTTGTATCAATGTGATGGTTCCCAACACCACCCCCATTCTTCCTGATTTGGAGGTTCGGGCTGCCTTTGTGCAGGAGGTTTACCCTCTGTACAAGGACAACCCCCGGGTGGATATTCTGTTGGAGAATACAGACTTTGGTGTAGGAGAGAAATTATGAGAAATGAACTGCTATTGATTGTCACCCTTTTGGTTCTGTACGGCTCTGTGCTGCTGTGGTTTTTCCTGTTTGGCACCAGCGGCCTCATGGCTTTTACCGTCTTTGCCACCATTGCCGCCAACATCGAGGTGCTGATTCTGGTCCAGGCATTCGGCATGGAGATGACCCTGGGCAACATCCTCTTTGCCACCACGTTTCTGGTCACTGACATACTGAGTGAGATTGCGGGGAAAAAGCAGGCCCAACAGGCGGTATGGATTGGCATAGCCGCCAATGTCCTCTTTGTGCTGGTCTCCCAGTCCTGGCTGATGTATGTGCCTTCCGTGAACGACTGGGCTACTCCGTACATGCAGGCCATTTTCTCCAATACCCCTCGGCTTATGCTGGCCTCTCTGGCCGTGTACGCCATTGTCCAGGTGTTTGATGTGTGGCTGTATCACAAGTGGTGGGAGTTCACCCAGCGCCGCAGCGGAGATCGCCGGGCCTTTTTGTGGGTGCGAAACAATGGCTCTACCCTGATTTCCCAGTTGCTCAACGCCATTTTGTACACCCTGTTTGCCTTCTACGGCAGATATGACCTTCCTACCCTGGTGTCCATTGTCCTCTCCAGCTATGTCATTTTCATCTTCACTTCTCTGCTGGATACCCCCATTGTGTATTGGGCTCGGCTCATCCATGAAAAACGTCAGGCCGTTGGCTAAGTCAGTTTCCCCTCCATGGTACAAAACCGTGGAGGGGTTTCTCTTGTGAAAAGATAAAAGCTATGATATAATCACCAAGATTTCACAGGTTTTTACATAAAGGAGAGACAAGCAATGATCAAACTGGTTGTCAGCGATATCGACGGCACCCTGCTGCCCTACGGGGAGACCAAGCTGTCTGGGGAAATCTTTTCTCTCATTGAGCAGCTCAGAGAGCGGGGGATTCCCTTCTGCCCCACCTCCGGTCGGCAGTACCACTCCATCCGCTCCCTCTTTCCCCACATCGCCGATGAGTTGTCCTATGTGTGTGAAAATGGCGGCGTGATTTACGGGCCGGGCACCGAGGACACTGCCCCCATCTTGGGTTCTACGCCCATGGAGCGCTCCTCCGCTCTGGCTCTGGCCCGGGAGATTTTAAACTTGCCTGACAGCCAGTTGCTGATCACCGGACCTAAATATGCCTACCTGTGCCAGTGCACCCAGGACTATGTGGAGCACATGCGGGACTTCAAAGGCTTCCAACTGAAAATCGTAGAGGATGTGGAAGAGATTCCCGAGGAAATCCTCAAAGTGTCCGCATATTGTCCCCTGGGCACCAAACCCGCCGCAGAGGCCTTGGGCCCCGCCTGGTCCACGGTTTTCCACATGGCCGTGGCCGGAGAGGACTGGCTGGACTTCACCCTGGCGGACAAAGGGGTAGGCGTGCTGGGGCTATGCCGCTCCATGGGCATTGACCCCAAGGACGTGCTGGCCTTTGGCGACAACTGGAACGATGCAGCCATGCTCTCGGTGGTGGGCCACCCCTATCTCATGGCTGCCGCAGAGCAGGGACTTCTGGACCGGTTCCCCACCACCTGCCACCGGGTGGAGGACGTGCTGCGTCACTTTTTAGATACCAACCAACTGCCCTGATCAGACCATAGAGATGGAGGACAACCCATGTTTCCAGAAGGATTTCTCAAACGGCTGGAGGCCCAGCTGGGCCCGGAAGAGCTGGCGGAGTTTCTGGCGGCAGCCGAACATCCCCGGTGGGTGGCGCTGCGCCTGAACAAACTGAAAACCCACACCCCGCCCCCTCTGCCCCAGTTTGGCCTCTCCCCGGTGCCTTGGGCAGACAGCGGTTATTACTATGACCCCGATACCCGGCCCGGACTGTCTCCTTACCATGAGGCGGGGGTGTACTACCTCCAGGAGGCCAGCGCCATGGCCCCGGCGGGACTTCTGGATGTGCAGCCGGGCATGCGGGTGCTGGACCTGTGCGCCGCCCCCGGCGGGAAGTCCTCCCAGCTGGCCGCTTTGTTGGACGGCCAGGGGCTGTTGGTGTCCAACGAAATTGAGCCCAAGCGGGCGGTGATTCTCAGCCGCAATTTGGAGCGCATGGCAGTGGCCAATGCCCTGGTGCTCAACGAGCATCCCCGCAAGCTGTCGGAGCGGTTCGTGGAATACTTTGACCGGATTCTGGTAGACGCCCCCTGTTCCGGCGAGGGCATGTTCCGCAAGGAAGAGGCGGCCTCCACTGACTGGAGCGTGGAGACGGTGCAGATGTGCGCCCACCGCCAGGGCGAGATCCTCCACTCCGCCGCCCAAATGCTCCGCCCCGGCGGCCGCATGGTGTACTCCACCTGTACCTTTGCCCCTGAGGAGAACGAGGGGGTCATTGCCGACTTTCTCCAGACTCACCCCGACTTTTCCCTGGTGTCCGTGGATGCCCCCTGGTTTGCACCGGGACGCCCGGACTGGGTGAACGCCCCGCCCTGCGGCTTAGAGCACACCTTCCGCCTCTGGCCCCACAAGGTCCACGGCGAGGGCCACTTTGCTGCGGTGTTGGAGCGCCAGGGGGATGCAGCAGGCCAGGACCAGCCGTTGGAGCCTGCCATTGCCGCACCCAAAGAATTGAAGGAGTTCTGTGACACCGCTGGGGTCACGCTGCCCCAGGGAAAGCTTATCTCCTTTGGAAAGAACCTGTGGATGGTCCCGGAAGATATGCCCGTCTTGAAGGGGCTCAAGGTACTGCGGGCTGGCCTGGAGCTGGGACAGCTGCTGAAAAATCGCTTCGAGCCCGCCCACGCCCTGGCCCTGTGGCTGAAAGAATCCGCCTCTCAGGTGGACTATTCGGTAGATGCTCCGGAAATTGCCGCCTATCTGTCCGGGAACACCATCCCCGGCACCCAGATAGGATGGACCCTTCTTAAGGTGGATGGCCTGTCCCTGGGCTGGGTCAAGGGCAGCAACGGCGTTTTGAAAAATCATTTTCCCAAGGGACTGCGGCGCACCTTGCGCTGAACGAGAGGAGAATTGGATATGCCAGAGTTGACCCTTCGCCCCGCTATACCGGAGGACGCCCCGGTTTTGGCCAGAATTCAAACTGAGGCATGGAAAGCCGCCTTTGGTGGCATACTCTCTCCAGAGGCTTTGGCCCAGGCCACGAATCCGGAAGAGGCCCAAGCAATGCATGCATTTGTATTGGAACACCAGTTGGCCCACGTCTCTCTCCAGTGTATAGATGGGACACCTCAGGGAATGACGGCCTGGAGCGAAAACCGGGACAATTTAGGATGTGATACCGCCGAGCTCATCTGTATCCACAGTTTACCCCAATTTTGGGGGCATGGATATGGAGCCCATATGATACAGCATGCGTTGGAGGAGGCGAAGCATGCCGGATATGTCCGATTGGTGCTGTGGGTATTTGAGGGCAATGAGCGGGCCCGCCGTTTCTACGAAACCCACGGCTTCCATTTGACAGAGCGGAAGCAAGAGAATTTGGGCGCAACCGAAGTGATGTACGAAATCACCTTGTAAGGAGGAACTTCCATGGGGATTGGCTGCGTAATTTTGGCCGCTGGAAAGAGTGTGCGGTTTGGCGCAAACAAGCTGCTGGCCCCCCTGGCTGGCAAACTGCTGCTGGAGCATACCTTGGACGCCATTCCCACCCCCTGCTTTTCCCAAGTGGTGGCGGTGGTCAGTGACCCTGAGGTGGAGGCTCTGTGCCGTCGTCATGGGGTGAAGACTGTGGCCTATGAGGGCGGCCCACAGAGCCAGTCCATCCGCCTGGGGCTGGAAGCTGTCCAGAATGCGGAGGGATGTCTGTTTGTTCTGGGGGATCAGCCTCTGTGCAGTACGGGCAGCATCCGCCGCCTGGTAGCTGCCTTCCAAACTCAGCCCCAACTGGTACATCGCTTGGCTTATCAGGGCCAGCCTTCCAGTCCCACCCTCTTTCCAGCCCATCTCTTCCCTGCTCTAATGGAACTCGCCGGAGAACATGGAGGCATGGCTGCCGTGGGAGATACCCCGGTTTTGTACACGGAGGCGGCGGGGCCCCAGGAGCTGTGGGATGCGGACACGCTGGAAAAATTAGCCAGAATTCAGCAATATTTACTGGCACACCCCTGATTATTACGGGGTGTGCTTTTTGTCGCTTTACATCCTCATGAAAGTACGGTACAATATATTGTGTATTGTTATGTTTGGGCCATATGATTTGAATATACAAGGTTTGGAGGAAGTGTCTTGTTGACCATCAGACAATATGTCCGGGCGGAGAGCCTGGAACAGGCCTACGAATTGAACCAGAAGAAGGCCAATCTCATCTTGGGCGGTATGCACTGGATGAAAATGACCACCCGCAGTGTGGACACTGCCATTGATCTGTCCGGCCTGGGGCTGGACACCATTGTGGAGACGGACCATACCTTTGAGATCGGCTGTATGGTCACCCTACGCCAATTGGAGCAGCACCCGGCTCTCAATGCCTGGTGTAGCCATGCTGTGGCCGATGCCGTCAAGGATATTGTGGGCGTGCAGTTCCGCAACACCGCCACGGTGGGCGGCTCCATCTTTGGCCGCTACGGCTTCTCCGATGTGCTCACCGTTTTCCTGGCGCTGAACGCCCGTGTGGTGTGCCACCATGCCGGCGAGATCCCCCTGGAGCAGTATGCCCAGATGCCTGCTGACCGGGACATCCTGGTGAAGCTGGTGGTGGACAAGCGGCCCATGCAGGTGTCCTACCAGGCTATGCGCCATGCCCGCACCGACTTCCCCATCCTCACCTGTGCTGTCTCCTGCGTGGATGGGGTGTGGCAGGCATCCGTGGGTGCCCGTCCCCACAAGGCGGCTCTGGTGCGAGACCAAGAGGGCCTGCTGTGCGGCGGCGTGGACGAAACCAGCGCCGCCCGATTCGGAGACTATGTGGCGGGGCAACTGAATTTTGGGTCCAACATGCGGGGCAGCGCTGCCTATCGCAGTCAGATCTGCGGCGTGCTGGTGCAGCGGGCCGTGCTGGCAGCCTGTGAGGTGAAGTGACATGGAATTGAAATTTGAACTCAACGGCAAGAAGATTGCCACTGTGGTGGAGGCGGACAGCCTGCTGCTGGACGTGCTGCGCTCCCTGGGCTGCGCCAGCGTCAAGCGGGGCTGCGAGAGCTCCAACTGCGGCCTGTGCACCGTGTTTGTAGATGATAAGCCGGTGCTGTCCTGTTCGGTGCTGGCTGCCCGGGTGGCCGGCCGCAAAGTCACCACTCTGGAGGGGCTCCAGGAGGAGGCCGCCGACTTCGGAGCCTTCATCGCCGACCAGGGTGCCGAGCAGTGCGGATTCTGCAACCCCGGCCTGATGATGAACGCCATTGCCATGTTCCGGGAGAATCCCCACCCCTCCGAGGAGGAGATTCTCTCCTATCTCAGCGGCAACCTGTGCCGCTGCTCCGGCTATGAGGGACAGCTGCGGGGCATTCAGTCCTATCTGGCTTTCAAGGATGCCCAGAAGAAAGGAGAGGTGTGAGGGATGCGCCATGTGAATCAACCGGTCCGAAAAAAGGACGCCATGGCCCTGGTCACCGGAAAACCGGTGTACACCGGGGATCTGCGGGACCCTAACGCCCTGGTGGTAAAGGTGCTCCACAGCCCCCACGCCAATGCCATGATCGAGAATATCGACACCTCCATCGCCATGAAGGTGCCTGGCATTGAGGCCATTTTCACCTACAAAGACGTGCCTCAAAAGCGTTTTACCATGGCTGGACAGACCTATCCTGAGCCCAGCCCCTATGACCGCCTGCTGCTGGACCGCCATGTGCGATTCCACGGGGATGCCGTGGCCGTGGTGGCCGGAGAGAGCGAAAAGGCTGTGGACAAGGCCTTGAAGCTCATCAAGGTCGCTTATCAGGTGCTCCCTGCGGTGCTGGATTTCCGCACCGCCAAGGACAACCCGGTGCTGGTGCACCCGGAGGACAACTGGGTAGCGAACTGCCCGGTGGGGGCGGACAACCACCGGAACCTGTGTGCCCACGATGAGATGAGCCACGGGGACATCGAAGCGGTGTTGGCTGACTGTGATTTGGTGCTGGAGCGCACCTACCACACCAAGGCCAACAGTCAGGCTATGATGGAGACCTTCCGCACCTACACCTATATGGACACCTATGGGCGGCTGAATGTACTCAGCTCCACCCAGATCGTCTTTCATGCCCGGCGTATCATTGCCCACGCCCTGGACATCCCCAAGTCCAAAGTGCGGGTGACCAAGCCCCGCATCGGCGGCGGTTTTGGAGCTAAGCAGAGCTGTGTCACTGAGGTGTTCCCCGCCCTGGTCACCTGGAAGACCGGAAAGCCCGCCTACCTGGTGTATAGCCGTCAGGAGAGCCAGACTTCCGGCAGCCCTCGCCATGAGATGGAGATCACCGTGCGCATCGGAGCCATGAAGGATGGCCGCATCCGTGGCTTTGACATGTATACCCTGTCCAACACCGGAGCCTATGGTGAGCACGGCCCCACCACCGTAGGCCTGTCCGGCCATAAGTCCATTCCCCTGTATAACCGCAACCAGGAAGCCTACCGCTTCACCTATGACGTGGTGTATACCAACATGCAGGCCGCCGGAGCCTACCGTGGCTACGGCGCCACTCAGGGTCTGTTTGCCGTGGAGTCCATTGTCAACGAATTGGCAGCTGAGTTGAAGATGGACCCGGTACAGCTGCGGCTGATGAACCTCATTGCAGAGGGACAGGTGCCCCCTGCCTACTACTATGAGCCCTGTAACGCCTGTGCCCTGGACCGCTGTCTGAAGGAAACCGCCCAGCGTATGGGTTGGGACGAGAAGTATCCCTGCCGGGATATGGGCAACGGCAAGGTGCGCAGCGTGGGCGTAGCTCTGGCCATGCAGGGGTCCAGCATTTCCAATGTGGACATCGGCGGCGCTACCATCAAGCTCAATGACGACGGCTTCTATGCCCTGACCATTGGCGCCGCTGACATGGGCACCGGTTGTGACACCATTTTGGCCCAGATGGCCGCCGAGGTCATGGAGTGCGACGTGGACAATGTGGTGGTCTACGGTGCCGACACCGATGCCTCCCCCTATGACTCCGGCTCCTATGCCTCCTCTACCACCTACCTCACTGGGCGTGCCGTGGAGGAAGCCTGTGAGAAGCTGCGGGAGAGCATCCAGAAGATTGGTGCAGCTCTCATGAAGTGTGATGTGAAGGACACCGACTTTGACGGCAAGACGGTCCGCTGTGTCAGCGACCCCCAGCGCAGCGTCTCCCTGGTGGACGTGGCCACGGCTTCCATGGTCAACAACCAGTTTGAGACCCAGTTCACCGCCACCACCTCCTCCCCGGTCTCCCCGCCCCCCTATATGGCTGGCATGGTGGAGGTGGAGATCGACAAGGCCACCGGAGCCATTCAGGTGCTCAACTACGAGGCCACTGTGGACTGTGGCACGGTCATCAACCCCAATCTGGCCCGGGTCCAGACTGAGGGCGGCATCGCCCAGGGTATCGGCATGGCCCTGTATGAGGACATCACCTACACCGATAAGGGCGCCATCCGGGAGGACTCCTTCATGCAGTACAAGATTCCCACCCGTCAGGATGTGGGACGTATCCATGTGGAGTTTGAGTCCAGCTATGAGCCCACAGGCCCCTTCGGTGCCAAGTCCATCGGCGAGATCGTCATCAATACCCCCTCCCCTGCCATTGCCCACGCCGTTTATAACGCCACTGGTGTGTGGCACCGGGAGCTGCCCATCACCCCGGAGAAGATTCTGCTGGGTGAGAAGTACTACGAAACATCTTCTGTGTGAGTTTGTCACAGAAGGGAACCATAAAAGGGTGTATGCTCAGAGTACAAAATTCAACAAGAAAAGGAGACGTTCCTCATGAATACCATTACCATCACCAAGGACAATTTTGACGCTGAGGTTCTCCAGGCCTCCCAGCCCGTGCTGCTGGACTTCTGGGCTGAGTGGTGCGGCCCCTGCCGCATGCTGGCCCCTGTGCTGGACCAGATCGCCGCTGAGCGCACCGATATCAAGGTGGGAAAGGTCAACGTGGACAACGAGCCTGAGCTGGCCCGTCAGTTCGGCGTGATGAGCATCCCTACCCTGGTGGTGATGAAGAACGGCGAGGCTGTGGCTCAGTCCGTGGGTGTGCAGCCCAAGGAAGCCATTCTCCGCATGATCTAAGACCATTTAGAAACCCGTAGCTGTGTTTGTCCAGCTGCGGGTTTCTCTTTTGATTGCTTTTTCTGAGAAAAGCAGGTATACTTTACATCAACTCTCTATGGATTCGAAAGGAGTTCCATGTTATGAAAGAGCGACGAAAAAAGGGCTTTCCCTGGCCCAAAGGCAAACTGGGAAAAATCCTTCTGAACCTCCTGGTCACAGCGGTGGTGGGGTTCCTCTACTTCTATATCACCCTTCCTGCCCTCAATCTACAGGCCACGGAGTTTTACGGATTCCTCTTCCTGCTGTGCCTGGTCTATATGGTCTGTGCCCTGATTACCTCAGGGTTTCAGGACACCACAGTGGTGACGACCGGGAAGGAAAAGATACGCCATTATCTTAGCTTCATCAAGCAGCAGTGCCTGCCCATCGGGATTTTTATGCTTCTGCTGGTGATAGTGGGTGTGGTAGGACAGCTGGTCTCCCTCCCCATTTTCCGGGCACAAGCTTACCGGGAACTTCTGACCGTGAATAGCGGTGAATTTTCCCAGGATATCAGCCAGATCTCCTTTGACGAGATTCCCACCCTGGACCGTACCTCTGCCGAGTACCTGGGGGACCGCCAGATGGGAACACTCAGCGACATGGTAAGCCAGTTTGAGTATGGCGGGGATTCCACCCAGATCAACTATCAGGGGCGCCCCGTCCGCGTGGCCCCTGTGGCCTATGCGGACCTGTTTAAATGGCTGACCAACCGGGGTGAAGGTCTGCCCGCCTATGTGCTGGTGGACATGGTCACCCAGGAGGCCCAGGTGGTACGTCTGGAGGAGGGAATGAAGTACTCCTTCTCCGAGCCCCTGAACCGGAACATCATGCGCCATCTCCGTTTCCAATATCCCACCTTCATGTTCTCCACCCCTCGCTTTGAAATTGACGAGCAGGGACAGCCCTGGTGGATTGCCCCCCGGGTGGTGAAAACCATCGGCCTGTTTGGTGGCACCGATATCCAGGGTGCTGTCCTCTGTAACGCCATCACGGGCGAGAGCCAGTACTACGACGAGGTGCCCTCCTGGGTGGATAACCTCTATACTCCTGCCCTGATCATGCAGCAGTATGACTACTATGGCACCCTGGTCAACGGATTCATCAACTCCATTTTTGGCCAGAAGGACGTGACAGTGACCACAGAAGGGTATAACTATATCGCCATCAACGATGACGTATATGTGTATACCGGTGTCACCTCCGCCAACTCCGACCAGTCCAATCTGGGCTTCCTCCTCTCCAACCAGCGCACCAAGGAGACCATCTTCTACGATGCCCCCGGCGCCACGGAGGCGGCGGCTCAGGCATCTGCCGAGGGCGTGGTGCAGGACCTGGGCTACACCGCCACCTTCCCCCTGTTGATCAATGTGGCAGGACAACCCACCTACTTCATTCCCCTCCAGGATAACACCCTGCTGGTGAAGAGCTATGCCATGGTCAACGTGGCCCAGTATCAGCTGGTGGCCACGGGAAGCACGGTGGCCCAGTGTGAACAGCAGTATATCCGTATGCTCACAGACAAGGGCCTGACTGAGGAGGAAGAAGTGCCACAGACCACGGCTCAAGGCGTCGTAGCTGAGATTCGCAGCGCTGTGCTCAACGGCAACACCTACTACTATGTCCGCCTGGAGGAGGAAAGCGTGTTCTACTCCCTCTCTGCCGTGGAAAACCCCACTGCGGTCATTCTCAATGTGGGCGATCAGGTGAGCATTGAGCACGAAATGGCGGAGAACCCTGCTGCCATCCTCCAGGGATATTCCCTGACCATTGACACCTCTGCACCGTCACCCACCCCACAACCATAAATGAAAGCTCCACCGACAAGCTTGTCGGTGGAGCTTTTTACAGTTCCAATCGAGAAAACAGAGGGCTTTCCAATTCCACAATGTCGTCCACAGGGATGTCTCTGCCCTCCACAGTGCGCAATAGCCGCCGAAAGGTGTCCAGAGCACGCACATGTCCGGTAAACACCTGGTAAGCTCCGCCCGCTTTGCGGGCATCAGGCTGAAAGTAGGTCACTGTGACCTGTGGATATTGGTGTACCTGTTCCAGCAGAACCTGCTGCTTTCGGTCCAACAAGAGCTTCTCGTCCTCGCTGAGCTGGCGTCTGACCTGGGTGGTGCGGGCTGTCTCCCGGATGGCGGCATCGTGACCTGTGAGGGCGGCAAAGGGGGCAAACTGTGCCGCCCGGTCCTGCCGGGGCATGGGTGGGCGTACATGGGTGGCAGGTCGTGGCACAGAGAGAATGTCCTCATAGGGGTGTCTTGTTTCCCTCATGCCTTGTGCCCCCCAATCTGTCCATTTCGCTCCCGGGTCGTGGCCCCGTCCCGGAAATTCATCCCTTTGAGCAGTGCGTTTTTTCCGTACTTCTTCTTGATACTGAGAATGGCCTGCTGCTTCTGCCGCTCCCGTTTCAGCTGCGCTTGCCGCTGTTGCCCGTCGTCAGAGAACAGGCTCAGCTGTTGGAGCCCTTGGGTGGGCAGGCAGTCTTCCCCCAGTACCCGGTTGGCGGTGACGTTGAGCCGCCGAATGAGCAGCTGGGGATTGACGATTCGGTCAAACAATTTGGACATGGCCTCCACAATCTCTGTGGTGGAGGAGGTGTACTCCGCCAAATGGGTGGTGCCGTGGGCGTGCTTGGGGACAGCCCGTCCATAGGCATCGGTGGAGACCGCCCCCCGGTAGGCCTGCCGCCGCTGGGGGTCAGAGAGATTCTCCCGGTCATAGCCCACCGTCAAAGTGAGCTGGTCGGTCATCAGTCGATGGTCCACCAAATCCAGCACCAGCAGATCGGCCATCTCCTGTACTACCAACCGGGCCTTTTCCGCCGTATATGGGATTTTCAGTACTTGGCCCGAACCAACACTGTTGGTGGTGGGTCGGTAAGACTTGATATCGGAGATGGTGCACGGCTCCCACCCCCAGGCGTGGTCAATGAGCAGCTCCGCATTCACCCCAAACATCTTGTAGAGCAGTTCCTCGTTGTAGTAGTCCTCTCGCCTGCCCAGAGAACACCGGGCAATGTCTCCCATGGTGTACAGCCCCTGCTGTTCCAGCTTTTTGGCGTATCCCCTGCCCACCCGCCAAAAATCGGTGAGGGGCCGGTGGGCCCAGAGGCTGCGGCGGTAGCTCATCTCATCCAGGCGAGCGATGCGAACCCCATTTTCATCCGGGGATATGTGCTTGGCTTCAATGTCCATGGCCACCTTGGCCAAATATAAATTGCTGCCAATGCCTGCGGTAGCGGTGATTCCGGTGGTGTGGAGCACATCCAGCAGAATGGTGCGGGCCAACTCTTCCGCCGTCATGCCATAGGTGTCCAGATAGGGGGTCACATCCAGAAATACCTCGTCAATGGAGTAGACATGCATATCCTCTGGGGCGATATACTTCAGGTACACGTTATAGATGCGGGTGCTGAAGGAAATATAGTGGGCCATCTGCGGCGGGGCCACCAGGTAGTCCAGAGCAAGGTCTGGCCGGGCCGACAACTGAGGGGCCTGGTGGGAGGTTCCCGTGAAGACTCCACCCGGGGCCTTGCACCGCCGCTGGGCGTTGATTTCCTTCACCTTCTGTACCACTTCAAAGAGCCGGGCACGCCCGGGAATGCCATAGGCCTTCAGAGCAGGAGATACCGCCAGACAGATGGTCTTCTCGGTGCGGCTCTGGTCGGCCACCACCAGATGGGTGGTCATGGGATCCAGTCCCCGCTCCATACACTCCACGGAGGCATAAAAAGATTTTAAATCAATGGATAAATAGGTCTTCTCCTGCATGCCTCTGTGCTCCTCTCCCGGTGATGGAACCATTCTACCACAGAGAGTGTCCCATAACCAGGACTTTCATGCGCTCAGTCGGCATGGGTGAGCAAGGTAAACACCTTGGCTTTTCCCACGGCTCGCACCGCCAAAGCACACCCGGCCAAATAAAAGAGAGCAAAACCAGCGGAAGTCAGCCAGACCACAGGCTGCCCGCTCCAGATCCCAAGGATTACTCCGCTGACCACACAACCCGTCAGACACAGTCCCATCTGTTCTAGGAAGAAGGAGCCAAACACCCGTTTGGGTGAAGCACCCAGCCCTCGCATAATCGCAAACTCCATGCGGCGGCTATTGACCATCAGCCAGGACACCACAAAGCCCATGACCCCCATGAGGAGGAAGAGCACGGGGAAGAGAATTTGGCTCAGGGTGATGTAGCGTCCCAGGGCCTCCACGGTCTGGGTAAAGGCATAGTCGTTGAGCACGACTACAATACGGCTTCCATTCAGATCGCCGGGCACAGAGTATCCTTCCTGGGCCAGATACTCCCGACATTGCTCCAAATCATAGGAAGATTGGAGGGTAAATCGACAGCCGGGGAAGTATTCCCACGGCGCCGCACTTTGCTGTGGGTTCTCCGCCTGCCAAGGAGGCAGACAGAGGCGGCTGAGAGGCACATAGATGGACTTGTCCGTACCCCCTAAGGCGTAGGAACCCACAGGGAACACCGTAATAGTGCCTCCCTTCTGGACGTTGATGTTAATGTCATCCCCTAAGCCGATTCCCTGTTCCTCCATCCAAGTCTGGCTGGCAATACAGGGCAGTGGAGTGCTCTGGGGAGTATTGTAGTAGCCGGGATCTTCTAAGAAGCTCTCGTCCCAGCCCTCCAACCAGGTGATGGCGGGCACCTGACCATAGGCAAACTTGGGAGATATCTCCAGACCATTGAGGAAAATCAATTCCGGCTGTTTGGAAACCCACTCGCTCCAGAGCTTGTTGCCAAATGTGGTGTTTGGAAAGTCTGGCATCTCATCCGGTATCCAAAAGTGGGTGGAGTCATAGACCTGCATGGACGAGAGCAGGCCTGAGTCCCAGAGGCGCCAAGGGTCTTCCAGCATGAGTCCGGTATACTGCCTGCCATTGACCGAGGTAAATTGTCCGGTGATGGTGGTGTCCTCGTACAGGGTGTCCCGCTGTTGCCCCCATCCCAGGGCCGTCACCATCAAAAAGCCCAAAAAGCCAGACAGAACCAGTGTGACCACCGGAACGACCACAGACCGCCAGCCGCCCCGGCGAGCAGAGAGCAAGGCAAAGCGTACGGCGCCCTTCCCGGCCGTACTGGTCCCGCTGCGGGGGGCCCGCACCCGGCTTTTCCCTCGGTTAAGGGTGTTTTTTCGCTGTGCCACCCGGGTGAACAGAGCGCACAGCACCAGAGCCAGTAGAAATACAATGACAGCGGCCACCCAAGCCGGCCACAGCGGCACCTGTTGAGGCAGCTCTGCCTCTTTGGTGGTACCCAGAGCTCCGTTGCTGTACCGCTGGTCGGCGGCATACAGTGCCTGGGCTCCTTGCAGGGCCAACCAAATGAGCAGCTGCATGGAAATGGCGGACACTACCATCCCCGCCAGCACGGCCACACCAGCCACCACAGTGACCCCGGAGAGGAGCCACAGCCAGATCTTCCTCTTGGGGGTACCCAGGGATACCATCACGTCCACAGCCTGCTGCTGTCGCCCCACAAAGAGGAAGGCAAACAGACACAGCACTGCAAACGAACCCGCCAGAGAGGCAAAGGTGACCCCTTGGGCAGTGGCCTCCATGGCCTGGAGGGGCTGGGCTGCGGTGGCATATCCCTGGTCATACAGGGTGATCTCTACCCCGTCAGGGGCCATGGCTGCCATCTGCTCCACAGCCTCCACTGCTTCATCGTTATCCAAAACCGCACGGCCAAACAGATATCCAAACAGCGGAGCATGCGGCAAGGCATCTTGTCGAGAGACCCAGAGGTGCCCCTCGTAGCCCTTGCTCTGATTGACGATCCCCACCACGGTCCAGGTGCGGCTGTCCCCTGTCTCCTCCAGTGCAAAGGGGTCTGTTTGGGCAGACTGCATCACCGACACAGGGAGTTCATCCCCCAGCTCCAAATCCAGCTGCTGGGCAATGTCCTGGGTGACGGTGCATACGCCCGTCTCCCCAGCCTGAGGGTATCGCCCTTCTTTGAGGTAGAGAGTCCCCTGTTGGAAGGGCTCCAAGGCGGGGATGTTGTCGCTGGCCTCCTCTTGGATGTAGTTGTTGCCAAGATCATACTTTTTGGCGTACTGTGAAAACAGACTGTCGGTAAAGAGAGGATCGTCATAGCGGTCAAAGGAAACCCATGGGGATTGCTCACAGCCCTCATAGAACTCCCGCACAACAACGGCCTGGGCGGATGTGCCGCCGTCCATCCGCTCTCCATGAATGAGATACCGTTTTCCCTTCTCTGCCACAAACCCGCTCTCTCCAGGGTGGACTTCCACCAACACGCCGCTTGTTCCGTCATAGGAATATAGGTTTTCCCCGATGATTCCTTGGTAGTGGTCCAGAGCCAAGCGGAAATTGACCAGAGAGTCTATGGCGGTCAGCTTTCCTGTCTCTGGGTCGGTTTCTATATATGTGTCCCGGCGAAAGAAACCCTCCTGGTTTTTCAACCAGTTCAGCTCCATGGACAGGTTCTGCTCCTCGTCCACCAGTGTAACGGTTCCATCCATCTGTTCCGTGACATACGCCGCAGGAGTCTCCGGGGGCATGTAGGTGTAGTATGGAATGTCTTCCCACACTCCCGCATGAATATGGACGGAGCAACGATCGTCGGAAAGAATCAAGTATTCCTCGGGAAGATCCTCCAACTGTGCGGGACACTCTTGAAAAGCGAATACCTCACTGAGTTGAAAGACCGATACCACCATTCGATTCTCATAGGGGATGGTACCGTCTGGTCTTCGATAGCCATCGGCCAATACCATACCCCACTGGGTTGGTTCCCACAGCTCCACACCTGGCACTTGGCTGTAGTCTCCCAGCTGGGCAAACGCCATTCGGGCCGTTTCATCTGAGGCATACTGGTCCGGATAGTTCTCCCCTTTGTACTCCACCAGGGCAATGGAGGTGTAGGTGGCGTCCATGGCTGCCAGCGTCTGAGCACAATAGCTCCATAAACCCAGTCCCAAAGACAGGGAGAGGGTGAGAAGGAAAATCAAAAGGGCGAAGAGAATCGTGCGGCCACGAGAGCGTACCGTGCTGAGAATCCCGTTGCGGATCACCATGGTGTATCCCTCCTTACTCCACCATCCGACCGTCTTTCAGTTCCAGAATGTCGTCTGCTTTCTGGGCCAAGGTGCGGTCATGGGTCACGATGATAACACAGTATCCATCGTCATGAGCCAAGCTCTGTAGGATGGAGAAAATATTCTCACTGTTGGCGGTGTCCAGATTTCCGGTGGGCTCGTCCGCCAGGAGAATTTTGGTGTCCATACCCAGAGCCCGGGCGATAGCCACCCGCTGCTGCTCGCCGCCGGAGAGCATGGTGGGATAGCGCCCCAGCACTGTCTCAGGCAGCCCCACTCGCTCCACCAAAATTTTGGCCTTTTCCCGTGCCTCCTTGGGACTTGTCCCCCGCAGTTCCATGGGGTACATCACATTTTCTTCCACCGTAAGCAGAGGGAATAGCCGGAAGTTCTGGTAGATCACCGCCACCTGTTCCCGACGGTACTGCTCCAGCTTCATTTGACTGGTGGCCACATCGTGGCACAGCACCTCTCCTTCTGTTGGCAAGTCCAGTCCCGCCAACAGGGAGAGCAATGTGGTCTTGCCGCTGCCTGACTTGCCCACCACGGCGTACACCCTTCCCCCATCAAAGGATGCGGTGATGTTCCGCAGGGCCTCTACCTTTTGATACTGCGTCTGATATGTGTAGCTGACGTCTCTGAGTTCCAATACTCCCATGTCTCACCGCTCCTTTTCATTTTGTATTTTGTTTAATTATACAACAGGCTGCGTGGTGACGCAACGATTCCATGGTCAAAATATCCATATTAAAATCTGATGTATTGACATTTCTCGATGTATTGAATATACTGCTGTTAGATTGAAATTCTTCGATGTGATTGGAGGGGTCGCTGTGCGAGATCATACCTCAGATATGAGAGTATTTAAGGCCTTTTGCGATGTGAACCGGCTGCAAATTTTGGAGCTGCTGCGCAGCGGTGAGAAGTGTGCCTGTGCTCTGCTGGAGCATTTGCACATCAGCCAGTCCACCCTCTCCTATCACATGAAGATTCTCTGTGACTCCGGTGTGGTGGTAGGCCGCACGGAGGGGAAGTGGACCCACTATTCCCTGCGGGAGGAGGGCTGCGCCCATGCCCGTCAACTGTTGGAGGAATTGACCGATACCTCTGCGGTCACCCCTACAGATTGCGCCTGTAAGTGAGAAAAACCATCTGCCTTTTGAGATGGTTTTTTCTTGCCATATTCAAATCGAAATTTTTAGAACTGTGATTGGAGGTATGGATTGGATGGAATGGATCAGAGCGGGTTGGCTCGTGTTTCAAGATCAAGTCCTGGGAATGAAATGGCTCAACGAACTCATTGGAAATGGTCTGGCCGCCGTGGGTCTGGATGGGACTCTGGGCGGCATAGTACAATTTTTTCTCTACGACACCATCAAAATTTTTGTCTTGCTCTCGGTGTTGATTTTTGGCATCTCCTATGTGCAGAGTTATTTCCCACCTCATCGCACCAAGAAAATTCTGGGACGGTTTCAGGGCCTGTGGGCCAATGTGGTTGCAGCCCTGTTGGGGACAGTGACTCCTTTTTGTTCCTGCTCCTCCATCCCCATTTTTATGGGATTTACCAGTGCAGGGCTTCCGGTGGGCGTGACGTTTTCCTTTCTCATCTCCTCCCCCATGGTGGACTTGGGATCTCTGGTGCTGCTGATGAGTGTGTTTGGCACCCGTGTGGCGGTGTTGTATGTGTTGCTGGGACTGGTCATAGCAGTCATAGGCGGCACGCTCCTGCAAAAGCTGGGGATGGAGCGGTATGTGGAGGATTTTATCCGCCATGCGCCCCACATAGAAAGTCAAAGCAGTACCCTGACCCGGAGAGATCGGGTGGACTATGCCAAAGGACAGTTGGTGAACACGGTGAAAAAGGTGGCCCCATATGTTTTCTTGGGCGTAGGCATCGGCGCACTGATTCACAACGTGGTACCCCAGAACTGGGTGGAGATGGTGCTGGGCAGCCAAAATCCTCTGGCCGTGATCCTGGCCACCCTGGTGGGGGTGCCCATGTATGCGGATATCTTCGGCACCATCCCCGTGGCGGAAAGTCTGCTGTTTAAAGGCGCTGGACTGGGTACTGTATTGTCCTTTATGATGGCGGTGACGACCTTGAGTCTCCCCTCCCTCATCATGCTGAAACAGGCCGTGAAGTCCCGACTGCTGGCGGCCTTTATCGGGATCTGTACCCTGGGTATCATCCTGGTTGGGTATTTTTTCAATGCCATTCAAGTTTTGTTAGTTTAATCATAGGAGGAATGTAATATGGCACTGTTTGGATTTGGTAAGAAGAAAAAAGAGGTGCAGACTGCCCCTTGTTCCTGTCAATGTAGCTGCTCCGCCGCTGGCAGAGT
Source organism: uncultured Oscillospiraceae bacterium (assembly GCA_944385445.1). Taxonomy (GTDB): domain Bacteria; phylum Bacillota; class Clostridia; order Oscillospirales; family Oscillospiraceae; genus Enterenecus. Next base: position 56,661 of record CALWXF010000006.1, read on the forward strand.
GGAGCACAAGTCTGGAGCAGCCATTCAGGTGTTGGGCACAGGCTGTGCCTCCTGCCACACCCTGCTGGAGAACACCCGGGAAGCGGTGCGCAGTCTGAGGATGGATGTACAGGTGGAGTATGTGCAGGACATGGCCACCATTGCCGGCTATGGAGTAATGAGCCTCCCTGCCCTGGTGGTGCATGGTAAGGTGGTGTCCACCGGGAAGGTGCTCAAGCCTGATCAGATTGAAGTGCTGCTGAAGAATAGCGAGAAATAAGGGGGATGACTGAAATGGGAAAACCCAAGGTTGCCTTTGTGTGCGTTCACAACTCCTGCCGCAGTCAGATGGCGGAGGCCCTGGGCAAGAAGTTGGCGGACGATGTGTTTGAAAGCTACTCCGGAGGCACGGAGGTAAAAGACCGCATCAATCTCGACGCCGTGCGTATGATGAAACAGCTCCACGGTATCGACATGGAGGAAACCCAGTACAGCAAGCTGGTCTCCCAACTGCCCCATCCGGATGTGGTGATTTATATGGGGTGTAACGTCAGCTGTCCTGCCTTTACTGCCCCTTATACAGAAAATTGGGGACTGGAAGACCCCACCGGACAGAGCGATGAGGTATTTGCAGAGACCATTGAGACCATTTCCCGCAAAATTTTAGAGCTCAAGGAGAAGCTCTCCTGACAGAGCACAATCCCCCGTACTCGGTGAAACTTGTCCCGAGTACGGGGGATTTCAGTTTCTCTACTTGGCATTTAAGGCGGGATGAGATATGATGAATGTGTCAAGATCAGGGAGGAGGCTGACCTATGGAAACCTACCAAGTTGTACCCGATGCCCCCGAGTCTCGTACTGAGCCCACGCCCAACTGGCAGACCACCATGACCCAAATCCTCTGGGGATTGGCCCTGAGCACCCTTACTCTGGATATTCCTCTGCTGCAAGAGCTGCTGTCATTTCTCGGCCTGCTCCTGTTGTATTTGGGGTTCTGAAGCATACGACTGGAAAACAAATGGTTCTTCCGCTGTTATCTGTTTACAGCGGTGCGCTGCATTGCCCTGGTTCCCATCTTTGCCCTGAATGCCACCATCTATCAGAATCGGTTCTACACCTCTGATTTGGGATATCTGACGAATCTGGCAACGATGCTCCTGGTGTTGGCCACCCTATTCTCCCTGTGGCGGGGTCTGCTTCAGCTGCGAAAGGCCTCCGGAGTGGAGGCGTCCACCAGAGCTGCCGGTGGACTGGTGGTGTGGTATGTGAGCTTGGCCCTGCTGTCCGTGGTTGGAGTGATTGGACTATTTGGGTTTCTGGTCCTGATCATTCTCTATGTCTTTTGTATGTACCGTATCTTCCAATTCTCTCAGGCCGTCACCGCTGCCGGCTACCCCCTTCCTCGGCTGCGGGCTTGGTTCTCAGAGGGGCGGGTTGCACTTTGTTTCACGGGGTGCATTCTGGTGGGTGTGGCAGGTGGATTTCTCTTGTTCCACAGTTACTCCATGGATTGGATGCTGTTGTCTGCGCCGCCCTCCTCCCAGGCGGAGGAGATCAAAGAAAATCTTCGTGGCCTCGGCTTCCCAGACACCATTTTGAATGACCTCTCCATAGAGGATTTACAGGACTGTCAGGGTGCCCAACAGGTGGTTGTGGATGAGTACACCTACTCCTTTGAGGAGCATACTACCTCTGAAGGGAAAGCGCCCCAGCTGCACCTGACGGGCATCGGGGTGCAATTGTCCGAAGCGCCGGAGCGCTGGAAGCTCATTCATCACTTCCGGTGGGTGGAGAGCCCGGCCTTTTATGGAACGGAATCGCTCCAACTCACCCCTGCTTATGAGAATTCCATGTATTGGAGCCCTGGCGAGGATGGCGTGCATGGGTGGCTGCTATATGATGACAATGGAACAACCTTTGTCTCTCCCTATGTCAGCCTGGAAAAATCCTCATACACTTATAACTCCTTCTTTTGGGTCCAGCAAACGAGCTCGGACTGGTTTGCCTCCTTCTCCCTTCCGCCTCAGGGGAGCAATCACCGGGGCTATGTGACATACTCTGTATTTCCTACTTATCCCAGTGAAACCATCATGATCTCTTCTATGGTTCAGTACACCCACCAGACTTCACGATTTCAGTACCCGGTGCTCAGCTCCACAGACCACCAGCAAAAGAGTCCCTCTTTAGGGGCTGGTCGGCCCTTCTCCACCGTTCAAACCATGCTGCAATTTGCCCCTTAACCTCTGAAAGTGCAATGTAAAACAGGGATTCCTCCATTTCGGGGAGGAATCCCTGTTTTCGTTACAGAATGTCGATGTACTCTCCGCTGAGAGCCTTGTTCATGCTGCGTACGGCGCAGAACTTGCCGCACATGGAACAGCTGTCCTCGTGCTCCGGGGCCCGGTCATCCCGGATGCCCTTGGCTGTCTCCGGGTCAATGGCACATTCCCACTGCTTGTCCCAGTCGAAGGTCCGCCGGGCATCGGCCATGGCGTCGTCCAGGTCTCTGGCGTGGGGAATTTTCTTGGCGATGTCCGCGGCGTGGGCAGCAATGCGGGAGGCAATGATTCCCTGCTTCACGTCCTCCACATTGGGCAGGGCCAAATGTTCGGCGGGCGTCACGTAACACAGGAAGGCAGCACCTGCCGAAGCGGCCACTGCCCCGCCGATGGCGGCAGTGATGTGGTCGTAGCCAGGGGCAATGTCTGTGACGATGGGGCCAAGCACATAGAAGGGAGCGCCCATGCAAATGGTCTGCTGGAGCTTCATGTTGGCCTCAATCTGGTCCAGGGGCATGTGGCCGGGGCCCTCCACCATCACCTGCACGTCTTTGGCCCAGGCTCGGCGGGTCAGCTCGCCCAGGCGTACCAGCTCTTCGATCTGGCACACGTCGCTGGCATCGGCCAGACAGCCGGGGCGGCAGGCATCTCCCAGGGAGATGGTCACGTCATATTCCCGACAGATATCCAGAATCTCATCGAAATACTCATAGAAGGGATTTTCCTCCCCGGTCATGCTCATCCAGGCAAACACCAGAGAGCCGCCCCGGGAGACGATGTTCATTTTCCGCTTGTGGTTTTTGATCTGATCGATGGTTTTGCGGGTAATGCCGCAGTGGAGGGTAACAAAGTCCACCCCATCCTGGGCGTGGAGACGGACTACATCAATGAAGTCTTTGGCAGAGAGCGTGGCCAGATCCCGCTGATAGTGGATGACACTGTCGTATACGGGAACCGTGCCGATCATGGCGGGGCACTCCTGGGTCAGCTTACGGCGGAACGGCTGGGTGTTGCCGTGGGAGGACAGGTCCATGATGGCCTCTGCCCCCATATTTACTGCCGCCATCACCTTCTGCATCTCCACGTCATAGTCTTTGCAGTCTCGGGACACCCCCAGATTGACGTTGATTTTGGTGCGAAGCATAGAACCCACGCCGTTGGGGTCCAGACAGGTGTGGAGTTTATTGGCACAGATGGCCACCTGCCCTTTGGCTACCAGCTCCCGAATCTCCTCCTCCGTGCGGTACTCCTTGGCGGCCACCGCCTTCATCTCCGGGGTGATGATGCCCTGACGGGCTGCGTCCATCTGGGTTGTGTATGTTCTCATGTTAATCTCTTCCTTTCTGGCTGCGGGTTGGATGAGCGTTGAAACAGAAACAGCGGGGATACCTGACTTGGTATCCCCGCTGATGACAGCATATGTCTCCCTACGTTGGCATTATCCAAATCAGGTTCATGGGTCGAAGGGCACACCTTCCTCTCAGCCTGTCTACAAGCTCCCCGTTTTCAATTGTATACGATGGCATTATACAACGTTTCAGAAGAGAACTCAAGAAGTTTTTCCAGCCAGTTTCAGCCCCCGGTACCGGTTGAAGCAGGCAAAGATCTCCTGTCGCCTAGGCCGGGCTAAAAAGGCTTCCTCCCGTCCGCACAGTGCCTCCAGGCCCTTACAGTCCATGATCTGTTCCAGTTCCTCCACCACCTGTTGCAAGGTGTGTCTACCGTCCATGAGATACTTCTGGGCGTATACCAAGCAGTACCCCAGTGCGGTGAGCTGTTCCGGGTCGGTGAGCTGCTCCACGTACCGCAGGTCGATGGTCTCGCGGTTGATGGATACCCCATCCCGCCCCAAGGTTTTCAGTTTTATCCGATCACCTTGGCCAAACTCCTCCGATCTACGGGGACAGCGGTGTACATTGGGAGTCGGTGCAGAATCCAGTTGGGCACAGGTGGAGGGAAACGCCTGTGCCTCCTCCCTAGCCAGTACGGTAATGTCCCTGGGGATATATCGGTCCATTTGAATGATGTGGTGGGCGGGGTGAAAATAGGCACCAGAACTGCCCGCCACTAAAATGGTGGAGATGTCGTGGGTGCGATACAGTTCCTCCACTCGCTCCAAAAACGGGGTGATGGGCTCCATGTCCCGGTGAATGACTCGCTGCATCAGCTCGTCCCGAATCATGAAGTTGGTGGCGCTGGTGTCCTCATCCATGAGCAGCAGAGAGGTTCCAGCCTCCATACTCTCCACCACATTGGCAGCCTGGGAGGTACTGCCGCTGGCGTCTTGAGTGGTGAATCGGGTGGTGTCTGTTCCATTGGGCAGATGGTTGATGAACATGGAGATATCCGTCTGGATAATGCTTCGGCCATCTTCTGCCCGGATTTTGACGGCGGTATGATCCGTGATGACGTATTCCCGTCCATCCCCGGCAATGTGGTTGTATACTCCTGCCTCCAGCGCCTTGAGCAAGGTGGATTTTCCGTGATATCCACCGCCCACTATGAGGGTGATGCCCCTGGGAATGCCCATGCCGGTGACGGTTCCCCGGTGGGGCAGTTCCAAGGTCACAGACAACTTTTGAGGAGAACGAAATGGTACGCTGCCCTTCATGGGCTGGGCAGAGGCGCCAGTGGCTCGAGGTAGAATGCTGCCGTCTGCCACGAAGGCGCACAGGCCCAGTTTGGGAAGCTTTTGGCGGATATACTGCTGGTCCTCCGCCAGATCTGCCACCCCTTTCAGCCGCTTCCCATCTAAATTGCGGTACATGAGGGATGCTTCCACACACTGGGGTAGGAACACAAACAGCATTTTTCTCAGTTCTCCGGCGTTTACCGTACGACCATTGGCGGGAAATCCTGCCTCAAAGCGCAATACGATATCTCCGGTGGCTGGATCCAGGTTGCATGCCGTGCGCTCCAATACCTCCTGTCCACAGCGGCTGGTGGAAATAAGCCCGCTGTGCCCGGAGCCTCTGGCCAGTCCGGACACTTGCCCAGCTTTCCGGGCAAACAAGCGGGTGATGGCGTCTTGTAAGGCGATGCGCTGACAGGGCATTTGGTACAGCTCACGGGGAAACCCGGCCTTCTCTCCTTTGACATGGATACTCAGCTTAGATGGAGCGGCAAAGGGATCTCCCTGGACGTGGTCGATGGACAGCACATAGCCCGGAAACTGATAGGCTCCTCGGGTATCCTTATAGGCCGGGTAGCTCCTTCGGTCTATGCGGGTAAGCAGCTGTTGAAGTTGTGTAACGGTCTGCATGGTCTTGCCCTCCTGATACACATGGTTTCTGTTCCCCAGTATACCCCACCCCCTGCCCCGGTTCAAGTGGTGTACATGGCTATCAAATCCACTGGACGAAATCAAAAAAGTCCAGCAACCCAAAGGCTGCTGGACTTTTGGCGGAGACGGTGGGATTCGAACCCACGGACGGTTTTACCCGTCAAACGATTTCGAGTCGTTCTCGTTATGACCACTTCGATACGTCTCCATCAATGATAGCTGATATAGAATACATGATTTTCCTCCAAAAGTCAACGTTCTTTTTCTGCTTTACAGGTTATAGTAATATCTTGGCAGTATTCCGTGGAAATCTATGGCGGCGTAATCATTTTTTTACGAAAACAACACATAGTATACTAAAAGTATATGAGCTTTCATTTGCTTTTTTGTGCATCTTGACTTTATTGTTCCGTAGCAGTATAATAAAAGCCACAAAACAAACCACAGCATCATTACCTCATGAGTTGTTCGAGGAATTGGGAGGCATATACCTTGAATCACACCGAATATCTCAACGATGCCATCGCCCGTTTCAGCGCCGGAACCAGCCACGATGCCTATCGTTTTATGGGCTGTCACAAGGAGGTCTGGGACGGACAAGAGGGCTATGTGTTCCGTGTTTGGGCTCCTCATGCCCGCTCTGTCCGGGTGTTGGGCCGCTTCAACGACTGGGACACGGATGCACCCGTGATGGACAAGCTCTCCGATGGACTTTGGGAGCAGTTTTTACCTGAGGCCAAGCACTTTGACGAATACAAATTTTATATTGAGCGCCCGGATGGCTCCTTTGTGTTCAAGAGCGATCCTTACGGCGTGCACACTTGCACCCGGCCCGAGACTGCCAGTAAGATTTATGATCTGGATGGCTTTGAGTGGTCCGATCAGGAGTATCGGGCTGCCCGGGCCAAGGAGCAGCCTCTCACCAGCCCCCTGAACATCTATGAGCTGCATCTGGGGTCCTGGCGTAAGCATGCCGATGGCAACTACATGACCTATGAGGAATATGCCAAGGACCTGGTCAAGTATGTCAAGGATATGGGCTACACCCACATCGAGCTGCTTCCCATCAGCGAGTATCCCTTTGAGCCCTCCTGGGGCTATCAGGTCACTGGGTATTATGCCCCTACCTCCCGGTATGGCACGCCCAAGGACTTTATGAAGTTTGTGGACATCTGCCACAGCGCCGGCATCGGCGTGATTTTGGACTGGGTAGGCGCCCACTTCCCCAAGGATGAGACGGGCCTGTACGAGTTCGATGGAGGCTGCTGTTACGAGCCCTCCGACCCCCTGCGCAAGGAGCACCCAGACTGGGGCACCCACATTTTTGACTATGGTCGGTATGAGGTGCGGTCTTTCCTGATTTCCAATGTGGTCTACTGGTTGGACATGTACCATGTGGACGGCATCCGGGTAGACGCTGTGGCCTCCATGCTCTATCTGGACTACGGACGCCGGGACGGTCAGTGGCGTCCCAACCAGTACGGCGGCAATACCAATCTGGATGCAGTGAAGTTCTTGCAAGATATGAGCGCCGCTGCCTTCGATTTTAACCCCGGCGCTCTGGTCATCGCCGAGGAGTCCACCGCCTTCCCCATGGTCACCAAGCCTGGATATGACGGCGGATTGGGCTTCAACTTCAAGTGGAATATGGGCTGGATGCACGACATGCTGGACTACATGTCCACCGATCCCCTGTTCCGCAAGGGCCGTCACAACAACATTACCTTCTCTTTGACCTACGCCTTCTCGGAAAACTTTATCCTCCCCCTCTCCCATGACGAGGTGGTCCATGGTAAGTGCTCCCTGCTCAACAAGATGCCGGGAGACTACGAGGAGAAGTTCCAGAATCTCCGGGCCTTTTATGGCTATATGATGACCCATCCCGGCAAAAAGCTGGTGTTCATGGGCGGAGAGTTCGGTCAGTTTATTGAATGGGATTTCACCAAGGAACTGGACTGGTTCCTTTTGGAATATGACAAGCACCGTCAGCTGCAAGACTATGTTCGGGATTTGAATCACTTCTATCTGGCTCATCCTGCTCTGTGGCAGAATGACAACGATTGGCACGGCTTCCAGTGGATTGCCTGTGACGACAACAGCCAGAGCGTGATCTCCTTCCGGCGGTTGGATGCCAAGGGGAAAGAGGTTGTGGTTGTGTGCAACTTCTGCCCGGTCACCCGTGAGCACTACTGCATCGGTGCGGCCAAGGCCGGTACTTATATTCCTGTTTTGTCCAGTGACGACGTGAAATATGGTGGCACTGGTACCCCGCTCAAGCCGGTAAAGGCCAAGGCGAAACCTATGCACGGGCTGAAATACTCCATCGAATTGACTCTGCCGCCCCTCTCTACCGTATATTACGAGCGAGAGGCGCCCCAGAGGACCCGCAAGACGGTGGAGGGCGTGCCCAGCGCAAAGGTGAAAAAAACCAGAGTGTCCAAAAAACAATCCGCTGGAAAAAAGACCAGCAAATAACCATCGCATATAACCAGCGAGGAAAGATGAATTAGGGGGGCTTCACTGTGATCGAACGAAAAAAAGAATGCATCTCCATGCTCTTGGCCGGCGGCCAGGGCAGCAGATTGTATGTACTGACAGAAAACACCGCAAAACCCGCCGTGCCGTTCGGCGGCAAGTATCGCATCATTGACTTCTCTCTCTCCAACTGCGTCAACTCCGGCATTGATACCGTGGGTATCCTCACCCAGTATCAGCCCTTGGAGCTCAACGACTACATCGGCAACGGCCAGCCTTGGGACCTGAACCGGAATTTTGGCGGCGCCCATGTGCTCCCGCCCTATACCAAGACCACCAGCAACCAATGGTATAAGGGCACGGCCAACGCCATCTATCAGAACATCCCCTTCATCGAGAGATATCAGCCCGAGTATGTGCTCATTCTCTCCGGTGACCACATCTATAAGATGGATTACAACAAGATGCTGCAATTCCACAAGGAAAAGGGTTCCGAGTGCACCATTGCAGTCATCAACGTCAGCATGGAAGACGCCACTCGTATGGGCATTATGAGCACCGACGAGAACCAGGCCATCGTGGACTTCGAGGAGAAGCCCGCCCATCCCAAGAGCACCCAGGCCTCCATGGGTGTGTACATCTTCACTTGGGCCGCTTTGAAGAAGTACCTGATCGCCGACGAGGCAGACCCCAACTCCGAGAACGACTTCGGTAAGAACGTCATTCCCGCCTTCCTGCGGGACGGCCGTCCCATGTACGCCTATCCCTTTGAGGGCTACTGGAAGGACGTGGGTACTCTGGGCAGTCTGTGGGACGCCAACATGGACCTGTTGGACCCCAAGGACCCCCTGGATATGCGCAACCCCCACTCCAAGATTTATGCTCGAAACTATGCCAGCCCCTCTACCATGATCGCTCCCACCTCCAAGGTGTCCAACTCTTTCATCACTGAGGGCTGCCGCATCAAGGGTACGGTGGAGAACTCCGTGATCTACACCGGCTGTGAGGTGGAAGAAGGCGCTGTTGTCAGCGGCACCGTCCTGATGCCCAACACCATCGTCCGCAAGGGCAGCACTGTCAGCTATGCCATCGTAGGCGAGCAGTGTGTCATTGAGGAAAACGTCACCATCGGCGCACGCCCGGAGGACTGCCTGGGCGAGGATTGGGGCATCAGCGTTGTGGGTCACAAGAAGACCATCCCCTCTGGCACCGTGATCAAACCCAAGGAAATTGTTTAAGGGGGGCTACAAAGATGAAAATGTGTGGAATTATTTTCTCCGAGATGTATTCGGATGAGTTGAACTCTTTTACCCATGACCGTAACATGGCGGCTATCCCCTTCGGTGGCCGTTACCGTTTGGTAGACTTCGCTCTGTCCAACATGGTCAACTCCGGCATCACCAGCGTGGGCGTGCTGGCCAAGCAGCACTATCACTCCCTGATGACCCACCTGGGCAACACCCAGGAGTGGGACCTGAACCGCAAAAACGGCGGCCTGCAGATTCTCCCCCCCTATGCCAGCGAGAGCCTCAACCAGGCCAACCGCGGCAAGCTGGACGAGCTGCGCAACGCTTTGGATTTCCTCCGGGAGGATACCTCTCCCTATGTGGTGATGGCAGATGCTCATGTGATCTGCAACATGGACTTCCGCCCCGTGGTGCAGGCCCACGTCAACAGCGGCTGTGACATCACCCTGGTTGCCACCCAGAGCAAGATGAGCAACAGCAACACCTATAAGTCCGTCATCCAGGTGGATGGGGATATGCGAGTTACCAGCTATGCTCTGGACCATGTGCCTCAGCCTGGAGACTACTGCGGTATGAGCATTATGGTCATGGACCGTCAGGTGCTCATTGACACCGTGTCTGAGTTCACGGCCCGGGGTGTCTACTTCCTGGAGCGTGATTTCATTCAGGCCCGCTTCAACGCCGGGGAGCTGTCCATCAACATCTACCCCTTCACCGATCCGGTCCTTCGGGTCAACGACATTGAGAGCTATTTCAGCAGCAACATGGCTCTGCTGGACGAGGGCATCAGCAACGCCCTGTTCCGTCCGGACCGTCCCATCTACACCCGTGTCAATGATGAGGTTCCCTCTCACTACGGTATGGACTGCAACATCTCCGGCTGTATCATTGCCGATGGCTGCATTCTGGAGGGCAATGCGGAGCACTCCGTCATTGGCCGTGGCGTGCGCATCGCCAAGGGCGCCACGGTGAAGAACTGCATCATCATGCAGGGCAGCGTCATCGGTGAGGGTGCCAGCTTGGAGAACGTCATTGTGGACAAGTGGGCCACCATCACTGGCGGAAGCCAGCTCAAGGGTCTGGAGACCGCTCCCGTGATCATCCGCAAAGGAGTCACTGTATGAAAATCTTATTTGCCGCCAGTGAGGCCGCTCCCTTTTTGAAAACCGGAGGGCTGGGCGACGTGGCATCTGCGCTGCCAAAGGCGCTCAGTGCCGACGAGAACGCACAGGTGGCTGTCTTTCTCCCCTACTACAAAGCGATCAAAGACAGTCCCCGGTGGGATATCGAGTTTCTCTGTAGCTTCCGGGTGCCTCTGTCCTGGCGCAGCGTGTACTGCGGTGTCTTCCGTGCCAAGGACACCCAGAGAAACTTGCAGTACTACTTTATCGACAACGAGTACTACTTTTACCGGGATAACGCCTACGGCTATTATGACGATGGCGAGCGCTTCGCCTTCTTCTCCAAGGCTGTGTTGGAGTCCCTGCAATACCTGAACTGGTACCCGGATGTGATTCACGCCAACGATTGGCAGACTGCCATGATCCCCGTCTTTCTTCGGGCTTTCTATATGGGTCTGGATGCCTACCAGCCTATCCGCACCCTGTTTACCATCCACAATATGGAGTATCAGGGCAAGGCGCCGGCCTCCTTTGTGGACGAGGTGCTGGGCTTGCCGGAGGATTGGCGTGGCACCACTCAGTTTGACGGCTGCACCAATATGATGAAGGCCGCCATTCTGGTGTCTGATCGGGTGAGCACCGTCTCTCGCACCTACGCCTATGAGATTCAGGATCCCTATTATGCCCACGGGTTGGACGGCGTGCTGCGCCACCACAGCTACAAGCTCAGCGGCGTGGTCAACGGCATCGACACCGACGTCTTTGACCCCTCCACCGATCCTCTGATTCCGTTCAACTACACCTGGGATCAGCTGGACAAGAAGGCGGAGAACAAGCGGGCGCTCCAGGAAAAGCTGGGATTGGAGTGCCGAGACGACGTGCCCATGGTGATTATGATCACCCGTCTGGTGTCCCACAAGGGCCTGGATCTGGTGCAGGCAGTTATGGATGACCTGATGCAGGAGGAGATTCAGCTGGTCATTATCGGCACAGGTGAGCAGAACTATGAGGATATGTTCAGCTCCTATGCCGACCAGTACCCGGAAAAGATGTCTGCCAACATCGTTTTCGACAACAAATTGGCTCACGAGACGTACGCCGGCGGCGATCTGGTGCTGATGCCCTCCAAAATGGAGCCTTGTGGCCTGACGCAGCTCATCGCCATGCGCTACGGCACCGTACCCATCATCCGGGAGACCGGTGGATTGTACGATACCGTACCTGCTTTGAACCCGGAGACCATGGAAGGACGTGGCTTTACCTTCAAAAGCTACAATGCCCATGACATGCTGGACGCTGTCCGGCGCGCTGCTGCCTTCTATCAGGACAGCGAGCGCTGGAAGCTCTTGCAAAAAAATGACATGAAATTTGATAGTTCCTGGAATCAGTCCGTTCAGGAGTATTGGCAAATCTATCGTTCTATGCTATAATTGTACCGTGTTGCCTCCCCCGACTACAGCCCGCATAAGCGGGCTGTGCTCGGGTACGGGCAACACGGTTTTCAAATTTTTGCCGGATTCTCTGGAATCCGCACAGAGGAGTTCAGTTTCATGAATCAGAAACAGATTATTGAAAAACTGGAAGAGACCTTGTTACGACGCTATGGCTGTCACTCTGACACCGCCTCTCCCCAACAGATCTACCGTTGTCTCTGCTACCTTGTCAATGAGATGCTGGTAGAAAAGAACACACAGTTTAACCGCAAGGCCAACAAGGATCAGGACAAACAGGTATATTACATGTCCATGGAGTTCCTGGTTGGTACCTCTCTGCGGAATAATTTGTATAATTTAGGTCTGGAAGAGCTGTTCACCCAGGCACTGGACAAGTGCGGCATCGACATTCACGACCTGTACGAGATGGAGCCTGACGCCGGTTTGGGCAACGGCGGTCTGGGCCGTCTGGCTTCCTGCTATATGGATTCTGCCACCACTCTGGGTATTCCCTGCACGGGCTACTCCATCCGCTATGAGTTCGGCATCTTCAAGCAGAAGATCATCGACGGTTGGCAGATGGAGTTCCCCGATGACTGGCTGACTATGGGCGATGTGTGGCTGGTGCCCCGAGAGGACGAGGCTGTAGAGGTCAAGTTCGGCGGCCAGGCCCACGGCTGGGACGACAACGGCAAGTACCGTGTGGCCCACGTCAACTATCAGTCCGTCATGGCTGTGCCCAACGACATGTATATTTCCGGTCACGACACCGATGCCGTGAACAAGCTGGTGCTGTGGAGCGCCAAGTCTCCCCGCAGCTTTGATATGACTGCCTTCTCCCGTGGCGACTACGCCAAGGCTCTGGAGGGCGACACCATGGCTGAGGTGATTTCCAAGGTCCTCTACCCTGCCGATGACCACATTGCCGGCAAGCGGCTGCGCCTGCGCCAGCAGTATCTGCTGGTGTCCGCCTCCCTCCAGACCATTCTGCGCAAGCACCTGAAGACCTATCGCAGCCTGGACAATCTGGCCGACAAGGTGTCCATCCACATCAACGACACCCATCCCGCTCTGTGCGTGCCCGAGCTGATGCGTCTGCTGCTGGACGAGTACGACTACGGCTGGGATGAGGCCTGGAAAATTACCTGCAACACCCTGTCCTACACCAACCACACCGTTATGAGCGAGGCCTTGGAGCGTTGGAGCGAGAGCCTCTTCTCTGAGCAGATGCCCCGTGTGTATCAAATTGTGTGCGAGATCAACCGCCGCTTGGTGGAGGATCTGCGGGCTAAGTATGGCAACGACATGGGCAAGATCAACTACATGGCCGTCATCGCCAATGGCGAGATTCGCATGGCCAACCTGTGTTTGGCTGCCTGCCACAAGATCAACGGCGTGTCCAAGCTGCACACCGAGATTCTCAAGGACAGCATCTTCCGGGATTATTACCAGATGGAGCCCAATCGCTTCCTCAACGTCACCAACGGTATCGCCTACCGCCGCTGGCTGTGCCAGTCCAACCCCAACCTCAGTGCTCTGCTCAAAGAACTCATCGGGGACGGCTTCGTCAAGGACTCCAGAGAGCTGGAGAAGCTGCTGAAGTATCGGGACGATGCCAGCGTGCTCACCCGCCTGCAGGAGATCAAGCTGGCCAACAAACAGCGCCTCAGCGATCTGATTCTCCAGCGCAATGGCATCCAGGTGGACCCCAACTCCCTGTTCGACGTACAGATCAAGCGTCTGCATGAGTACAAGCGCCAGCTGCTCAACGTCCTCCAGATTCTGCACATGTATCTGGAGATCAAAAACAACCCCAACGCCCCCTTCCAGCCCCGCACCTTCATCTTTGCCGCCAAGGCCTCCGCTGGCTACATCATGGCAAAGCAGATCATTCAGCTCATCTGTGCTGTGTCCCGCCTGGTCAACTCCGACCCCGTGGTGCGTGACAAGCTGAAAGTGGTGTTCATGGAGGACTACAACGTCTCCCTGGCTGAGATGATCATCCCTGCCGCCGAAATCTCCGAGCAGATTTCCATTGCCGGCAAGGAGGCCAGCGGCACCGGTAACATGAAGCTGATGATTAACGGCGCTGTTACCCTGGGTACACTGGATGGGGCCAACGTGGAGATTCGGGAGCAGGTGGGCGATGAGAACATCGTGCTCTTTGGTCTGCGCACCCCCGAGGTCAACGACCTGTGGCATCACGGGTACAACCCTCTCGTATATATTCATAACGATCCCCAGCTCCAGGCTGTGATGGATCTGCTGCGCACCGGTTTCTCCAACATGCGCTTTGACGATATCGTCAATTCCCTGATTACCAACCACCGTGGACCTGCCGACCCCTATATGTGCCTGGCCGACTTCCACGACTATGTGCGGGCTCAGAACGATGTGTCCGCCCTGTATGCTGATCAGCGCAAGTTTACCAACATGTCTCTGGTCAACATCGCCAAGGCCGGTCTGTTCTCTGCCGACCGGGCCGTCACGGAATATGCTGAAAACATCTGGCATCTGAAGTGACCTATTTTTCCTCATTGTCTGGAGTTTTGATGGATGAATGTCGCATTTAATTGTCTGTTAGAAGAATATAAGACTCCTTTCGGCTGTGTGATGGAAAACCAGCCCTGTTCCCTGACGGTGAAGGTGCCGGACTACTACGCCGTCAGCGGCGTGGATGTGATTCTCACCACTGACACCGCCTATGGAATGCAGGTATCTTTCGAGTTGACCGACACGCAGGACGGATATCAAATTTATAAGACGCAGTTTTCCCTCCCCCGGTGCGGACTGTATTTCTATCACTTCCGCTGCCAGGGCGCTCAGGGGCCGTTCCAGGTCTACCGCTGTGGAGAGACGGATACCAGCATCAACCAGGGAGACCTCTGGCAGTTGACCTGTTACCCTCGGGACTTTCACACGCCCAAGGCCTATGCCGGAGCCGTGATGTATCAGATTTTTCCCGATCGCTTTTTTCGCTCGGGCTCCTGTGATCTGACAGATAAGCTGCAGCCCTACTGGGTTCATGAAAACTGGGACGACACCCCCCATTACCTGCCCAATGAGCACGGGGAAGTCATGAATAACGACTTCTTCGGAGGAAATCTGCGGGGGATTCGGGAGAAGCTGCCCTATCTCAAACGGATGCATGTGGACGTCATCTATCTCAACCCCATCTCCATGGCGTTTTCCAACCACCGCTATGACACGGCCGACTACATGCGTCCCGATCCCATGTTGGGCACTGAAGAGGACTTTTCCGCTCTGTGCGCCGATGCCCACAAGCTGGGCATGAAGGTGATTTTGGACGGCGTGTTCTCCCACACCGGCAGCAACAGCGTGTACTTTGACCGAAACCATATCTTTGGACACGGTGCAGTCAGCGACCCCAATTCCCCCTATCGCAGCTGGTTTGATTTTCAGGAGTACCCCAACCGCTACACGTCCTGGTGGGGCATTGACACCCTCCCCTGTGTCAATGAGATGGACCCCGCTTTCTTGGAGCACATCATCACAGGAGAGAACAGTGTCATCGCTCACTGGATGAAGTTAGGCGCCGACGGCTTCCGTCTGGATGTCGCTGACGAGCTGCCCGACGACTTCATCGCCCTGTTCCGCCAGCGCCTCAAGGAGCTGAACCCTGAGGCGCTGCTGCTGGGCGAAGTGTGGGAGGATGCCTCCAATAAAATCAGCTATGGTGCCCGGAGAAAATATTTCTCCCATGGAGAGCTGGACTCGGTGATGAACTATCCCTTCCGCAGCGCCATCCTCTCCTTTTTGGCCCATCCAGATGCCAATAGCTTCCGGGCCAACATCATGTCGGTGGTGGAGCACTACCCCCAGGAGGTCCTCCACTGCCTCATGAACAGCCTTTCCACCCACGACACCCCTCGCATCCTCACCTTGCTGGGCGACAGCTTTGACGGCTCCAAACAGGAAAAGGCCAACCGATTCCTCAGCGAAGATGCCAAGCGTTGGGCGGTGCGGCGGGAGTGCGCAGCAGCAGCGCTCCAGTTCACGCTACCCGGTATGCCCTGCATCTACTACGGAGATGAGGCAGGGCTGGAAGGGTTTGAAGACCCCTTCAACCGTCGCTGCTTCCCCTGGGGGCGTGAGTTGACCTCGTTACAGACAGCCTATGAGTCTCTCAGTCGCATCAAGGAAAAGTACGCTGCCCTCAAGCAGGGCCATATCACCTTTGAAAATCCCAATCATCATGTCATTCATTTCATCCGCACCTTGAACGGACAGCGGATTCACACCTTTGTCAATGGAGGCTCCGACCCCATGTCCCTCCCCATCACGGGACAGCTGCTATTCCAGTCCCATGTCAATATGGAGAAGCGACTGCTTCATTTGGAGCCCTGGGGCGTTGCCATTATTTTGGAATAATCGTATCTTGACGACTAGAAAAAGAGGAGTTGAGCGCAATGAAGCAAGTGTGTTTTGGCGTGGACATCGGCGGAACGTCAGTGAAGCTGGGGCTTGTGGACGAAGAAGGCCCTCTGCTGCACAAGAGCGAATTTCCCTCTCCCCGTGACCCTGCCGCCATGTTTGACCGGATTGCTCAGGAAATCCAGCAGGTAAAGGCGCAATTTGACGACTGTGCCTTTGTGGGTGCAGGCGTGGGTGTTCCCGGCCCCGTGTTCAACCAGGAACAGGTCAAGGGCTGCGTCAACCTGGGTTGGGGGGACATTAACGTGGCCTCTGAGCTATCCAGCCGCACTGGCCTGGTGGTAAAGGTGGAA
The DNA here is from genome assembly GCA_944385445.1 of uncultured Oscillospiraceae bacterium. Lineage (GTDB taxonomy): Bacteria > Bacillota > Clostridia > Oscillospirales > Oscillospiraceae > Enterenecus. The sequence goes on from CALWXF010000006.1 coordinate 73,226, forward strand.
AATGACGCCAATCTGGCCGCTTTGGGTGAGCTGTGGCACGGTGCCGGCAAAGGCCGCAAAAGTTTGGCTATGCTCACCGTAGGTACCGGTATCGGCTGTGGTATTATCTCTAACGGCCAAATCATCTCTGGTGCCAATGGCGCAGGCGGTGAAGCTGGCCATATGCCCACGAGCTTCCATCAGGATTGGCAGTGCTCCTGCGGCAAGTACGGCTGCCTGGAGGTCACCGCCTCTGCTACCGGCATCATCCGTGCCGCCCGGGAGTTCCAACCCTTCAAGGACATGGAGAAAGTCACCGCCAAGGACGTGTTTGATGCAGCTAAGGAGGGAAACCAGCAGGCTATGGAGGTCATTCAGACCGCAGCCAAGGCCCTGGGTGTAGCCTCCGCCATGATTGGCTGCATTGTCAATCCCGAGATCTTCATCATCGGCGGTGGCGTGTCTGCTGCTGGTTCCATCCTCATGGACCCCGTGGTGGAAGCCTACCGTGAAAACGTGTTCTCCCCTGCTCGTCAGGCTACCTTCGCCCTGGCCCAGTTGGGCAACAACGCCGGAATTTATGGCGGCGCTGGTCTGTTCTTCTATCATGCTTAATTCCCTTCACCAAGGGTAAATTTATTTCACAAGGAGTTGCACACTATGTTAACGTTGGATTTGTCTCATCTGGATGGTTTCGTATCCCAGGAGCAGCTGACCGCTATGACCGACGAAGTGGCCGCCGCTCACGCCAAACTGTATGATAGCTCCGCCCCTGGCTCCGACTTCACCGGCTGGGTGCGTCTGCCCGAGGCCTATGACAAAGAGGAGTTTGACCGCATCCTCAAGGCTGCCAAGAAGATTCGCTCCGACTCTGAGGTGCTGGTGGTCATCGGCATCGGCGGCTCCTATCTGGGTGCCCGCACCGCCCTGGAGATTTTCCCCTCCGACGGTCCCGAGATCTGCTTCGTGGGTTGCTCTCTCAGCCCCAACGAGATTCAGAAGGTCATGCGCCGCATCGGCAACCGCAGCTGGTCTATCAACGTGATTTCCAAGTCCGGCGGTACCATTGAGCCCGCCATCGCCTTCCGCATTTTCCGTGAACACCTGGAGAAGAAGTACGGCGCCGAGGCCAACAGCCGTATCTACGCCACCACCGATAAGGCCCGTGGCGCTCTGAAGTCCGTGGCCGACAAGAACGGCTGGGAGACCTTCGTCATTCCCGACGAGGTGGGTGGCCGCTTCTCCGTCCTCACCGCTGTGGGCCTGCTGCCCATCGCTGTTTCCGGCACTGACATCAACGAGCTGATGGCTGGCGCTGCCGAGGCCATGGAGAAGTACGACCTGCGCTCCATGGATAACCCTGTGTGGCAGTATGTGGCCGCCCGCAACCTGCTGTACCGCCAGGGCAAGAAGATCGAGATCTTCTGCAACTATGAGCCCTCCTACACCTTCTTCGGTGAGTGGCTCAAGCAGCTGTTTGGTGAGTCTGAGGGCAAGGATGGCCTGGGAATCTTCCCCGCCAGTGTCCAGCTCACCACCGACCTGCACTCCATGGGTCAGTATATCCAGGACGGCGAGCGTATGCTCTTTGAGACCGTGCTCTATGTGGATGATACCGGCTGTGACGTGGCTGTGCCCCACTGCGACGACGACGGTGACAACCTGAACTACCTGGCTGGTAAGCCCATGAGCTTTGTCCGTGAAATGGCCTTCCAGGGCACCTTGGCTGCTCACCACGATGGCGGCGCTCCTGCCATGGTTCTGCGCAGCCCCAAGATGAATGCCCGTACTCTGGGCGAGATGTTCTACTTCTTCGAGCTCTCCTGCGGCATCAGCGGCCATGTGCTGAAGGTCAACCCCTTCAATCAGCCCGGCGTGGAGGCCTACAAGAAGAACATGTTTGCTCTCCTGGGCCGTCCCTAATTTTAATTTAACTCAAACTCCTATGGCTGTCCCTGAGCAGCCATAGGAGTTTTTTACACACCCTTTACAAAATACGACAGGAAATCTTGACACGAGTTTTGTAAAGTATAGATAGTGGTGTACTACGTCCATTTTACAGCTAACACTGTTGTGAAAATCATATACAGGAGGATAGACATGAAACACGCAGTAATTGATATTGGTTCCAACTCCATGCGTTTGACGGTATATTCCGTGGAAAAAGAGAGTTTTACTATTCTGTTTAAAGAAAAAATTATGGCTGGACTGGCCAGCTATATCGAGCACGGCATCCTGACAGAGGAGGGCATCCGCAGAGCCGGAGCCGGACTGCTTTCCTTTGCAAAAACGCTGGACCACCTGGAGATCACCAATATCTCCGCCTTTGCCACCGCCTCTCTGCGCAACATTCATAATTCCCAGCAAGCTACCGCCGCCATCAGCCAGATGGTGGGTTTCCCCATTGAGGTACTCTCTGGAGAGGAGGAGGCTACTTTTGGTTATATCGGTGCCATGCAGGACACCGAGATGGACAGTGGATTATTTGTGGACATTGGCGGTGCCAGTACCGAACTGGTAGAATTTGAGCACGGCCAGGTCAACCAGGCCTCCAGCTTTCCCATTGGCTCACTGAAGCTGTACCGGGATTGTGTGAAGCGGATTCTCCCCGGAAAAGGTTCCTATGAACGCATGGAGAAGGTGTTGAAGCGAGAACTGGGCAAGCTACCTGCCCGGGATCTGTCCTTTCACCAGATTGCAGCGGTGGGTGGCTCTGCCCGAGCCGCTTTGAAGCTGTCCCGCACGGTCTTCCAGCTGCCCCAGAGTTGCCGGACTGTCACTGCCGACCAACTGGATGAGGTGTTTTCTCTCCTCCGCTCCGATCAGCGCACTGCCACTGACCTGATTTTGAAGGCAGCCCCTGAGCGCCTGCACACCCTCATCCCTGGCCTGATGATTCTGCGCCATGTGGTGAAAAACTGCCATGCAAACGAGGTCATCGTCAGTCGATACGGTGTCCGGGAGGGCTATTTATGCCAGAAGGTACAGTCAAAACTATGAAAGATTACAGCTATACCCAAAACCGAGAGCTGAGCTGGCTACGGTTTAACCGCCGTGTGCTGGAAGAGGCGGCAGACCAGACGGTTCCACTGTTGGAGCGGCTGAAATTCATCTCCATTTTCACCAGTAACCTGGATGAATTCTTTATGATTCGAGTGGGCAGTCTCTTCGACCTGGCCGCCATTTCCAACAACAAGGAACGGGACAATAAAAGCGGAATGTCCCCCCTAGAACAGCTGCGTTGCGTCTATGAGACCATTCCTTCCCTCATCGACCTAAAAAATCGGCTCTATGAGTCCCTCTGCGCCCAACTGGAAGAGGAAGGCATCGTGGATGTCTCCATGGAGCAGCTCACAGAGACTGAGCAGCAGTATGTATCCCGGTATTACACCGCCAACGTACTTCCCACCCTCTCGCCCCAAATTGTGGACTCCCACCACCCCTTCCCTCACCTGGAAACGAAGAGGCTCTATATCTCGCTGCTGCTGAGAGGGAAAAAAGACCGGCTATCCCTGGGATTTGTCCCCCTTCCTGCCTCCCTGCCCGCCTTCCTCATGCTGCCCAATTCCAATGGCCGATATCTTCGCATGGAGCAAATGCTCCTTCACTGGGCTCCCTCCCTCTTCGAGCGGTATAAAGTAGCGGATAGCTGTGTCATCTGCGTCACCCGCAATGCAGATATCAGCTTTGATGTAGACAAGTTTGAGGATACTACTGAAGAGGATTTCCGCAACCATGTCAGCAAACTACTCCATCTTCGTGGAAAACAGTCAGCGGTGCGTCTGGAGGTATCTCGGCCGATTTCTCAGGCTTTTCTGGACATCTTGCGGGACAGGTTGGACCTGGAAGCGCATCAGGTATTTGTAGACCGCTCTCCGTTGAATATGAGCTATGTTTTTGCCCTGATTGGTCAACTCCCCGTTGATGTCAGTGAGAAACTACTCTTCCCTCCCTATCATCCCCGCCAGCCCGAGGATCTCAATCCCAAGCAGAGCATGATTCAACAGATTCAGCAGCGGGACCGACTCCTATTCTATCCCTTTGACTCCGTCAACCCCTTCCTGCAATTGCTTCAGGAAGCCGCCGAGCGCAAGGATGTTATCGCCATCAAAATCACTATCTATCGCCTGGCCTCCTCTTCCAAGATTGCCCGTATTCTCTGTCGGGCAGCGGAAAATGGGAAAGAAGTCACCGTACTCATGGAACTGCGGGCCCGTTTTGACGAGGCCAACAACATTGCCTGGTCTAAGGTGCTGGAGGAAGCCGGATGCCGGGTCATTTACGGCGTGGAAGATTATAAGTGCCATAGTAAAATTTGCCAGATTACCATGCGCCGGGGCGATACTCTAAACTATATCACTCAGATCGGCACAGGAAACTATAACGAAAAGACCTGTGCCATGTACACCGATCTGTGTTTTATGACTGCGGATAAGCAAATTGGCCTGGACGGCGCTGCTTTCTTCCGCAACATGCTGGTGAGCAATCTCAATGGCAGCTATCAGCGTCTCCTAGTCTCCCCCAACGGCATTCACCAAGCTCTTCTAGACCATATGGATGAGCAGATTATCTTGGGACACCAGGGATATATTTGTATCAAAGCCAACTCTCTTACCGAGCGTGCCATCATCAACAAGCTTCAGCAGGCCAGTCAGGCAGGGGTGGAGGTACAGCTGATTCTCCGGGGCATCTGCTGTATTCGACCCGGAATTCCAGGCAAAACAGAGAGCCTCCATGTCACCAGCATTGTGGGCCGCTATCTGGAGCACGCCCGCATCTACTGCTTTGGTCGGGGGGAACAGGCCAAGTATTTCATCTCTTCGGCGGACTTGATGACTCGAAATCTGCTGCGCCGAGTGGAGATCGCCTGCCCTATCGATGACCCACAGGTAAAATCCCAGCTGGAATGGATTCTCCGCACCCAGTTGCTGGACAATGTAAAGGCCAGCTCCATGCTCAGCGACGGAAGCTACCTGAGAAAGACCAGCACCGTATCCCCCCTCAACAGTCAAGAGGAGTTTATGCGCACGTCCTCCCACACGGCACAGCCGACCTCCGCACCGACCAAGTCCAAACCTCATGGTTCCCTGTTACAGCGTCTCAAAGATCGCTTTCCCTGGACCATCACAAGAAAGTATTGAAATTTCACTGATTCTGTGGTATACTTCATACCCGTAGTCATAATGAGATGCGGGTATGATGGAATTGGTAGACATGCGAGATTTAGGTTCTCGTGAAGCGATTCGTGTGGGTTCGAGTCCCACTACCCGTACCATGTTATCCCAACACTATAGATGCCGTAGGCGCAACGCCTACGGCATCAACCGTTTCCGGGATTTTTCTCCTCAAAATTTCACCGAAAATTCCATAGATGCAAACGCCCTGTTTTCCCCCGACTGGTGGGACTCGAACCCCCCTCTCCCCCGTCGTTGGCACAGATATAGGTAAACAGCGCCCTTTTTGAACAAAGCAGTTTCAAAAAGGGCGCTACTCTTCTCCAAATAGAATATACAGCGTTTCTAGGCGTCAATTTGTTGGTCGTGATCGATCATCAGATTGGCGCCTTTTTTCATTTCCAGCAAAATTCAAAAAGGGCGCCACGCCCCAAGGAGGTAAACAGTATGACACGAGACACATTTTTTCAGGAGTTGAGCCGAGTACTCCAACGGAAAGGCTTCACCACCCAAGCAGAACAGGATAGTCTGTTACCTGTGGAATGGGATGGCCACCCTCTCTGCAGGATCACAGAGGGCGGCGGTGTACGCTACCGACAGGAGGATGTGGGAACTTTGGAACGGGAACAGGCCTGTGAGCAGGCAACCCATCTGGCCGGTACAGCGCGGGAATACATGACGTTGCTGGAGCAGGCTCCCCCCTTGAGGGCACAGGGACTGACCGGAGACTTTCGAGTGCTGGCCGACTTCAACGGGACTGTGCTGGCTGGACACCAGACCAAATTCGGCATCCACTTTGTCACCTGGGACCGGGACTTCCGCTGGACAGGTCTCAACTACGGCCACTACTTTCAGGAAAACTACGTGGCTGCCAAACAAGACTTTGCTATCCGTTCCGGCCTTGTCCCCCAGTACCAAGTTTTCAACCAGGAACAGCTCACAGAAATCTTTCATTGCTGCGCTGATACCCTAAATGCCGATTTGAACCTGTCCCCCAAACAGGAGGCATGCATCCGGGATATCCAAGAGCAGATTGAAAGTGGCATACCAGATATCACGGAACAGCTCAGAGAGCAGGAGCAACAGCCCACAGAACCTAATATTCCCCAGCAGACCATGTGAAATTGCGTCGGAGTTCTAACCAAGACTCCGGCGCTTTTTCTATTTCAGCGAAAGGAGGACATTGCCCATGCCCCATTACTTCACACGGGATTCCCCTCTATGATAGCGAGGAACCCGGATCACTTTTACAGAGATGAGACAGATCATTTCAATTCAGAAGGGACGTGATACAAGTGAAACTCATCCAACGCATCCTTACCACAGCTCTGTGCGGTGCCCTGTGTCTCGGGATACTGCCTGGAGCAGCGGCACCCCCAGAAACGCAGCCATCCCAAGAGGTGGTGACAGAGGCAGCCGAACCCACCGTTGAGGCTACCACAGAGGAAGAAATGCCTCTGCTGGCCACCACGTCGGCCTGGTCTCCCGGCAAGGTAGTCAATACCTGGGAGGGAGAACCATACACCTCCATCACCGGCCATAAGTACGCTCTGATGAAATTCAGCTTTATGCGCTACTACAGCGACGGTACCAAAAAAATTATCACCAGCACTCAGGCCAGCGGCTACACCAACAACAAGTACTATGTGGGAAACACCCTGGCCTACTGCATCGAGTCCGGTAAGGCCTTTGACGGAGGAGACTACACCTCTGGAGAAGCTGGCACATCGGACTATCTCAAACTATTGTCTCCCACGGTCCGTGAAGGTATCATGCTGGCCATGCTCTACGGCTACAACCCGGAAAACCCCAGCTATATGCCCACCGAAAGTGAGGTGGGTTGTGCCTTCAACGTGGACGACTTTGCCTTTGCCACCCAGATCATCATCTGGGAGGCCCAGAGCGGCATCCGCACCAGCCCCACATCCATTTCCAATCTATCCTATGGGGGCAAGACCATCGAGGCAGACAACTATGTGAAGTGGATCGAGGGACATCCGGCCAAGAACTGCTATGACTGGATGCTGGACCAAATGGCTGAACATCGAGTGATCCCCAGCTTTACCAGCACGGATGTGGGCCTCAATATGGCTCACACCATGCAGTATGATGCCATCAGCGGTAAATACACCGTGACCCTCACAGATACCAACCACACCGGCTGTGACATCACCTTTCCCTCTACCAGCGGGATTACCGTCTCCCGCCAGGGCAACACCTACACCTTCTCCACCACCCAGGAGATTACCGATCCCGTTACTCTGACTATGCGGAAGAACATCCCCCAAAATACAGGAGCCCTGCTCATCTGGTCCAACGGCGTGGGCCAGACCTTAGCCACCGGAGTCCAAGACCCGGTGGTTTTTTATTTGCAGCTACGCACCCAGCCCTTGGGGATGCTCACCATCCACAAGTCCGGGCAGGGAGACCAGGACCTTTCTGGGGTGAAACTCCAACTGCTGGATAACCAGGGAAACGTGGTGACCTGGAGCCAGCAGACAGATGGACGCTATGCCGCTCTGGTGGTGCAGAACGGCCAGTTTGTGGAGGGACAGGAAACCGACACGCTGATCACCGACGCAAAGGGCCAAGTGGAGCTGGTGAATATCCCCTATGGCACTTATACCCTGCGGGAAATCCAGACAGAGGCAGGTTATCAGCTTCTGCCCCAGCCCGTCACCATCACCCTGCCCTATGGGGTAGCCGGAGCCAAGGACACCACCAGTGATGAGGTGTACTACAGCAATGGCACCAACTACTATTACCATCTCACCTACGACCTGCGCAACACCCTGGTATATCGCCTGCCTGCCACAGGAGGCTATGCTGTGTGGCTGATAAGTGTCGGACTGGCCCTGGCTTTCCTGTGTGTCACTGGGCTGGCTATGCATAAAAAACATCAAACCGAACATTAAGGAGGACAATCAATTATGAAACAGAAGATGCATCGCTTTACCGCCATGGGTCTGGCCCTGTGTGCCGCCCTTGGCCTGTCTGGAACGGCCCTGGCCTATACCCCCCAGGATGCCACCATCGACTACGGACGCACTGCCAGTCTCACCGTCACCAAGTATGACCTCACCGCCGCCACTCAGGCGGGGGTAAGCACCGGTGGGCTGGTGTCCACCGGCAAGGAAAACCCGAGGCGGAGGCCATGCTCCAGGACTACACCCTGGGCGGTGTGGAGTTTACGTACCTGCGCCTGGGCGGCATTGATGTGTACTCGGATCAGGATGCCGCCAATGCCACCGTCCAGGTCATCTACGGGGTGGACAACGAAGATGTGCGGGACACGCTGGGTCTCACCTCGGAGGACGTGGTGAAAACTGAGGGTGGCATCCCCTGGTATACCTCTGATACCCTGATGGACGCTTTGGAGGAACAGCTCACCGCCAACCGCCGAGCCACCAAGGATGCTCTGGAGTCGGAGGCCAACCAGAGCGGCACCGCCATGCCTCTCACCGATGACATCACCGGCACCACTTCCGTGGACGGCCTGGACCTGGGCCTGTACCTGGTGGTGGAAACCGAGGTGCCGGAGAATGTTACCTCCACCGTCAACCCCTTCCTGGTGTCCCTGCCCATGACGGGCACTCAGACCGCTGACGGCTGGTTCTACGATATCCATGTCTACCCCAAAAACGAGACCGGGAACCCCACCCTGGAGAAAGAGGTGGGTGACCTGGCCCACGGCATCAGCTTCTCCGGCGACGTTGATGGGCTGGGCTACCGAGATGTGGCCACCGGCAGCACCGGGGATGTGATGGGCTACCGCTACCTGTCCACCCTGCCCACCATCACCTCCAACGCCACCCAGCTCACCCAGTACCGCTTCGAGGATATTCTCTCTCCCGGCCTGGAGTACAACCAGAACGACGTGATCGTGTGCTGGTATGAGAGCTATGAAGCGGCCCAAAAGGACTACACCGTTGCCACCCCCAACACCCCTGCCACCCAGGGTGCCAATGCTGTGGAGATCTGGGAGTGCAATGAGAAGGGACAGGGCACTTACTTCGATGTGTCCTATATGAGCGGTAGCGATGGCTCCACCATGATGACCCTTCAGTTCAACGAGGCTGGTCTGGAACGCATCAATACCCCCGTGGACAACAGCCAGCAGGAAGGGCGGTACTCCGACTGGACCTGTGTGGTGTACTACACCGCCAAGATCAACAGCACCGAGGACATGATCCTGGGCGATGAGGGCAACCCCAATACCGTCACCCTCACCTGGGAGCGCACCAGCCAGGACTATATCGACACCCTCACCGACGAAGCCAAGGTGTACAGCTATGGCATCCACCTCACCAAGAAGTTCTCCGCCGGAGGCGCCAACTTTGATGCCGTCCAGTTCATTGCCCAGAATGTGACCAACGTCACCGGCAACTACTATGTGGTGGCAGAGGCCAACCCTGCCAAGGGTGTGTACTACGCCACCGGCACCACCACCAACGTGGACGAGGCCACCCGTATGACCCCTGATGAGACCGGCCACCTGTATCTGTATGGTATGGAGGAGGACACTTACCAGCTTACTGAGACCCAGACCGATGCTGGGTACACCCTGCTGGAGGATGTGATCACCGTGGACATCGACACCAAGTACACACCCGGTGTGCAGGTGGGCTCTCTCACTGCCACCGCCAAGGTAGACGGTTATGCTACCACTATGGAAGCTATGGGAGACAGCGGCAATGCCCTGGTTCCCCTGACTGTCCTCAACACCCGTGGATTCGACCTGCCTGAGACCGGTGGAAAAGGCACCATGGTGACCACTGTGGTGGGCATCGTGCTGGCCAGCGGGATGCTCACCGGGTGTATCGCCCTTCGCTACTGGAAGCGAAAGGGTGAGCTGGATGAAAAGAAGTAAAGCGCCCCTTTTGTTGGGACTGGGCTGTGTGCTGGCTGTGGGGATGATGCTCTACCCCATGGCCAGCAACTGGCTTTCGGGACAAAGCCGCTCCCAGGTCATCACAGAATATGAGACGGCGGTGGAGGTGCTGGACAACCAGGCTACCCAACAAGCCCTAGAGCTGGCCCAAGCCTACAACCAGGATCTGCTGGAGCAGAGCTGTTCCATTGCCGGATTCTCTGTCTCCGGTGCCCCAACCCCAGACAATGACATCCTCACCGCCCTGGACCCCACCGGAGGCGGGATGCTGGCCACGTTGGAGATTCCCGCCATCGACGTGATTCTCCCCGTGTACTACGGAACTCAGTCCACCACCCTCACCGTCGGTGTGGGGGTGGTGGAGGGCAGTTCCCTCCCAGTGGGAGGTACAGGAATCCATTCAGTTCTGGCAGGTCACAGCGGCCTGGCCTCATCCAGACTCCTCTCTGACCTGGATCAGCTCACACAAGGTGATGTGTTCTTCCTGCGGGTGCTGGATGAAACTCTGGCCTATGAGGTGGATCAAATTTCCGTGGTGCTTCCCGACGATGTGAGTCAGATTGGAATTGACCCGCATGGGGACTATGTAACCTTGCTCACCTGCACCCCCTACGGCGTGAATTCCCACCGACTGCTGGTGCGTGGCACCCGGACGGAATGGACGGCAGAGGACACCGTGGTTGCAACCGCCCAGAACCAAAACCACGAAAGCAGTTGGTGGAGGGAATACTGCACAGCTCTGTGCATCGGGTTTGGTATCTATCTTGCCATGCTGGCGGTAGCTGTTCCAGTGGTAATTTGGCGGAACAAGCGAGGTGTCAGGCATGGCTAGATGGCTGCTGGGGCTGGCTCTGGCGGTGGATTTGGCACTGATGGTAATCCTGTGCCAGCCCATCACTGCCCCCATTGTGTATGAGCAGACGGTGAAAGAGGAAGTTGCCGTGGTGGAGCAGGGACAGAAAAAGCCAGGTATTCATCAAGACCTGAGAGAAGCCATGGAGGCGTACAACCTTCAGCTGTCCCAGGATCAGTCCGGCCTGGACAGTGTGGACAGCTATGAAGCACCGGGATTGAACTTAGAGGACTACGGAATGGAAGCCGATGATGCCGTAGGCTATGTAGAAATCCCCGCTATGGACGTCACCTTACCCCTCTATCTGGGAGCCTCCAGAGCGCACATGAACGATGGAGCGACGGTGCTGGGTCAGACCAGTATGCCCATTGGAGGCATCTCCACCAACTGCGTCATTGCCGCCCACCGAGGCTGGAATGGCACGGCTATGTTCCGGGATGTGGAGCTGCTTCAGGAGGGGGACTTGGTGTACCTCACAAACCTATGGGAAACCCTGACCTATCAGGTGACGGGAATCTCCATCATCTGGTCCGACGAAGTGGAGGCTGTGGCCATTCAGCCGGGCCAGGACATGGTGACCTTGCTCACCTGCCACCCCTATATTGTGGGCACCTATCGGTATCTGGTGTACTGCCAGAGAGTGGAGCAGGATACTCCTGTCCAGGAACCCGCTGTGACCACCCCCAACATCCAACAAACGCAGGTTTCAGTGAAAGCATCACAATCTGAAATCGAGCTTGAAAGCCATTTGCAGTTGGTAGCACTGGGACTGAGTATTTGTACCGCTGTGGTGCTGATTTACACCATGGCAACCATCCAAAATAATCGAAAGACAGGTGATAGAAAGAGATGATACGCGCAGAATTGAGCAATATCAACCACCCGGAATTTGGTGTTGTTACCATTCCCCTTCCCATCCCCAAAGAGCAGTATGACAGCTGTGTGGAGTTGCTGGAGTCGCTGGAAATTGGGGATGCCTCCAACCAGGACTGCCATTTGGACGAGCTCCACTGCCCCTGGCCAGTGCTGAATCAGCTGGAGGGAGCCCAGGTGAATCTGGACGAGCTGGACTATCTGGCCAAGCGGCTGGACAGTTTCGATGATGGCGAGGTGGCACAGTTCCAGGCCATGGCTGAGAAACTGGGCCTCACTAGCCTGAAAGACTTGATCAACCTATCCTTCTGCTGTCAGCAGGCCACCGTCATCACGGACTTCTCTGATTTGGAATCCGTGGGCCGCAGCCACTATATGAACCTCAACGGCGGCTGTGCCAGCCTGGAAGAACTGGAGAATGTAGATGGTGTGGAATCTGCCCTCCTCCTGATTGAGGGAAATCAAGGCGTGGTCACCCCCTACGGTGTGGTCTACGACAACGGGATGCAGCTGGAACAACTCTACGACGGCAAGCATCTCCCCTGCTACATCCACGATGATACTGTGCTGTCCCTGGGGCTACTCTCCAAGGGGGAGCCGGAGGACACCAAGAATACCACCACCTGGCTCTACCTCCCCGCCACAAGGAAACAGCTGGAACGTGGAATGCTTCGTTCTGGCATCCAAGACCCGGAGGATATGTGCTTTCAAGTAGGGAGCAGCGAATTCCCAATGGAGGTGGATGTGGCACTGGATTTCAAACAGGAAAGCATCTTCGACCTCAACGACCTGGCATGGGCTGTGGCCAGACTTGACCGGGATGACCTTCAAAAGCTGGGGGCTGTGGTAGCCTTGGCTGAGCCGGAGAATGCCAGCCAGATCCGCTGTCTGGCAAAAAATCTAGACTTATTTGAATTTGCCCCTGGTGCCCACACCCCGTCAGAGTATGGAATTTATATGATCCAGGAGTCCGGCCACTTTGAGTATGACCCTGATTTAGATGATTACTATGACTACGAGAAGTACGGCCAACAGCACATGGCTCAGGAGTCTGGTGCATTTACCGACCGGGGATATGTGGCCTACCACGGCACGGTGAGCCTGGAGGTACTGATGATGGGAGAAACCCACCAGGAAGAACAAACTTTTCAGATCGGAGGAATGTGAATGTCAGTCTCCAAAGAATGGCTGAATTTCCTGCGAGAGCAATTCCCCGCAGGAACCAGAATTAAACTCAGAGAGATGAAAGACCCCTATACCCAGCTGGAGCCGGGCAGCACCGGCACCCTGGACTACATCGACGATATCGGCCAGTTCCACATGAAGTGGGACAACGGCAGCGGCCTTGCGCTGGTTATCGGAGAGGACAGCTTCTCCGTAATCCCGCCGGAACTCACTACCCTGAAGCTGTATATGCCCCTGACAGCAGACCTCTACACCCGCAACGAGTACGGCGACATGGAGGAGGACTGTACCCAGCTGGATGGCAGAATGCTGCGCGGCTACGAAGGTGATATTCTCAGCGCCCTGATCAAATATCGTATGCCGGAAGAAACGGAGCGTGGGCTCATGCACTGGTACAGCGAAGATGACAGCGTCAACCAGAAAGTCCAGTCCGCAGTGTTCACAGTCGAGGATCGAAACGGCCAGCTCTGGGGTGTTGCAGAATGCCGCGTAGCAGGGGCCCTGTCACCGGAAGAACTTTATACCCTGAAAGACTATATCTCTGGGCAGGCATCGGACGGCTGGGGTGAAGGATTTGAGCAGCGGGATATCTGCATTGGTGACGACGAGCTGTATGTCCATCTGTGGAGCTTCGACGATTGGAGCATCCAGACGGAGGAGGAGCGCTTCTCCCCCAAATTGGCAGAGGGACTGCCGGAGATGTGCTACTCCACCCTGCCCACTACGGGCCAGCTGATCTGCATTAAGCGAGGTGAAACCGGCTACCACCCCTCGGAGTGGGACACCGGCGACAAAGAGCGGAATGTGGAGCTGGCCGACCAGCTCAATGAGCACCTTGGCGTAGATATGTGGCAGAGACAGGCCATGGAGGTGGGCAGTATGTGTGGCTGGGATGTCCCCGGCGTAGACCCTGCCAAGTATCAGGAAGACTATGTACAAACCGGGGCCCCCGCCGAAGCCCAGCGCAGCGGGTTTGGTGGGGAGAGGAGTTCCGGCGAAATGAGTGAGCCTTGTCCCCAGGACGAGGCGAAGGATATGGAGCATGGAACGACGATAGGGGGAATGACCCTTGGATAATGCGTTGTGCATTGCGCTCTACGGGAAACATAATCAATACAGCTGCCTGAAGCTTCCGGCTACCTACTGCCAACTCCAGGATGCCATGGATAAGCTCCAAATGGCCCCCGGTGAAAAATCGGACCTGGAACTGCTCCATCCGGGAGCCTTCCCCTTTCTCCATGACCATCTGGGCTCGGACTGTGACCTCTACCAGCTCAACACCCTGCTAACCAGGCTGGAGAGGCTGAGCGACATGGAAAAGGCCGCTTTCGAAGGACTGGTCCAGATGGAAGCAGCCAAGGACCATGGCCCCATCCCTCTCTCCACCCTGCTGGATCTGGCCTACAGCACAGACTTCTGCCATGTGGTCAACGCCACAACGGATGAGCATCTGGGCAGATTCTATGCCGAGAACGGTTTTATCCCTGCACTTGAAAAAGTTCCCGACTCCATCTTTGAGTATCTGGACTTTGATATGCTCGGCAGAAAATCCCGATTTGAGGAGGGCGGCGTCTTCGTCAGCCATGGCTATGTGATCCAGCACGAAGACCTCAAGCAGGTACATGACAGCCTGGACGTAGTTCCCAAGCCTCCCTCCTACGCTATTCGCCTGCTGGTGGCCAGAGGTTTCAATCAACAGGAACCCAGGGTTACTCTGGAACTCCCCGCCACACAGAGACAGCTGTCCCGTGTTCTGGAGGAGCTGGGCGAATCTGCTTCCTGGGACCAGGTGGTCTTCTGGGCCGAGGACAGCGCCATTCCCGATCTGCTGGAGAACCTGGAGTGCAACGACATCCAGGATCTGAATCAGCTGGCAGAGGCCATCAAATGCCTGGAGCGGTATGGACAGCTCACCAAACTCAAAGCAGTCATCCTTGCCACCGACTGCCACAAGGTCGTCGCTGCCTCCCGCATTGCGGAGTATCTGGACGACTACCTGCTCCAGCCCGACCAGCGCAGTCCCAAGGAGGTGGCACTCCAGAAGCTGCACACCATCTTGGATGAGCAAACCCTTTCCATGCTGCAAGAGCACGTCAATCTCAATGCCTACGGCAGAGACATCCTGAATCATGCCAATGCAGTCCTGACCCCCTATGGGCTGGTGGCACGAGAAGATGGCGAACCCCTCCTCTGCCCTACCTCTGACCCTAAACTGGGAGGGATGCAGATGCAGTAAACCGTAACCATCTCATATTCCCAAACAAAACACACAGGGGCCGTACCCGAAAGGGACACGGCTCCTGCTTTTTTGTTGTTCCTTGTTCGGGTATGGCCCCGGAAAGGAACAATGATGCGAGAACAACAGGTATTGGCCTATCTGAAGGCCGTGTGCAAAGGCAGAAAAAACATCCAGAAAAGCCGTCAGATCGAGACAGCACTCCACATCAGCGGCACTGAACTGCGTAAACAGGTCCACCGTCTGCGGCAAAAGGGACACCCCATCGCCAGCAGCCAGGACGGTTACTTCTATGCCGTGACTGCCCGAGAGGTCTACTCCACCATTGGCCAGTTGAGAGCCATGGAACATGGTCTGAAGTTGGCCAGGGAGGGACTGGAGCGATCTCTGGACTCCTTTGGCGGTGACGTCGATTGAAGAGCTTTATCCCATGGGTGGGCGGAAAAGCCAAGCTACTGTGGCTGATCCACCGTCTGGCTCCCCCACATTTTTCCCGGTTTATCGACGTGTTTGGCGGCAGTGGCACCGTAACCCTCAACCGTCCCATTCAACAAGGCTGTATGGAGGTTTACAACGACTTCAACAGCGACCTGACCAACCTCTTCTGCTGCGTCAAGAACCGAACTATGGCCCTGCTTCTGGAGCTGGGCTTTCTGCCTCTGAACACCCGAGATGATTTCAATGTGCTGTACAAATTCTTCTCCAAGGAAGAATTCACCGACGATTATCTCAGTCAGGAGATGGAGCTGACCCAGCGATATTTGGAGCCACCTGATGGAGAGGCCATCCGCAGAATGATGCTGGAGAGGGCTCCTCGTGGAGACGTCCGCCGGGCCGCAGACTACTTCAAGCTTATGTGTGGGGAACCTACGGCAATGTCCTCACCGATTCCCTCTTCGCCTACAAGCAGGAACAGTACCCCGACGGTGTTGGCACCTACGCAGACTTCATTCGTTCCAACTGGCTGGGCGGTCGGACCACCGACTGCGTGGGTCTGATCAAAGGCTACGGCTGGCTCGACCCGGAGACACTTACCATCGGCTATGCCACCAACGGTATGCCCGACCTGGGCGCCAACCAAATGTTCTACTCCGCCTCCGTGTCTGGTCCCATCAATACCATGCCGGACACACCTGGTCTGGCAGTCTGGCAAAACGGACACATCGGTGTGTACGTTGGCGACGGTTATGTCATCGAAGCCATGAACACCCAATGCGGTGTGGTGAAGACCCAGCTGGAAGGCAGAGGATGGACACACTGGTTGGAGATTCCCTATATCAACTACAACTAAGGAGGTGCCTAATGAAACAAGTGAACCTGACCATCACCTTCGATTTGGCTGTGCCTGCACCCCTTGACTGGTTATCGGGATACCGATATAATCGGAGACGGGTGATGCATATGACGATTCAACAAGTCCTGCGGGAAAAGGGTCTCTCCCGCTACCAGCTCTCCAAGCGCAGCGGGGTTCCATGGGCCACGCTGGCGGACATCTGCTCGGGCAAAACGTCGCTGACGCGGTGCAATGCCGGGACACTGAGCAAGCTTGCTGCCACGCTGGACATCCCCATGGAGCAGCTCCTGACCATGACTGTAGAGCAAAGGCAGGCCACGGACGGGAAGCCAAACGACCGCTCCTATCTGGAAAGGGACCTGCCGGCCAGCCTGCAAAAGGCCCTGGATGAATATATCCAGGGAGAGAAAAATCATGTGTCCTACATGGACTGCCTGTGGGGAGAGCTGTATGGCGCCATCAACTCTAACCAGTGGAGCAACGCCATCACGCAAGAGCAGGCGGACTACCTGAGAGCAAAATATCTGTAATGGGGAGGAACGACACGTGATCGATTTTACCAACTGCCCTGTCAACCGTTTCCGTGCCTATGGCGGTGCGAACGGAAATAAGATCAATATCTCCTATGCGGGCTCCAGTTATATGCTGAAGTTCCCTCCACGCCCCAGTCGGAACAAAGAGATGAGCTACACCAACGGATGCATCAGCGAATATGTGGCCTGTCACATTTTCGAGATGCTGGGCTTCCGGGTACAGGATACCCTGCTGGGTAATTACACGGATCGTCGGGGCAAAAGCAAGCTGGTGGTTGCCTGCCGTGATTTTACAGAGGGCGGAAAGCGGCTGATTGAGTTCGCCCAACTGAAGAACACCTGTATCGACAGTGAGCAAAATGGCTACGGCAAGGAGCTGTCATCGATTCTGCAGGCTATTGATGAGCAAACATTATATCCAGCAGATGAACTTCGGAAATTTTTCTGGGATATGTTTATTGCGGATGCGCTTCTCGGAAACTTTGACCGGCATAACGGCAACTGGGGCCTGCTGGTAAATGAGGAGGAGCAAAGCGTGGAGATTGCGCCGGTCTATGACTGCGGCTCCTGTCTCTATCCGCAGCTGGATCTGCCCCACATGGCAGAGGTACTGAAGTCACAGGAAGAAATGGACCGGCGAATCTATGTGTTCCCCGCATCTTCCATTGAAGAAAACGGTGTGAAGATTCCGTACTTCGATTTCATCGCTTCCCTGCGCTATCCGGAGTGCAATGATGCACTCAGACGGATCGCCGCACGAATCGATCTGGACAGGATACAGAAGTTCCTGGATGGAATTCCAGAGCTCCAGCCGCTCCAGCGGGAGTTCTACCTCACCATGCTGACAGAGCGTAAGGAAAAGATACTGGACTACAATATGAACCTCCTGATGCAGCAGGAGCAACAGTCGAGGTACCCCGAGTTGACAATGTGACCAGCTAGAATGCAGAGGGATCGCATCTCATAGATGCGGTCCCCTTTTCCATTCCGCTGATCATCTTGTCGGTAAACTCTGCTGGAGGAAACGCCCATCCAGATGGATGAGCTATTCTGCCCAGGATACAAATCCAAACTGATCTTACCCCTGTGTAGGCCGGAGCGAACGCTCCGGCCTTTCTCATTTCGGAGAACAGACTGTGTTTGTCTCATCCAACTCGACCCGGAACCCTCCACCATCGGCTATGCCCCCACTGGCTGGAGATTGAATACATCAATTACGACTGAGAAAGGAAGTGCCAATGAAACAAGTAAACCTGACCATTTCTTTTGACGAGGAAAAACTCTCTGCCTTGAAACGCTACATGAGCAAGCGAGATCTGGAGCTGGAGCGTGAGATGACGGATGCCCTGGTAAAGCTCTACGAAAAGTATGTCCCTGCCCCTGTGCGTGAGTACATCGATGAGACTGACACGTCTGCTCCCACCAGATCCCGGCGCAACCCCAAACCCGTCACGCCCAAGCCCGTGGAGGAAACGGAGGTGACACAGTGAACAGCAAGGATATCACCCTCTGGATTGACCAGCGTTGGTACGATGCGCTCAGCAAGCATCTGAAAGATGAAACGCTGGAGGAACACCTGGAGGACGTCATTGACGAGATGTGCAACCAGCTCCCCCAGCGAGAGTATGAACGCATCAGTGCTGAAATCTGGAAGGAGGATCAGGAGGAGCGAAAAGCACGAGAAGCCGCCCGCCGCTTTGCCGTCTTCCATGTCACGGAGGGCGGCAGTTCTACCTACTTCCTGGCGGAAGAACATCTGGAGTTCCTTCAGACCGCCAGCCGCCTGCGCAATTACATCCGTAAGGCCGAGGGAGATTCCCCCGCACGATTCACCGGAATGTTTCCCCGTGGAGAAAAGTTATCCCGTGAGCAGTTCGACACATATCCCGGAGGCCGACCGGGTGGCGCAGGCCCTTGACCTGTATGTAAACGGCAGCCTGAACGTCTTTAACCACCGCACCAACGTCAACATCGAAAACCGCATTGTGGCCTTTGACATCAAGGAATTAGGCAAGCAGCTCAA